>NZ_KE136480.1:618309-1236618 GCF_000407165.1 Enterococcus haemoperoxidus ATCC BAA-382 | reverse complement strand
ACGGCTCCGGCTCTTCACCTTAACCTCGCATGCAATCGTAACTCGCCGGTTCATTCTACAAAAGGCACGCCATTACCCATTAACGGGCTTTGACTTGTTGTAGGCACACGGTTTCAGGATCTATTTCACTCCCCTTCCGGGGTGCTTTTCACCTTTCCCTCACGGTACTGGTTCACTATCGGTCATTAGGGAGTATTTAGCCTTGCGGGATGGTCCCCGCGGATTCCGACGGAATTTCTCGTGTTCCGCCGTACTCAGGATCCTCCTAGGTGTTGCCAACATTTCGTCTACGGGGCTATTACCCACTTTGGCGAACCTTTCCAGGTTCTTCGACTATCTTGACAGACTACCACAACGGAGTCCTACAACCCCAACAAGCAAGCTTGTTGGTTTGGGCTCTTCCCGTTTCGCTCGCCGCTACTCAGGGAATCGAATTTTCTTTCTCTTCCTGCAGGTACTTAGATGTTTCAGTTCTCTGCGTCTACCTCTAACCAGCTATGTATTCACTGGAAAGTAACATCCTATAAAAGATGCTGGGTTTCCCCATTCGGAAATCTCTGGATCATAGCTCACTTACAGCTCCCCAAAGCATATCGGTGTTAGTCCCGTCCTTCATCGGCTCCTAATGCCAAGGCATCCACCGTGCGCCCTTATTCACTTAACCTTACGATCTTACGATCGGTTTTGTTTGGTTCGTTTCTCTAGCGATAGAGGCGTGACCAATAAAATAAGCTTCGAACTATTTTAATTAAAAAACTCATTCAACGCGGTGTTCTCGGTTTGTTTTGATTACTTTTTTACTTCAATATCCAGTTTTCAATGAACAATTCGTTTGAGAGAATCATATAAATAAGAAAGAAAATCAGATGATTACCTTTCACTTATAAGAGTAAACCTCTCAAAACTGAACAAAGTGTCGACGAATGTGTAAGTTTCCGTAATATTCCTTAGAAAGGAGGTGATCCAGCCGCACCTTCCGATACGGCTACCTTGTTACGACTTCACCCCAATCATCTATCCCACCTTAGGCGGCTGGCTCCACAAGGGTTACCTCACCGACTTCGGGTGTTACAAACTTTCGTGGTGTGACGGGCGGTGTGTACAAGGCCCGGGAACGTATTCACCGCGGCGTGCTGATCCGCGATTACTAGCGATTCCGGCTTCATGTAGGCGAGTTGCAGCCTACAATCCGAACTGAGAGAAGCTTTAAGAGATTTGCATGACCTCGCGGCCTAGCGACTCGTTGTACTTCCCATTGTAGCACGTGTGTAGCCCAGGTCATAAGGGGCATGATGATTTGACGTCATCCCCACCTTCCTCCGGTTTGTCACCGGCAGTCTCGCTAGAGTGCCCAACTGAATGATGGCAACTAACAATAAGGGTTGCGCTCGTTGCGGGACTTAACCCAACATCTCACGACACGAGCTGACGACAACCATGCACCACCTGTCACTTTGTCCCCGAAGGGAAAGCTCTATCTCTAGAGTGGTCAAAGGATGTCAAGACCTGGTAAGGTTCTTCGCGTTGCTTCGAATTAAACCACATGCTCCACCGCTTGTGCGGGCCCCCGTCAATTCCTTTGAGTTTCAACCTTGCGGTCGTACTCCCCAGGCGGAGTGCTTAATGCGTTAGCTGCAGCACTGAAGGGCGGAAACCCTCCAACACTTAGCACTCATCGTTTACGGCGTGGACTACCAGGGTATCTAATCCTGTTTGCTCCCCACGCTTTCGAGCCTCAGCGTCAGTTGCAGACCAGAGAGTCGCCTTCGCCACTGGTGTTCCTCCATATATCTACGCATTTCACCGCTACACATGGAATTCCACTCTCCTCTTCTGCACTCAAGTCTCCCAGTTTCCAATGACCCTCCCCGGTTGAGCCGGGGGCTTTCACATCAGACTTAAGAAACCGCCTGCGCTCGCTTTACGCCCAATAAATCCGGACAACGCTTGCCACCTACGTATTACCGCGGCTGCTGGCACGTAGTTAGCCGTGGCTTTCTGGTTAGATACCGTCAAGGTAAGAGCAGTTACTCTCCTACTTGTTCTTCTCTAACAACAGAGTTTTACGATCCGAAAACCTTCTTCACTCACGCGGCGTTGCTCGGTCAGACTTTCGTCCATTGCCGAAGATTCCCTACTGCTGCCTCCCGTAGGAGTCTGGGCCGTGTCTCAGTCCCAGTGTGGCCGATCACCCTCTCAGGTCGGCTATGCATCATGGCCTTGGTGAGCCGTTACCTCACCAACTAGCTAATGCACCGCGGGTCCATCCATCAGTGACACCCGAAAGCGTCTTTCAAATCAACACCATGCGGTGTCGACTATTATGCGGTATTAGCACCTGTTTCCAAGTGTTATCCCCCTCTGATGGGTAGGTTACCCACGTGTTACTCACCCGTCCGCCACTCCTCTTTTCAATTGAGTGCAAGCGCTCGGTAGAAAAGAAGCGTTCGACTTGCATGTATTAGGCACGCCGCCAGCGTTCGTCCTGAGCCAGGATCAAACTCTCATAATAAAAGTTGAACACAATCCGAAGATTGTTAAGCTCATTTGTTTGCTAGCATATTGCTTCGCTTTGTTAAAAATTGTTGTTTGTTTTTACCGTTGTAAAAACAACCTACACATTTGGTTCGTCTTACTTTGTTCAGTTTTCAAAGGTCTACCGTGTTACCTCGCAGCAACTTTTATATCATATCAAATCTTCGATTCGATGTCAACACTTTTTTAAAAAAAGTTTCAAAGTTTTTTTCTGCTTGATGTTATCGAATATTTCGTGACAACTTCATTAGTTTATCAGGTTACTCGTTGTTTGTCAATAACTTTCTCGCTGATTTTTCAAGTTTTTTCAAACTTGAATTGTTATTCTATTTTAGTTGGTTGCCACTCGTTTCTGCGACAACTTCACTAGTTTATCAGGTCATTCGTCGTTTGTCAACAACTTTCTCGCTGATTCCCAAAGTTTTTTTCAAACTTGGTTTGTTATGTTATGTGATCGTTTGGCGTGTTACATCAGTGCCTTGCGACAAGATATAATATACCAAGTTTACGGGCTCAGGTCAACTAAAATTTGCACTTTTTTGAAACTTTTTTTCGTTACCGATTGTTTTATTACTTTTGTTCTTTATTGTTCGTTTTTTCCTCTTTAATCAGTATATTCCCATGAGTTTTTATGTCATTTTTCAAAAAAATAAAAAGAGTAGATTATCAACAAATAATCTACTCTTTCACTTTTTATCTCATTGTTGGGAATAATAGGACATCGCGAATTGATTGAGCATCTGTTAAAAGCATAACTAAGCGATCGATTCCGATTCCTAAACCACCAGTTGGCGGCAATCCATATTCTAAAGCTTCAATAAAATCTTCATCTACACCATGAGCTTCATCATTTCCTTGTTCACGCTCTTTTTCTTGATCTTCAAATCGTTCACGTTGATCAATTGGGTCATTTAACTCAGTAAATGCGTTAGCAAATTCTTTTCCTACTATAAATAGTTCAAAACGATCTGTAAAGCGATCATCTTCTGGATTTTTCTTCGCTAAAGGAGATACTTCTACTGGATGTCCATAGACAAATGTTGGTTGTTGCAGTGTTTCTTCGACAAACGTTTCAAAGAACTCATTTAAAATATGCCCAACTGCCATATTATTATTGATTTCCACATTATGTTCTTTCGCTAAAGCCCGTGCCTCTTCGACAGTCATTTCTTGCCAGAAGTCCACACCAGTCTGTTCTTTAATTGCATCAACCATATGCACACGTTTAAATTCAGATCCTAGGTCAACTTCGTTACCATCATATGTGATAGTCGTTGTTCCCAAGACTTTTTCAGCGGCGTTACGGATAATTCCTTCAGTCAAGTCCATTACATCTTTATAATCTGTATATGCGGTATACGCTTCTAACATAGTAAATTCAGGGTTATGCGTTGTATCGATTCCTTCATTACGGAATACTCGACCGATTTCATAGACTTTCTCCATGCCGCCGACGATCAATCGTTTCAAATGTAGCTCTAAAGCGATTCGTAAATATAAATCCATATCCAATGCATTATGATGCGTGATAAATGGACGTGCTGCAGCACCACCAGCGTCATTGTGCAAGACAGGGGTTTCTACTTCTACATAACCATTACTATCAAGATAACGACGAATTTCACTAATGATTTGACTGCGTTTCATAAAACGATCAAAACTATCTTTGTTACTAATCAAGTCTAAATAGCGTTGACGGTAACGTTGTTCAATATTTGTTAAGCCATGGTATTTATCTGGTAATGGGCGCAATGCTTTAGTTAATAGTACGATTGTTTTCGCTTTAACAGTCACTTCACCTGTATCTGTTTTCATGATTTGTCCAGTTACGCCAAAAAAATCGCCTAGATCAGCATGTTTAAATAGTTCGTATGCTTCATCACCGACTTGATCTTTTCGCACATAAATTTGAAGTTGTCCTTCACGGTCTTGTAAATGGGCAAATCCAGCTTTACCTTTGCCGCGTTTTGTCATCATACGACCAGCAACGCTTGCAGATAAATCCATTTCATTTAACTCTTCTTTTGAGTGTTGGTCAAATTGTTCATGTAATTCTTTAGAATTATGTGTTCGGTCAAAACGCTTCCCGAAAGGATCGATCCCTTCTTCACGTAAGTTTTCCATTTTTTCACGACGCACAAGCATTTGATCGTTTAGATCTTCTGGGTGCGCTTGTTGTTCATCTGCCACTGTATTTCCTCCATTCTGAAATCACATACCCCTATAATGCCACATTGAAACAAAAAAAAGCAAGCCGAATTTCTGTTTCAGCCTGCTTTTTTTATTAGATTGTTTCGATTTTTTCTTTTTCTGCGTGTTTTTCTGCCTTTTCTTCAAATGCATTCATCAAATCCACCATGGCTTGTTGGGTCTCTGCTTGATTGATTGCCACTTTTACCTTAGCAGCACGTGGAATTCCTTTTAGGTAGTATGAAGCATGTTGACGAAATTCTCTAGTCGCGATTTTTTCGCCTTTTAAATCGACTAAACGTTGTAGATGGATTTTAGCTGTTTCGATTTTTTCGTGCGGGGTTGGTTCAGGTATCAGTTCCCCTGTTTCCAGATACTGTTTGGTACGTTGAATCATCCAAGGATTTCCCAAAGCAGCTCTGCCAATCATGACACCATCTGCCCCTACATAGTCCAACATACGTTTGGCATCTTCTGGTGTACGAACATCGCCATTTCCCATGAAAGGAATCGTTAGATGTTGTTTCACTTCTTTTAAAACATCCCAATTCGCTTGACCCTCATACATTTGAACTCTCGTACGACCATGCATTGCGATAGCAGATGCCCCTGCTTTTTCAGCTGCCAATGCATTTTCAACTGCGAATAAGTGGTCTTCATCCCAGCCAGTTCTCATTTTAACAGTGACTGGCAAATCTATGGCAGAAGAAACGGCATCTACCATTTCATATACTTTATTCGGATCTAACAGCCATTTCGCTCCTGCTTCGGCTTTGATCACTTTGTTTACAGGACACCCCATATTGATATCGATAATTGCAGCTTCGGTGTTTTCTTCTACAAATTTTGCAGCTTCAACTAAATTTTCTTTATCTCCACCGAAAATCTGCACGCTCAGCGGATATTCTCGCTCATCTATATAAAGCATGTCCAACGTTTTTTTATTTCTTTGCTGGATTCCTTTATCACTGATCATTTCACAGACAACAAGACCTGCACCAAACTCTTTCACTGTCACACGAAAAGCAGCGTTACTAATACCAGCCATTGGTGCCACTACAACGCGATTCGGAATTTCAATATTTCCTATTTTCCACATAGCGCTTCTCTCCTACTTTTCACGAGTATTTTGGATTGCTTCATCGCGTAGTCCAATTAAATCTTCTTCACTATAATGATATTTGTTGCCACAGAATTGACAAACAGCTTCTGCCCCATGATCTTCTTCAATCATTGCATTGATTTCATCTAAACCAACGGCAATGATTGCTGTGCCAAATTTTTCTTTTGAGCAGTTACATTCGAATTGAACCGGCATTTTTTCTAAGATATCGATTTGATCTTTCCCAAGTAGGCGTTCTAATATTCCTTCAGGTGATTCGCCTTCATCGATCAAACGGGAAATCATTGGTACTTCTTGCAAACGTTGTTCAATAAAATCAATCGTTTTTTCATCTGCTCCTGGCATCACTTGAATCATAAACCCACCAGCTGCCTTGACACTTTCGTCTGTATCAACTAAAACACTTAAGCCGATTGCTGATGGTATTTGCTCGGAAACAGCCATGAAATAAGTGAAATCTTCACCGATTTCACCAGAAACGATTGGCGTTTGCCCTGAAAATGTTTCTTTCAAGCCTAAATCTTTGATAACAGTGAAAATACCTTCTGTTCCAACAGCTCCACGGACATCGATTTTACCACTTTCATTTAGCGTTAAACTTACGTGAGGATTTTTTATGTAGCCTTTCGTGTTTCCACTACCATCACTATCAACAATAATGCTACCGGCTGGTCCGTTCCCTTGAACCTTAACTGTTAATTTATCTTCACCTTTTAAAGTTGCACCGAGCAATAATGCCCCCACCATCGTTCTCCCTAGCGCTGCGGTTGACGAGCTCCATGTATCATGACGTTTTTGTGCTTCTGAGATTGTATTAGTTGCGCAGACAGCGTATGCGCGAATTGATCCTTCATAACATAGTGCTTTTACTAAGTAATCTTCCATTTTCATTTCCCTCTTCTCACTTGGTACTAATTCTGACTCATTATCAGATAATACTAGGATTTACCTATTTTTTCAACTAAATAATTTCAACTTCAAGAAAAGAGCACCCCCAAAGGAGGGATGCTCTTTTCGTTCTATTTGTAACGATCATCAAAATTATTACGGTCATATTCAGAATCATTTTTATGCTCATCATCAGATTTAACTTCTGATTGAACTTTTTCTTCTGTTTTTTCACTGTCCGCTTTTACTTCTTCAGCTTCGTCATGTAATTCTTGTTTTGCTTCTTCAAAATCTTGTTTTTCTTCGGCTTGTCTTTGCGCATCTTTTTCTTCTAATGCACGTTTTGCTTCTTCAAACGTTTGTGCTTTTTCACTAGGGAATTGGCTATCGATAACGTCTTGAGGCATAACACCTTCTTCAAACAATGATTTGATACTGCGAGCATCTAATGTTTCATACTCTAATAGTTTTTCAGCAATCAGTTTGTGTTGTGCACGATGTGACTCAATGATTTCACGCGCTTTATCGTGTGCTTCCATCAAGATACGACGAACTTCTTGGTCGATCTCAAAAGCAACTTGTTCTGAATAAGCTTTTGTTTGACCATAGTCACGACCAACAAAGACTTGGTGGTTTCCTTCATATTGAACTGGACCTAATTTGTCGCTCATTCCATATTCCGTTACCATACTACGGGCAATGCCTGTTGCTTGTTCAAAGTCATTAGACGCGCCTGTTGATTGTACATTGAAAATAATTTCTTCTGCTGTACGTCCACCAAGTAATCCAACGATTTGTTCAAACATATCTTCTTTAGTCATCAAGAATTGATCCTCTTTTGGTAAAGCGATCATGTAACCGCCAGCACGTCCACGAGGAATGATCGTTACTTTATGAACGATACGAGCACGGCTTAATACTAAACCAACAATTGTATGTCCAGCTTCGTGGTAAGCAACCATTTCGCGTTCTTTTTTATTGATAACACGATCTTTTTTCGCAGGTCCTGCAATAACGCGATCTTCTGCTTCATCCACATCGGATGCATCGATTTTCTTCTTGTTGCGACGAGCAGCAACTAATGCAGCTTCATTCAATACGTTTTCTAAATCAGCACCAGCAAAACCTGGTGTTTGTTGTGCCACGACTTTCAAATCAACGTCGTCTGCTAATGGTTTGTTACGGGCATGAACTTTAAGGATTGCTTCACGGCCTTTCACATCCGGACGGCCAACTAAAATTTGGCGGTCAAAACGACCTGGGCGCAATAACGCTGGGTCTAACACGTCTGAACGGTTTGTTGCAGCTACGACGATTACGCCCTCGTTGCCATCAAATCCATCCATTTCAACAAGTAATTGGTTTAGGGTCTGTTCACGTTCATCGTGTCCGCCGCCCATACCAGCACCACGTTGACGACCAACTGCATCGATTTCATCGATGAAGATAATTGCGGGTGCATTTTTCTTCGCTGTTTCAAATAGATCACGAACACGGCTTGCACCGACACCGACAAACATTTCAACGAAGTCTGAACCTGAGATAGAATAGAACGGCACGCCTGCTTCACCGGCAACGGCTTTAGCAAGTAAAGTTTTACCAGTCCCTGGAGGTCCTTCTAATAGAACACCTGCTGGAATGCGGGCACCTAATTCAACGAAACGGCGAGGATCTTTTAAGAATTCGACCACTTCGACTAATTCTTGTTTTTCTTCTTCCGCTCCTGCTACATCAGAGAAGCGTACACGGTTCGCTTTTTTGTCTGCTTCTTTGGCTTTTGATTTACCAAAGTTCATGACACGGCCGCCACCACCGCCACCGCCGCCTTGTTGTCCCATCATCATATAGAATAAGAAGATGAACAATACGATCGGTAAGAAACTAAATAAGATAGAAAGCCAAGCACCGCTTGATGATTGTTCTTTCACTGTAAGTTTCACATTGTTGTCCTTAGCCATATCTTGGATACCAGATAATGTGATATCACTTGGTAAGACAATCGTCGTAAATGCTTTTGTAGAAACTTCTGTTGATCCCCATAAAGAAAGACCGCCAGTGTTTTTGATTTCTTGTTTTGCTTTGTACTGACCTGTGATCTTGTATACACCATTAGTTGGTTGGATCGTCAGTTCTTTCACTTTACCTTCTTCTAACTGAGTGCTGAAGGTTGAGTATTCGATATCTGGTGACTGAGGATTGTTATTTCCAAAAATGAAATAAACAACCATGACCATCGCCAAAATCAGCAATACATAATAAAGGCCATTTTTCATGCCACTATTCTTTTTATTCATGCCTGTCCTCCTTTGACTACTGCGCGTAATTCAATTTTACGTTTTATTTTTTATCAATTCTGACCTTTACATTGTAACATAACTAAATCTAAGAGAGATATTAATTTGATTCGTATATTTCAGGTTTCAATACGCCTACATAAGGAAGATTACGGTACGCTTCTGCATAATCCAAACCATAACCTACAACAAATTCATTTGGTACATCAAACCCAACATAATCTGCAATGATATCAACGACACGTCCTTCTGGTTTATCTAACAGCGTGACGATCTTCACAGATGCTGCTTTTCTGTATTTAAAAAGATCCACTAGATAAGCCAATGTACGCCCACTATCGATTATATCTTCTACAATCAAGATGTCACGACCTTCAACATTTGTATCCAAATCCTTGATGATTTTTACTTCACCTGAAGACACTGTGGCATTTCCGTAACTTGATACGGCCATAAAATCCATTTCCAAATGAGTATCAATACAGCGTGTGATATCAGCCATAAACGGTATGGCACCTTTCAAAATACCGATTACTAAAGGATTTTTGTCCTTGTAATCTTCTGTTAGTTGTTTACCAAGTTCAGTTGATTTTTCAAGAATTTGTTCTTTCGTGATCAAGACTTGTTTAATATCGTTCTCTAACATATTGCTCTCCCTTTCCTTTTAGGTCCGACCTTTAACTCTTTATGATTGAACATTTAGAATTAGATGTGATCGAAACGCTAGTTTAGTACCTCTTACTTCTAAATGAATAAATTCGTAAAAGTAACGGTACTCTTTTTCCTTTGAGATCTTTAGTTATTATTTTATGCTATTTGCTTCTTTGAATAAAAGTAATTTTTAGACTTTACTCTTTTATTTTATAAAGGAGCCTGTAGAGTATTTTATCAGTTTCTTTAGGAATACTCAAATATGAATTTGCAAATTTTGGAACCCAAATAATCTTATCCTCAGCTGAAAGAATGACCCAAGCCTGATCTCTGATTAAATTAGGGATTTTTTGGTCAATGAAAAGACGGTTTAATCGTTTGGTTAAACTTGGCGTTAGCGAAATCCTGTCTCCGTCTTGCCGATGACGAACCGTTATTGGCAAAGGCGTCTGCTCAGTTATAAGCAAAGAAATCTCTGTCCAGTCTTTTACTGATTCAGGTGGTTCAATCTTTTTTCCTGCCGTTTCCATCCCCAGCCATTCCTTTTCAGAAAGAAAGACGTGATCGTTTCCATTCAACTGAAAGAGATTTTCTCTCTGAGTTAATTCATTTTTTTTCAGATAGAAGGTGTTATACTCTTTCATAACTTGCCATCCTTGCTCAAAATCCATGGATAACTGAGGGGCTGGTTGGTTGAGCAATAACAAAAGTTGTTCAATCTGCATCCGACTAACCGCCACGCCTTCTGGTACTATTGTACGTTGAAACAGGCTCATCAAGAAAAAAGTCTGTACACTTCTTTTTTCTTGTTTTAGCTCCGATAGCTGAACTAACCAGCCTTTTGTTGTTTTTTTCACCCATTTGTCATACTTTGGTTCTATAACCAACTGAATAATTTCATCAGCTAACGTGATTTGTTCACTAAAATCAGCTACATGCTGCAAAAACTTTGCGTTTTCTTTTTTTAAAACTGGCACAACTTGATGCCTTAAACGATTGCGCATATATGTATCGCTCTGATTTGAGCTATCTTCAAAATACACGATTTCCGATTCTTTAGCGAACTGCTCTAATCGTTCTTTGGGAAAAATTAAGAAAGGACGAATCAGCTTCCCATTTCCAAATGATTGTCTTTCTCTAATTCCTACTAGGTTCGCTAGAGCACTTCCTCTTGTCAGCTTCATTAAAATCGTTTCAGCTTGATCATCACTGTGGTGTGCCGTCAAAAGTGTAGGGATTTCTTCTTGCGCCATGAGTTCAGAAAAAAAATCATAGCGAAACTTACGAGCACGAGCTTCTGTATTTTTTGTCTTGTCTAATTGTTCCCATACTTTACTATAGTAAGAAATTTCTTTTTTTTGGCAATAGCTTTTTAAATAGGCAGCTTCCGTTTTTGACTCTACCCGCAACTGGTGATCAATATGGGCTACTGCCAATTCTAAGTGGTCTTTTTGAGCAACAGTTTGCATCAGCTCCAATAAAACCATTGAATCGACGCCACCTGAAACTGCTAATAAGATTTTTTGGTTTGGTAGCCAGTATTCATTTCTTTTACAATGGTCGTAAAATTCTTGAAACATCTACTCACCTCTTTGTTTCATAGTTTATAGACTCCTCAAAAAATGCCCAAAACATAAAAGCCGAGCTTTCGCTCAGCTTCAATTATTTATTCGTTAGTTACGACGTCCGCCGCGTCCACCACGTTTACCTTCTGTGTTGCGTTTCAATGAAGTTAAACGATCATCGCTATCTTTCAAAAATGAGCTCATTAATGAATCAAAGTCTTGTTTTGAATTCATTGGTTGCGCTCTTGTAAATTGTTTTTTAGGTGCTGGACGTGCTCCGCGATCACGATTACCTTGATGCTCATTGTTATCACGACGTTGATATTCACGTTTTGGTTCTGCTGCTTGTTCTTGTGCTTTACGAATAGACAAGCCTACTTTACCGTCATCACCGACTGAGGTAACTTTTACCGTTACTTCATCCCCTACGGTCAATACGTCATGGATATCTTTTACAAACCCATTTGATACTTCACTAATGTGAACCAACCCTGTTTTTCCTTCACCTAGATCGATGAAGGCACCAAAATTAGTGATACCAGACACTTTTCCTGGCAACTTCGCTCCTACTTCAATTGACATAAAAAAAATGTTCCTCCTATTATTTACCCTATTATATCTGCAGTTATTCGCCTGATTGTTTTTCAGATGAATGAGACTGTGATTGACTGTCTGATGATTTTTGTTCATTACTGGAGCTAGTCGTTCCGCCTAACTCAGGAATGTTGTAGATTTGTTCGCCTTCTTTAGAGACATAATAACGGCTGCGGGCCAACTTCGCCACATAATCGTCATCCCTTAAAAGAGCAACATCTTGTTCTAAACGATTTAACTTCTTATCTGCTTCTGCCGACTCAGCCACTGCTTCAGCTTGCTGAGTTTTGAAGGCGCTCAGTTGCTGATAATCTTTCATCAGCTGGATACCTGAAACGATAAAAATCACAAACGCCACGAGAAAAACAACAGCCAGACGTCGGCGCCTGAAAATCAACTGCTTTTGCTGTTTTTGAAATTCAGCATACTGTTCTTTTGTATACTCATTATCTAATGCAGCAACTTTATCCATGTCTTTTTTCTTTTTGCCCATGTTTTCCGCTCCACTCGTTTTTTGGTTTGTCTGTCTTATTATACCAACATCTAAGAAGCTTGTCTAATCTAAATTATCACTATTTTCGACTCTTTTCTCTGAAACAACCTGATACATCTTTTCTGCATCTTCTTTTTTCGTCGAATCACGAAGTTCAAGTACTTCGATTTCTAAGATTTTATTGCCGAATTGGATCTTAACTTGGTCACCAATTTTTACGTTACTTGAAGATTTTGCCAAGATTCCATTGATTTGGATCCGGCCTTTATCCGCCACTTCTTTGGCTACAGGTCTTCTTTTAATAATACGCGAAACTTTCAAAAATTTATCTAAACGCATGTATCTTACCTCTTCATTCTTAATATTTTAGCTCCAAACGGTAATGTCAGCCATTCCCGAATTGTAAATAACTGTATTTTAATAACAATAGAAATAAACGTTGTGCCGCCAATTAAAACACCCACTATTGCAATAATTAAAGCCTGCCCACGATGTTCGACAGCTCCTAATACTATCCCAATAACCCCTTGGTAACAGAGTAACACAATTCCCATTGTTCCTAAACTAATCGATAATTTTTTAAAGAAATGATTTTCTATAATATAGCGATTGATTTCCTTTTTCGAAAAGAGAATGAGTAAAAATAAAGTAACTACTAATCCAACAATCGTTGAAACACTTGCCCCAAGCGTTCCAAAAGTATAGGTCAAAGAGCTTGTTAAGAAAAGCTTGACCAGCAAACCAATCCCAGCTGAAAATAGCGAGATGAAAAATTGATTCCGGCTTTGTAAAATACTTTGGTAGGCTTGAATGACTGCCATAAATGCAATCGAACAAACATATACTCCTAGCACACCATTCCCTTTATAATCTTTAAATAATGCAAAGTTTATATACGGCAATAACAATGTTAAACCTATCGAGGCTGCGGCGGCAATTGCTGTTGTTAACCGTAAAAAGATTTTAGCTGCCTGTAAGAATCGATCTTTTTCTTTGCTCGTGAAATATTTTGTCAATGTAGGTAGGAAACTTGAGCTTAATGCTAAGGCAACAACTAAACCTAACTGAACTAGAGGCTGCCCACGGTCATAGACCCCTTTATCGATTTTTGCTGCAGAGTCACTAATACCTGATGCTACTAAAGAGTTCTTAACAAAAAAAGAATCGATCAATTGAAAGAAAATCAAAAATGCGCTGTATAAAGAGACAATTCCACCTTCTACTAATAAGCGTCCAAATAATTTTCCTGAACCCTTTTCAACTTTCCACTGCGTAAGATAGGCTGAGCTACCTACACGGATTTTTTGATCATAATACCAAAGAATTCCAGCAGCAACAACACCACCGAACAAAGCACCGCCCATAGCGATCGTTCCGGTCTGATAAACAGACCAACCGAATCGACTAAAAGAGTATGCTGCAACCAAAATCACCCCTACCCGGACAAGTTGTTCCATCACTTGGGAAACTGCACTCGGAATCATCATTAAATGTCCTTGAAAATTCCCACGATAAAATGATAATACAGGAACCAATAAAAACGTAAACGAAACAACTTGAATCAAAGACGCTAATCGATAATCACCCATCATAAAGGCAATTTCGTGACTTCCTAAGAAGAAAAACGCCCAACATAAACCTGCAATCATAAAGACAAACGGAAAGAGTTGTTGTAAAATTTTTTTCTGCCCACTGATATCTGGTTGTTCTGCTACAATTTTTGAAATAAACTGCGGCAGTCCCGACAACGCTAAGGTCATCGCAATACCATATATTGGGTAAACTTGTTGATAGACATAAAACCCTTCATCACCAACTAAGTTTTGAAAAGGTACTCGGTAAACTGCACTCAATACTTTGGCAATAAATGATGCAATAGTTAAAATAGCTGCTCCTTGCATCATTGACCGCATTTCTTTATGCGCCATTAATTGACCTCCTATTTTAAAGCGTAACAGGCTCGTTTAGTCTAGACTGGAAAATAGGAAGAATCGCTTCCAGTAATTTTTACTCTGACTCAACAGCCGTTGTCTTATACTTTTCTTGTCGTAACGCTGTGGTAAACAATGCTACTTCTTGCAGCCAAGCAGCTTCTTTCATATCTTTAGGCACTTTTAAACGAACAGACATCTTTTCGTTATCTACAGCAAGATCTGCTTTTAACTGAGTCTGAGATAGGGCCTCAAATATTTGTTCTACGTTATAGGTTTTTGTCCCAATTTTACTTAAAGTAAAGGTAATTTCCTGCTGTCTCTTACGGATCGTTTCAACCAAGGCACGATCGCCATCCATTTTGATTTGTCCTGTCGTTAATAGATGAGCCACTTCATCTGGATATTCACCAAAACGATCGAGTAGATCTGCTTCAAGTTCATCATACATATCCATATTTTCTAACTGACGAATTCGTTTATATATTTCAATTTTTTGGCGCTCATCTGAAATATAACTTGTTGGTAGATACGCATCAATGCCCAAGTCAATTTCAACAGAAGTTTTTTGATCTTGGACATTCTTCCCTTGTTTACGAGCAACTGCTTCTGAAAGCATTTGTGAGTACATGTCAAAACCAACAGAGTCAATAAAGCCATGTTGTTGCGCACCTAATAGATTCCCTGCCCCACGAATCGATAAATCCCGCATCGCAATTTTAAATCCAGAACCTAGTTCAGTGAAATCTTTGATTGCTTCTAAACGTTTTTCGCTGACTTCATTTAAAATTTTCTGTTGTTCATACATAAAATAGGCATATGCGACACGGTTACTTCGACCAACACGACCACGTAATTGATATAGCGTAGATAAGCCCATATAATCGGCATTTTCTACAAATAGTGTGTTGGCATTGGGAATGTCTACGCCTGTTTCAATGATCGTTGTCGTAACTAAAACATCGTATTGCCGTTCAATAAAATCAAATAAGGTATTTTCTAGTTGAACTTCTGTCATCTGACCATGCGCATATGCAATTCTAGCATCAGGCACCAACGCTTGGATTTCTTCAACTTTTTGTTCGATCGTATCAACTCGATTATAAAGATAAAAAACTTGTCCATCACGCGCCATTTCCCTTTCGATTGCTTCTCTGATCGCACCAGGATTGTTTTCCATAACATACGTTTGGATAGGATAACGATTTTCCGGCGGCGTTTCAATAACTGAAAGATCACGAACACCTAGCATCGACATATGCAGTGTTCTAGGAATCGGTGTTGCGGTCAGTGTTAAAACATCGACTTGCGCTCTTAATTGTTTCAAACGCTCTTTGTGTTTTACGCCAAAACGTTGCTCTTCATCGATCACCAACAATCCAAGGTCGCTAAAATTCACATCTTGCGAAAGTAAACGATGCGTTCCTACAACAATATCTACTTGTCCATGTTTGATTTTTTCGATAGTTTCACTTTGTTGCTTTTTTGTTCTAAAACGGCTCAACAACCCTACTTCTACAGGAAAACCTTCGAAACGATCTAACATAGTCTCGTAATGTTGCTGGGCTAAAATCGTTGTCGGGACTAAAAAAGCCACTTGTTTATTATTGTTGATAGCCTTGAATGCAGCCCGCAATGCTACTTCTGTTTTGCCGTAGCCCACATCACCGACCAATAGTCGATCCATTGGTCGTGTTTTTTCCATATCGTGTTTGATTTCAGCTGTACTACGCAACTGATCGTCTGTTTCACTATAAGGAAAGGCATCTTCAAATTCCTTTTGATAGGCATCATCTGGTGGAAAAGCATACCCTTTTTCAGATTCTCTTGAAGCATAAAGCTGGATCAAATCATCTGCGATATCTTCAATTTTAGAAGATACTTTACGCTTTGTTTTGCTCCATTCACTGCCGCCTAGTTTGTTGACTTTTGGTGATTTTGCTTCAGAAGCTACGAATTTTTGAATCAGATTAAGCTGAGTAACTGGAATAAATAGCTTATCATCATTTTGATATAAAATCGTGATGTAATCTTGGTGAACGCCATCAACTTCTAGCGTTTGCATCCCAATATATTTACCGATACCGTGATTAGCATGTACGACATAGTCTCCATTTTTTAAATCACTATAGCTTTTTAATCGTTCTGCGTTAGAAACAGTTTGACGACGTGCTCTTTTTTTCGTTGTTGTATGAAAAATTTCTTTTTCCGTGATAGCAACGATTTTTTCTACAGGTAATTCAAAACCTGATTGCAAAGAACCTTCAACAATTTGGATTTTTCCTTCTATTAATTTATCAGAAGATGCTGTTACACTTGAAATATCAAAATCACGAAACAGCTCTTCGACTTTTTGACTGCGTTCTTTCGTTGGGACAAAAACGACAACGGTCTGATCTTGTTTTTGCCAGCGATCCATTTCTGTTTTTAATAATGGCATTTGACCAAAGAACTGCTGCATCGAACGATACTGGAAATTATGAACCGCTTGAAAACGTAAATTGCCCATTCCTTTTTGAAATAAGGAAAAGAACGTTGTCGCAAAAGTCATTTTCCGTACTTGCTCATGAAACTCCAAGCCGAATGTCTGCTCTGGAAAAACACGCATTTCTTCTAATTTAAGCACTTGCCATTCATTTTCTTCACGAATTATTTCGCGTTCCGCTTCTAAAATCCGAGCATAATCATCTACAAAAACTAAACTATCTTCAGAAATATAATCCAATAATGTTGTCTTTGTTTCATATAAAAAATCTGTGTAATAGTGAGCCGTATCTGTAGGTATTCCTTGACTCCAAGATGTTGCCAATTGACCAAAGTAATCCTGAAGGAAGTCTTTTTCGGCGGTATCCTTAGCGATCGCTACTCTTTTTTCTAAAGCTTTGGTTAGCTGTTTTTCTCCATAGGCGAGGTCTTCTTTTGAAAATACAAGATCTGTCATTGGTGAGAGCGTCACCGATTCAATTGCACTTACAGAACGTTGGGTATCTGCTTCAAAATAACGTAGAGAATCGATTTCGATATCGAATAGTTCTGCTCTGACTGGATATTCAGAATTTAATGGATAGACATCAACGATACTCCCTCGAATACTAAAATCACCGGGCTTGCCAACTAATGATTGGCGCTCATACCCCATCAAAACTAGTTGCTGTGCTACAGTATCTAAATCGATTTCTCCACCAATTTCCCAGTAAAGTTGGGCTTGTTCCCACGTTTGTTTACTTGGTAAATATTTTCTTAGACCAGCCACAGGGACAACGATGATCCCTGCTTGATCTGTTAAAAGAAAATTAAGTGCCGCTACTCTTTCTGCTCTAGCTTCTGGTGAAGAAAAGGCCATTTCTGCAGACAACACTTCATCAACAGGAAATAGATAAACCTCTTCATCTGATAAAATATTCCGAAAATCTTCCACTAGCTGATTGCCATAATAAAGATTTGGGACAGCAACGACGATTTTTTTATTTTTTTCTTTGTAGCCACTAGTCATGACCAGTGTTTTAGCAGAGCCAGCTAAACCTGTGATCAATTGGCGAGTATTTCCTGTTAGTTGCTTTTGCCAATCTCTTGCTAATTCACTTGCGCCAATACGTTCAATGATATTCAAAACAGGCTCCTCCTTCTATACTTTCTATTTTGCTTATTTGCCATTAAATTGATTCATCGTATCAACAAACGTATGTCCTTCACAAGCATAGATTGCGGCATCCGCTGCAATTTTCACTGCTGTTAAAATCTCTTCATGTTTTTCTTTAGGAAAACCTGTCAATACATGATGAACGACCGTGTTACTGCCAATCGGGCGACCAATACCAATCTTGATTCTCGGAAACACATTTGTTCCTAAATGTGCTATCAAACTTTTTATGCCATTATGCCCTCCAGCACTGCCTTTTCCACGTAAACGGATCTTACCGATTTCTAGATCTAAATCATCATAAATAACGATCAAGTCTTCATCTTCTACACCATAATAGGTCATCAAAGGACCAACAGAACGGCCGGACTCATTCATAAATGTAAGGGGCTTGACCAACATGATTTTTTCTGTTCCTATAAAAAATTCAGCAATATCTGCTTCAAATTGGCTTTTATTAAATGTTGCATTGTATCGGTGAGCGATTTCATCCACAGTAATAAAACCGATATTGTGTTTTGTTTCTTGATATTTACTTCCTGGATTACCTAATCCGACAATCATTTTCATCTATTTATATTCTCCTTAATAAGAGGTGCTATTTTACCACCCTTTATTCATTCTCCAACACAAAATATCTGGGCAGGAGTATCCCTTGCCCAGTTTTTTTATAATTATACCATAAAACAAGCGATTTCCGACTCATTTAAATTCTTAAAAAAGCCGTAAGCTTCATTTATTCCATTAAAAAAGAAAAAAATCATAAAAACCAGAAATAGTGAAGAATCGCACATAAAAGATTTTTCTTATGAAACACCTCTGAAAACTGTATCAATTTATATAAACAAAAAACGTGACAAACCTCACAAACGATGGTATTATCATTGTGATAAAACAATTATCTGAAAGGAATGATACACATGACTGCAGCAGTTGGAAACAAAGACCACCAAAAGGTAATTTTAGTTGGAGATGGCGCTGTCGGATCTAGTTATGCTTTTGCCTTAGTCACTCAAAATATTGCTCAAGAAGTTGGTATTATTGATATAGATACAAAGAAAACAGAAGGAGATGCCGCTGATTTATCTCATGCTTTAGCATTTACTTCTCCTAAAAAGATTTATGCAGCTACTTATGACGATTGTCATGATGCTGATCTTGTCGTGTTAACGGCAGGCGCTGCGCAAAAACCTGGTGAAACAAGAATCGATTTAGTTCATAAAAACTTAAAGATCAACAAACAAATCGTTACCGCTATCGTTGATTCTGGATTTACCGGGATTTTCTTAGTTGCGGCCAATCCAGTTGATATTTTAACTTATTCTACATGGAAATTCTCAGGATTTCCAAAGGAACGCGTTATCGGCTCTGGAACTTCACTTGATTCAGCTCGTTTTCGTCAAGCAATAGCTGAATTAGTTGATGTAGATGCTCGTAATGTCCATGCGTATATTTTAGGCGAACATGGCGATACTGAGTTTCCTGTCTGGTCTCATGCCAATGTTGCCGGCTTACAAATTTATGAATGGGTTAAGAATAATCCAGATGTCGATGAAGAAGCAATGGTTAACCTGTTTTTCAATGTAAGAGATGCAGCGTATTCAATCATTGAGAAAAAAGGTGCGACATTCTACGGTATCGCAGCAGCCTTGGCTAGAATTACAAAAGCGATTTTAGATGATGAAGATTCTGTCTTTCCGCTTTCTGTTTACCTAGATGGTGAATATGGGCAAAATGATATCTACATCGGTGCACCTGCCGTAATCAATCGTCAAGGTATCAAGCAAGTTATTGAAATTCCGTTGACAGATTCTGAAATGGATCGGATGAACGCTTCCGCTAATGCGTTGAAAGAAGTAATCAAGTCAGCGTTTGAAAAGTTTGAAGCTGAAAATAATTAAACAATAAAACATCCCATCAAAATTAATTATAAAAATCTCTACCAGAAAAGATTATTCATTCTGGTAGAGATTTTTTTATGGAAACGTTAATAAATTACTTGTTTTGCAAATACTCTAACATCACATCTGAGTCCTGTTCATCAACGTTTCCGGCATAATTAGGCGTCGCTAACGACAAGCCACCACTTTTATTCACAAAAACATACAGATTGCCCGTCATCACACGATTTTGATCACTAAACAACCGATCTCCTAATACTATTTCAGTATTCACCTTAACTGTCCGTATTTCATGTGTATCAGCCGAAAAAATACGGATTGTTTTTGTAGGATTTTGTTGATAAGAAATTGCATAGCTCGTCATAAAATCTCCATCTGGACTTTTAATAGTAAATGAGGCTGTTCCCTGACTCCCTTGCTCAACTGTCAATGCGATTTCCTGAGGAAGATTCATCCCATTGTTATAAAACGTTGCTGCTTTTACCGCATCTAGTGACACATCATAAGGGTATTCGTTGCTCATATCAGTTGTTGACGATTCTTTAGAGTTTGAATTTTTTGATGACTCACTTGTTGCAGATACAGCTAAATTACTTGTGCTTTTTTCTGTCATTTGACTAACCGAACTGCTGGTACTACTTGTACTACTATTGTTTTCGCCACTTGAGCACCCCGCTAATAATAACAACATTCCCAAGCTAATCATAAGGTACTTTTTCATATTTAGTTCCAACTCTCTCATTTTTTATTAACCATTGTACAAAATGCCTTTTTGTGCCAAATCTTCTTTGATTTGTTTAAAGATGTCTTCATTTTCACAACGTATCGTATGCAAATGAAGACCTCCAGTTAGCTCAGACAATAGTGAAGCAGTGCGTTTTTTATAAGATTCAGCAAACTCTTTCACTTCTTTTTCAGTACGAATGTGCAGTCCCCCAGTTAATTCACCATAAATTGGATGTTCCACCACTACATCGATTATTTCCCCACCTAATGATACTATCGTCATTAGTTCATCTTCTGTTTGATTCGGCATATGTTGGCAAGCTATTTTTCGGATAATCCCCTCTTTATCCTTTTCAAATTCAAGTAAATAGCCTCTAGCAGTTGCGATAATTTCATATCCCGCTGCTCTTAAGAGTGCAACATCCCCAACCACGATTTGGCGGCTGACTTTAAATTTTTGGGCAAAACGACTGGCACTGATGGGCTTTTCTGCTGATTCTAATTCAAGTAAAATCGCTTCTCGCCTTTTTACGCCATCCATTCAGATTCCTCCTGTCCTCTTAATCCATTTGCTTTTGCTGAAACTTCTTTGACGCATCCATAATTCCTTGATACGTTTCTTTGATCACATCTTTATACGCATCATTTTTAATATAAGTAGCGATTTTTCCCAATACTTCTTGCTCTCTTGATGCGTCTAGGATTTGCTTATCAGCCGTTTTTTTGATTGTGACGATTGCTTCTATTGCATCCATACGTTCTTCTAATAATGCGACAATTTTTTTGTCCAGCGTATCGATTTTACTTCGTTGAACGGTTAAGGGAGATTGTTTTTTTTCATCCAATTCGATTTCTTTGAGGATTTTCGCTGGATTGCCGCCGATCACACAATTATCTGGAAATGATTTTGTTACGACTGAACCGGCTGCTACTACAACGTTATCGCCTAAAGTCACACCTGGAGTGATTACAACGCCGCCTCCAAGCCAAACGTTATCCCCCATTGTAATCGGCTTTCCGTATTCCAATCCGCTATTTCTTTTGACTGGATGCAAAGGATGCGTTGCTGCATACAATTGAACATTTGGTCCAAACATACAGTTATCCCCAATCGTAATCGGACATATATCTAGAAAGATACTGTTAAAATTCGCATAAAAGTTTTTACCAACATGGATATTAAACCCATAATCAAAACTGATCGACGGTTCAATGTAACTGCCAGTACCAGTAGTTCCAAATGTTTCTTCCACTAATTGACGACGAATTTGACTGTCTTCTTCTTTGTTGATCAACTTCATTTGTTCCCTAGCAAACTTACGAGCGGTTGCTAACTCTGGGTCACCAGCAAAATAAAGTTCGCCATCAATCATTTTTTGTCGTTCTGATTTTATTTCTTCCATGTTAAAACTCCTCTATACTATATTTTCGAAAACCTTTACGGCATCTTCTTTTAAAAAATAAGCTTCTCTATTTAATTGAACTGCGGATTCGTTGATCACTAAAATCTCCGAAGTATCTGATGCATAATGGATCAAATAACAAAACGGATGTACTTGAAAACTAGTTCCTACAATTACGATCAATTCAGCTTTAGAAACAGCCTCAATCGATGTAGCAATTGCTTGTTCTTTTAAACCTTCTTCATACAATACGATATTAGGACGAATCTGGCCACCGCATTGATCATGTCTATCAGAGAATAAATATGTTTTTGCGGAAACTTTTTGTCCACATCTTGTGCAGTAACAATCATATAAATCTCCATGAAAATCAACTAAATGTTGTGTGCCTGCCGCCTTATGAAGTCCGTCTACATTTTGTGAAATAACCCATATGTTTTTAGATTTTTCCAATTCTGCCATTTTTTTGTGAATGGTATTTGGTTTGGCGTTCGGATGATACATTGTTTGCACAAATGAATAAAATTTCTTTGGTTCTTCAAGTAAACATGTTTGACTTAGCAAATATTCAGGTCGTTCGATTCCAGTATAAATTCCGAACAACGAGCGATAATCAGGCACTCCAGAAGCAGTGGAAACACCGGCACCTGTCAAGAATGTGATCTTTTCAGCTTGCTCGATCATGGATACAGCTTTCTCTTTATCAATTGTTTGCATCATTTCATCTCCTACTAAGTGTATTATAACGTAAATAAGGAGTAGAGAGAAAATAAAATGAAAAGAAATAGATTATTCTTCAGCGTTGAAACACTATTTATAAACACGAATATACGGACTAAAAACAAGTGAGAAGCTGTTAAGAATGTTAGGTTTTTCACTGTCTTTTCATGACAAACAAAAGAGAACGTGATAGAATACTAATGTATAAAAGTGAGGTGAAACTTCGTGGTAGCATTTATTATTTATTGGGCAGCTATTTTAGTCTGCATTGCTTGGGGTGTCTTGAGTCTATGGTTTTCAATTTACTATCTTTCACGTAAAGAAAATGGAAATCTATGGGCGTTTGCATTCTTCAACGTTCTTGCAGGTATTGTTTTAGCAATTGTTTTAGTCATTTACAAAACGTGGGATTTCGATATCTTAACTTATTCAAGCTTGATTTACACTATTTTAGCTTCATATGGTGTGTTAACAGTTTTACAAGCTATTTTAGGCCGCGAACCAAAAGAAGCTGCAAAAGCTTAATATTATTCTTTGACTATCAAAAAGAGCGCGAAACAAAACTAAGAAACAGTTTTGTTTCGCGCTCTAAATCCGAATAAACGGCGAGAAAAAAGCAGCTCCTTCATAAATAAGCTGAAATTCACAAAAATTTGAAAAGCAATTTTCGTGAATTCCCACTTATTTCTCGGAGCTAAACGCTTTTGTCTCGGCCTCTTTTTCTATATACTAAAAACCTACTTTTCTAGCTGTTTAATTGCATTCTTTATTTCTACTAGTACTTCTTCTTCTGGCTCTATCTCCAACAACTCATTTAAAACATTGAGCCATTTTTCTGCTTCTTTGTTCCCTAATTTTCCAATTGCCCAAGCCGCTGTTCCCCTAATCACAGGTCGAACATCTTCTTTTGCACAAACTAAAATTTCCGGCAATGCACTTCGATCTCCTAAATTTGCTAGGGCAATCAACGCATTTCTCTGGAGTGGCTTTTTCCCTCGCCAAGAACCTGATAGATGTCCAAACTGAGTTTTAAATTCTTTATTCGACATACTTAACATTGGTTTTAACTTAGGGTAAACAGTTTCAACTTCTGGTTCCATTTCTTTATGAAAGTGAAAGTCTTTCCCTCTATTATAAGGACAAACCAGCTGACAAATATCGCAGCCATAGATGACATTATGCATTTTTTTCCGATATTCTTCTGGCATCATCTCTTTTGTTTGTGTTTGATAAGATAAACATTTTTTTGCGTTCATACTGCCGTTGCCTAACAGTGCTTGTGTAGGACATGCCGTTACACAACGCGTACAATCACCACAGCCAAAGGGGACTGGTTTATCTACTTCAAAATCAATATTCGTTACAATTTCTCCTAAATAAACAAAAGAACCAAATTCTTCTGTGATCAACAACCCATTTCTTCCAATAAACCCTAAGCCAGCACGTTGAGCAACCGCCACATCCACTAATTCTCCTGTATCTACTTGGGGGGCAAAACGCCAACTTTCCGTTTCTTCTAAGTTTTGGGCTTGCGAGTGAATAAACTCAATCAACTTTCCTAATCGGTCGCGCAAAACATCGTGATAATCAATTCCCCAAGAAGCCCGAGCGAACATTCCTCTTTTTTCATCTCTCGGTACTTTCCCTTCAATTTTTGTTGGATAAGCCAAGGCAATGGAAATAATTGTTTTCGGATTTTCAAATGTTTTTTCTGGATAGATCCGTTCTTCGATCACTTGATGCTCAAATCCTGAATTAAACCCGAGTTCTTTTTGTTCTTTCAACGAATCTTCTAGTTCATAAAAAGGTTCCGCTGAAGCAAAACCGATTTTATCGATCCCTAAACGTTTACTTTCCTCTATTATTTTTTGTTTTAATGTCATTTTTTGTACTCCTTATTCTAAAAACTAAATGGGAGCGTATAACAATAACGTTCCACTCCGCTGACCGTGCACTTTTCCATATCAATTCACTTTATTATAAGCTACTCGTCAAAATCTTGTCATCTTTTTAATCCGAGCCGCAACTGAACATTTTTTAATTTAAATTTAATTATAAAAAACTTCAAAAACCCATGAAAATAAGTATTAAAAGATTTTTATAACATAATTATATACTTTTTTAAATAATTAATGAATTTTATTCATATTTTTATGATAAAATGATTTGTGATAATATTCTTTTATTATCAACACACACCTATTATGAACCATGGAGGAAAAACATATGAAAAACAGGCACAGAACACTAATACATAAGAGAAAGACGATCCAGACAGCCATGATTTTTGCTTTATTGGCTCCGTTATTTCTAACATCGTCTTTTGTTTTTGCGGAAGATAGCACATCCGCAAATGAACAAACAACTCCATCTCAAACAAAAAAAGACTTAGAAACGACAGAAACAACGCTAAAATCTTCTACAACTTCAGAAAATTCTGCTTTTGAAGAGCCAACTGTATCAACGACTTCAGTTGAGAGCGATACCACAGTTTCAACGTCAGATTCTAAAACTACTGAAGAACCAGCCGTTGCCTTTATTACTCCTAAAGCTGATACTATCACGATTGCTGATCCAATTTTGAAACAAGCGATTTTATCGACTCTAGGGTTACCTAGCGACAGTGAATTGACTCAAGCAGACATGGAACGTCTAACGAATCTTTCCCTTAATTCAGCTGAAATAAGTACGCTTTCTGGATTAGAACATGCAACAAATTTAAGTTCTATTTATATGAATACAACGAATAATATAACTGATTTTAGCCCGTTAGAACAACTATCTTCTTTAACCTTTGTCACGCTTCAAACGAAGAGTTTAAGTAGTGCTAACTTCCCTGACTTAAGCAACAATACTGGACTGACAAATCTTAGTTTAGGCTCTACAAGTATTGATGACGATATCTTGCCTAAAATTGCTCAGTTAACATCATTAACACGGATTTACATGGATTCCAATATGAACATTACGACGATCGCTCCATTTAAAGTACTTCCTAATCTAAAGTCACTTTCGGTTCAGTTTTGTGGTATCACAGATTTCACGGTAATCAACGAGTTTCCTGCTCTTAACGATCTAGCAGCATTCGGACAAAATACAGGTCGAAATGATCTACCAACTACAATTGGTCGTTCTACATTAAATTATGATTTTGAACAACAAACTTTATTCATACCCTTTTCTATGATGCCAAACAGACTGACAAATTTTGATGGCCATGTTCCACCATTCACCACATCAAATTCTGCCAGCAATACTTATCTTGATTTTAACGGTACACAATTACCTGCAAATCGTTTACAAATCACTGATGAAGGGATCAAGATTTCTGGCGTCACAGAAGATGAATTTGCAAACCTTTCCAGCTTTGAATACAATGCTCGTTTAAACAATCCAGCAGGCTCTTACGCTCAACCACCTGGCTTTACTTTTTATGCGATATCATCAGGAACTTATTTACATCAATTCAACGTTCTTGATGATGGTAAACCTGTAACGATTCAATATCAGGATACTGACGGGAAATTATTACTGCCTAGTGAAACACGTTCAGGCTTAGTTGGTCAAACGTTTGAGATCCCAGCTCCACTCATTCCTAATTATGAGCTAACTGAAATACCTGCTAATGCCACCGGCAGTTTTTCTGATCAAGAACAAACAGTGACGTTTGTGTATAAACAATACAAACCAATCATTGAATTATTAGG
Source organism: Enterococcus haemoperoxidus ATCC BAA-382 (assembly GCF_000407165.1). Taxonomy (NCBI): domain Bacteria; kingdom Bacillati; phylum Bacillota; class Bacilli; order Lactobacillales; family Enterococcaceae; genus Enterococcus; species Enterococcus haemoperoxidus. Next base: position 1,210,257 of record NZ_KE136480.1, on the reverse strand, counting down.
CAAAGTGACTGTTCATTATGTGGATACAGATAATAAACCACTTCATGAACCAGCTTTGGAGCAAACTGGTGAAGTTGGAGAAACTTTCACAACACAACAACTTACATTCAAAGGGTACACTTTGAAAGAAGTCAAAGGCGACACTACAGGTACATTTACCCAAGAAGATCAGATTGTAACTTATGTTTATACTAAAGATGATAAAACAGACCCTACTACATCAACGGATTCTTCCGAAACAAAAAATTCAACAGAGCAAGTAGCCATTGCGTCTCAAAACAGCCACTCACCAAAAACAAATACTAATTTTATTGCTTCGGCTAAAAAGAGACTTCCTGTTACTGGCGAACATTACAACTATATTTGGTTATTCCTTGGTCTTTGTCTTATCGGATTCGTAAATTATCAGTTTGTGCTAAAAAAAGTAAGACAAGAAAAATAAACGTTTCATAATCAAAAAAGTCAAGAGCCAACAAAAGTGTACAAATACTTTTGTTGGCTCTTGCCTTTTTCATTACCGAGTTGAATTTGAAGCACTAGTTTGACATTTAGGAATCACAAGCAAGCTACTCACGGTAAAATAGCTACCTAAACAAATCACTTTTTACTCTATATAACATGATCAGCTGCTTATTCCGGCTGTCCATTAAATAGTCCACTTACTATGACTTTCCCTCTCATATGACCTGATTCAACATCTTCTGTCGCTTTTTTCAAATTCGCTGCATTAATTCCATCGGTATAAGCCTTACCCACCGTTGCTACTATCTTTCCAGCTTCTGCAAGTTGAGCGATCAAGGATAGTGCTGCTCCTTGTGTTTCAATTTGATCATTAAAATCTGTTTTAGCAAACATATACTCCCAGTCAAAGCTGACAGACCTATTTTTCAGTTGACTGATATCTAAATTCCCATCTAAACCAACGATCGTTCCAATATGTCCAAAAGGGGCGATCAGTTCAGAGATATCGTTAAAATATGGAAGGATATTGAATAAAACCGCCGCATAATCGACTGTGTGAATCCCTAATTTTTCTAAGCTTTGTTTGAGATCTTGATGATAATCGATTGGGTAATCTACACCAAGTTTTTTTAACCAGTCAAAATTTGCGGGACTCGCTGTAGCGTACACCGTTAGCCCGGCCCAATGAGCAAGCTGATTTAAAATCGATCCAACACCACCTGCTCCATTGATCACTAAAATCGTTTTCCCTTGATTCGCATTCTCTTTTGGAATCAGTCCGAATTTATCAAACAATAACTCGTATGCTGTCAATGATGTTAATGGCAAGGCCGCCGCTTCTTCATCACTTAAATTTTTAGGAGCTAAGGCGGCAATTCCTTCGTTGACTAGTTGAAATTCTTGATTACTGCCCGCACGTTTTGTTGTTCCAGCATAAAAAACACGATCACCAGTAGTAAATTTACTAACATTTTCACCGACAGAGACGACTTCTCCAACACCATCAAATCCCAAGACCGTTAATTGTGTTTGTTTTTTTGCCGCTTGTCTTAATTTCGTATCGACGGGATTTATGGAAACAGCTTTGACTTTCACAAGAATATCTTGAGGACCTGGTAGTGGAATCGTTTTGTACTCGTCCATAAAACTTGCTTCATTTTTAATTGGTAAACCTTCAAAAAAACCGACTGCTTTCATTTGTTTGTTTTCATTCATATATTCTTCCTCCCATTCCCTCTTTAATAATCAGTATGAACCCATTCTTGTAAGATTGAAATTAATTCGTCTTGTAAAATAAGGAGAGATTTCAATCTGATTGATTCAATTGACTATCTTGAAAAATTCTTACTTTGTATGATGGTGTCAAAAAAGGACCGGGCCATACAACACGATTTCAAATGAATTTTAGGAAGAAGAAGACTAAAAAAACATACTAAGTTTCCCCTCTAATCTTAGTATGTTTTTTATTTATCCAAACCATTGCTTGAATCGATACGTATAAAACGGCTGCTCACAAGCATTCCCAAAAGCTAAATGCATCTCACCTTTGCCTAAATCAAAGACCATCGATGCCAATGATTTTGATAGTGGGTGTTCTGGTGATGGATGATTACAGACGCTTTTTGGAAAATTACGATGATTTGCTAAAAACTGTTTCCCTAGCTCCGCATCGATAATACCATAATTTTCACTAACGATCGCTTCCATCGCTTCAAAACGAGAATGAGATGTTTTAGAACCACCTTCTTCTGGTTCCTCTAACGCAATACTATTATGATTCGCATGGATCATCACATCTGCTGGCTCATGCTCATAAATCTTATTTGGAAAACATTCAAAACTTGCGATCCCTTCAGTTGTATGAGATAAACTAAACTGATTTGGCACTGCATGAGGAACACTGTAAAGATACTCGCGTGCTTCTTTTAAGCTTTTTTTATTAAGTAGCTCTCTAATAATTCCAGCTGTAGGAACGCCCTCTTTGCGCTGACCATTATCGATATACGTCCACATCACAGCTAAGCCATAATTATTCATGCCCATATAAGCGGGAATACCTGGATGACTATAAATCAATGATTCAAAATCAGATTCACTATCGTGATGATGTACAACACAATCGACCTCAGAACGGTATTCATCAAGACGTTCATCATTCGTTTGACCACATATCACGGACCCGTCAAAAGTAGCATTTCCTTTCGCTGCAAATGAGGTACATTTGTCACTGATCAATTCGTCAAAAAATGATCGTTCATAAACAGTATACAAATACAAAATTTCTTGAAAATCCACACCGCTTCCTTTCGCAACACCCCGCATTTCAGCAGCCACATCTGGTGCAAATTTTTCTGTATAGTCAAGATATACCTGCGCTTTTTCCAACCATTTGGTAATGATTTCAGTTGAATCTTTATAAAATAATTTTTGACTAGATAAGTTTGTTTCGATCTGCATTTTTAGCACTTCGCCGATTTTGACCCCACGTTCAAATGCTGAGCCTGTTACTTCTATATAGCGATGAATCATTTAATCTCCACCTTTTCTATGTTCACTTACTTTTCAATGGATGTCCATTTATAATCATATTCTGGGCCAGACGGCACTATCCCTTTGACCTTTGGATTACGTAAATGCGCTTCTGCTTTTTGATACACTGGGCAAACACCCATCGTATCCATTAAAATATTTTCCGCTTCAATCAAATCATTCCAACGAGCTTTTGGATCACCTGCATTTGTTGTAGCAGAAGCTTTCAAGTATTTATCAAATTCTTTGTTGGTATATTTACCGCTGTTATTGATATTATCTGATGCAAATAATTCCAAGAACACGCTTGGATCGTTGTATTCTGCACCCCAACCAACTAGAATCATATCAAAATCACCTTTATTCCCACGTTCTAAACGAACAGAAAGGGGGACTGATGAGACTTCGACTGTCACGCCTGTCAAGGTTCCTTGAATTGCTCCTTGCATGTATTCTACCACTTTTTTTGCAGAATCAGCATCGGATGAAAGCAAATTGATTTTTAAAGTGTCGATTCCTAATTCAGTTTTTGCTTTACCCCAATATTCTTTGGCTTTTTCTGGATTGTATTTCAAATGATTACCTGAATTTTTTACAAAATCAGCTTCCGTTTCAGGGTTGAATGACATATTTTTCGGTACTAAACCTGTTGCTGCAATCGATCCATCTCCTAAGACTTGATCTACTAGAGTTTGACGATCTAACGCGTAGGAAATTGCTTTTCTGAGATTTTCATTTTGGAATTCTTTTTTTGTTTGATTATATTCTACATATGTCGCATTTGACATATCTTGCGAGAAAAATGCTGGATCATCTACCATTTGTTGTGCCAACTCACCCGTCACAACGATGTCATCAGTTTGCCCATCTTGAAATAGATTTAATGCCGTCGCATCTTCTTTTACTACATCAAAATTGATTTTTTCCATCGTCACATTGGCTTGATCCCAATAGGTATCATTTTTTACATACGCCCATTTTGTATCAGTCCCAGCCCCTTCAAAGTCACTTAAAACAAACGGTCCATTATAAACCATATGCTCACTTGAACTGGCATATTTTTCGCCGCTTTCGTTGATGATTTTTTCATTTTGTGGGAAAAATGGTGGTAATGACAATAAGGATTCCATATAGGGTACAGGTGATTCAAGCGTCACTTCTAATTCATGATCACTCAATGCTTTTACGGCTAATTCTTCTGCTGGTGTCTTCCCATCCATGATTGCTTGATAATTTTTGATTGATTCAAATAGGTAAGCCACTTCTGAAGCAGTCTTTGGCTCGACTGTCCGTTGCCATCCATATACATAATCTTTTGCAATAACAGGATCGCCATTTGACCAAACGGCATCTTCGCGTAATTTAAACGTATAAGTCAACCCATCTTCACTGACTTTTGGCATTTCCACAGCACCTGCTGGAATCAATTTCCCTTTTTTATCTGCACGGAACAATCCTTCACCTGTATTTTTCAGTACACCCCAACCGACAACATCATTTGTGACAGATGCATCGATCGATGGAATTTCTTGTTTTGCAACAACTGAAAATGTTTGTCCGTTGTTTGTTGATTTTTGACTCATTTCGCCAGTCTTTTCTTTACCAGAACCACATCCGCCAAGCAAAATGATGCAGCTTGTGGCAGCTAGTAAATACCCTAATCTTGTATTTCTCATTTAGTAACCTCCTATATGATCGACATTTATTTAAAAAAATATAACACTCATTATCATACCATAAAAAATAAGCGTTTTCTCATTATTTTCAAGTTATTCTTTTACCGAATTTTATTTTTATAGACATAATATCCAGCGCATTAGCCTTCAAAATTCCTTGCATCCTCTATAAACTTATGTGAAAATGAATTACTTGATTTCATAAAGATATAAAAGGAGTTACTCATGAAAAAATTAGCGATCATAGGCGGCGGAATCATTGGTTTGACCTTAGCCAACTACATTGATTTAACAAAATATAGCGTAACCGTGTATGACAATCCTGTTGGACAAGCTACTAAAGCTAGTGCTGGCATCATCTCCCCTTGGCTTTCAAAACGCCGCAATAAAAAATGGTATCAACTAGCTAAAGACGGGGCTGCATTTTATCCGAAATTAGTACAGGACTTTTCTCTACCCCATACTGTTTATCAGCAAACCGGTACCCTGATTCTTCGAAAAGACGGTGAACTTGGATCACTTATGCAACTAGCAAAAGAAAGAAAACAGGATGCACCTGAAATCGGAGACATTCACTTATTGTCAGCAGAGCAAGTCACAGAAAAACTACCTTTGTTAAAAGCACAGCCAGCCTTATTTATCACAGGCGGTGGAAAATTAGACGGTGCTAGCTACTTGGAAACATTAAGACAACGTGCGCTAACCAAAATGATCACCATAAAGACTGACACAGCCAAACTTAGTCGAACACAGGAACATTGGCTTGTTCAGACACCTAACGAAACAGAACAATATGATGCAATTGCACTATGTGCTGGACCAGGATTGCCTTCATTGTTAAATCCGCTTGGATATTCCACGGATATTAGAGCACAAAAAGGGCAGCTATTAGCTTTTGAAACATCCTTCAAAAACAGCGGCAGTTGGCCAGTCGCGATGTTAGATGGCGAAAGTGATTTGATTCCGTTTGAAGATGGACAAATCTTAGTTGGTGCAACACATGAAAATGATGGTGGCTTTGATTTAACACCAACGAAAGAGGCGTTTTCTTTACTACAACAAAAAACAGTTCCTTTTCTGAATGAGGCGGCTTTTTTCGAAACCAATCCTGCGAATTATCGTGTCGGGACACGCGCCTATACATCCGATTTTGCTCCTTTTTTCAATTATTTACCTGATAATCCCACAGCCGTTGTGGCTAGTGGTTTAGGGTCTTCTGGGCTGACAACCGGACCTTATATCGGCTTTCTCTTAGCGAAGTATTTCAATGAAGGGAAAAACGATTGGGAGAACTATCAAAAACCGATTGAAACTTACGTATCAAAATAAAAACAAGCAGGAATAAAACGTAATAGGTTTTATTCCTGCTTGTTTTTTATTATAATTTTTTTGCTTCTATAACGAAGTTTTCCATTTCACGATACAGCGTTTCTTTGATTTTTTCCAACCCTTGTTCAATCATTTTTTTCTCACTAATTAATTGGCGACCATTGACCCAAACCGAATCTACGTTACTGGCGTTAGCTGAGTAGACAATGGCTGAGTACGGATCGAAAATGGGGAACATATTAACAGACTCCGTTTCGATTAAAGTTAAATCTGCTTTTTTTCCGATTTCAATCGAGCCAACCTGATCTGCTAGACCTAACGTTTCTGCGCCACCTATTGTTGCGAGACGGACAATCTCTTTTGCAGGAAAAAGAGCGCGATCCTGATTATGGGTTTTATGAAAATTAGCAAACAGACGCATTTGGCTAAATAAGTCTAGAGTATTCCCACTACTTGGTCCATCTGTTCCTAAACCTACCACGATATTTTTTTCGAGCATTTGTTTGACAGGTGCTACCCCTTTTGCTGATTTGGTATTCGCACCAATGCAATGAGCGACGCGAGCTTTTCCTTTTGAGGACGCAATGATGTCTAAATCATTTTCGGTTGTTAAAATGCAATGAGCTAAAATAAAGTCACGTTCAAAGTACCCTAATGTTTGTAAAAATTCTATTGGTGTTTGGTTATATTTTTTTTGAAACTCTTCCACTTCATAAGTCATTTCAGATACGTGCATCGTAATCGGGGCATTGTATTTTTCGCTAAGCGCCACGATTTTCTTTAGCGTTTCTAGATCATTTGTATTAGGCGCATGTGGTGCAATGATCGGTGTTACTAACGAATCGTTCTGCCATTTTTCTAAAAATGTTTCGCAATATTCATAGCCACCAGACGGTTTAGAACTATCACAAGTTGGCATATCAATAATAGTTTCACCAACTAATGCTCGGATTCCCATTTCTTTACAACTTTTAGCTACCTCATCTTCAAAATAGTACATATCACAAAACGCCGTCACACCACTCAATAACATCTCTGCAATCGCATAATCAGTACTGGCTCTTACCAACTCTTTTGTCATATGTTGCTCTAAAGGAAATAAAAAGCGACGCAGTCGATCTGGAACATCATCTCCTAAAGAACGAAACGGGATCATCCCTGCATGTGTATGCGTATTGATCAGACCTGGAATCAACAACCCACTTTTTCCATCGATTACGTTATCAGCATGAATAGTGACTGAAACAAGTTCAGAAACATGACCGATTTTTGTAATTAGATCATCTTCAATCATTACAAATCCATCTTTAACTTCTGAAAAATAATCATCCATTGAAAGGATATGCACATTTTTAATGAGAGTCTTCATTCAGCAATACTCCATCTTCTGGAAAAATCAATGGGTAAAATTCTTGTGTTTTTGTATTCATCATTCCCATATCTGTCACCTTGATAGCCGGTGAAACAGGTAAAGATAATGTAGAAAAAGACATTATTTCATTCATGTTTTTGTAGCCTAACGCTTGCATACTTGCACGGACTTTTTGTAAGTCGCTGCCTAGCTCTTCAATTGGTGCTTGGGAGAGGATTCCGCCGATTGGCAAAGGACATTTCCCTGTGATAACTCCTTTTGAAACAACAATGTAGCCACCTTGGATCGTGATTAATTCATTTTGCGCTGTCACAATATCCTCTACATTATTGCCCATAACCATTACATTATGATGATCATGTGCCCAAGTAGTTGCAATTGCGCCTTTTTCAGTGATTGGTTTATCCATTAGTGATATGGAAATATTGCCATTTTTACCGTATCTTTCCATTACAATCAACAAAGCGCAGTTAGCTTCTTGCCATTGTAAAATCCCATCTTTCACGGGAATTTCTTTGGTGATCCGTTCAGTGAATGTTCCTACTTCTTGTTTTTGAATCACATTACAGCGGACATATTCTTTGTTCGTTGCCACTTTGATCACTAAATCAGAAACCGTAAGTGGTTTGCAATGAACCGATTGCTTATACTCTTCTGGAAATGACTCAATTACAGCAGGATATTCGATTTCTGCTCCTTTTTCATAAACCTTTTTGCCTGATTTATAAACGGCATCAAACTTCAACGTTTCTAAATTATTTAATAAAATAAAATCAGCATTTCGTCCCGGCGCGATTTCCCCACGATCGTGAAAACCCATCCGTCTCGCTGGTGTGTAGGTCGTCATATAAATTGCTTTTTCAATCGGTAAACCTGCTTTTACCGCCTTTTTCAAGTTCTCGTTTAAATGACCTTGGAGCAAGTCATCCGCCATTACATCATCTGTGATAATACTGGCATATTCATAAAAATCATTTTCTACAATAACCTTCATATTTTCCGGTGTGATCGATTTATTTTGGAATTGGATAAAAACACCGGCCTCAATTTTTTCTTTTAAGGATTCTGGAAATTGATGTGTATGATCTGAAGTGATTCCGCTAAATAAAAAGGCTGCCAGCTCTTCATCATAAATTTTTGGACAATGGCCTTCTAAGGGCATCGTCGGCCGTTCTTTTTTACATAGATCAATGATTTGGCGAATCAAAGACTCTGGTTCATAGGCAATTCCTTTGAAATTCATCGCTTCACCTAAACAGACGATTTTAGGATGCTTCAACAGCGCTGCCACTTCAGCAAGTCCGATAATACCACCCGTTGTTTCTAGTTCTGGTGTTGTTGAAGGAACAGAAGACGGAATCGCATGAAAAATATCCAGCTCAGTTTCTGCCTTCATAAATTCCTCTAAGCCATCTAAACCAAAGACATTGGCCATCTCATGGGCATCTGCTACAACTGTTGTTACCCCATAGCGTAATACTGCTTTTGAAAAAATCGTCGGTGTTGTCATCGAACTTTCAATATGCATATGGGCATCAATCAAGCCGGGAATCATATACTGATTCTCGGCTTTGATGATTGTTTCAGGCGTCAAGTGATCTAGCTCTGCGTTACTGATATAATAAAATTTTCCATCTTTGATGGAGACATTTTTCTTGATAAAAGATTGTGTTGACGTTTGGAAAACCAAAACGTCTTGAATGATCATATCTACGTTCATACTTATCGCCCTTCTCACTTGTTTATTGATTCATTGTACGGTTCCATTGATCGACCCATTTAGATAAGTTGTCATTAATGAATGAAAAATCAACTGTTTTTGCTCGATCCGCTACTTTACCGTATGTTTTATTTTCTGCTTGTTTTTCATCAAGTGTTACTTTGCTGTTGGTTGGACCTTCATTTAATGAAACGGCTTTTGCTTTTTGTGACGCTTCACTGATACGATCGTTAACGAATGTATAAGCCAATTCTTTGTTTTTAGAACTTTTCGGTACGTTGATTGTATTAAAGTTTGCGTAGGTGCCACTTTCAGGAACAACGTACGTTGCGTCTTTAGAAGCACCTTGAATGATATCAACCGCAAAATCAGCAACAACCGCTACCTCAATTTCACCTGATTGGAACATGTTGGCTAGATCTGATGATTTTGAATATGTCTTAACCACATTTGGTTTTAACTCTTTCATTGCATTAAAGGCTGCTTTGCCTTTATCTGTTGTAATATCAACACCTGCATGATCACTAGCAATGTATAACATCAAGGGGCCTGCTGTTGTAGAAATGTCTGGAACAGAAATTTTCCCTTTAAGATCAGACGACCATAAATCATCCCAGCTTGTGATTTCTTTGCCGACTTTTTCTTTGTTGTAAACAATTCCTACGCTATTAACTGCGATTGGAATACCTGCTCCACTTTCGTAGACTTCTTTTGCTCCAGCTGTTAACTCTTTAATATTTGGTACTTCTTTTTCTGTGATTTTTTCAAAAAGATCTTCCTTGTCACCTTGTGTGGCATTGGCTTGCGCTAATTCGATCACGTCGATTCCAGCATTGGGGTTATTCAATAGTTTTGTATAGCGATCTGCACTATTACCAACTTCTAATGTCACTTTTGCATCGTTTACTTTTTCGAAAGGAGCAATAATATCTTTTTTTACAATATCTTCACTTAAACCAAAAGTAGAAACAACAAGTGATTTACTACCGCTTTTGCTTTCTTTTTTCGTATTCGCTTCGCTATTGCCACAAGCTGCCATTAATAAAGTTGCTGTTGCTAAAACGCCAATCAGTAGTTTCTTTTTCATTTTATTTATTCCCCTTCATCTTATCGTTTATTTTTCTAAAATAACTAGTTTATCTGCTGGAAAAGCTAAATTGATTTTATCTCCTGTTTCATAGATCTGTTCACTTGTGCCATTGACTAATAATTTTCCAAGTGGTGTTGTTACTTCATACTGATAACTTTTTCCTAAGAAAGTTCTGATTGCGACCATCCCTTCAACAGATTCGTGCGTTAGTTCTTGCACAATTTCAATGTCTTCTGGACGGATCGTTGCAACCGTCTCAGTTGCCGTTGGTTGTGGATTAGTCGTAGTGAATAACTGACCGTTTTCACTTTTATATTGACCTTCCGCGTTTTTTGTCACAGCAAAGAAATTTTCAAACCCGATAAACTGTGCTACAAATTTTGTTCTTGGTAAACGATAAATTTTTTCTGGCGAATCGTATTGCTCGATCACGCCGTTATTCATGATTGCGACTTTATCTGAAATAGAAAAACATTCTTCTTGATCGTGGGTCACAAATACTGTTGTTATACCTAATTGCTGCTGAATTCGTTTGATTTCGATCCTCATGGCTACTCTTAATTTTGCATCTAAATTACTTAATGGTTCATCTAATAATAATAATTTTGGTTCAATAATCAAGGCCCGAGCTAAAGCTACACGCTGTCTTTGTCCACCTGAAAGTTGCTTAGGATAACGATCACCAAGATTTTCTAATCCACAGACCTCAAGCATTTTTTCGACTTTTTCTTTTGTATTACCCTTTGATTCTTTTCTTAATTTCAATCCAAATGCCACATTTTCTGCAATCGTCAGATGTGGAAATAATGCATAGCTTTGAAATACCATGCCAAAATTCCGTTTATGCACAGGTACTTTCGTCAAGTCATCTTCATCTAATGTAAAACTGCCGTCGTTTGGTTTGATCAATCCTGCGATTACTCGAAGCGTTGTTGTTTTGCCACAACCACTTGGTCCAAGGAGTGAAACTAACTCCCCTTTTTCCATTGAAATGCTCAAATCTTTTAATATATCTTGTTTGCCATCATAACTGACACGTATCTCTTTTAAATCAACAAAAGTCAAAATTTTCTCCTCTTTCTACCTATTAAGTCCGAAATATACGATTGCTTTCTCTTTTATTTACGCAATCGAAGCTAATCCTAATGTTTTTTCGATCAAAAACATCAAGCCCATTGTAAGTAACATTAACATTACTGAAATGGCTGAAACAGTTGGATCATAATTGTATTCCATGTAACTAAGTAAAGAAGTTGGCAACATGGTCACTCCTGGTCCAGATAAGAACATCGACACTGGAACATTATTGAATGAATTTACAAAAGCTAACATAAAGGCTGCAAATATGCCTGAAGAGACATTTGGTAAAACGATTTGAATAAATGCCCTTGTTTTCGTACACCCTAGAGTCCAAGCAACTTCTTCCATCGAATAGTCCAGCTGCTCCATGCTTGAACCAACTACTCGAATAATATACGGTAAACTGATTAAAAAGTGCCCAATCAATAACCCTTGAAAAATCGGTAAGCCTAATTTGATGACAATGTATTGAAATAATGTGTATCCAACAACGATTCCCGGAATCACAGTTGGGGATAAAAAGAAGCTTTTAATAAAGTTTCGTCCTCTAACTGAATAACGTGCTAAGGCATATGATGCTGGAATCCCAACAACCAATGCTAAAACGGTTGCTAATACACCAATCATTAAACTTAATTTAAAACTGCTCATAAACGTATCTGACTGCAACGCTTTTGCATACCAATCTAAAGTAAATCCTTTTATTGGAAACTGAATTGCTGCGGCTGTCCCAAAAGACGTCACAACAATCAAGCAAAGTGGTAAGAATAAAAATAAAAATACTAGGATCGCAATCAACGTCATCCCTTTTTGTTTACGCATTGTTTGCTTCTCTCCTATCAACTTTTTTGGCTACTATGTCTAAGCCTTTCATAACGATCAATGTTACAACAATCATGATTAAGGCTAAAACACTCGCTGCATTCCAATCTCCTATAGTATTGGCCTTTTGATATAAAAAGGTCGACATCATCATTTTCTGATTTCCACCTAACAATTGAGGTGTTGTATAGGCTGTCAGTGTCCCAGTAAAAACCAAGATACTGCCAACGATCGTTCCTGGAATAGAAAGCGGCAAAACAACTTTCCGAAATGCTGTGAATGGACTTGCCCCTAACGTTTCAGCGGCTTCTAGCATTTCCCCTTCGATATTTTCCATCACGCCCACAAGCGTCATAATCATCGTTGGTAAAAAAAGATAAACAGAGCCAATAATAATTGCAAACTCTGTATATAATAAATTCAGAGGAGCAGCGATCAAACCTGTTTTCAACAACAATGTGTTGATTACACCAGTTTTTCCTAAAATGTTGATCCAAGCAAAACTACGAATTACTGAATTAGTCAACAACGGAAACAAGGTCATCGCCATTAAAATCCCACGCCATTTTTTACTAACTCCAGCGATATAATAAGCGGTTGGAATCCCTAATAAAATTGAAATAAACGTAACGATCAATGAAACTCTAATCGTGCGCCAAAAGATCGACATGTTATAGTCGTCTTTAAAAAAATCGAGGTAGCTGCTCAATGTCACCCCTTGATCTGAAAAAATAGTTGGTAAAATACTTGTCGCCAAAGGAATCATTAAGAAAAATAATAATAAAATCATTCCAGGTGCTACGATAAAATACGGAACATTCTTGTTCATTTATACACTCCTCGTTCGTTTTTCCACTGATTTAGTATACTCATTTTTCTATCTAATTTCAATATGTTTTTTTTATTCAAGCGATAAATATTCGTGTATTGACAAAAAAATATATTTATACATGTAAAAAAAGCGAATTCAAACATTTATAACGAACTTATGATAAAAATCCGTTGTCTGAATCGCTTTTTCATTCATTTAGTTATTTTTCTTCTTTTGGAAAAAGAAGTTTTGACTGTAGTAGATATTGTTCTTGATATTTTAACGTGAGTTCTTTTAAAAAAGGGAGTAATGTATCATGATCTACAGAAAATGTTTCGAGCAACTCTTCATATTTTTGTCGTTCTGTCTCTGATGCTTTGTTTTTAAAATATCCCCAAACATGTTGATACGCGTTTAGAAGATTGCCTTTTTTTGGTGGCTCAGCTAGTGCGTGTTGCAAATAGCTTCGAAATGCCCGTTCTTTTCCTTCATCCCACTTATCATCCGTAAATAATTTTCTGATTGCTCTATAATCGCTTTGAGATTTTGACAAAATCAAATACTTCAATGCACTCCATTCTTGCTGTCTTTGAGCTATTATTTTCATAGCCAACTTCCTTTCTATCCATATTATGAAAAAAAAATGAATAAAAATACCATTTTTCTTATAGTCTATTCATGAAAATTTATGATGTTTAAAAGAGAAAAGGTTTAAAATGTTCTCTATATACTTTTTTCAGAAACACTAGGTTAAATGAATTTTCTGAATATTAAAAAGAATTGAGGTTATTTTTTATGGACGAGCAGCAGTTAGACAAGTCATTTTTGGGTCAGCCAAAAGGATTGTCTACACTCTTCTTTACTGAGATGTGGGAAAGATTTAGTTACTATGGTATGCGGGCAATTCTACTGTACTATATCTATGATACGGTCGCAAACGGCGGTTTAGGGTTACCCAAAGAAACAGCTTTGGCAATCATGTCGATTTATGGATCTCTTGTTTTTATGTCCAGTATTGTTGGTGGCTGGCTCTCTGACCGAGTGCTGGGTGCTAGAAAAACAGTCTTTTTCGGCGGCGTATTCATCATGGTCGGTCACATCGTTCTAGCGACACCATTTGGGATTGCTGCATTATTTCTTTCTATCCTATTGATCGTAATCGGTACAGGGATGTTAAAACCGAACGTCTCCGGTATGGTTGGTCATCTTTATTCAAAAACAGATACACGCCGAGATGCCGGCTTTTCTATTTTTTACATGGGTATCAACATCGGCGCATTACTGGCACCATTCATCGTGGGAACATTAGGTCAAACCTATAACTATCATGTTGGGTTCTCTGTAGCAGCATTTGGTATGTTTTTTGGTTTACTGCAATATTATTTACAAGGTAAAAAATCATTAGCAAGTATCGGCTTAAAACCAACGAATCCGATTGGAATGGAAGAACGCAAAGCATTCAAACGCTCGTTATTGATGGCACTTGTCTTTGTCATCGTACTTTTTGGCGGAGCCTTTATGATGGGGCATTTAACAATTGGTTTCTTTATCAATAGTGTTAGTGTGCTGGGTATTTTGTTACCTGTCTACTATTTTATCAAAATGTTAACCTCTAAAAACGTAACGGCAGAGGAAAAACCGAGAGTTCTTGGTTACATTCCATTGTTTCTAGCAGGAATCGTTTTTTGGTCATTAGAAGAACAAGGCTCTTCAATTTTAGCATTATTTGCAAATGAACGGACAAATGATACCTTGTTTGGGTTTTCAATTGCTCCTAGCTGGTTCCAATCATTAAATCCGATTTTTGTGGTTGTTTTAACGCCTGTTTTCGTGACATTATGGACAAGATTAGGGAAAAGACAGCCATCAACCGTAGTCAAATTTTCATTAGGATTGGTTTTTGCTGGTCTTTCTTTTGTCCTTTTAATGCTGCCAGGATTACTTTACGGAACGGATACGCGAGTTAGTCCTTTATGGTTATTCTTTAGTTTCTTCATTATGATCGTAGGGGAAATGTGTATTTCACCCGTTGGACTATCAATTACAACAAAGCTTGCGCCTAAAGCTTTTGAATCACAAACAGTGGCGATTTGGTTGTTAGCGGATGCCGCTTCACAAGCAATCAATGCTCAAATCGCACGTTTTTATACACCTCAAACTGAATCAGCGTACTTCGGTATCGTCGGAATTGTAGCGGTCATCGCTGGTATTCTACTGATTCTTTCAAAGAAACCAATCAAAAAATTAATGGGTTCTGTCCACTAAAAAAAGTTTCTGCCAAAGCGCATTCTATTCGGCTTTGGCAGAAACTTTTTTTATTCTAATACTGAAGTTGTTTTTCTTGTTTCATGATCGTTGCTTTTAACAACAATGGGGCAATGATCGTCGTAGCGATAATAACAATGATCACAGATGAATAATACTCTTCTGAAAGAAAACTTGAGGTCAAACCTACTTGAGCAATGATCAATGCCATTTCACCACGAGAAACCATTCCTGAGCCGATAATCATTGTAGAAATGCCTTTGAACCCAGTGACACGGGCACCTAAAGCACCACCTAATAATTTCGATAACACTGCAACAACCGTTAAAACGACAATAAAAAGAAAATGCTTCGACATACCGGCAAATGTCATATTCAACCCAATAGAAACAAAAAACATCGGAATAAATACGGTATACCCAATTGTCTCTAGTTTTTCGTCTACTCGCTTACGATAATCAGTCTGAGCAATTGCTACCCCAGCAAAAAAGGCTCCGATGATCGCTCCCATGTCCAACATCTCTGCAAAATAGGCAAAACCTAAACAAATCACTAAGGAAATCGCAGAAACAGCTTCTATCGCAATCAATTTTTTACTCAAGTTCAAAAGCCAAGGTACAAGCCATTTGCTGGCCGCAAAAATCACAACAAAGAAGAAAACTTTCAGTAGTAACACTTCCCACATCGGTAAACTTCCTCCTGGCGTAGAGCGATTCATCAAGCTCAACATGATTCCTAAGATCAACACCACAACGATATCATCGACAACGGCCGCGCCAAGAATGGTCGCTCCCTCTTCACTGTCTATTTTTTTTAAATCTTTAAGTACTTGAACCGAAATACTAACGGATGTAGCACTAAAAAGAACCCCTAGGAAAATCGAATTTTGAACGGAAAACTGAAACATTTCCCCAACACCAAAACCCATCGCCGCAGGAAATACTATCCCTAAAAGTGCGACTGATAAGGCCGGCCGCCAATATTTTTTCAATAATTCCAAGTCACTTTCCAACCCTGCAATAAACATTAAAATAATAACACCGATTTCTGAAAAATAATGCATAAAGTCATCTGGTTTGATCCAACCTAATAAGGCTGGTCCAATCAAAATACCGACTAACAATTCCCCAATGACAGAAGGAACCCCCACTCGATTACAAAAATGCCCAGCAAGTTTTGTAAATAATAAGACCAGACACAATGTTAATAGAAAACCCATATTTCTCTCCCTTTCTCTATATAAAAATACATAACTTATTGTACCATGCCAACTAGATTTAGTAGTTATGGAAGGATTCCTACCTGACAAGCACAATAAAAAACTGACAGATTGATTTCTCACCTGCCAGCTATTTCATTTATCTTATTTTGATGCACGTTTTAGATACGTACCTTCTTGTGTATTGATTTCTAATGATTCATCCGCTTCGATAAAATCAGGAACGTTTACTACTAAACCTGTTTCCATAATTGCGGGTTTACCTGAACCAGAAACAGTCGCACCTTTAATCGATGGTTGTGTTTCTTTTACTTTCAAGACAACTGTTGTTGGAAGTGTGATCCCAATTACTTCTGATCCGTAAAATTGGATTTTTACTTCCATATTTTCTAAAAGATACTTTAATTCATACTCAATCACAGAAGTTGGAATTTCATACTGTTCATATGTTTCTAAATCCATAAAATTAGCTGTATCATCTTGGCTGTATAAATATTGAACTGGTTTGCTTTCGATAAAAGCTTTCTTGACTTTATCGTCTGGACGCATCGTTGTGTCCGTTGTAGCGCCTGTACGAACATCTTTCAATTTCATACGCATAACCGTGTTTCCTTTACCAGGTTTGTGATGGCTAGCATCCATTACACGGATTAATTTGCCGTCTTGTTCAAAAGTCATACCTGCTTTAAGATCACTTACTGCTATCATGTTGTTTTCTCCTCTTTCTTTAAGGTTCGACCGAAAAGTCTGATCGAAACGTTAGTGTAGTGCCTCTAAATTAGAGATCCTTCTTAAAAAAATTCTTCTCAACCATTGTAGCAGATTACTAGCGGATATTCTAGAGAATACGTTGTTTGGATTCATTTTTTTGCAGTAAAACATCGGAAAATCTCATTTGACAAAAAAAGTGATTGAGTGATAACTCGTTGAGTCATATCCCAATCACATAAAATTCAGATAAATAGAGGCCGTAAAAGTATACTACCTTTCCTTCTCCACATCATTCAAATTGATTTTATCAAACGTTTCCCATAAAGAATCACACTCCGGACATCCGCCTGTATGAATCATTGCTAACGATGATTTATCAGTACCATCAAGATAGTTTCGCAAATGCATATCCGAAAAACCATGTTTTGCAGCATCTTCTCTAGTATTTGAATAATAGACCGTTTTGATCCCTGCCCATAAAATAGCGCCAACACACATTGGACAAGGTTCACATGTTGCATAAATTTCGCAATCTGATAAGTCCATTGTCTCTAACTTTTTACAAGCCTCACGCACAGCAACCATTTCTGCATGCGCGGATGGGTCAGTATCTCGCATCATCGTATTACTGACTGAAACGATCACCTCACCTTTTCTAACGAGTGTTGCGCCAAATGGACCACCAAATTTATTTTCCATTCCAACAACAGTTGCATCTGCTGCCATTTTCATATAGTTCATGCTTTTTCTCCTTTCACCACTTTGCTAAGAACACTGTACACAACAAACGAAAAGATCAATCCTGAAAAAAAGGCAAAATCATTGATCGTTTTCAAAAACGGAATTGATTGTAAAAAGGCACCTGACATCGTAATTACAAAACTAGTCGCTAAAGTAATCATCGCCTTTTTGTTATAGCCTGATTTGAACTCTCCAAGATCACCATTTCCAACGTAAATGTTGTCCAAATTGAGTACTTGTTTATGTTCAATATAAAAACTCGCTAGCATAATTCCTGCAATTGGTCCAAACATCGATCCAATGAAACTATAAAAATAAAATAATGTCGATGCATTTTCTACTAATTTCCAAGGTAAAATCATCGTACCAATGATAGCTGTTAAAACACCTGCTTTTTTCACATCTAAAATTTTTGGAAACAAGGATGACATTTGCAAGCCTGCTGGGAATAAATTACCAAACACGACAAAGGCTAATGCGCCCATATTCAAGGCTAGAATCAAAACAAAGACTGCAAATGTATTATCGATTTTATCAAAGGCATTGACAATGTTAAAAATCGGTTCTCCAAACGCGATTTGAGTGCCTGCAATCAACCCTACACATGTAATTGCAAACAAGATATAAGAAAGAATAAAGCCAAGTGGCAACCCAATGATCATTGCTTTTGATGTTTTCGCTTTTTGAGTAAAGTCGCCGATATTAACGATTGGCCCTGCCCAATTTGAAACTAATGCACTCACACAGGCAATAAAAACAATTGGGCTGGTTGTTGCATTGGCAGGTGTATACGCTAAAATGGGCCCAAAACCACCAGCAATTTGAATTGTCCACACAGCCGCTCCTATAATAAATACATAAACAATCGGTGAAGACCAGTTACCAAATTTATCCAAAACTTTCGTTCCACCTAAGAATAGAGCAACAGTTACACACCAAACGATCAAATAGCTCAGCATCGTTGGAGCAGGCATTCCAAGAATCGTCATCCCACCACCAATATTCATATAATTAGGAAAAATCCGGCTGAATAAAACATCTAATGATTGAGCGCTTACCACACTTTGTGTTCCAAAGAAAACGACACCTGCAATCAACCCACGACATAGCGACGGAATGATTGCTCCTTTTACACCGAAAACCGAGCGTAACAACATCGGAAATGGCAACCCATATTTAGCGGATGCAATCCCGTTTAGTACATAGAAAATCGAGACGATCACAGCAGACAACATTACGGCGGCTAGCACTTGTTTCGTATTTAAACCTAATAAGAAGAAACCTGCTACAGTCATATAAGAAAGAATATTGTGAACTGCGCCCATCCATAAAGTGACATAGTTGAAGATTCCCCAATTTTTATCTGCCCCTGTTTTTGGCAATAATTCTGCCGAGTAGGTCGGTGCGTCCGTAATGACTTGTTTTTCTACTGATTCCATTGTCTTTTCCTCCAATACATTTCTTTAGTTTTTTACTAACTGAAGTGATTGTGCACGGTGTTCTGAAAATAATGGATTTTCTGGATTGAGTTGAATCGCTCGTTCCATGGCTTCGATGGCTTCTTGATGCCGATTCAAACTACGTAAACTGTTTGCTTTATGAAAATAAAAATCAACTCGTCTAGGATAGTCTTTTAACAAATCATCCATCATTTTGACAGCTTCTTCATGGCGACCTAACTCTCTTAAAAAATTAGATTTATGATAACGATAAAAGAAGCCCTGATCTGTTTTGATTGCTTGATCATAAATTTGCAATGCGCGGTCTATCTCTCCTATCATCCGATAACTATTTCCGATATAGAAAGCAAATTGCTCATCTTGTTCCAAGCCTTTTTCATAATAATCGATTGCTGTAGGATAGTCTTTTAAGCGTTGGTACGTATAGCCTAAATAATAAAGAACTTCTAAATTCGTTTGATCTTGTGCTTCTAATACGTTAAGGGCCTGATTCAGTTTTCCTTTTCTCAAATAGGTTCGTACCTCGTGAAAAATCAACTCTTCGACTTCTTGTTTTTCTACAATAGAGATTAATTTTTCATTAGCTGTTTCTTTCGCATAATCATGCGCATTTTTCCCAGTATCATCTATTTGAGCGATGTCCGCATGATGTTGAATTAATTCACGAATCACATCTTGATATAAGAAACCACCATCACCTAAAATGACAGCTTCTAACAACGCTGACCAGCTTAAACGATTAACATGATTAACAGGAACACCTGCTGCCAGACACAGCTGAACAGTTCTTAAATAACCTTTTTCGCTAGAGGGAAGCAAGGCTGTGCCGCCAAAACGATTGACAGAAGCTAAATCCGCGCGTCCTGATTGAATGATTGCACTAACGATGTTATCAAATCCATTAGCCGCCGCACAAATGAAAGGTGTAAGTAGTGTGTGGTCACGCTGATTTACATCTGCACCAAAAATCAGCAATTCTTTGACCATAGACAAATGATTAGATTGCACCGCTACCATCAACGGGGAACGTCCCCACTCATCAGTCACCGACACATCACAACCTTCGTTTAATAATTGCTGAACCTGTTCCGTTTGCTCTAATTTGATTGCTTGGAATAAGGTTTGATCTACTTTTGTTGTATCCATGATTTCTCTCCTTTCTACTTTTTATAGTTGCTCACTAAATGCAATAATGGCTTTTTCAAAAGCTTCCATCGGTGGGTGAGTGATGCCCGCTCCAATCATTCCGATTCCGGCTTCTTTATGAGCAATTGCTGTGTTGATGATTGGTAATGTATTGGTTTGGATGACTTTTAAACTATCGATCCCTGATGGAACACCCATGAAGTCTAATGTTGGGATCGTGATATTTGGATTTTCTGCGGTTGTGATTCCTTGCATTTCCGTAGAGAAACGTAGAGCATCTTCAATCGTCCCACCGACTAAAGCGACGATTGCCGGAGCGGCAGCCATTGCAAAGCCCCCTATTCCGTAGGTTTCAGTGATTGCACTATCTCCAATATCAAGTCCAGCATCTTCTGGCTTGTAACCTGCAAACATCGGACCGATAACTTTTTGAGAAGGTCCAACAAACCATGGATTCCCTTCAATACCGCTAATGTGAATACCAAATTCCGTGCCATTTCTCGCCATTGTTGTAACGACTGTACTATAGGGAATACCAACTGCTGAATCTAAAGCTGCTTTACACATTGCCATCCAAGTTGGTCCTGAAAAATAATCACTGCTAGCAACAAAGTCAAATACTTCCTTCATTTCTTCGATAGAATGTTCTGTTTGAATAATATAAGGCGTCAACGCTTGAATCAGTAATGTCGTGCCAGCATTATTGCGATTGTGGCATTCATCTCCCATATGCAGCGCTTGAGCCAGCATATGTTTTAAATCGATACCATCAGTACATAATTTCATAGCGTCACGTAAAATTGGACCAAAAACATCCCGCATCCAAATCAAGCGTTCGATCACACTATCATCATTAGCACCCATCCGTAAAATTTTTGACATTTGTTCACTTAGATTGGTAAAAGCCACGTTGCCGTATGTTTTATTTTCCACGATATGCATATACATAGACGCTGAGGTTACGCCTGCCATTGAACCGACACATTGATGTTCGTGGCATGGTGAGAAAATGATTTCACCAGAAGCTGCAACTTGTTCCGCATCTTCTAAGTCTTTCGCTAAGCCTTCAAAGACCAATGCGCCTTTGACTGCACCTTTCATCGGACCATTCATTTTAGCCCAAGTAATCGGTGGTCCCGCATGTAAAATCGTATTTTTAGTCATACCTGGTACAACATTGATAGCTTGATCGTAGCCACTCAGCGAAATTTGAGAAGAAATGATACGATGCACCGCTTCTTCATTTGCATTTTTGATTTTTTCTAAATTTTCAGGTGTTTCGATTTTCTCTAAAGCGGCTAAAATGTTGGCTTTGCCTCGTCCTGGAGGGGCCCAATTTAAATAAGTCGCTTTGACTTGTTGTTCCACCAATTCTTCTTGAAATGATTCAATACCAAGATTGATAATAACAGGTTCTTCTTGAAATAATTCAGTGATTTTACTCATTTTTCTGCTCCTTTCACAACAAATTCTCTTGCTAGTAAGCCAGCATTTTGACTGCTACTGGCATATGTTGCACCAATTGAAGTCAATTTTTCGACTTGTTCATTGATGTTTTGTTTATCGGAATCTGTCCCTAAGACATAGCCGATGATTTCTAAATGTCTCCCTTTTGCTGCCGCTTGTTCTTTCGCTGCTTTCATTGCCGGAATCATCACACCGACCGGATCTGAATGAGCACCATATCCTAGTACAAAATCCATTAGAATCACACCAACTGTAGGATCAGCTGCTTCTTCTGTAAAACGAGCAATTCGATTAGATGGATCAATCATTGGGTGGGGTTTGCCATTGGTAAATTCATCTGCACCAAAATCAATAAATGTGTGTGCTTTACTCCTATCACCAAAGTGCAAAAGATATTCTTGATCCGTTGCGATATTGCTATATACATCAGAAAAACGTTCTTTTGCAGTAAACATCGCTTCATCACAGAGCGTTCCCCCTGTGAATAACCCACGAATGTATTTTTGTTCTGAATTCAATTTCCCTCGAACTTCCTCGATCAAAGGTAAATTCAACGGATGAACATCCAAACTATTTTGATCGATTCCTGCTAAAGTAACAGCTCTTAAAGCTGCGGATTTAGACATTTTTTCAAAGTAAATACCTTCTTCATTTTCTCGTGTTTCACTACCAATAAACCAAATAACAACAGGTTTATCCGCTATTCTAGCTCTAGCAAGGATTTTTTCTTCCACCACTTTTGCTGGCGGTTTAGAAATCAGCACGATCACTTTTGTATCTTCATCTGCATCCATTGCATCAATCGCATCCAACATCATTTTTCCACCAACCGCTTCACTGAGGTCTCGTCCACCAATCCCAATCAATTGAGAAATCCCTTCACCAAATTCATGGATTCGAACACTGATTTCTTGACTTCCTGTGCCAGAAGCTCCAACAATCCCTATGCTCCCTTTTCGGACATTGTTCGCAAAACATAAGCCAACGTTGTTGATAATTGCCGTTCCACAATCCGGACCCATCATTAATAAACCTTTTTCATGTGCTAGATCTTTTAATTCGATTTCTTCCTCTACACTCACGTTGTCGCTAAACATCATCACATGTAGATCATTGTTCAACGCTTTTCTTGCTTCACGAGCAGCATACTGACCGTTGACGGAAATTACGGCTATATTCGCTTCTGGAATAGCCTTTTTCGCCGTTTCAATCGTAGTAAAGCTTTCGGTCGTTTGATTGGCAGTCTTTTCTTTTTTTTCAGTCATCAACGTTTCGATTTTTTGAATCAAGTCAGCTGATTCCTGTTCGTCTTTAGCCTCTAAAGCGATAATTAAATCACTCGTTTGAGCTTGAGCAATTTCATCTGTAAATAAACCAACATTTTTCATCACTTCTTTATTCATTTCGGTTGCCATCGCAATGATTGCTTGATCGACTCCAGCTAACTGATTAGCTTTTGTTGATAATGCCATCAAAGAGACAGAGTCAATATACGTATTGGGTTGAATTTTAATACTGATTGCCATTTGCGTTCCTCCTTAATATAAAAACATAGCGGGCTCGTTTAGTCTCGAATGAAAAATAGGAACTAATAACTGAAGTGTTTTTTGCCTCACTTATTAGTTATCTTTTTTCCGGAAGACTAGCCTGCATTGCTAGATAAACTAAAAGCATAGCGGGCTCGTTTAGTCTCGAATGAAAAATAGGAACTAATAACTGAGGTGTTTTTTGCCTCATTTATTAGTTATCTTTTTTCCGAGAGACTAGCCTGCATTGCTAGATAACATTCAATAAAAACAGTTCACTTTACACTTTCCAACGTCAGTTTAATTCCTGCCAACATGCCTGCCAATATATCACCACCAGATGTTGAGCCGATTGCCAATACTGCGAACATTTTCTCTTTCAAAACTGCCTCGCTTTCGCCATAAAATAACTCCTTCAAGAAACAACCGATCCGTTCTCTAGCTATCCCTTTGATCGCCCAATCTAATGTGGAAAAACTGATAATATTCGTTCGTTTTTTCAACTCATTTCGGCTATTGAACAACCATTGTTTGAATGAATGGTACGGATAATTAACGGTGGTAAAAATGAGTGCTAATCCAACTAAGAAATCATCACCTGAAGGAGTCAAACCCGGACCTAATCCAATCACCCGATTTAATTGTCTCATCGCTTGAAACAGCTGCTTCTCCTTCAAGTACACCAATAATTGTTCTGATTCTTGCCAAAGCATCACGTGTATTGTTTTTTCGTATGTTGTTGCTTGTGTCTTGTTTAATAAATAGCCACCGGTATTTTCCAATTGGATTAACCATTGATTCAGTTGGGCTAATCGTTTTTCGATCCTTGAATACTCAGACTTCTTTGGAAATTCAATTTCCGGATAATACCACTCACTCGCACTTTGACTCTCAATTGCTGCTGTTTCCCCAATCATTAATAGTCCTTTTTGGGAATAAACTGGGGTTTTTATACGTATTTGAGGCCGATTGTAAAAAAAGTCAGTTACTCTCAATGTATTGGGCGCATTGTCCAATTCCTCTGCCGCTATGGTGTACAGTTCTCCTGAATCACAAATTATATTTATTGTTCGATTAAACGTACTATGCACTGCTCCTTTCCATGACTGATTTTGAATCTCAGATATGAAATTTCGAGTTCCTGACAGGGATTGATACGTACGCATCTTATTCACTTCCTTAATCGTTTATCTTCTTTACACTACTCAATTTACACTAAGTAAGCCTTTTCATATACAGATAGAGTAGCCGAATATTTTCTTTCTCAGTTGTACACTTTAACCAATTATCGTATAGTTAAGAAAACAAGATCACAAACTAGAAAGATGGTGTATCATGCTAACAGTCAAAAACTTCCTGCAACTTGCTCCTTTCAAATCGTTTCAACTTGTCGCTGGTTCAAAAGGGCTTGAAAATAAGATCACCGGTGTAAATATTTTAGATAATCCTGACGCTTCAGACTGGTTGTCAGCTGGAGAACTACTGATTACTTCTGGGTATTTTTTCAGTGAAAATGCCGAAATCCAAAAACGCTTTATTCAACGTTTTAAAGAAATCAATTGTTCTGCAATTTGTATCAAACCACATATTTACTTAAAAGGGATTCCTGAATCTATGAGGAATTTAGCTGATGAACTCTCTCTTCCTATTATTGAAATTCCTTATGGGATCGCATTTTCAAAAATAATGAATACTGTCATGGCAGAAATTTCTGGACGGATGAATGAGCTGAACCAAGCTTCTTTAGATATCCATTCACAATTTTTTGAAATCTCGCTCCATGGTGGTGGCATGAGCAAAATTGCTTTGGGATTAGCAGAAATGGTCAATAATCCTGTTGTCTTAGTTGATACAGACTGGACGGTATTAGCTGTCAGTGATTATAAACAACCGCTGATCCAAGGGGCTATCAAAAAGTCCGATGA
Source organism: Enterococcus haemoperoxidus ATCC BAA-382 (assembly GCF_000407165.1). Taxonomy (NCBI): domain Bacteria; kingdom Bacillati; phylum Bacillota; class Bacilli; order Lactobacillales; family Enterococcaceae; genus Enterococcus; species Enterococcus haemoperoxidus. The sequence goes on along the minus strand of NZ_KE136480.1, from coordinate 1,184,906 downwards.
TACATGTCCATTCCCTATTCAAATTTTTACTGATTTACCAACAAATTTTGAGCGTATTCAAAAGCCGATCACTCGGGGTATTCTATTGGATGAACAAGAATACCCTTGCGTGATCATGCCTGTTTACTTTGATACGATTCATTACGGCTTCATTTTGGTTTATCAAATAGAACGACCATTAACCGACCTTGATTATGTTGCTTTAGAAAATGGTTCGATGGCATTTGCATTAGAGCAAATGCGGATTTTTGAAATTGAACGGACGGAAAATCGGATTCGTCGTGATTTCTTCGATCAATTATTAACAGGTCAAATCAAAAATCTAGAGGCTTTAGCTGCTTATGATACAACGATTGATCCAAGCTTAAACTATACAGTTTTGATTTTTTCGATACAAACATTCGGTCACGAATCGGATTCTTTGATGAAAAAGAAGCAGTCAGAAGATCGACTAATGAAAAGCTTATTATCATCACTAACAACCTACACAGCCACCCGGTTTCCACAGCTTCACTTGTTTAGCCGTAAAAATCAGTTAGTTATGCTGTTAGGCACCGATCCAAAATTAAGTACATTAAAAACTCATAATGAAATTTCTGATACTGCTGAACGAATCCGTATGTATTTGGAACAACAGGGTCACTCTGAACGGGAAATATTTTGTACGATTGGTTCAACGTTGCCGATCCTTGAATTATCTCAAAGTTTTGATGAAGCAAAAAAAGTCATCCAATTGCTTGAGGATGACTTAAGAGAAGAGAAAATCTATTTTTTTAATGACTTTTACTTTGATTCCTTTTTAGTTGATTCGATTTCAAAGGAACAGGGAAAAAAATTCTACACACACTATTTAGATACACTATTGACCTATGATCGAGAGAATAACACAAGTTTCACTCCAACATTAAAGGCTTATTTAGCGCATCATTTGAATATCGCAACAACTTCAAGAGGGTTGTTTATCCATCGAAATACGTTACTTTATCGAATTGACAAAATCAAAGGGCTACTGCCAGTTGATCTAGATCAAGAAAAAAATACCTTTGCACTGCAATTGGCGTTAAAATTGTATGAGTTATACCATTAGTCACTTTAGCCGTGTTTCAATTTTTACGCTGCTAAAAGTAAAACAGAAATAAAATTTCTATGGCTCCAATATTGCACAAAAAAACTGAGACAATAAATAACACTTTAGTCGTCATTTAATGTCTCAGTTAGATTACTCTTTTTATAATCGGACCTATCTTTTATTTTTGATCAATACTCACCTAATTTAGCATGATCGCCAATTAAAAATGGTTTATCTGAACTTAGATTATTATGGGAATATTCAGGATTCCATTCGGTAAAATCAAAGTTTAAGTAGTGATCTTTAGGATCAAACTTCATCCCACTTCCTACATTAAAATATTGTTCTTGCATATATAAGTAGGCACGTTCAAGACCACCATCAACGTAATGATTTACTGTTAACTGAGTGAGCACACTCTTACGTTTCGGATCATTTTCATCTAAACGAAATGAGGGTGTCTCTATTTCAGCAACGTAGTAATAATTTATCGTCCTATTTTTTGATTCTCTGCGTATTCTAAATGGTTCATCTGATGCTAAATCATTATGAGAATAATCAGGATCCCATTCAGTAAAATCAAAATTTAAGTAATGGTCCTTAGGGTTAAATACAAAATCGTTCCCTATATCAAAATATTGCTCCTGCTTAAATAGATAAAAATCACCATCATTTGAAGCCGGATCTACATAATGATTGACAGTTAACGGGGCAAGGCTTTGTTTCCTACCTTCCAAGTTAAATGATGGTCTCTCAGTCTCAGCTTGATAATAATAATCAATCACAGCGTTTGTGTTCGTCACTGGTGTTGTATCTGAAGCCTGTACCGCGTTTTTTACCGAATAGGAAATACCAACAACTAACACCACTGTACTTAACAACACACCCATAATAGTTTTCTTTTTCATAAAATTCCTCCTTTTTTAATAGTGTATCATATATAATAGCTACTTAGTCACTCAATTTAAGCAAAAAAAAATTCGATTTTTAAGATTAAATCTACTGTATAATAAAAATAGACTCCAAAATTTGATAGCCATTATCAAACAAAAAAAGCCGGAAAAGGGCTTCCCTTTACGGCTTTTCGTCTTTTACTCTCTATTATCTACCTACAATAAATGTCAATTCGCATTCACAAACTTTTTTATCTTCAACAAAAGCTGTAGCTTTCCCGATTCCTACATAATCTCTGATTTTCACGATTTCAAAATGTAGTTTCAACACATCACCAGGCACTACTTTTTGACGAAATTTTGCTTTATTAATTCCACCAATATAAGCTGTTTCACCTTTAAATTGATCCATTTTCAAAATTAAAATCGATCCAACTTGTGCTAGTGCTTCAATAATCAAAACACCTGGCATTGTTGGGTTTCCAGGGAAATGTCCTTGGAAGAATTCTTCGTTGATCGTTACGTTTTTTGTCGCAATAATTTTTTTGTCCGTGATGATTTCATCCACATAGTCGATAAAGCAAATTGGGTAACGGTTTGGAATCATTTCCATAATTTCTGTTGCATTCATTAATCTTGTCATTGTTAGTTTTCCTCCCATTTTTTCATACAAATAACGCCATTATGACCGCCAAAGCCAAACGAATTGCTGATCGCATATTCTGCTTGTACGGGGCGTGAGCCATCTGTTACATAATCTAAATCACATTCTGGATCAGCTACGTCATAGCCTACTGTTGGATGTGCAACACCTTCTTGTAACGTTTTCACACAAGCAATTGCTTCAATTCCTCCAGCGGCTCCCAAAAGGTGACCTGTCATACTTTTTGTGCTTGAAACTGGAATATCATAGGCACGTTCGCCAAACACTCGTTTCAATGCAGCTGTTTCTGCGGCATCGTTGGCTGGTGTTGACGTACCATGAGCATTGACATACCCTACAGCAGAAGCATCAATTGCCGCTTCTGCTAAAGCTAATTCGATAGCATCTGCCGCACCACTACCGTCTTTCAACGGTGCTGTCATATGACTAGCATCACAATTACTACCGTAACCTACGATTTCACCTAGAATCGTTGCACCGCGTTTTTGCGCGTGCTCTAATTCTTCTAACATCAACATGCCAGCACCTTCACCCATTACAAAACCATGTCTTTCTTTATCAAATGGAATCGATGCTCTTGTTGGATCTTCTGTCGTATTCAACGCACTCAAAGCGGCAAAACCAGCAATGCCGATTTCACAAATCGTCGCTTCTGTCCCACCTGTGATCATCATATCAGCTAAACCGTATTTGATTGTACGGAATGCCTCACCGATAGCATTCGTCGCTGAAGCACAGGCTGTCACGATTGTTTGAGAGGGGCCTTTTGCTCCTAATTTGATTGAAATATTTCCAGAAGCCATGTTTGCGATCACCATTGGTACAAAGAAAGGTGTTACTCGTTTAGCCCCTTTTTTATCCATGACTCTGACTTGATCTTGTAACGTTGTCATACCGCCGATCCCACTACCGACAATTACACCAAAACGCTTGGGATCGATTGTATCTTGCGTTAAACCACTCATATTCCACGCTTCCATCGCAGCGACTACCCCATACTGAGAAAATAAATCCATCCGCTTTTGTTCTTTACGATCAAGAACTTCACTTGGGTCAAAGTCTTTCACTTCGCCTGCAAGTGCCACACCTGTATCTTCAGAATCAAATTTAGTAATTTTAGCGATTCCTAATTTTCCATTGACTAGATTTTGCCAATACTCTTTCACAGTATTTCCTAAAGGAGTCACTGCTCCCATTCCTGTTATTACAACTCGTTTCATCGTGCACCTCCACTATTGTTTTGACTATCAAATTAAAAAGAACTTGCTTAAACACCACTTTTTTGTTTAAATTTAAGTAAAATAGTTTGACTTTCAAAGTATTTTAGTTAATAATTCAGACATCCGATAAAATGTCTGTACGGGTGTTGCTTATTCGTTAGAGAATTTTTTTATCATTCTCAACACAGATAATACCAGTTGCAATTTTATCCGTCAACTTAAATAAAATCAGATATTTAGATTTTATTAAGATGTGAGACCTTTTTCACACACTAAAAATAATTTTAAAAGGGGAAAAACCATATGTTTCTAAAAAATAAAAAAGTCGTCGTGATGGGCGTAGCAAACAAAAGAAGTATTGCTTGGGGATGTGCCAAAGCATTAAAAGAACAAGGCGCTGATATTATTTACACATACCAAAATGAGCGTATGAAAAAACAAGTGTTAAAATTAGCTGAACCAACAGATTTACTTGTTGAATGCGATGTTGCCTTTGATGAGTCGATTGCTAAAGCTTTCCAAACGATCCAAGAAAAATATGACAAAATCGATGGTTTAGTGCACGCTATTGCCTTCGCTAACAAAGAAGAGTTAGATGGAAATGTTAGTGATATCAGCCGTTCAGGTTTTTTATTGGCTCAAGATATCAGCAGCTACTCACTTTTAGCTGTTGCACATCACGCTAAACCAATGCTAAATCCAGGGTCAGGAATTGTCACAATGACCTATCTTGGTTCTGAAAGAGCCATTCCGAACTACAACATGATGGGAATCGCTAAAGCGTCACTAGAAACAGCTGTAAAATACTTAGCTTATGAATTTGCAGCTGATAAAATCCGTGTGAATGGAATTTCCGCTGGAGCTATCAAAACGCTTGCAGTGACTGGCGTGAAAGATTACGATCAATTGATCAAAATTTCAGAAGGTCGTACGCCAGACAAAGCAGGTGTTACGATCGAAGAAGTTGGAAATACCTGTGCGTTCTTAGTGAGCGAACTCGCTGCTGGTATTGTCGGCGATATTATTTACGTGGATAAAGGCGTTCATCTTACTTAAAAAAAATGAAGCTGGGAGAAGGTAAAAAAATCTACTCCCAGCCTCACTTTTTCATTTCATCATCGAGTATTAAATAAGATTTTGGATATAGCGACTATTTACTTTTAGCATAAGTTGTAAATCAAAATAGTAGCAAGGTAATTGCTCAGTCACCGTGATTATTAGTGAGCTTAATAGATGCGTAGCCAGTAACGTCACGATCAGCTGCAGCCAACTATTGGCAAAAAATTCATAACTATGCACTAAATTAGCTGCCCACAAAATACATAATGGATGGACAAAAAAATAATATTTACCTAACTCTCGCAACCGTTTTACATTGATTTTCTTCTCCACCTTCACAAATAAACTCCAGCTAAAAAGGCAACCAGTGAAAGGAACGAGCATCCACATAAAATTCTTATCGATTCCAACGTTTGAGTAAACAATAATTCCTTCGCCTACTAAAAAGATTCCCATCAGGACTAAAAGCCCGCCTAAGTATCTTTGGTAGTTCACAATCTTTTCATGATAATCCCATAAGAAGAAGCCAATCACCACAAAGATCAATGCAAAAAACAAGCCGTTACGAGTTGTGACAAATACTCCCATATACTGATCAAAAAAGACTTTCAACTGTTCATTTCCAATATAAGCATAATAGGTTTCCAACGAACCAAACGCATACATAAGTAGAGCTAAACTAAACAAAACCACATAGCCAGTTTTTTTGAGCAGCCACTGGACACAAATGATTCCGAAAATTGCAGCTGGAATGTACCAAAGATGATAATAAGTTCCTGTATAAAATAATCCGGCTACCAAAGCGACTGGATATAGCATAGGGCTAAGAGAATAATTTTGCTGAATCCACGTAAACCCAACCGGCAAATAAATCAGACTCCAAAACAAATAAGATTTCACCAATGACTTAATATACTGTTTTATGTAATCAGATGATTGATTCTGTCCTCTTTTAACAAAGTAACTAGTTGAAATCAAAAAATAAGGAACCGCAACCCGGCACAAAACATTTTTAAATAAGTGACCGATTGCCGGATCTTGAAAAACACTTTCACAATGAAAACAAATAACTAAAATTGCTGCCGCATATTTAACTAAATCGATCCCTTTAGTACTCAGCTGCTTTTCTTTCGCGAATCTGTCGATACTTTTCACCCCCATACCAATCATGACTTCCTAACACCTTTTCTTAGTTTTTATTATAACAAAGCCTATTTTAAAATTTATCGGTACTGAGGCTGATTTTTGTATCGTTATTTTAGAAATAACTCTTACTTATATAAAAATAGAAACATCGCCAGGAATTCCCCTAGAAAATGCTTCTATCCTTTTAATTGAACCGAACTGTTCGATACCAAGATATTGGTGCTTCTTCGTGGTACTTATCCATTTGCCATCCTGCCATTGTGAAGCCCACTAATGTAATGATCAAACCGATTACAGTCAATCCAATCCCCAGCCGAAATATGTTTTTTTTATTCATCATAATAACAACTCCTTAACCCGAATCAGACGGAAAACTTTATTTGAAAAGCTTCTTGAAATTTTGATGAAATAGTTTGCCATCAAAATCGTTAACAGCCCGCTCAGTATGGCTAATCCCAATACTAAAACGCCAACACCTAACTGCGTGACTGCAATATAAATACCATCTTGTAGTGCAAAAAAACTAGCAAACATACTAAAAACGGACGCAATCAACCCAGCCACTGCAAACACTCCAGTCGAAAAAGGAAGACACCATATAACCACATAAGCAGATGCAACAAGCGCAATTACAGCGATTAAAAGACTACCCCATAAAGGAAAGCCAAGAACGAGCAACAGCACAAGTAACGGGCTGAGCGTTTTTTTCGGCGTAATATTTCCTTCTTCAAATGCCTCTTCCAAAATTTTACTAGCTATGACCGATGGCTTCCCTAGTTTTTTTACAGCTTGTGCTTCACTTGCACCATCTTCTATATAATCTTCGATCAGTTCATCATAATAGCGGATAAATTGTTCTTTTTCCGCTTCGTCCAAACGAATCAACCCTTCTTTTAATTGGTACAAAAACGATTGTTTATTCATCTTTCTCCCCCATTTCAATAAAGTGATATACTTTCATTACTTCGTCCCATTCTTGGATAAACTCTTTGATCTTATCTCTACCGGTATCTGTGATTCGATAATATTTTCTTAAGCGACTATTATGTTCCATTGAATATGTTTCTAATTCTTCCTTTGTTTCTAACCGTTTTAAGATTGGATATAATGTTGATTCTGACATTGTTATCACATCTGATAAATCTTTGATGATTTGATAACCGTAGGAATCAGATTTCTTTAAAATGGCTAAAATACAATATTCCAGCAAGCCTTTTTTTAATTGTGAATCCATAATATACCTCCTGTTACACATTACTATACAATACATAGTATAACGCGTCAAGAAGTATTTTTAAACAAAAAAAAACGATTAGGAGATAACTCTTCGAGTCTTCTCCTAATCGCACAATAAGCACTATAGAAATCTTTTTATCCGTTCACTTTTCCATAAAACAATGGAATATTTTCCGCCTGATCACGAATTGCTTCAACAGCCTCATCTTCATTTTCTAGATTTAACGCTTTTTGGAATGCTTTATCTATATTGATCTGCACTGAAGAAAATATATCGTGGTGCCAAAACGCATGTGCAACTTTTAAAGATTCTCCCCACAAGTAATAGCTTTGCTCTTTCGTTATAATATCGATCAACGTCACGTAATTCCCGCCAACATTCCGAAAATATTTACCAAATTGCAGATTTATTTCCACTATATCATGTAGCGAAAATGTAGCTATTGGATGTTCTACTGGGATATTTACAGCAAATTTGAACTTTCCTATCTGATCGATTGAGACCGTCTCCCCCTTAAAACAGCATAAGCAATTTGCATACCCCATCAATTTTGAAAACGTGGCTTGAGGAAAAACATCATCTTCAATTTTTATAAATGTATTCACTCGTTTTCCCTCTGAAAATAGCAGTTTGATGTCTGGTGCATAGGCGCTATAGAAAACCGTACTATTTATTTCTTCTTTCTTTTGATCCATGTGACTTTGCCTTCTTTCTTTTCCATCGAACAGTCCTCTAAAGAAACCAGGCTTTTTACGTCCTAATAAAACATCCACACTAATCTTGAAGTACTCAGAAAGCCTCACAACGTTTTCCAAATCCGGAAGACTTTTTCCCAGCTCCCATTTAGAAATCGTTTGACGTGAAATGTTCAAATAGTCTGCTAAATCCTGTTGCGAGATTTGTTGTTCTTGACGGAACTTTTTAATTTGTTTGCCAATTTCTACAGTCACTATAAGCCACTCCTTTTCTAACGTCTATCCTTTTTAACGCATAAATACGTTGCATTATTTAATTATACAATAAAGACTACTGCAACGGTACGTTGCTTATTGATTTAATGCTATTTAGTAACGTTTCTATAAAAAGAGCAAGCAAAAAAACGCTGCTACAATCATTTGGATAAACGAATGCAACAGCCCTTTTTTTCATTCAAAATAGATAGTTTGTTCCTTCTTTAGCATTTTTTTGCTAACTGAAATTGTGTGAGCTGTAATGCAACACCTATTTTTTCAAGCTCAGCATAAACAGGCATTTCCATATCAAAATTAGCTAATTTGACGGTGTCACAATGTTCTTGTTCTTTTAATGTGAGCAGCATATCCAATATTAATGATCGATCTTCAATCTTTAGCAAATGTAATTGTTTGATGATTAACACTTTTTCATCAGATTCTTCAGCTAAATTGAAACTAATTGAACCAATTTTCGATTTTTCTTGATAGAATTCATAGTTTCTATCTGAAAAAACAGAGCGATTTTGCCAAGGTGTCCATTGCTTCTCGATTCCTGCAACTTCTTTAGAAGAAACTGATTTAAAATGAAATTCGTTTTTTTCGCTACTTACGGTCGGAAACATAATTTCGCCTACTGCCAGCTCGTTTACACGTTGAAACCCTTTTGCTTCGTATAATTGCTTGGCACGCTCGTTCGTTGCAATCACTTCAAGAATCAGATGATCACATTGATTTTCTATTGCTAAACTTTCTGCGTAATCGATCAATTTAGATGCAACTTTACTTCTGCGATAGTTAGGAACTACAGCCATACCGCCAACCCACATCACTTTTGTTTCTTGAAACGTTTGGATCCCTAATAAAATGATACCAGCAAATTCTCCATCAACAGAAAATACAGCTGAGAGTTTTTTTGAAAGGTTAAATGATTGAATTCTTCGCTCTAAGGCCTCTTGATCGACATGAATTGGTAATAGATAATCACTAAAACCTTGATTCCAGGTTTCTACAACTTGTTGAAACGGGACTTCTTCTATCGGTATAAACATAATTGTTCTCCTTTTATTTACTTTGTTTCTTTAACTATAAACGATTTTAAAAATATTCATAGTTTTTTAGGAACAATCATATTATCAATGTCGAGAAAGGTCTCAAAACCTTCTTGGCTACAGAGACATACTTGATTTTCCAAAACCTTGCTCACAGAAGTCTCTAAAAAAATGGTCACAACCAAATACTCTAATTTTTTCAAAAGCTCTACTCTTTTCGGAGTGTCTAGACAATCTAAAAGTAACTCATCTGTTTTTTCAACAAGCGTGATTTCTTTCCCTTGCTCAGCTAACTCAATCGCGATCATGCATTCTAAAACACCACTGCCAACAATCAAAATCCGTTCAGCCAACTGACTTTCTAAAACTTCTTGTGCTTGTCCTACTGACAGAAGCTGATACATACGGGCGTTATTAATACTTGTCAATCCCATCACCAATCGCCTCACTGTCTAATAAAATGTTTATCTGCAACGGTGTAAACGTGATCGGCAACTGGTAAGTAAAATTCCTCATCGTTTGATATTAATAAAACACTTCCTCTAAACGCTTTTAAAGCATCTTGCAGCGCTTTTCTTGAGTCGACATCTAAATGATTGGTTGGCTCATCTAAGATCAGAAAATTGCTTGGCTGCATCGTTAAATCACACAATTTCACTTTCGATTGTTCGCCACCACTCAACATATAAAGATTTTTTGAAGCAATTTCACGTTTCAAACCACATTTTGCCAATTCACGACGAACATCTTCATAGGTAAGCTTCGTGTATTTATTGGCTAACGCTTCGATTGGTGTCCATTCAGTATTTTCCCATTCGATTTCTTGCGAATGATAGCCAATAACGACTTGAGGCGAAAATTGAGCTTTTCCAGAAATCGCTGGTATAGCTGACAGAAGGGTCTTCACTAATGTGGATTTCCCGATACCATCAGCACCAGTGATCACTATTTTTTCACCTTTTTTTATTTGTAAATCACGTACGGTAATCAAAGACTCTTTGTAGCCTACCGTTAGTTCATCAATTGTCATAACATTGGGTGAACTTTGGGGCATTAATTTAAAGGAGAAATTCGATTTGATTTTCTTTTCTGGTTCTTTCAGTCGATCCATCTTTTCCAAATGCTTTCTTCTTCCTTGAGCCATTTTCGTTTTAATACCAGCGATATTTTTTTGAATAAAGGCTTCGGTTTCTTTAATTTTTCTTTGTTGGGCGTCAAATTGACTTTGGTAAGCCTCTGATAAATGCGCTTTTTGTTTTAAGAAATCTGTGTAATTACTATGGTATTTTTTGATGGAACCAAAATCAATATCACAGATACAGGTTGCAATATTGCTCAAAAAGTTTGTGTCATGGGATACGATAATAAAGGCATTTTCAAAAGCATTTAAATAATCTGTCAACCATTCGATATGTTCTTGATCTAAATAGTTCGTTGGTTCATCTAAGATCAGAACAGAAGGTTTTTCCAACAATAATTTCGCTAGAATCACTTTTATTTGATCGCCACGGCTTAAAGAACTCAATGTCTGATCCGCATCGTTGATTCCTAGCCCTGTGATCGCTTTATTGATATCATTTTCTACTTGATAAAATCCTTTGATTTCTAATTGCTCCTGATAGGTTGCCGCTCTCGTCAATAATTGATCGTCACCTGACTCACCATATTTTTCATATAGTTTCAGCATCTCTTTTTCTGTGTTAAATAATTCTTGATACGCCAACGTTAAAAATTCGTTAATCGTAAGTGATTGGTCCATATCGATGTACTGATCTAAATAACCTAAAGTCGCTGCAGGATTCCAAGTAATCACGCCTTCATCAGGTAATACGTCTCCTAAAAGCATCTTCAACAAGGTACTTTTCCCTGCACCATTTTTCCCAACAATCCCCATATGTTCATTACTTCTTAAGGTAAATGAGCTATTTTCATAAAGCTGTTTATCTGGTACTGCATAGGTTAAATCTTTGACTTGTAATAATTCCATTTTCGTTTCCTCTTTCATGTGGTTTCTTAGATTTTTACTAAAGAACATACAAAAAAGACCCATAGACAAAATGTCTAGGGCCTTTTAATCTATATATCCTTCAGTAAATAAGCAGACTAAATACATAGCAAACATGTGCTATTTTTTTAGTATACGAAATTTACTGATGAATAAGAAAAGCTCATAAGCTTTCCGATTAAGCTCCATACAACACTTCATCAAAAATAAGTTGTAGGGAGCTAAGAGTTGAAATATATAATACGTACATTTGAAACACCTTCCTCAGGGGTTACTCTACCATTTTGCAGAAAAATAGTCAAATCCAAATAAAATAAGGTCGATTTATCGTCGTAGCTATTTATGAACAACTACAGGTTTCGTTTATATCGTGTTAATACAACAACAGTAGTCAATGATTTTTGCACTGTAGTCGTTTTACCTCAAACATGATCATTTCCAAACCTAAGTGTATAGCTTTATAATAGGAAATAGGACTAAATCAAGGATGGAGGCAACTTGGATGACTAAATTACCAAACATTGGCAAACCTGCCGAAAACGCACTTAAAACGATTGGCTTTACAACGATTGAACAAGTTAGCACGTTGGATAAAGCGACCCTTTCAAAAATGCACGGTGTCGGGCCTAAAGCGATCAAGATCTTAGAACAAACCTTAGCTGACCACAATTTAACTTTTCAAAATCGTTTTGATAACGACGAGATCCCGAACACAGAATTTGCCGTTATTTGCTCATTAAATTGTGACAATGCGCCAAAAAGAAGAATGATCCGAGATTATTTGATTGCTGCAGCATCAGGAAATCAACAGCTGTTAGAAACCATACTTTCTGACGCGTTTCGCTGGATTATTCCAGGCAAACTTCCTGTAGAAGATAGAGAAGTGTTTATTGATACAATCCTCCAAAAGCAAAAAAATCTTAGTACACTGGAAATCCAGTCTATCTTAACACATGGAAAAGAAGGTTCCGCTCATGGAATACTCACAACAAAAAACGGTGATAAAATCTATTTTTCAGATATCATACAGTTTAAAAGCAATCAAAAAGATGCACCGATTATTGAAGTTACTTCTTTTGTGATTCAGTAGATTTTTATATTCTCCCTTGCTTCTAATGCTAAAAAAAGACCGATATTAAATCTTTTAGCTCAAAAAAACAAGAAAAAAATTTGAAAAGCACCAATTAAGAATACTTCTATATCAAATTTGAACATGCCCTCTTATTTTCTCAAAGCTAAACATTTTTGTATTGTTCTCCTTCTTTTCTATTCTTTACCAATTGTAGATTCTTATTGATTTGTACGATTTCATTACCGAAATTTCGCCAATCGCTTGCTCTAGGGGGAGCTAACCAGATCAGATGCCGTGCTGAAAAAGTTGTTGTGGGAAGATAGTCAGAGACGATCAAATCTGTGTCTGGACGTATAACTGGCTGAAAATTTAGGCTAAAAGAATCGAAAATCTTGATTTGTGCTTTAATAAATTGGTTGTATTTTTCACCTTGAGTGAAATTCACATGGATATTAATCGTATTTTTTTCGCTTTCCTGATCGTATTGCTGGGAAAGTTCTAGCAATAAATTAAAAAAAAGTGATTTCTTACTGAACTTAAATTCCTCTTTGCCCAATTGATAAATAAATGTATGGCAGATTTCAAATAGGATCGGGTAACGCTCATGGAAAAAATCTAAATCCATCACTCGTAGCGTAAGGTCTATTAAAGGCGTAATAAATTTATGCTGGTAAATCGTCCTATTCACATTATTCCAAAATTCATGGCCTGTTAGCGTTAATTCTGGGTGTTCAAGAAATAATTGGGTCAACTGTTGTGTATATTTTTCAATATTTTTATTTTCAACATCACAAAATTCGATTCGATAAACTGAAAGCTGGCTGATAATACCTCGCACTTCGGATTCTATTTCTCGAGTTGTGCCATTTAATGTCTGTCTGCTCCATTGAGCAATTGCTTGATAAATCGTGTTTTCTTGATCAAAATCAGCGGAATGAAAATGACTAGGTAAAAAATATTGACGTTTCCGCTTTACCCTTTCTAACATAACAAACAAGTAATGTTTAAACAGATAATACGTGTTTATTTCTTCACAATGTGGTTTAATAGCGGAAAAAAGTTCATTGACCGATAAGACATATGACTGATTGTACGGCTCATCTGAATCCTTGTAAATTCGATAATACAACATATTAAAATACTGGCGAATCTTCATTTCATCGCCAACTAACTGAAACGTTTTAGATAATTTTATATCATATTGGGCCAACTCATTCCGGATTCTATCTACGATTTTATAGACAACCGTGCGGCTCATACCGTGTTTTTCTCCATATTTTTTGATTGAAGTGAATTGATTTAAAAATATGGTTTGTAGTAAGGTAAATTCCAGTGAATATTTTAAATATTTTTCCTCAACAATGCTTGATGATGTTTGCTGACCTTGGAATAGGATGATTTCATTGCCATGCTCGATCAACTCCATATCCTCAATCAATCCAAATCTTTTCAAGTCTTCATTTATTTCTAAAACACTCCGCTCTAAAAGATATTGTGAAGTATTCAATTGCTCACATAAAATATCCTTACGCTCCGAAAACGAATAATGTTGTTCTAATTTCTGGATAATTGATAATTTTAAATTCGTTCGCTCATCTAATAACAAGAAATCCATTTATACTCTCCTTGTTCCATACAGTAAGGTACCTGATAGGAAACTCAACATATTTCCAAAATTCGTGGAACCTGGCAGATCCGCTCCTCCGGAATTGTTTAGGTTTTGCTTTGGTTTAGCAAGTTCAGTGTGTAGCAGTTCATCATTCAGCATAACTTTTATTTGAGAATCTATCGGGGAATAGTCATTCATTACTCTTTGTTTTGAATTAGGTTTGCTAAACTGATTCACTGATACCATAGCAATAGATGCATAAGTTTCATAAGAGAATTTCACAAAATAAACACCTGATTTTTGTGTATTAACATTGTGTTTAATTGTCACTTGGTTTATATTCAACGGTTCCCCATCTTTGGCTATTAAAGACACTACATTGTCTAGCGGGGTCCACTTTTCGTTTTGCCTGATAACAATATCTTTTAGGAGTAGTTCCGTCTGGTTTTCTTTTACATCAACTATTGCGGTTTCTACTTTTCCATCTACCTCGTATGTCATTTTATATTTCCCAGGAGTTGTGGCTTCTTCTCCATAAAACGTGTCAAAATGAACCAAAAGTGCCGATGAAAATAATAATGCCGTGCCAACTAACAAAGGTTTATTTTTCACTGTTTTTTTAAGCCTCCTAGAGTTTGATCTAATCGAATAAAGGCCTGAACAAAAGCCGTTGTCACTCGGCTTTTGTTCTAGCCCAATCCTCTGTAGCGTTCAGTTAATCGGTTCTTCGTTTTCTTATTCGGATCACGCTAACTATTGTGACCATTACAACGAGCAGCCCAATCAAACTGAAAGAATAATTGATTTTTTCACCAGTTTTAGGATAGTTCCCTTGTTTGTCTGGTTTTGAAATATGGGGTTGATTCTTATTTGTTTGATTTGGCTTTGGTACATTTTTTTCTAAGACTGTGATTGTTGCGGTAGCAGTCAGTTGTTTATCCGTTTTTGCCGTTTTTTTAGCTTTACTTGGTTCAGATTGTTGCGCTGTTTGAACCTTGTAGGATACTTGTTGTTTCCCTTTTTCCTTTGTTTCAACGCTTCCGGTTACTTCTACTTTTTCAAAAGAAATTGCTTGGCCATCTCGATCAGTTGCTGACACGAAATTATCTGCACTTTTCCAATCATCACCGACATAAATAGTGGAATCTTTTACGATCAAAGTTGATTGATCGGCTTTTACAGTGATTTTGGCCGTTTCTTTTAAGGTGTCGTTTCCATAAACAACTTCATAGACTCCTGCTTGAGTTGTATCTACAGATCCTGTTACTGTAATGTCTTGGATTGAAACATCATTGCCTGCAGCATCTGTCGCTGATACAAAATTATCGACAGCTTCCCATGTATCACCCACATAGATAACAGAATCTCTGACAGCAAGTGTTTTTTGTGTAGAGACAACTTGAACGATGACCTGATCTTTTTGACCTTGGTTTTCGTATGTGACTGTATACTTTCCTACCTTACTTGTGTCGACAGTTCCTGTTACAGTTATTTGATCAAAAGCAACAGGTTTTCCTGTTTTGTCCTTTGCCTCCACAAAATTATCTGCTGGCGTCCAGTTTGTACCGACTGAAATGGTTGAATCTTTTCCGCGAACGGTCGTTTCGTTTGTTAAAACAGTGATTTTAGCAGTCTCTGTTTGTCCTTCAAAGTGATAAATTACTTCATAGATTCCTTCTTTTGTTGTATCAACGGTTCCAGAAGTTTTTATCTCATCAAACAGGATAGTTTTCCCATTTTGATCGGTCGCTGACTCAAAGTTATCTGCGGCTTTCCATGAATCACCTACATAGATCGTTGAATCTTTGACTTTTAACGTCTCCTGATTTGCAATGACAGAAACGGTTGCTTTCGCTTCTTTGTTTTTATTATGATATATAATCTCATAATCACCGACTTTTGTGGTATCTACTGCTCCATTTACAGTTATTTGATCGAACATAACTGGATTTCCATCTATATCGGTGGCTTCGATAAAGTTATCTTGTGGCTTCCAACTTGCTCCTACATAAATGGTTGAATCTTTTACGCTGATACTTGTTTGGTCAACCCTTTTTTCTGCAAGAGGAACGCCGATCTGATTTATCCCCTTCGTCAATTTAAGCACTTTTCCGTTGATATATTCTTTTTCAATCGTATACCCTGCTGGGATACTCGTTGCTCTTAATGTATATTCTCCTGACATGATCGCGTCAAAGTGATATTCACCTTTCTCATCTGTGGTAAATCCCGTACGATTATCGGTGACATTATCCACTAGTTCAAAAGAGACATTTGGAATAGTTATTGTTGGGTCGTTTTCATTATACGCGTGAAATTGCGCTTGAGCCAAATAAACGACTCCTTCAGCATCTCCATCAGAGAACCTTAAAACAAGAGCTGTTGTTGTAGCTGTTCTGCGAGCTTCTGTCATTTGTTCTAAATTCTCTGCACTAATAATGGTTTCGGTAGAGATTTGTCCTGCATTTTTAGAAATCGTATTGTAAGTAATTGTGATATTTTCAGTTAACGTATACTCTTTAAAAATAATTTGAGCGCCTGTAGCCGTTTGCTTGATTGTATACGAATCTTTTGGAACACCATCGATCACAATTGAATTTAAATCGATTCCAGCATTTGTATTTCCTTTCGTTTTAATATCAAAGGTCGGATTTTTAACACTGCGTGTTCTGCTATTGATATTTTTGGTTTTGACTTCATTTTTTGTTACGTTTTTCAAAGATTCATGGCTAGTTTGAGTGGCAGATAAGATTTCTGCTCCTTCGTTGTTTACTGATACTGATGTTGACATGATCTGATCACCATATAATGGCTCAGCAGCACTTCCAGTCACGTTGATCGTCTTTGTATCGATCCAGCCATTGGCGTACTTGTATTCAATAAGATAACGTTTTGAGGTTTTACCAAAATCAAATTTATAACTATTTGCAGTTTCGTCGAATGTAATTTTCGGATAAGCTGCGCTAGTCGGTGCTAAAGGTTTATCAAAGTAGTACCCACGATCCCAATACTGGGGATAAATTGATTCCACTTGGTCATTTGAAACATCATAAATATCAAAAATGACATCTACTCCAGCTGGAATTTTCGTTGTGACACTCAACGCGTCAAATGAATCATTTCTTGCGTTTACTAAAAATTGATTTTTGCTAGCTTGGAGCGTTCGCTCTGAGTACTGTTTTCTACCTGTTCTAACGGTTGTTTCCACTGCTTCATAGTCATCTGCACTTAGTGTCACAGCAAGGGTATCAACAGGGATACTCTTACTTTTTTCAAGACTATCTGGGATATAATTAAAACCTAAATCTAGATTGAAAGAACGAGTGACAGGCGTTGTAAACTTAATAAGAGAGCCGCCTTCAACTGCCGTTATCGTGTAATCTTTGTCTAGTTTGTAATAGTCGTACTCCCCTTTAGGTGCTCTTAACTGTAAATAGTTTGGGTGTTCAATTTTGATTGTTGCGTTCTTTACAGGATTTTTATCGCTTCCTTCGATTGCAATTGTTGTATCACCAGAGTAGGCGCCGTTTCTATCATAGTTTCCCCAAGCTGTTTCTACATTGTTGGGATTGATGATGGAGATTGGCTGAAGGTATTGATCAGAAACCAGCATTATTTCTTTGCCGCCATTGACAACAGGTGTACTAACAGCAATATCAATGTCTTTTTGGTCAAAAGGAATGATCAACTTATCCGCTTTTATTTTTAGCACACTGTCTTTAGTTGCCGTTAAAATTAATTTATTCTCTTCTTGTTTTATATCAAAAAAATCATTCATCGGAACCGCTTTGTACTCTTTATCATAAGCAGAAAGCTTGTAATCAGTGATTTTTTGTCCATTTTTACTTTCTAAAATGATTTGTTCTCCTACTTTAGTTTGCGTAGGGAGTTCGTAAATATAGACATAATAATTTCCTTTCTCTTGGAAATTAGCACCTTGTAGCATGCCTAAATTGGCTTCTTTTACAGATTTTTGATCTTTACTTGTTTTTGCTGTAAATTCAATTCCGCCATATTGTGCAGATGAACGATTTAAACTAACAGATCCTAATTTAGTCGTTGGATATTGATTGTAAAAACTATAGGAATACTTTGAAACGCTCTCTAACGCTAACGCACGATCAATGGATAAAGCGTATGCTTTTTGTTGATCCATACTTGTAATCGTGACTGCTCCGCGATAGGTGTCGTCTTCATTGACTGTATAATCTTTATCCTTTTCTAAGAGTTGTTTTGAATCTGGGATCACATTTCCTGTGATATCCACATCATAGGAGAAAACATTGATTGGTTCTTTAGAAGTATTATAAAATTTTGCTCCGGGTGTTTCAGACATTATTAATTCTAATGTCTGACTACCAGCTAATGATCTATCCAAGTTATAATAAATAGTTCCTTTGATTCCGTACTGGTTAGTCGTTTCTTCATAATTGATAGGTGCTACTTCTTCATACAAATCAAAATTATATTGATTTGTTTTTTGACCTGGCGTTTTAATGGTTACTAATGGTTCAGCATTTGTAAACACGTAACTCTTCAAATCTAAATTAAACTGCGTTTCCGTAATTCGTTGATTAAATGTGATCGTCAATGTTTTGCTTTGCGCATCAACTGACCAATTAGCACCAACATTGGCTACTTCACCACTAACGTCTGAATACCCTAAATGCTCAGGTAATGACATTTTATACACTGAGCCTGGTGCATAGTCTTTATCTTCTATCACAAAATTAAGCTTTGCTGTTACAGGTGTTGAATTCAGCAGTCTGGTGACAGTTGTCTGATTGTATTCAGTCCCCGCCATATCTGTAAGCGTCATGTTTGCTAAAATCTCATCTTCAATCACCATATTTGTCTCTGCAGTTTTTGTTTCAGGCGTTGGTAAGCTTTCTGTAGTTGCCTGCTCTATCCCACCAACAGAATCTCCTGTTAAAGGATTGCTTGTTCCCGAGCCATCCCCTTCACTTGTTTTTGTATTTTGGCTTTCCGACGATTGTTTCATTCCATCACTTGATAAGTCAGTTACAGAAGTTGCTTCTACTGGTGTGTCACCTGACAGTTCACTTTGGGAATTTCCATCTATATTCGTGGTCGTTGTTGCAAAAGCACTTACGGTTGAACCAAAACTCTGTGTGAGTAGTACCGCAAGCATCAAGATATGTAATTTTCTTCTTTTCATGAACGAACTCCTTCATCTTAATTTTTTCATATAATAATATATTATACTTTTTTAAACTTTATTATGATTATTTTTTTATATTTTAACAAAAAATAAAAACATATCTGCTGTTATCTCTAGTAAAACCGCTATTATATCTAACTTAAATCTGATTTTTCTTACAAAAAAAATAGGACTATTTATGAAAATAAATTCTTGTAAATATTTAAAAAATATATCTTTTAATGGATATTACCAGCACTTCTTAAACTACTATTCTCCATCAACAAATTAATTACCTTTTTTTAAATTATAATAAAAAATGAAAAAACACTTTATTTTTACGAACGTACGTTTTATAGTAGTATAAAAGAAAAAAGGAGTTAAACATGAAAACGTCATTAACGACCCAAATGGAAGAAGTTTTATATTATTACTGTCGAGAAAACGGAGATGTTGTGGTCGAAGAAGTAACAATGCCAGAGGATCAAGGTATTGTTGATACCTTAAGCTGTCGCTTGACTGTTGAGAATCAATTTGAGTGGCGTTGTTATGAGCTGAAGGCAAGTAAAGCTGATTTTCGTTCCAAGGCAAAGCTTTCCTTTATCGGAAATTATAATTATTTTGTGTTACCAGTTGCTCTTTTTGAAAAAATAAAAGAAGAAATCCCCAGTCATATCGGCGCTATGGTTTATCATCAGTATCTTTCTACAGAAAACCAAATGCTGCCGGGTTACTTTACAATAGAAAAAAAGCCGCAAAAACAAGAGCTTTTAGTCAATGAACAAGAATTGCTTTTCCGTTTGATCACAGCACAGGCTCGAGAAGTCGGTAAAGCCAAACAAACTGCACGTGGCTTACGTGTCTTTTCAACGGATCAGCTCTATAAAGAGTTGAAGAAAAGACAACCGGATTATGATCTATTTGGCGGCGGAGTCAATTTTTATGATCGCTTTGCTGAAGATATTTGTAATCAAGCTGTTGAAGCCTTAAAGAACGAATTGGACGCAACACGTGAGGCTTATTTTGAATTGGAACAGCGCCTTTTGGAGGAAGAATAATGTATTATCCTTATTTTCGCGGCAAGCAGTTTGATTTGTTCGCTTTGACAACATTAGTAGAACAAAAACGCTTGTCTTCTCAGATTCTCCCGATCATCGAACCCGTCAAAAATTCCAATGCACTAAAAAAATTCATTCACTTGTTTCAAAAAGAAAATCAGCCTTTTTATCTTATTCAAAACCCTCAAGCTGGTGATTTTTTGACTGAAGACGGACTCCTTTATCTAAACGCATTATCCTTAAAAAAAGCAGTGATCGTTGAACAGCCTATCGAAACATTGAGCGAAGAACCGGAATTATTTGTGATTGGAAATTCAACACCTGCACTAGAAAGCGACTGGCAAGCAAATCAAACAAAAGTCCTCATCCCCAAAGAATTCCGTCTGCTGCAAAAAGTTAAAGGGGAGAAAATTCTTTCACAAGATGTTTTTACCCGACTTCCTAAATCCAGTTTTTATCAAGAATGTCAGGATGAATTTTTTTCAGATACTCATTTGACCTTTCAAAAAAGTGGTTTTATCGGATTTAGTGATTTCTCTATTGATAGCCGTGTTTACTATGAACATAGCTATCCTTCAAAACACTTGAGCTTGCATCTTGTTTATTTTGACAGTAATCAATTGCGGATCCATCATTTTATTTCAGGTGAGGATTCCCCTACTCAAAAAGATAAATTTTTCGAGCTTATGAATGCGATAAACGATTGGACAGATAAATTATGCGGAAAAGAAATGACGTTGGGAATCGAGTTACTGCTTGAGGCTGTTGCAAAAAATAAATTCCCAGGAATGGGCGTTATGAGAAAAGCGGCTGTGATGCATCATATGGAACTTATGTCACGGTATCTTGATAAAACGAATCAAGTCAATAAAAAATAAGGTTAACGCTAAACTTTCATGCTTAGCGCTAACCCGATTTTATTTCTATTTATCAAGCCAAACATATTAATCCTGATCCACTTGCTTTTCAGGATCCAGTTTAACTTTTACTTGAAATGTATTATTAATATTTTGTGCCATCTTCTGAAGATTTTGAAGTAACAAGACAATCCAGCTAAACGCCAACATAAAGGATAATAATTCAAATGCCGTCAGCGATAGATAGCTTGTCCATTGAAATAACACAACAACGACAACTAATGTTGCCGCAATCATATAAGAAATCGACAAAAACTCTTTGGTTACATTAGGCAATAGCCACTTGATTCCCACAATCAGAACGACGATCAAATATACTAAGTACCCCGCAACTTGGTTATGAACTCCCTGAAAAGGTCCTGTTTCCGTATATGGAAATAGACCTACAGCACCTAGATCAAGTGCCGTTAAAGTTAAGAGTACCCGCAAAATAGTCAATCTCTTGCTATGCGGAATCGCTTTTTGCAATTCTACAAATAATCCATCGATCAAAGCCACCATCAACAAAGATGAAAACATCAACGTCAGATTAAATTGCCAACTACTTTTGGCTTCAATTGTCCCTAAAAAACTAAAGTTAAATTGCCACCATTGATAATCCTTATTCGTGATCATCGCAAGTAAAACACCGCCAATAATCACAAAAATCAATAAATTAGTCAGTTTAGCTGGTGTGATAGACAATGCCGAGTAAATCATAAAATAATTGACTAGTCCTACAAAAACAAAAAATAACAGTGTTGCTGTATAACGATCAAAAGTTGCCCCGATAAACACCAAACCGATCACTTTGAAAAAAACGAGTAGCGCAAAGACTAAAATAACAATAAACGAAAGCAAAATCGTAGGGAAATTTCGCCAATAAATATCCTTGGATTGCGTTGTAACTTGATTTCTTTTTCCTTTGATAAAAAAGAGTAAAAAGCTGAATACACCACTCAATACACCGAATGAAAGAACAAAATTCGCAATTGAATACGCTCCAACCAACGCAATTTGGGTTTTATCAGTATAAAATAGGTATCCCAAAAACAAAAGACTGATCACCGTTGTCGGAATCAAAAACCATCTTAATGAAAGTGTCTGGTTCCCAGCTGCTTTCTTCTTTGGTTCGATCACTATTTTTTGATCCTTGATACTTACTATTACGTCATCTTCATTTTCTAAATGAAATTCTTCTACTATTTTTTCTGGTAATGTTATACTAAATTTGTTTTTTTCCACACTTAATCCCCCTACGCTTAACTTAGCATCTCATAAATATTATAGATTTATTGTGCTTAAAAGCAAGCTTTAGACATTATTTATGCGATTTAATTACAAAAAAATCCATATTATCTTTCATTATTGTTCGTTCATATACACCTTAATCGATGATGAAAATTTTGTTTTTTTTATATACTATCGTTAAATAATGATAAAAGGAGAGTTTTCATGTTAAAAAAAATTTTAATTTCTATCTTAAGTCTAATTGTCCTATCTATAGGAGGACTTTTTCTCTATAATAATTTCAAGCACAAGCCGGTATACGGAATAATTATTTTAGATAAAGATGAAAAAAAAGTAACGGATTCAATCAATTCACAAAAAAAGGATATCGAAAAATCGATCGTGGTTAATGGTAAATGGGTCGAAAATTCGAAAACTCTTGTTTTAAGTACAAGTGATGCACAAAAAATAACTGCATTTAATGGCTTTCAAAAAGTATCTGGTTCAAAAAATAATTATACGTTTAGCCCAATAAAACAAATTTCTAAAGATGAAGCAACTTTATTTTCACAAGAAGAAGCACCTTTAATTAAAGATGAAGCAAACAAAGCATTTTCTTCTAAAGTACATGAGTATGTGACATTAGGTGAATCATCCGCCTA
This sequence comes from Enterococcus haemoperoxidus ATCC BAA-382, assembly GCF_000407165.1. NCBI lineage: Bacteria > Bacillati > Bacillota > Bacilli > Lactobacillales > Enterococcaceae > Enterococcus > Enterococcus haemoperoxidus. Next base: position 1,161,923 of record NZ_KE136480.1, on the reverse strand, counting down.
TGTCAATAGCGTGTTCATTCTCCCAGATAATCAATACAACGAGTTTACTGGTTCACCAATTAGTCTCGGTGTCTTAAAAGTCAAATCTGATGCATCTAAGGCTCTAATCAATTATAATAATGTTGAAATGAATCAACTATACGACGAGAGATAGAACACAAGCTTTTTAAATTGATGCTACTCTCGCAAAATTTCTAAATAAGATGGAAAAAATGAATGACTTTTTTCCATCTTATTTAGTTGAAGAAGGAGAGTAACGTTTAATGCCATTGGTTATTATATCTTGTATTTTTATTATTATCGGGGGCCTTATTTTACTAAAGGAACGTCGCAGCTTTTTTGGAGGCATGCTCTTTGCCTTTGGCGGCTTGTTTCTTATTTTGACTTTATTCGTAGTAGGATTGATAAAAATAAGTGAAATTTCTACAAATAGTTCAGAACTTGTCACTATTATTTTCTACACGTTATTTCCCTTGATATTTTTAATCGTATGCGCCTTTTTTATTTTTAACACACATACGATGCAAACCAAAGAAGGTCGCAGCGTTACCGCAAAACTTTCCGCGCTATTAGGGATCAATCTACTTATTACCGTACCAGCTTTTTTCTATTTATTGTCTATGGGCTCTAGTAAGATTCCGCTCTGGCTTTTTTCAATATTACTTTTTCTATTATTAAGTGATTTGCTCTTTTCTTTTCTGTTCACTTGCTATTTATTTTATTCGTGGATGTATCAAATGATTCCAATCAAAAAAAAGGTCGATTACATCATTGTATTAGGTTCTGGTATCAGAAGTGAAGAAGTTCCCCCACTGCTTAAAAGTAGATTGGATAAAGCAATCGAGTATTATCATAAAAATCCAAATGCCAAAATTGTTGTTAGTGGTGGACAAGGAGCAGATGAACCCGTTTCAGAAGCCTTTGCTATGAAAAAGTATTTGCTATCACAAGAAATACCAGAAGATCACATTCTAGTGGAAGATCAATCGACAACAACTTTTGAAAATATGGCTTTTTCTAAAAAGATTATTTTTAAAGACTGGGAAAATAAAGAGAAGGTACCAACGATTCTCTTTTCAACAAATAATTACCATGTATTGCGAGGGGCCTTGTATGCTAGAAAAGCTCATTTAAAAGCAGAAGGAGTTGGCGCTCCAACTGCTCTATATTTCCTTCCAACTGCGCTTATTCGCGAATATATTGCTTTATTATCCCAATATAAGTGGTTTACAGCCTCTATGATTTTAGTCTGTTTAGCATTCGTTTTTATCAGTCTATTACCTATATAAATCTACTACTGTCTATCATCATTTAACAGCCAAATAATTAGCGTATTTAAAAATAGATGGGTTTTTCTCGCCGTTTATTCGGATTTAGAGCGTAAAACAAAACTGATTTTTAGTTTTGTTTTACGCTCTCTTTTATTATTTTTTTCATGCAAATACATAGCTTATCCCCGATAAACTCACCATAATTTGGAATAATATGATACCCGTGTCGTTCATAAAATCGAATAGCACCTAACATGTCTTTACCTGTTTCTAAAACGACCTGCTGATACCCTTTTTCCAGCATATCTGCTTCCAACGCTTGGATAATTTCTCCAGCAGCTCCATTACCACGGCTCGTTTGTTTTACATACATTCGTTTAATCTCTGGTGTTTGTTCATCTAATAGTTTCCAGCAACCGCATCCAACTGCAACTTGATCATCATAAGCCACAACTGCACAGGCCATTTCAGCTAGATTGTGATGATTTTGATACCCTTGAGCTATCTCAGTTCCCCATTCTTCATTGAAAAAATCATTTAATTCCTGCACTAAATTCAATAAATCTGGGTGGGTTATTGCTACTTTTTCTATTTTGATTGTCATTATGAGGCACCTCCACTTTTTGATCTTCTCTTCTAACTCTATTGTACCTACTTATGTGATCTAAAGTAAATAAAAATAGAAAACCACTTGATATTTAGTAAATGGTTTTCTATTTATCTTATTGATCAGTATATTTTAAAACGCTTTCATTTATGTTTGTAAGTTATAATCCACCTAAGCTAGCTAGATAAAAGTCCAATGTATAAAATTGATAGTCACTCTTAGAATATTTTGATTTCTTATCTTGTAACTGATCAACTAAGACTAAACGTTCTTGTTCTGTTACCTCTTCCCAATCTTGTTCCCCCATCCTACAATACAGTCGAAACGGAAGCTCTACCTCCATGTGTACTTCTAAAAATTTTTCCGGTTCTCCTAAGCCGTGGTACTCCACGTCTGTAATAATTTCACCTACATAATTTAGATATTTTTTACTCATCTTGCTTAACCTCCTAATAATTTTTAAGACCAAAAAAATATTTTTATTTATAGTAAAATTGTACTAAACATTTCGATAATAAACAATATCTAATTTAAACAAAAAAAGAACCGTATAAGGAATTCTCCCTCATACAGCCCTCTATCAAGCCTATTTTTATTTCAGGCGCTCAGGCATCATTAATTCTAAAAATCCCCAAACCCCATTACTTATTCGCAGCTCATCTCGATCATAGTGAGAAAGTTCTGTTCGAATCAATTGATCTTGTCTATCTAGCACTTTTTGTGCCCAATGAGGATCAATCAAAATTGCTCGACCAACAGCTGCTAAGTCAGCCGTTGCCAATACTTCTTTGACATCTGCACCATTTCTGATATCTCCTACACCGATCAACGGAAGACGGTTATTCATTGCTTCTTTTATATACTCTATAATTGGTTTTTCCTTGAACTCATCACTAACTGAATGATTTCTATAATTACTCATTGACAAATGTAAATAATCCAAAGGCTTATTAGACAATTGCTCCACTAAGAACAACGTATCACTCAAGCGAATCCCTGGATTTTCATATTCTTCTGGTGAAAAACGATACCCTACTACAAAGTCTTTTACACCAGATTGATCTACAACTTCTGTGACACCATCAACTAAATCATTGATAAATTTAAATCTTTTTTCTAATGATCCACCCCAATCATCCGTACGTCGATTAGAATGAGGAGAGAAGAATTGTTGGATCAAATAGGTATTAGCTCCATGAATCTCTACACCATCGAAACCTGCTTGGATTGCTCGTTTCGTTGCTTGTTTGAAGCTTTCTAAGATTTCGATTATCTCATCTTCAGTTAATTCTCTTGGTATTTGCGCATCAGGGCGTTCAGCCGCAACAGCACTTGGTGCAACAGGTTGAACACCCTGTAAGACCTTAGAATCTGTCATACGACCACCGTGAAAAATCTGCAGGATTGCTTTTGTATGATTCTTTTTAATAGCAGCAGCTAATTTAGCAAGCCCTGGAATAAAACGATCATCATAAACACCCAATTCTCCATCCCAACCTTTACCACCTTCATGAACATTGGCTGCAGCCGTGATAAATGCACCCACTTCGCCTGAACGTAATGCGTAATACTCAATTTCGTCATTCGTTACAACACCATCAAAAAAAGACATTTTTGTTGTCATTGGTGCAACAACCAATCTATTTTTTAAGTGTAGTCCTCTTTTAAATGTTAAACCTGTATCTACAATATTCATCAATTTTCCTCCTCAACCTATACATGCATGCGCATGCAACTAATTATATAATAAAGAATAGAAGACTAAAAAGCAACTCTTTAGTCTTCTATATAAAATACTTTTTCAAAATAGCATCTACTTCCGGCTCAACAGATGACACGAGTGTCACCCCTTCATTAGTCAAATCAATATAAACTCCACGTTTATCATCCGCACAATTTCTTCTCTCAATAACTGGAGGCGTTCTGTCTTCCAACCTATTGATCAAACGAGACAGCGCACTTTGGCTTAAACAAAGATAATTTCCTAGATCATTCAGCCTCATGTGACGTCCATTTTGTTTAAGTTGATATAAGGCATAATACTCACTTGTTGTGAGGTGACTATTTTTCTTTAACATTTCTTCTATTTTTTTTTCAACCATGGACTGCTTCTTTGTGTAATCCAGCCATTGTGATATAAGAGGTGTTTCCATTTGATCATCCCTCGCAGATTATTCTCTTCAACTAGTTATATTTTGCTTGTTTTTAGTAGAAAAGTCAAAATTTTAAGAAACTCACTGTTACACAAGAGACTGTATACACGGCGAGAAAAAAGTAGAATACACTCCGTTCCGATCACCTCAACTTCTATGAGTTGAAGACCATCTTATTTCTCGGAGCTAAACTTTTGTCTCGTCGTCTTTGTTTGGTTACTATTTTCTACTTAATTAGCGTTTAAAATCCACATAAATCCTACAAAAACAAAGAATAACGCATACATGATCGGTGACACTTCTTTGCCACGTTTTGCAGCGATCATTGTGATTGGATAGAAGATAAACCCAAGTGCAATTCCATCAGAAATGCTGTAAGTCAAAGGCATTCCTAAAAGAATCAAGAAGGAAGGAATTGCGATTTCCATTTCTTTCCATTTGATTTGGCTAAGTGATTGAGCCATTAAAACACCCACAACAATTAAAGCTGGCGCTGTTACTTGAGACGTTACGACTGAAAGCAGTGGAGAGAAAAATAGTCCAACAATGAAGAAAAGGCCAGTCGTCACAGCTGTCAATCCAGAACGTCCGCCAACTGCAATTCCTGCAGAAGATTCTACATACGCACCAACCGGAGAAGTTCCTAAAAGAGAACCTGCTAGCATCGCTGTTGAATCAGCAGCTAGTGCTTTTCCAACTCGTGGCATTTTATTGTCTTTCATAAAACCTGCTTGATTTGCTAAACCGACAAGCGTTCCAGCCGTATCAAAAAATGTCACTAATAAGAACGTTAAGACAACAACCCATAACTGTAAAGAATTAATGTCTCCAACATGTTTTAACGCAACTAAAAATGTTGGTTTCAGACTTGGAGCTGCTGAAATGATTTTAGCCGGCACTTCAATCAAACCCGTTACCAATCCCAAAATAGTTGTTGCGGTCATCCCGATAAAAATTCCTCCAGGAACACGACGCACCATCATGATAGCTGTAATCACTAGACCAAAAATAGTCAGCCAAGTCGATCCAACATTCAACGGCCCTAAAGCAACTAGTGTTGACTCATTAGAAACAATGATCCCACCTTCACTTAGACCTAGAAAAGCAATGAACAGACCGATTCCGCCAGAGATAGCGTATTTTAAATCTGCTGGTATTGCATCGATGATCAATTCACGTAATTTGAATACAGTGATCAAAATGAAAATCAGGGATGCAACAAAAACTCCTGCTAACGCTGTTTCCCAAGGAACACCCATTCCCACACAAACAGAATAAGCAAAAAAGGCATTGATCCCTAGCGCTGGTGCTGTTGCGATCGGATATTTAGCAAAAATCCCCATCAATATACACCCTAAAGCACTCGCTAAAGCTGTTGCAGTAAAAACTGCACCTTCGTCCATTCCTGAAGCTCCTAAAACAGTTGGATTAACAAATAGAATATACGCCATAGAAATAAATGTCGTAAACCCAGCTAGAAATTCACGCTTCATAGTCGTATTTAATTTGTCGATCTCAAAATAGGAAATAATTTTTCCTTTCACCTGATATCCTCCTAAAATTTAAAAGCGTAGCAGGCTCGTTTAGCCTCGACAGAAAAATAGGAAAATAGGTTTGTGACGCTTTTTGTCACAAGCAGATTTTATCTTTTTTCCGAGAGACTAGCCTGTGTAGCTAGCTAAAATATGAACACGTTGTTCGTAAAATGGCAATGTATTACTTAAACAACGTGTTCAATCATATAATAAAGAATAGAATAAGTAAATACAAAGGGTACTAACTGTAACCCCTCTACAATATTTAACCTAAATAAAAAAATGACAAGCTTTCTTCATTAAGAAAACCTGCCATTTCACTATTAACAACGATATTATTCTGATAAAGATTCCCCGTCTAACCGTTGATTTAAAAGACGAGAAACTACATAAATCACAAAAATAGCAATCACAGAACCAACTGCTACATCACTCAAAAAATGTGCGCCGATCCGCACTCTAGAAAAAGCAACGAAACAACCGAATACACTTGCCAAGATCACCATTATTTGACGTTTCTTCTTTTTCAAAGGATCAACAAAAAGTGGTAAGTATAACGCTAACCAAGCCTGTTCTGAATGTCCTGAAGGGAATGACTTATGACCATTCGCTCCATTGATACTCCACCAACTTGTGTACTCTGCCCAATTACTTTGCAATTCGTAAGGTCGGAATCTACCCCAAAGAGTTTTCATCACGTCTACTATGGTATTCGCAGCATAAACCGTCACGATTGCGCCCAAACCAATCAAAACTAAGCCATTTAGTTCCTGCTGATTTTTTCCTTTGAGCCAACGATTACACAACATGCATCCCACTGCAAACGTAAATAATGAAAGAATAACGAGAGCTGGAAAGAACCAATTTGGAAAACTCATTGCTCCACCACCATCGTTATTGGCAGCACCTATTGGTTGATTATTTTGACGATTATTCAGTGACGTTACAGTATAAAAAAGCATGATTTTGATCATTTGCCAAATTTGATATAGCCCAGCAATAATAGCAATAAAATAGATACTCCCCTTACCGAAGTTTGGTAAATTACTTTTTTTCGCATAATAAATAAAAATTTGAGTAGACATAAATAGAATAATTCCTGGAAAAATCAACCCATAATTTTGAAAGAATGTGCCAAATAACGATCCTTGATTCATTATTCCTTGACTGATTTGTTTATCCCAGATACCACCGATCAACAATAATATTCCTAAACATGCAACTATAGCCAATTCGCTTTTTTCTTTTATAAAGTTCATTAATGAACCTCCTCTCTATATTAAATTGTAGAAAAGAATTGTTGAGTTGGTGTATGATCCTCGTATAGATTTCGTTAAGATTGGGTAAATCTTTAAATCCATTGTTATTGTTTGGCTTCATCGCTGTCTTTTTGTTAGTCTAAAGACAAAGAGCGAGCCAATAATCAAATGATTCTTGGCTCGCTCTTTCTATTTTACTACTTAAGGTTAAACTTCTCTGCTTTTTCTATACCAGACGATCCCTATTAAAGCGATCAATACTAGCCCTACTATTTTAAGTATCGGTTGTTGGATACTACCAGTTTTAGGATAGTGTTTTATATGCTCTATTTTATCATGATCTTGTTCTATATCCGTTGAATTTGTCGGTTCTTCTGGAACATGTGTATTAATAATTGTTGTGCCTTCGATTTTTGTTTCATATCCTTCTACAGGGTCTTCTTTCACGGTATAATTGTATTCGTTGCCTTCATTATCATATATTGGTAGATTTACAAAGGTATAGTTCCAGTCGCCAGTTTCATTGGCTGTTACTTCTTGGACTTTGTATTCTTTGTCATTTTGATATAGGCGAACGGTAATTGCGTTTGGACGAGTCTGGAATTTATTTTGATCATCTTTCCAGATTTTTTCCCCACTGATTTTGGTGATTTCTTTATTTGTATAGGTGTTAGTGATCGTAGTACCTTCAACTTTTGTTTCATAATTTTTTACTGGGTCTTCTTTCACCGTGTAGTTGTATTCATTTCCCTTGATGTCATATTTAGGCAAATCGCTAAAACGATAGTTCCAATCGTCTGCTTTCGTTGCTTTTACTTCTTGGACTTTGTATTCCTTAGCATTTTGATACAAACGAACAGTAATTGAATCTGGGCGGGTCATAAATTTGTTTTGGAAATCTTTCCAAATTTTCTTTCCGCTGATTTCAGTTGTTTCTTTGTTTTCATAGCTATTTGTGATCGTCGTTCCGTCGATTTTTGTTTCATAGCCTTTGACTGGGTCTTCTTTTAACGTATAGTTATACTCGCTGCCTTTTGTATCGTATTTAGGCAAGTTTGTGAAGCTATAATTCCAGTCACCAAGCTGATTCGCTTTTACTTCTTTTGATGCATATTCTTGGTCATTTTGGTATAAACGAACTGTAATGGACATTGGACGCGTTTGGAATTTGTTTTGATAATCTTCCCAAACTTTCTTACCAGTAATTTCGGTTGTTTCTTTATTTATATACTTGTTAATGATGGTCGTACCTTCAATTCTTGTCTTGTACTCTTTGACTGAGTCTTCTTTTAGTGTGTACTTGTATTCATCTCCATTACCATCGTATTTTGGTAAATTTGTGAATGCGTAATTCCAGTCACCATCTTCGTTTGCTTTTACTTCTTTCACAGTATATTCTTTATCATTTTGGAATAAACGTACTGTAATAGACGTTGGACGAGTGTTAAATTTGTTTTGATAATCTTCCCAGATTTTCTTGCCTGTAATTTCGGTTGTTTCTTCATTTACATAGGTATTGATGATTGTCGTACCTTCGATTCTTGTTTTGTACCCTTTAACTGGCTCTTCTTTTAATCTATATTGATATTCATTGCCTTTTGCATCGTATTTTGGTAAATCAGTGAACGTATAATTCCAATCACCTGTCTTCAGATTTGCTTTGACCGTTTGTTGTTTCATTTCTTGATCATTTTGATATAAACGAATCGTGATTGAATTTGTACGTGTTCGGAATTTATTTTTGTAGTCTTCCCAGATTTTCTTTCCACTGATTTCTGTTGTTTCTTTATTTGTATAACTATTTGTGATCGTTGTTCCATCGATTTTCGTTTCGTACCCTTTGACTGGGTCTTCTTTTAACGTATAGTTATACTCATTGCCTTCTGTATCATATTTTGGCAAGTTGGTGAAACTGTATGTCCAATCTCCTGTTTCTGTTGCTTTGACTTCTTTTACAGTATATTCTTTATCGTTTTGGAATAAACGTACTGTAATAGACGTTGGACGAGTGTTAAATTTGTTTTGGTAATCTTCCCAGATTTTCTTTCCACGGATTTCTGTTGTTTCTTTGTTTTCATAGCTATTTGTGATTGTTGTTCCATCGATTTTCGTTTCGTACCCGTTTACTGGGTCTTCTTTTAACGTATAGTTATATTCATTGCCTTTTGTGTCATATTTTGGCAAGTTGGTAAAACTGTATGTCCAATCTCCTGTTTCCGTTGCTTTGACTTCTTGAACTTGGTATTCTTGTTCGTTTTGATATAAGCGAACTGTTATGGATGCTGGACGAGTGTTAAATTTGTTTTGGTAATCTTTCCAAACTTTTTTACCACTGATTTCCGTTGTTTCTTTATTTGTATAACTATTTGTGATCGTTGTTCCTTCAACTTTTGTTTCATAATCTTTTACTGGGTCTTCTTTTAACGTATAGTTGTACTCATTGCCTTCTGTGTCATATTTTGGCAAGTTGGTGAAACTGTATGCCCAATCTCCTGTTTCTGTTGCTTTGACTTCTTTTACAGTATATTCTTTATCGTTTTGGAATAAACGTACTGTAATAGACGTTGGACGAGTGTTAAATTTGTTTTGGTAATCTTCCCAGATTTTCTTTCCACGGATTTCTGTTGTTTCTTTGTTTTCATAGCTATTTGTGATTGTTGTTCCATCGATTTTCGTTTCGTACCCGTTTACTGGGTCTTCTTTTAACGTATAGTTATATTCATTGCCTTTTGTGTCATATTTTGGCAAGTTGGTAAAACTGTATGTCCAATCTCCTGTTTCCGTTGCTTTGACTTCTTGAACTTGGTATTCTTGTTCGTTTTGATATAAGCGAACTGTTATGGATGCTGGACGAGTGTTAAATTTGTTTTGGTAATCTTTCCAAACTTTTTTACCACTGATTTCCGTTGTTTCTTTATTTGTATAACTATTTGTGATCGTTGTTCCTTCAACTTTTGTTTCATAATCTTTTACTGGGTCTTCTTTTAACGTATAGTTGTACTCATTGCCTTCTGTGTCATATTTTGGCAAGTTGGTGAAACTGTATGCCCAATCTCCTGTTTCTGTTGCTTTGACTTCTTTTACAGTATATTCTTTATCGTTTTGGAATAAACGTACTGTAATAGACGTTGGACGAGTGTTAAATTTGTTTTGGTAATCTTCCCAGATTTTCTTTCCACGGATTTCTGTTGTTTCTTTGTTTTCATAGCTATTTGTGATTGTTGTTCCATCGATTTTCGTTTCGTACCCGTTTACTGGGTCTTCTTTTAACGTATAGTTATATTCATTGCCTTTTGTGTCATATTTTGGCAAGTTGGTAAAACTGTATGTCCAATCTCCTGTTTCCGTTGCTTTGACTTCTTGAACTTGGTATTCTTGTTCGTTTTGATATAAGCGAACTGTTATGGATGCTGGACGAGTGTTAAATTTGTTTTGGTAATCTTTCCAAACTTTTTTACCACTGATTTCCGTTGTTTCTTTATTTGTATAACTATTTGTGATCGTTGTTCCTTCAACTTTTGTTTCATAATCTTTTACTGGGTCTTCTTTTAACGTATAGTTGTACTCATTGCCTTCTGTGTCATATTTTGGCAAGTTGGTGAAACTGTATGCCCAATCTCCTGTTTCTGTTGCTTTGACTTCTTTTACAGTATATTCTTTATCGTTTTGGAATAAACGTACTGTAATAGACGTTGGACGAGTGTTAAATTTGTTTTGGTAATCTTCCCAGATTTTCTTTCCACGGATTTCTGTTGTTTCTTTGTTTTCATAGCTATTTGTGATTGTTGTTCCATCGATTTTCGTTTCGTACCCGTTTACTGGGTCTTCTTTTAACGTATAGTTATATTCATTGCCTTTTGTGTCATATTTTGGCAAGTTGGTAAAACTGTATGTCCAATCTCCTGTTTCCGTTGCTTTGACTTCTTGAACTTGGTATTCTTGTTCGTTTTGATATAAGCGAACTGTTATGGATGCTGGACGAGTGTTAAATTTGTTTTGGTAATCTTTCCAAACTTTTTTACCACTGATTTCCGTTGTTTCTTTATTTGTATAACTATTTGTGATCGTTGTTCCTTCAACTTTTGTTTCATAATCTTTTACTGGGTCTTCTTTTAACGTATAGTTGTACTCATTGCCTTCTGTGTCATATTTTGGCAAGTTGGTGAAACTGTATGCCCAATCTCCTGTTTCTGTTGCTTTGACTTCTTTTACAGTATATTCTTTATCGTTTTGGAATAAACGTACTGTAATAGACGTTGGACGAGTGTTAAATTTGTTTTGGTAATCTTCCCAGATTTTCTTTCCACGGATTTCTGTTGTTTCTTTGTTTTCATAGCTATTTGTGATTGTTGTTCCATCGATTTTCGTTTCGTACCCGTTTACTGGGTCTTCTTTTAACGTATAGTTATATTCATTGCCTTTTGTGTCATATTTTGGCAAGTTGGTAAAACTGTATGTCCAATCTCCTGTTTCCGTTGCTTTGACTTCTTGAACTTGGTATTCTTGTTCGTTTTGATATAAGCGAACTGTTATGGATGCTGGACGAGTGTTAAATTTGTTTTGGTAATCTTTCCAAACTTTTTTACCACTGATTTCCGTTGTTTCTTTATTTGTATAACTATTTGTGATCGTTGTTCCTTCAACTTTTGTTTCATAATCTTTTACTGGGTCTTCTTTTAACGTATAGTTGTACTCATTGCCTTCTGTGTCATATTTTGGCAAGTTGGTGAAACTGTATGCCCAATCTCCTGTTTCTGTTGCTTTGACTTCTTTTACAGTATATTCTTTATCGTTTTGGAATAAACGTACTGTAATAGACGTTGGACGAGTGTTAAATTTGTTTTGGTAATCTTCCCAGATTTTCTTTCCACGGATTTCTGTTGTTTCTTTGTTTTCATAGCTATTTGTGATTGTTGTTCCATCGATTTTCGTTTCGTACCCGTTTACTGGGTCTTCTTTTAACGTATAGTTATATTCATTGCCTTTTGTGTCATATTTTGGCAAGTTGGTAAAACTGTATGTCCAATCTCCTGTTTCCGTTGCTTTGACTTCTTGAACTTGGTATTCTTGTTCGTTTTGATATAAGCGAACTGTTATGGATGCTGGACGAGTGTTAAATTTGTTTTGGTAATCTTTCCAAACTTTTTTACCACTGATTTCCGTTGTTTCTTTATTTGTATAACTATTTGTGATCGTTGTTCCTTCAACTTTTGTTTCATAATCTTTTACTGGGTCTTCTTTTAACGTATAGTTGTACTCATTGCCTTCTGTGTCATATTTTGGCAAGTTGGTGAAACTGTATGCCCAATCTCCTGTTTCTGTTGCTTTGACTTCTTTTACAGTATATTCTTTATCGTTTTGGAATAAACGTACTGTAATAGACATTGGACGCGTTTGGAATTTATTTTCGTAATCTTTCCAAACTTTTTTACCCCTGATTTCCGTTGTTTCTTTATTTGTATAACTATTTGTGATTGTTGTACCATCGATCTTCGTTTCGTACCCTTTGACTGGGTCTTCTTTTAATGTATAGTTGTACTCATTGCCTTCTGTGTCATATTTTGGCAAGTTGGTGAAACTGTATGCCCAATCTCCTGTTTCTGTTGCTTTGACTTCTTGAACTTGGTATTCTTGTTCATTTTGATATAAGCGAACTGTTATGGATGCTGGACGAGTGTTAAATTTGTTTTCATAATCTTTCCAAACTTTTTTACCACTGATTTCTGTTGTTTCTTTATTTGTATAACTATTTGTGATTGTTGTTCCATCGATTTTCGTTTCGTACCCTTTGACTGGGTCTTCTTTTAACGTATAGTTATACTCATTGCCTTCTGTGTCATATTTTGGTAAGTTGGTGAAACTGTATGTCCAATCTCCTGTTTCTGTTGCTTTGACTTCTTTTACAGTATATTCTTTATCGTTTTGGAATAAACGTACTGTAATAGACATTGGACGCGTTTGGAATTTATTTTCGTAATCTTTCCAAACTTTTTTACCACTGATTTCTGTTGTTTCTTTATTTGTATAACTATTTGTGATTGTTGTTCCATCGATTTTCGTTTCGTACCCTTTGACTGGGTCTTCTTTTAACGTATAGTTATACTCATTGCCTTCTGTATCATATTTTGGCAAGTTGGTGAAACTGTATGTCCAATCTCCTGTTTCTGTTGCTTTGACTTCTTTTACAGTATATTCTTTATCGTTTTGGAATAAGCGTACTGTAATAGACGTTGGACGAGTGTTAAATTTGTTTTGGTAATCTTCCCAGATTTTCTTTCCACTGATTTCTGTTGTTTCTTTGTTTTCATAGCTATTTGTGATCGTTGTTCCATCGATTTTCGTTTCGTACCCTTTGACTGGGTCTTCTTTTAACGTATAGTTGTACTCATTGCCTTCTATGTCATATTTTGGCAAGTTGGTGAAACTGTATGCCCAATCTCCTGTTTCTGTTGCTTTGACTTCTTGAACTTGGTATTCTTGCTCATTTTGATATAAGCGAACTGTTATGGATGCTGGACGAGTGTTAAATTTGTTTTCGTAATCTTTCCAAACTTTTTTACCACTGATTTCTGTTGTTTCTTTATTTGTATAACTATTTGTGATCGTTGTTCCTTCAACTTTTGTTTCATAATTTTTTACTGGGTCTTCTTTTAACGTATAGTTATACTCATTGCCTTTTGTATCATATTTTGGCAAGTTGGTGAAACTGTATGCCCAATCTCCTGTTTCTGTTGCTTTGACTTCTTGAACTTGGTATTCTTTTTCATTTTGATATAAGCGAACTGTTATGGATGCTGGACGAGTGTTAAATTTGTTTTCATAATCTTCCCAGATTTTCTTTCCACGGATTTCTGTTGTTTCTTTGTTTTCATAACTATTTGTGATTGTTGTTCCATCGATTTTCGTTTCGTACCCTTTGACTGGGTCTTCTTTTAGCGTATAGTTGTATTCATTGCCTTTTGTGTCATATTTTGGCAAGTTGGTGAAACTGTATGTCCAATCTCCTGTTTCCGTTGCATTGACTTCTTTTACAGTATATTCTTTATCGTTTTGGAATAAACGTACTGTAATAGACGTTGGACGAGTGTTAAATTTGTTTTGGTAATCTTCCCAGATTTTCTTTCCACTGATTTCTGTTGTTTCTTTATTTTCATAGCTATTTGTGATTGTTGTTCCATCGATTTTCGTTTCGTACCCTTTGACTGGGTCTTCTTTTAACGTATAGTTGTACTCATTGCCTTCTGTGTCATATTTTGGCAAGTTGGTGAAACTGTATGCCCAATCTCCTGTTTCTGTTGCTTTGACTTCTTGAACTTGGTATTCTTGTTCATTTTGATATAAGCGAACTGTTATGAATACTGGACGCGTTTGGAATTTGTTTTCATAATCTTTCCAAACTTTTTTACCACTGATTTCTGTTGTTTCCTTGTTTTCATAACTATTTGTGATTGTTGTTCCATCGATCTTCGTTTCGTACCCTTTGACTGGGTCTTCTTTTAACGTATAGTTGTACTCATTGCCTTTTGTATCATATTTTGGCAAGTTGGTGAAACTGTATGCCCAATCTCCTGTTTCTGTTGCTTTGACTTCTTTTACAGTATATTCTTTATCGTTTTGGAATAAGCGTACTGTAATAGACGTTGGACGAGTGTTAAATTTGTTTTGGTAATCTTCCCAGATTTTCTTTCCACTGATTTCTGTTGTTTCTTTATTTGTATAACTATTTGTGATTGTTGTTCCATCGATTTTCGTTTCGTACCCTTTGACTGGGTCTTCTTTTAACGTATAGTTGTATTCATTGCCTTCTGTGTCATATTTTGGTAAGTTGGTGAAACTGTATGCCCAATCTCCTGTTTCTGTTGCTTTGACTTCTTGAACTTGGTATTCTTGTTCATTTTGATATAAGCGAACTGTTATGGATGCTGGACGAGTGTTAAATTTGTTTTCGTAATCTTTCCAAACTTTTTTACCACTGATTTCTGTTGTTTCTTTGTTTTCATAGCTATTTGTAATCGTTGTACCTTCAACTTTTGTTTCATAATTTTTTACTGGGTCTTCTTTTAGCGTATAGTTATACTCATTGCCTTTTGTATCATATTTTGGCAAGTTGGTGAAACTGTATGTCCAATCTCCTGTTTCTGTTGCTTTGACTTCTTGAACTTGGTATTCTTGTTCATTTTGATATAAGCGAACTGTTATGGATGCTGGACGAGTGTTAAATTTGTTTTGGTAATCTTTCCAAACTTTTTTACCACTGATTTCTGTTGTTTCTCTTGTTCGTTTTTCATTTTCAACAGTTCGCTGGATTACTTCATTATCTTTATCAGCTGTAACAGTAATAATTATTCCTTTAGCAAATTCTGGACTTACTGCATACCCTTTAGGTGCCTTTTCTTCTACTAATAGATATTTCCCTTTGGTTAATGACCTGAAACTGGCCTGGCCATATTGTCCGTCAGTCGTAACTCTTTCTACGATTTTTTCGCTATCTTTCTTTTCTCCTCGGTATAATACAAAAACGGCACCTTCTAAAGGAGTTTGCGTTCCCTTGATTACTTTGAATACTTGTAATTCTTCTGTCGTTCCAATAATTTCACCTGAACTTTTAGGAACGATCACAGGAACAGATTTTATCTGAGGATCGTCCGTTATGATAAGATCACTTCCCGATACCCTAACACTGTTCATAACGGGAATCTCCTGCCCTGGGATATCCTTCTTAGAATACGTGATTTCCGAATCATAAGTTAATTCAAGAGAATCTTTTAAGTCATTCATTAATTTAATATGAAAGCTACGTTCTGTATGTTCAAACGTATAATCTATTCCTCGTTCCAGAGTCTTTCCTTTATTGTCACCAGAAGTATAAACTAATTTCATAGTATCAAATAAGGCACGATTGTTGATCCAATTGTAGTCTTCAATTTCTACATTTTTCAAATCAAATTTATGCTCATTGATAATCACTTTCCACTTGATTCTATTTGGAAATTCTTTGCTGATTTCGCCTTCTTTTCTAACGACCATATCTTGACCTACGCTATAACCAACACTTGCCTCAACTGCTTTTCTAGGTGTGTAATCATCTTCATAGTATGCAATATTTTTCACTTTTTTCTTTAAGATATCTTCCTTATTTTTTAAAGTGGTACGAAAGACGATCAAAAAACGGTAATCTGCCCCTTCATCAAAATTTGCTTGTATTTTATTTGATCCTTGATCAAAAGTCGCTGTTGCTTTTTCCGTTGGTTTATAATCTGTATTTTCATATCGTTGCTCTAAAACTTCTACAGAACCATCCACGTATTCCTGATCGTCAGGAATGGGGTCTTCAATCATACTATTCTTATTTATCTTGTATTTTGATTCATTGATCATGATTCGCCACTCTACTTCATGTGTTTTAGGAAGATAAGTACCAAATTTAGTAACGGGAATAGAATTTTTTTGTCTATAAAATTCTTTACCTGCACGGCCTTCTTTCTCTTGCCCCCCTTGTGTATATCTATACACACAACCATTTCTATGAGGAACATTATCATCAAAATGAGATTTACAATTTATTTGAAAGGTATGATTCGTTTCCTCATTAGACAAATAGTACAATTCAAACCCTTTTATTTCACCATTTTCTTGAATCATTTTCAAAGAATAGTCCTGATTTTCAATCAATCGTTTATTGGTTGTTATATCTGTAACAATGATCGACTGCTCTAACATAGAACCTGAAGTTAATTTGTCGATGATAAACCACTTGCTGATTGAGCGATTGTTTTGATTCACAATAATCGTCCAATCTAATTCATTACTTTGTTGATCCCAAAAATAATCCTTTGAAACCGTTGATTCTGGCTCAGCTGGTTCTTCTCCTGTTCCCGGAATTTCCTTTGGTACTGAGATATGATGTTTTCCGTGATAAACCGTGTTACTGATCGACGTACCTTCACTTGGACGATAGGTCACCTTTGTTTTGTATGTGATTTCGATAGGTTGATCAATATCTTGTTCAAACTGAAACTCAAAACCTTCTTCGATTTCAGTGACTGTGTATGGAACTGTTGGAGAAACGGTCAAACTGTCTTTTATAAAATTTTGATGAAAACCAACGATATCAGTAAATTTTGCCTCCTCTTTAGGAATGTGACGACCACTCGGGTTAAATGTTACAGTCCAACTGATTTCTTGTGTTTTTTCGTCAAAATCGCCGGCTTTTTTACTGATATCCACATGTTCTTGCAGTGATGTGCTTGCACTTGCTTCTTCATCTTGTCGATTGCTGCTACTCAACTTGACTTTGTTCGTAATCGTTCCTTGACCTGCATAATTGATTGGCGTACTTAGATATAAAACGAATGATTCTTCAATGTTAGATGGAAAATGCGCAACACCTGATGGATCAAAAGCGAGCAATCCTGTTACGTCTTCATTTTCGGTAACATTTCCATCCAAATCTACATTGGCTTTCATCATTTTTGTAATAGTATAAGCTGAAGCTACTTTTTTCCACTCACTATTCGTTGTTTCTTCTGTTAAAGTTGGGTTTTCAATCAGGTTCTTGTTTGGGTTGATTAGAATTTTCCAGTCAACTATTGGCGCCCCATCTGAATCATATCTTGTATTTAAATACTCTTTTTGGATAAAAGAAGTAATTTTTGTACTAATAAAGATCTCTTTTCCTTCTGCATCTTTTGACCATGGGATGAGTATTTTCTTCTTTCCAGGAACCGTAATTTTTCGTTCATCTAAAGTGATAGAGAACCTTAAACGCCCTTCAACATTGTCATGCTTTTGAACTTCAGAATTAAATGTCATCGTTACATTTCCTGCTGCATCACAGGCATAATTTCCGTATAGCAAACCCGTTGCTGGGTCTTTCAACTCACCATTTTGCTCACCTAAAGCAGCAAAATCTGTTGGTAACGTAAATTTAAAATAATCCCCATCTTGCATTTCTTTTCCAAGTTCATCGGGAAGTGAGAATGCATATTCAATTTGGAATGTATCGCCCTTTTTCAAGGGATTACCTGATGTAACTTCCTCCCCATTTAAAGTTAGTAATACATCATTAAAGATCGTCTTATTCCCATTTACATCCCGAGAAAGAGACTCCGATGCAGGCAAACTAGTTAAATCTCTACCAGTTTCTTGTGCATACACTGGCTGTAAAATAAAGGCTCCAAAGCTATCAAATAAAATACTTCCTATCATAATTATGGTTAATAGTACATTTGTTTTCTTTTTCATTTAGTAGATTCCCCCTATGTTTTACTCTAATATGCTTTTTTTAAATAGTCTGGCACACGCATGGAATATTAATTCATATTTTGATCAATTGAATGACTGTGCCACTTTCTTTAAAAATCCTTTCTGATTCTATTATTTTATTTCTTTATGCAGGTAGTTTTCATTTTATGTGTTTCATGATTATTTTCATATATGTAATGTTTTATGGCTCTATAACAAAATAAATATGTTGTTTTGCATTTTTTTGATTACTCCGCTTCAACTAAAAGGGTTCTTTACATCCATACTATCCAAACAGACTAAAAAAACCTGGAAAAACCAACAATAAATTGTTCGTTTTTCCAGATTTATACTTAGATTTTAATAGATTGATCGATTATTTCTTAGTCTACCAATTTTAGCTGGGCACATCTTGTCCCAACAAAAACAAGGAATACAATGATGAAGGCCCCCATCGTCGCATCACTAAAGAAATGACAGCCTAATAACACTCGACTGATTGCTGTAATAGCGCCCCAAGTCACACCAAAAACCAATAATTTTTTACGTAGCTTAGTATTTTTAGAACTCGCGTATAAAGGAAAGAATATAGCAAACATGCTTTCACAAGAATGTCCTGACGGGAATGACTTATGTCCAGTTGGTCCATTCATTTTGTACCATGGCGTAAAATTATCTTGGATAGCATTTAGCTCGTATGGACGAACACGCCCCCATAAAATTTTAATTTCCTCTACACACATTAGATAAACAAAGGCTACTGCAATTCCTAAAATAGCCACACGCATTAAACGATCGAACTCTTCTGCCGTTTTATGGCGTAACCATTTTTGAATGATCAACGTTGCTACAGCAAAAACAACGAAACAAATCATGATATTGATAATTGTTGGTAACGTGGGATTAACACCACCATCATTATTTGCTTGCCCGATTGGACGACCATGCTCGACATTTTGGATAGATGATAAGGTATACTGAATAGCAAATTTTAAATAGTACCATATCCCATAAAAGGATAGACCTACTCCAGACACGGCAATCAACACTTTTGCTATCATAGGTTGGCTTGATCGAACCGCAAAATGAATAATAATTTCTCCGCTCATCATGATTACGACCCCTACGGGAAAACAGGCATAATTTTGTAAAAAGGTGGCAATGTATGAATTTTGACTCATCACTGCATTTGAGATTGCTAAGTCCCCAAACGTACCAATCCCAAGTAAAACGACAAAAATTGCGATAACTATTGCAATTCTTCTGCTATCTGACATTTTCTTTAACATTTTTATTCCTCCTAAATTTAAAAAGCTAAAAGAGCTTGATCAGCTTTGATAGGAAAAGAGAAAAAATAGGGCTGAGATGTTTTTGCCTCATTCTATCTATTTTTTCCTAAGACCTTCACTCCTTGGAGCTTTAGCTCTTAGGAGTTGATGCGATCGAAGTAGCTCATGAAGTCTGGTACCCTTAAATCACTTCCAAGTATTATTCTATCATTTAAAAATACAAAATATCATACATTTTGTCGTTTTATCTATCATTAAAAAGACATTAATCTTCTCGCTGTCCCTATTACGTAATCAAAAAAGGAATCATGAGCTAAAAATTCCACCACACGATTCCTTCTTTATTTATAATCTCTTATATACTCAGCGCCAAACGTTACTATTTAATAATATAACTCTACTTTTGCTGGTACCGTTTCAATCATTTTCTTACCTTTATTAATAGTTAACTTTCTTACTTTTGATTTGATTTATGGCAAAAATCATTATCGGTAAGTAATTAAAGATAAAACTTAGCCGCTGACAAAAACCGATTTGATTCAAAACGGGAAACTGATTGATTCCAGGAATTCGAGCTAAACCATATATACTTGCAAAAAAAATACTGATCAGAAACAAAATCAAGTAACGTTTGCTAAAGATTGTTTTACCTTGTTTTTGATAAAGTAAATACAAAAAAAGGGGGAAAAGTAGAAAACCAGCGTACCCTAAGCCAGAGCCAATATTATGAACCCATGTAGAAAAATTCCAATTTGCTTGTTCCGTGTTAATGCTAAACAATCCAGTAAACAGACAATCTCCAATCCCATACACCCCAATTGATAGAGTTAATAAGCTGGCTAATGTCTTTGACGTAGTTCTAAAAGCTTGATACACTGCCGGTATTGCCAATACAAATAATAGACCTGATACTACAGACCAAATCAAAAATGCACGTCGTACTGGACTATCGACATCTCCAAATATACTGATCACCATGGTCATTTGACTCATTTTTGGATAAAACAAACCCAAGCTATACGGTGTTAAGAAATCACTTATTACACCTAATAATAGAAAATAAAATCCATATTTTTTCAAAAAATTCATATTGCTCCCCCTAGACCCAATTTCTTTGGCAATTCTGACACTCTAATTATACGCAATTACAAGATGATTTAATAATCTTTATTCTTTAAAATATAAAAACAGAGGCCGAGACAAAAACGCTTATTTCCGAAGGAGCTGCTTTTTTCTCGCCGTTTATTCGGATTTAGAGCGCGAAACAAAACTGTTTTTTAGTTTTGTCCCACGCTCGTATTATTTAAGTAGCGGTTACACCCATACATTTTTCAAAATCTTCATACCATCTAACATAGCATAATCTTTTTTAGCAATAATTTTGACAGGGATCTCTGGGAATTTATGTTTGATTTCCTCTTCGGCATAGTGAAGTTCTGGACATAATAAAATACAATCAGCATCTCTGCCTTTTTCAGCGATTTTAGACACACTATACGCTTGGACCGTTACGTTTATATTGTTATCTCTCGCTAGATTATTCATTTTCGTCACCAATAAACCTGTATACATTTCATAATCTGTCATCATCCCTGTAATTCCAAATAGTAGGATCTTTTGAGGATTTCCCATTTTTTTTGACGTCTTCTCATTCTTAACTTTGTTATCATTTTCCATACTTTTTCTACCTTCCTTTTTTGAAAAAAGAGAGCTAAAAAATGATTGTTTAGTATTTCCTAAAATAGTATCGGTTGAAATGTTGAAATACTTGCTGAGCTTTACCAACGTATCCAAATCTGGGTAGCTTTTATTCCGTTCCCATTTCGAAACGGCTTGAGGCGTAACATTCAGAAACTCGGCTAACTCTTTTTGAGTCATTTTTTTTGATTCTCTTAATTCTTTTATTTTGTTTCCAATCTCTACCACCAGCATAACCTCCTAGATTAACGTTGGGCAAACAGCTATCCGTTGAATAAGTGATACCCCGCCTCAACTATTAGTTGAATTCACAAATGTGATGCTCCATAGACTTATTATAACAACAAAACCTTAAAAAAAATATTCCAACTACATAAAATATAGGTTAATAGGTTGTTGCTTTTTTAAGCTATACTCTTTTTAATTTCCATACTAATCTCTTTACCTATTAAAAAGAATGAAAAAACTACTTTTACTTCCAAAGGTAATCGCTTTCAATTATAATACAAATAGCATCAAAATATGAAACATATTTCATTAGGGGGCAACAACTATGGCAACTTTTGACATTCCAACAATGCGCGATCAAATAAGAGAACATGATGAAAAACGAGATGCTGGTTTGACTGAACCAGATACTCTAGAAATAATCAAAGACTTATCTTACGGTCCATACGGTATTGAAAATACGTTTGATATTTATTATCCTATAGGGACCACTACCTGTTTACCCACGATCATCAATATTCATGGTGGTGGGTTCTTCTATGGCGATAAAGAACTTTATCGCTTTTATACTATGTATTTGGCAACACAAGGCTTTACCGTAGTGAATTTCAATTATCGTTTGGCACCTGATCATCAATATCCTGCTCCATTGGAAGATACGAATGCTTTGATGAATTGGTTGATTGAACATGGACAAAGCTACTACATTGATTTAGATCACCTCTTTTTAGTTGGCGATAGCGCTGGCGCTCAATTGGTAGAACAATATACTACGCTAACAAGTAACTCAGTTTATGCACAAAACTTTCCGTTTAAAGTTGCTGCCATCCAGTTTAAGGCAGTCGCTTTGAACTGTGGCGCCTATTTCATTGGAGAAAATGGTGCTATTAATCAAGACTTTCCATTTTACTTTGGTGATACGATCACCCCCACATTGGAAAGCCAGTTTCCAGTAGAGCGTTATATCACAGACAGTTTCCCACCAACTTTTGTTACAACCGCTACACACGATATGTTAAAAGATCTTGCCCAGCCATTGGTAGCGTTATTGCAGTCTAAAGGCGTTGAAACAACTTACCGTCTTTACGCAAATCAAGATCATTCCGAGCTAGGACATGTCTTTCATTTGAATCAGAAAAGTGATATTGCAAGACAGTGTAATAATGATGAACTTGCTTTTTTCAAAGAGTTTTCTTTAAAATGAATATAAAAACCTTTTATAGAAACTACGACTCTTTTAGATGTTTCAGTTTTTTTGTTGAATTTGATGATGCAACTGCTTGATAAATTAAATAACCTGAAGTGTAACTCCCAGCGTTACACTTCAGGTTATTTAATAGTCAAACTGCAATTAAGTCTAATTTTTTACCTTCAATCACGATAATAAACTTCATCTAAAAACAATCCTTGTGCCGGAACAGTCATGCCTGCCTCACTTCTGATTTTACTTTTAAATACTTCATCGATCGTTTCTAATTTCAGTGTTCCTGATCCAATTTCTAAGAGGGTGCCCATCAAAATTCTAACCATTTTATGCAAAAAGCCATCTCCAATAAAGGTAAAATGAATAAGATCCCCTTCTTTTTGAATCGATAATTCATTGATTGTTCGGGTTGTTGATTTTTTAGTCTTTTTAAGAGATGAAAACCCAATAAAATCATGAGTTCCGATTAATTTCCGACAAGCTTCATCCATCAACTCAAAATCAAGCTCTTCAGAATAATGGAAACTGTAATGACGCTCAAAAGCAGAAGGAATCGCATTATTCCAGAGATAATAACTATATTTTTTCCCTTTGGCATTATATCGAGCATGGAATCTTTCTGGAACTTCTTCTATTTCTTTTATAACAATATCTTGCGGAAGATAACGATTTAAACTTTCAATCATCTCTGATAGTGCCATTTTACTATCTGTTTTAAAATTCGCAATTTGTCCTCTGGCATGCGTTCCAGCATCCGTTCGACCAGAACCTATGATTTCAATTTTTGAACGTGTTATCTGTGTCAAGATGTTCTCGATTTTTCCTTGAATCGTTTTATCTGAATCACCGAGTCTTTGCCAGCCAAGATATCTTGTACCATCGTACTCGATTGTCAATTTAATGTTTCTCATTTTTTAGTTTACTCCTCTTAAAATGCATTTTTCATTGATTTTACTAGTATTCGCTTCTATTATAACAGTATTGCTTCACGTGATGAAGTGTGGTCTATTTAATTGTCCATTATTATCACTTTATTTCAGAGATAACTTAGCGTTTGTTCTATTTTTTATACTAATTTTCAGGAATAGTGCTACTTGACATTCCATTCATGTTCCCCTATATTAAACATAGACAGTCATCTATATTCAGGAGGAATGAACATGGATTACGAAAAACTTTCTTTAGTACTTAAAGCAATGGCTGATCCTAAGCGAATGAAAATAATCGATTTGCTTTCGTATAGTAGTATGTGCGCCTGCGATGTATTGAAACACTTTGATTTTACACAGCCCACTCTTTCTCATCATATGAAAGTTTTAGAAAGCGCTGGTATTGTTTCTGTCAGTAAACAAAGCCAGTGGCATCATTATACATTAAGAGAAGAGTTCGTAAAAGAATTTATGAGCTCTATGATGCATTTACTTTCTGATAGCGAAGAAGATTGTCTTTGCCAATATACTAAAGAGACAAAAGGAGATAGTAATTAAATGACGTATGCACTCGAAATAAACGATTTGAAAAAAGTATATGGAAGTGGAGTCGAAGCTCTTAAGGGCATCAATTTAGTTGTAGAAGAAGGTGATTTTTACGCACTTTTAGGCCCGAATGGTGCTGGTAAATCCACAACGATCGGTATCATTACTTCTCTTGTTAATAAAACATCAGGGAAAGTAAAAGTATTTGGTTATGACTTGGATAATGATTTAGTTCTTGCCAAACAACAGATCGGTTTAGTACCACAAGAGTTTAACTTTAATCCATTTGAAACAGTTGAACAAATCGTGGTGAATCAAGCTGGTTACTATGGTGTTTCAAGAAAAGAAGCATTAAAGCGCAGCGAGAAATATCTAAGACAATCTAATCTATGGGAAAAGCGAAATGTACGTGCTCGCATGCTTTCTGGAGGGATGAAACGCCGTTTGATGATTGCCAGAGCTTTGATGCATGAGCCTCGTTTACTTATCTTAGATGAGCCTACAGCTGGAGTCGATATTGAACTGAGACGGGAAATGTGGGATTTTCTAAGAGAACTGAATGAAAATGGCACAACGATCATTTTAACGACGCATTACTTAGAAGAAGCAGAGATGCTTTGCCGCAATATTGGTATCATACAATCTGGTCAGTTAATTGAAAACACCAGCATGAAAACCTTGCTAGCCAAGTTGCAGTTTGAAACGTTTATTTTCGACTTAGCTCCTTTTGAAAACAAACCTGAAATCACAGGTTACAAGTGTATTTTTGAAGACGAGCAAACACTTGAAGTAGAGATTGAACGAAATCAAGGCTTGAATGGCCTATTTGAACAGCTCACAAATCAAGGAATCCAAGTTCTTTCTATGCGTAATAAATCCAATCGACTAGAAGAACTATTTCTAAAAATTACAGAAGAAAAACCCCTAGTAGATGCCAGTACTACTTCCCAAGTGTAACGCTAGTGGAATAATATACGTCATGAGCATCAGATTGATTTAAGAAATCAATACTTTGATACGAATAAGGAGAATGAAAATGTTTAAGTTATATTTCACGGCTTTAAGGAGCCTTGCAGTAAAAGAAACCAATCGTTATCTACGGATTTGGGTACAAACTTTGGTACCACCAGTAATCACTACATCCCTTTATTTTGTTATTTTCGGAAATCTGATCGGTGGACGAATCGGTCAAATGGAAGGATTCTCTTATATGGAGTTTATCGTTCCTGGACTTATTATGATGTCAGTCATTACAAGCTCTTATGCCAATGTCTCTTCTTCATTTTTCTCGCAAAAGTTCCAGAAAAATATTGAAGAGTTACTTGTTGCACCTGTCCCAACGCATATTATTATTTGGGGATTTGTCTTCGGTGGACTTGGTCGAAGTGTCCTAGTAGGGACACTCGTTACAATGATCTCTTTATTCTTTGTACCACTTCACGTTTATTCTTGGTCTATTGTCATTATTACCCTTCTTATGACAGCTATTTTATTTTCATTAGCAGGGTTATTAAATGGGATTTTTGCTCAGTCGTTCGACGATGTATCGATTGTGCCAACTTTTGTTTTACAGCCGCTAACGTATCTTGGCGGAGTGTTCTATGCGATATCAATGTTGCCTCCAATCTGGCAATCTATTTCAAAAATAAATCCAATCGTGTATATGATATCAGGGTTTAGGTATGGCTTTCTTGGAACCATTGATGTTCCGATCATCTTTTCTATGATCATTTTGATTTTATTCATTTCTGTTCTTTATGCCGTTTGTTGGTATTTGATTGATCGAGGACGTGGATTAAGAAGCTAATCATAAATTTTTTGCGCATTTTTGAAATCTATTGAATAACAGAAAGAACTTGGGACGTAAGTCCCAAGTTCTTCATTTTTTATTTCAGTTGAAAATAAGTACTACTCGCCAATCACCAATCTTCTTGTATAAACAGCTTGTCCAGAATGCATCACTGCATCATCAATAGCTGAAACGATTCGAGCTTGACGGGTTACAACTGGTGTCCAGTTTGTATCCACAACATCACTAAGACTTGCTTCATCCAAGTTTTCTAAATAGGCATTTGTAAAATCAACACTTGCAGTTAAATAATCTAAAAGGATTTTTTTATCCGATACGACCACTTTTGCTGCTTCTTCTGGCGTATGACGCCAATCCTCTGTATCATCAGGTAAATCCAACGCAAATTTCTCACTCCAACCTGATTCTAGCCACAACGGTTTGGTCTTGTTCAGCTCAGACAATTGATAATCAAGCTCTCTTGCAGTGTGCCAAATCAACCAAGTAACCGATTTGATCAAGGGCTTTGGCATCGCATTAGCTTCCTCTACGCTCATCTGATCCAGTGTTTCTTCAAAACGCTCTTGTGCTCTCTTTAACGTATCGATAGATAATTGTGTGATTTTCATTGAGACCTCTCCTTTATTAGTTGTAATGAAAACAGTTTTTACTGCCCTTATCTCTACTATCACTTTACTACAGTGATTATGGAACATCAAATTTTCGAGGCTATCGTTGAATGACTTCACGTTGAAACACCCCTTTTTGTCAATCCATTAAAGGATAGACAAAAAGGGGGCACTTAATTTATTGAGGCTTAAATATCTTCACCATTCGTTTCAATTACTTTCTGATACCAGTAAAATGACTCTTTTTTCAACCGTTGAAGGGTTCCATTTCCTTCGTTATCCTTGTCCACATAAATCATACCGTATCTTTTTTCCATTTCCCCACTACCAAAACTAACGATATCGATGATGCCCCAAGGCGTATACCCAATAACTGGAACACCATCTTCGATGATGGCCTTTTTCATTTGCTCAATGTGTTTACTCAAATACTCAATCCGATAGTTGTCATGAACAGTATTTTCCTCTGTTAGTTTATCATATGCACCAAAACCATTTTCGACAATAAATAACGGTAGATCGTAACGTTGATAAACAGTATTTAAGACATAACGTAGTCCCACTTCATCGATTGGCCAGCCCCAATCAGACACACTTATATATGGATTTTTCACTATTTTTGCATTCGGAATATCTTCTGTCTGCCATCCTTCGACATCTTCAAGCGTTGAAATCGTGCCAGACATATAATAACTAAAACCGATATAGTCGACCGTTCCTTCTTTCAAAATAGCTAATTCCTGCTCGCTGATATCAATTTGGTAGTTCTTACGTTCCCAATATTTTGTCGCATAAGTGGGAATTTTCCCTCGAGCATGAATATCATTATAGAAAAATCTTCGCTCATTCGCTTTAACAGAGGCCATCATATCCTCAGGATTACACGAGTACGGATAAACTGGGACATAGGCCATCATACAACCAATTTGGAATTGAGGATTTATTTTTTTCCCTTCGATCACAGCAGCTGCACTAGCAATCAATTCGTTGATTCCCGCTTGAAAAACAAGTTCTTCTTTTTTGTCTTCATCTTCAATAATCATCGCTGAATTCGTCCAAACATGAAGTGGCTCTTGTCCATCCGCTTGGTTATTGATTTCATTAAACGTCATCCAGTAGGTTACTTTATCTTTATAGCGTTCAAACACACATTTAGCGAATTTTACAAATAATGGAATCACTTCCTTGTTGGCAAAACCACCGAACTCCTCATAGATGTAATAAGGCATTTCAAAATGTGACAGCGTAATAACAGGTTCAATACCATTTTCTAGTAATTCATCAAATAAACGATCATAATATAATAAACCCGCTTCATTCGGCTCTTCTTCGATTCCTTTAGGAAAAATACGGCTCCATGATATAGACGTTCGCAAACATTTTAAACCTAGCTCTTTAAAAAGCTTGATATCCTCTTTATAGTGATGATAAAAGTCGATTGCTTCATGGTTTGGATAGTATTCTCCATCCAGAACCCCCTTCGTTATTTTCCGTGCGATGCCATTTCCGCCGGCGGTCATCACGTCAGCGATACTAGGTCCTCTTCCATCTATATTCCAAGATCCTTCCGCCTGATGGGCTGCAATTGCACCGCCCCATAAAAAATCTTCTGCTATTTTATTCGTCATAACCAAGCTCCTTCAATCAAAAATAATTCGTTTATAAATCTATCTTCTGTGCACGATTAGAGGCAATAACGAATGGTAAATAGATACAAACTGAAACTGCCAAACAGATGATTCCTACTAAAACTGCAACAATATTTCCACCTGTCCCTAAGAATAAGTTAATGATTCCAGGTGTGGTCCATGGAACACCAATTGCAGGTGACGGCATAATCGGCCAAACCACCGTAACAAAATACCCAATCATGATATTAACCATTGGGACCAATATAAACGGAACGATCAATAGTGGATTTAAAACAATTGGCAACCCAAATATAATGGGCTCATTAATTTGAAAAATTCCTGGAACTAATGACATCTTTGCGATTTCTCTTTGTTCAGGTCGTCGTGATGCAATAAAAATCGCAATGATCAAGCCCATTGTCATCCCTGTACCACCCATATTCGCAAACATATCATTTAGAATCCCCCACGTTTCTTTGTAAGGAACATCCCAAAGCGAACCACCTTTATTGATAAAATCCAGATTGGCTAAATCTTGCTCCGTAAAAATAGCAGAACGAACAGCATTTAACGTATTTGGACCATGAATACCGATAGAAAATAGCAATGTTTGAATAAAAGCTAATAACATAACGCCGACAACGTTTCCTCCAAGATCACGTAAAGGACTTTGAATGCCTTTATAGATAAGTTCGTTCACCCCTTCAGGTGCAATCATCAACACTAAAAAGTTTATAATCGCTGAAATACCCACTACAATAACAATTGGAATCATACTTGAAAAGGAACGAGAAACTGCTGGTGGCACCATATCTGGCATTTTAATTTGTAGTCGTTTTACTTTGAATAGCTTTGGTAAAAACTCCCCTACTAAACAACCAACGATCATCGCAACAAACAAGCCTTGTGCCCCTAAGTATTGTGTACTGATCACATTCAAATCATCTGCATTAAAAGGTTTAGGATATAAGATCATAAAACTGGCAATACTTGTTAACCCGACCAAAGTTGAATCAGCTTCAAAATGTTTTGCTAAGATTTGCGCAACAAGATAAGTGATAAAAATACTCATGATATTGATTGTTCCATTTGCCACAGAGGACAAAACCTGTTGAGCGTCTTCTAAATTTGGAAAAACACTGGACAAACGTAATAATTGCACGACAAAACTGTCATTTGAAAATAAAATGTTGTTAACTAGAATAACCAGTGACGCAGAAATCGTTAATGGAAAAATCAACATAAACGCATCTCGAACCGCTGCGATGTGACGTTGATTATTTAACTTTGTCGCAATCGGTACTAATGAACGATCAATGATGTCATTAAATTTTTGCATAGATAAAACTCCTTTCATTTATAAACGTATTATACATAAATTAATCCGGAAAAAAGTAAGCGCCTCCTTTTTAAAAATAAATTCTTGGGAAATAGAACAAATTCCTTGTACGGAACAAGTCGTTCCATATTTTAGACAAAAAAAATTAACTAAAGTACGTTTTCCCCTCTAGTTAATTTGCTGTACTATATTTTATTTAATCATTACGAAAGTCTTTAAGATAGCTGATCAGTGTTTCCAAGATTGCAATCGCTGGTAACTGACTAGTCAAATCCAGAAAAATATCTTTGCGTTCTTCTTTGATTTCATACTCAATAGAGTAGTCACAAAGTTGAGCTAGCGTACTTTTCTTGTTTAGCGTAATACAATACTTTTTGACACTGTTCTTATCTTGTAAACCCGCAATTACTTCTATCAATTCTTTTGTTTCACCAGAGACACTTAAAAATACGATGACATTTTTTTGATCTTTGCGTAAAAAACTACGAATAGGATAGGTCAGATCATCCAAACTGATGGATAAATAACCCAAGCTCGCTAATTTTCTAGCTATATACTGTGCGATTGCACCAGAAGCGCCCATCCCCATAAACAATATCAGGTCACTATCTCGTAACTCTTGTGCCATCTTTTTTATTTGATATTCTACATCAGGATGAAAAATTTCCATATTAAGTGAGTTCACTCGCTCTTCAATGCCAATATGTTTTTTATTCTCTGCTTGGCGAACATTATCTAAATGAGATTTAATATAAAAACGAAACTCTGGAAAAGAATGAAACCCTATTTTCTGAACAAAGCGAAAAACAGATGTCGATGATACGTGAGCACCGTCCGCAATATCTCGAACACGCATATAAGGGATTTTCTCTAAGTTATTCACAACAAATCGATAAATTTCTTGTTCCACGGAGGATAGATCGTTTAATTTCAGATAATCAAATATCGCCATTTATGTTAATCTCCTTTAATTCGCTAAGAAAATTATACCATAAAAAATTTACTTGCTGACAACTTGATGTACTTGATAAACTGCCCCGATAAGTCCTGCATCATTTTTTAATTTTGTTGGTCTAACAGGCGCAATAGTCTTTCCTCTTAAATAATTGATGGCTGCATGATTCTTCTGCACTTCCGTCAATGTTTTTTGAAGTTCTCTATGAAACTGTTCATTTGCACTCACACCGCCGCCAATCAAAATCACTTCTGGATCAAAACAACTAATTAAATTTACCAGACCGACTGAAAGATCCACATAAAATTGTTTCGTCATTTCTATTGCACGTTCATCACCACTTTCAGCTAAGGTAAATATCTCCCTTGCATCTTGAACAGGCATAACTGTTTCGTCCTCACTTTGCCGCGCTTCATTATACAAACGAACAAGACCATCGACGACAGATGCACGTCGATTAATCGAAACTGCCTCAAGATTACCCGTTTCCGGCAATTTGTCGATCATCATCCAACCAAATTCCCCAGCCATACCATGAGAACCACGATATACTTTCCCATTAATGACGATCCCACCGCCAACTCCTGTACCTAAAACTAAACATAAATAATTCTCCAGATCAGTTGCATTGCCAATCCATTTTTCTGCTATAGCAACTGCATTCGCATCATTTTCTACAGTAACAGGCAGCCCCGTTGCTTCTTCAAGCTTTCGTTTAAAATTTTCGCCATATAATGGTTTGATAGCTCCTGCCGTTAGCATAAA
The DNA here is from genome assembly GCF_000407165.1 of Enterococcus haemoperoxidus ATCC BAA-382. NCBI lineage: Bacteria > Bacillati > Bacillota > Bacilli > Lactobacillales > Enterococcaceae > Enterococcus > Enterococcus haemoperoxidus. The sequence goes on along the minus strand of NZ_KE136480.1, from coordinate 1,130,852 downwards.
CCCATCTTTTTGCACGATTCCTGGAGCACTTATACCAATTCCATTTATTTGATAATTTCTTTGCGCTTCTTCGATGATTTTTAGGAGATTTGCATAAAATACATCTGGTTCATATTTTGTCTCCATACTTCCTTTTTCTAAAATAGTGCCACATTCATCCAGAACGCCATATTTAATGGTCGTCCCACCTATATCAAATCCTACATACATAAATTTAACTTCCTTTATTGTTTATTTGAAGAATTAAAGATAACGCCTTCATTTGTGAAGTATTGTATCATATCTTGTTATGGATTTTTTTCCTTTCTAACTCTCGTTACATCAATCCAAATTGTTACTCAACTGTATTTAGTTAATACTAAATAGTAAATTGGTTTCATTTATCTATCAAAATGAGGCCGAGACAAAAGAGTTTATTCGGATTTAGAGCGCGAAACAAAACTGTTTTTTAGTTTTGTCCCACGCTCTATCCTTATTATATTCTGTTACTGACAAACTTCTCTATAATGCTATTCTAGTCCCTCTATCACAAGGTTTTCAATACTAGCAGCTTTTGCATCTGCTGTAACGGCCGCTTTGAATTTAACTATGTCTCCCTCTTTCAAGAAAAGAGCCATTGGACTATTATTCGTTGTCACACTATAGATGGTTTTATCATTTTCCAACAAGAAAGAGACAACGGTTTGCGCTTCACTTGCAACAATCGTTACACGAGAAACACTTCCTTTGATTTCTTTTAAATTAGCTGCTTCACTACTTGTATTATTACTACATTTTGTTGCTAATTCAATTCGGTAAGCATCCAATGCATTTTGGGCTGCATCAGCATCTACAACAATATCATTATCAACTGCATTCACATACACATATTTTTTGAAAATCCCTTTACTATCCATTAAAGAAACAATCCACGTTGGAACACCATCGATATTATATAAAACTGGCATACTTGCTTTCCATTTTTTCTCTGGGTAAATTTTCGCTGCAATCGAAATAGCGCCATCACTATCCATGATCCCAACTTTTGTATCACGATAATAAGTTACTTGACCTGTTCTTGCATTGATCAATGAATAGCCTAAAGCGGAATCTTGATCCTCATCCCCACTTGTAAAGTCCGTAAAATACAACAATTGACTGCCTTCTTTATTCATCATCGGCGTGATTTGTCCTGATGCATAGATACCGTTTTCCGTTGGGATTTTAACATCTTTTTTAGCACCAAACATCGTTTGATTCCACCAGCCTTGACTGTAACGGCCAAAGTATTCATTGATACTGTTGGCAGCAGAACTAGTGATTGGTGCATCGACAAATTTTGGTGCATCTTTGCTATCATAGACTTTCACTTCACCCGTTGTGGCATTTAAAACAGCTGTTTTAAATTCGTTATAGTTCATTCGACCAGAAACACCATATTCTTTATATAAGGTCTGAATATAAAATGGATTCCCCTCTTCGTCAATTTCTAAATTGATTTTTCCAGTAGCTGCGTAATCAGGATAAGCAGCATAAATTTTACGTGCAGCATCTTTCCCAAAATAAGCTGAAGGTGTGTAAATGATCGGCTTTTCGACAAATGTCGGCTGAGCATTGATATCCGTTGCACTAATAATGAAGTAGCCTGGAACTGCTCCTAATTTTGACCATTTGAAAAAGCCATTAAATTCCACTGTCGCAACATAGACATACTCCCCATTCACCACTTGTGCCGTAATCCCATCTAGTGTAAACATATTCGAATTAGGAATCACCGAGAACTTTTGCAACATCTTTCGTTTCGCTGTTTTTGGTGCGATAGCAATAGGTGTTTCTTTGGTAGAGGTTAAAACTTCTGCTTTTTCTTCAGTCTTTAACGGAATCGTTTGGTAGACATCATCAATCGCTGTTACCTTCGTTACAGAACTAACAATGAATAATAAAACCATTGCAGCAACGCTGATACCTAGTACACGCCCAGACCAATCATTCACTCCATTTACCACGGTCGTTTTATGCCCTTTGTGCAAGATTTTATTAGAGGCTTGACTGAGAGAGCGACTTGCCAATAATAAACTACTTGCAACTACAGCTCCTATTAGGTTGATCCATAGAATAGTTGATAGTGTCTTACTTGGTAAGGCAATAAATAAGAAACTGCCCAGTAAGAGTAATTCAATGACTAGTAATACAATCATCCTTTTAACATTTTTCCCTTTTGTGACCATAAAACTAATACCGTTTGCAACCAATATTCCTATACCAAAAAATAACGTTAACCCGATAAAATTTAAAAACATACTTTTTCCTCCTTTAAATTTAGATAAAAAAAGTACTTCTACCTAGAAGTAGAAGTAACTTTTCTGATTTATTTTATTATACAAGATTGTGTTTTTACTTACAATGTCTATTGTTGTAATCTTGATCTGATTGTAAGTGTATAACTTTTCATTTATTATTTATGGTGAGATTTCTAAAAATATTCCTAGTTATGATACTACTCTGCGTATTGGAAGTGAATAATAGTTGGATAGACTGTCAAGTCAATAATATGAAAAAAAAGAGCAAACATCGATTAAATTATCAGTCTTCGAAAGATAATCTATAATGGCTTCTTCTTTGACACCTTTGATTAAGCTTGCAAATATAAATCCTTTGCTAAAGCGAGGCAACCAATCACGCCAGCATTGTCCCCCAATTGGGGAGTAACGATATAAGTGGATAAATCTGGATATTTCACATAATCATTAATGAGCTTAGCGAATTGTTCTTGGACTTTTTTTCTTAATTGTTCTTGCTTCATAACCCCGCCGCCAAAAATAATGACCTGCGGCGAAAAGAGCAAAGTGGTATTGTATGCGCATTGTGCAATGTAGTATGCTTCAATATCCCATGATGGGTCTTCTGTCGATAGATCTTGCCCTTTGATTCCAGTTCGTTTTTCGATGGCTGGACCCGCAGCTAACCCTTCCAAACAGTCTGTATGGTACGGACAATTACCGATAAATGTATCCTCAGGATGACGTCGAACCATCGCATGGCCCATTTCTGGATGGCTAAAGCCTTCAACGAATTGGCCATCTATTAAAGCACCACCACCAACTCCTGTTCCGATAGTATAATAGACTACGTTTGATAATCCTTTACCGCAGCCCGCAATAGATTCACCATAGCAAGCAGCGTTTACATCCGTTGTCCAAGCAACAGAAATATTCGCCAACTGGTCTTTTAAGTACCCAACAAAATCAAAATTTTCCCAGGCAAGTTTCGGTGTAGATGTAATATAGCCATAGGTTTCGGACTCCCGTTTAACATCGATTGGGCCAAATGATCCGACTCCAATAGTTGAAAGTGTTTCAAATTTTTTGAAAAAATCAATCACAGAGCGCATGGTTTTTTCAGGTGTTTCTGTAGGAAACGATACACGCTCAATTATTTCTAAGTTTTCATTTCCTACTGCACAAACAAATTTCGTGCCTCCAGCTTCGATTGCACCGTATAACATATTGTTCACTCCTTTTAAGGGTTAGGTTGTTTGACCTTGAATTAGTTTTACCGGTAGTAGGTAATTTTTTTCAAGTTTTTTTTCTGGATTTTGGATTCGTTGTAACAACAAATCTACTAAAATATCTGCATAGTCAGCCATTGGTTGGGCAATCGTTGATAGTTGTGGAAAATAATTTTGAATGAATTTGGTCCCATCATACCCAATGATCTTGATTTGTTCAGGAACGTTTATCTTCAACTGCTGACATTGATTATATGCTAAGATAGCCGTTAAATCATCCGTACAAAACAAACTGTCGATTTCTTCTGTTTCTAAAATATGTTTGATTTCTAAATTTTTCAACGTTGTTGATCTAGCCGTTGTTTGAATCTGAAAAATTTTAGGTTCTAATTCGTGTTTCTCTAAGAAACTTAAATACCCATTCAAACGAAAATTGGTAGGCGAATTGGATTCTTGTGATCCTGTAAGAATCGCAATTTTTCGTGCACCTCTGACAAATAATGTTTCTGTAGCTAGATATCCCCCTTGAAAATTATCACTCCCAATGATTGGAATATTGTCAGCTAAATAGCGGTCAAAAGAAACAATCGGCAACTCGATATCTTCATATTCAGTGATTCCCAAGTTATGAGCTCCTGCAATGATTCCATCCACTTTATTGGCCGCGAGCATATTAATATAATGACGTTCTTTTTCTTTATTATTGGCACTATCACACAAAATAACGCGGTAGCCTAAATCAAATAGTTTCCCTTCGATTCTTTCAACGAGCTCACCAAAAAAAGGATTTGCAACAGTTGGAAAAATCAATCCAATTAATTGTGTATTTTTTCCTTGCAAGGAACGAGCTAAAGAATTTGGTTGATAATTCAGCTCTTTCATTGCTAAATTTACTTTATCAATCGTTTTTTGGCTTAGGGAACCATAATTATTAATCACACGAGAAACAGTTGTAGGAGAAACACCGGCTTTTTTTGCTACATCCGTTAGTTTGACAACCATGTTCATTCATCCTTTATTGGTTAGTTTTCCGCAGTTGCCATAATTTCCCTTGATAGCCTCCATCACACTCTAGATGGACTCCTGTCTGATGTGTTTCTGGAAATACTCGCATTGTTGCTACTTTTTCACCCTCGTTGATGAAGACTTCAACAATCGATGAATCTACAAAGATTTGTAGTTCCAAGGGTTTTTGTTCAACAGAAAACGATCGGACAAATCCATATTCTTCTCCAAAAACAGCACCAGCTTGACTACGGTCTATCGTTATTTTACCATGTTGCGAGTCAAAATTAATGGTTAATCCTTTATTTTGTTCTTTATTCGTAAACAAAGTAAGCGTTCCACAGGAAAGCGGGTCAAACGATAGCATTAATTCATACTGATTTGTATCTGTTTCAAAAAAAGAATTGGAATCTTTGTTAAACTCAAGTGCTCCACCTGCACGTAATTGCTTCATTTCTGCGACAGGGCGTTGATACAATTTTTTGTCTTTTATAAGTAGCTCTTTTACACTACTTAGACAATGGGCCCATTCTTCTTGATCGGTTGGATACTCAATTTCTGGTAATCCCACCCAACTAATAGATAATAAACGATTATCTGGTGCTTTAAAGGCTTGAGTAGCGTATACATCAAACCCTTCATCCAGATTTTTTAATGCAGTAGGCTGAATCAAACGATTCGCTTCACTGTCGTAAGAATCCCCGATAACATAAGTATTAGGATAAATATTTTCATAAAAACAAATAGCCGCTTCTAAACCTTGAGGACAAAAAATAAGTAATGCTGCATCTTCTGTTACTAGTAAATTGGGGCATTCAATCATAAAGCCCATTTCTTTATCGGTAAACTCTAATTCGCCCTTATACTGCCAAGTAAGTAAATCAGAACTCTGATAAGTAAGAATCTTTCCTTTTTCTGTCTCATCTTGAGCACCTATGACCAGTAAGTACCCATCATTGTAACGGAATACTTGGGGATCTCTAAATTCTGATGTGTACCCTGTCGGTGGTTCAGTAATCAGTGGCGTCTCGATTTTTTGAACTGTTCCAGATGCATCCATCCAGGCACCTAACTGATAGGAATGGCGAACCCACTCTGCATCACGAACATTTCCCGTATAAGCAAGAAACAACTGGTCCGAAACAGGCAAAGCAGTCCCTGAATAAACACCATGACTATCATACAAACTATCTGGAAATACTTTCGTTCCTTCTTCTTTCCAATCCACTAAATTATCAGATGTCAGATGATACCAAGATTTTAACCCATGAACGGCTCCCATTGGGTAGGATTGATAAAAAACATGCCATTGATTATTAAAATATGAAAAACCATTTGGATCATTTAGTAGGCCAGTATTCGGTTGGATATGATATCCTAAACGCCATTTGGAATTAGCGGCTTTCTCTTGCAGTAAGGCAAGATGCGTTTTATCCCATTCTTGATACGGACGATAACGTTCTTCTTTTGTCCAAATTTTTTTTACAGACATATGTACTCTCCTCGTAAGCGTATTCTTGCATATAGTTTAACTTTAAAGATAATCAATGTCAAACGTTAATCAATTGCATTTCAAAATATCAAAAATATACTTAAACAAAAGAATATAATAATTGTTATACGTTTGACAATTTTATAAAAACTGGTATACTTTGGATGTGAAAAAGCGATTTCATTTCTATCTTTCATACACAAGATAACCACTTCTATTGAAATCGCTTAAATGACATTTAGGAGGAACGAAAATGGATTACAAAAAAGTAGCAGAGGAAATCAAGCAAGCACTCGGCGAAGACAACATTCAAGCTGCAGCGCATTGTGCGACACGACTAAGGTTAGTTTTAAAAGATTCAAGTAAGGTGGATCAAAAAGCTTTAGACAATAATGATGCTGTTAAAGGAACCTTTGAAGCTAATGATCAGTTTCAAATCATTATTGGGGCTGGTGACGTCAACAATGTCTATGATGAACTGATAAAAATAACGAATGTCAAAGAAGCAACAACAGCTGATTTAAAAGAAGTCGCGGCAAACGGTAAGAAGAACAATCCAATTATGGCCTTTATTAAAGTATTATCTGATATTTTTGTTCCGATTGTTCCTGCTTTAGTTGCGGGTGGTTTATTGATGGCCTTGAATAATGTGTTAACTGCACAACATTTATTTGGCCCGCAATCCGTTGTAGAAATGTTTCCAGCTGTAACGGATGTTGCTAGCATCATTAATTTGTTGGCCTCTGCTCCTTTTGCCTTTTTACCTATCTTAGTTGGATTTTCTGCAACCAAACGCTTTGGTGGTAATCCTTATCTAGGTGCTGTCATTGGAATGGCGATGGTTATGCCTGATTTAGTTAATGGTTATGGTGTGGCGAATGCAATTGCGGAAGGCAGTATGAATTATTGGCATATTTTTGGGATGAACGTTGCCCAAGCAGGTTATCAAGGTTCTGTATTGCCAGTATTAGTGGTTGCTTGGCTTTTAGCAACCTTAGAAAAATTCTTCCACAAACGCATTCCAAATGCATTTGATTTTACTTTCACCCCAATGCTAGCCATTATTATTACTGGATTTTTAACCTTTATCGTTGTGGGACCTGTGATGAGAATCGTTTCAGATGGTTTAACTGATGGACTTGTTTGGTTGTATAATACAACAGGAGCAATTGGTTTAGGTGTATTCGGACTGTTTTATTCACCAATTGTTATTACAGGACTACATCAAAGTTTTCCAGCAATCGAGACCACCTTGTTAGCGGATGTTGCGCGCACTGGCGGTTCATTCATTTTCCCAGTCGCTTCCATGGCAAACGTTGGTCAAGGTGCAGCGACACTTGCTATTATGTTACTAACTAAAAATAAAAAACAAAAAAGTTTAGCGACCTCAGCAAGTATTTCAGCGATGCTAGGAATTACGGAACCTGCAATTTTCGGGGTCAATTTAAAACTTAAATTTCCATTTATCTGTGGAATGATCGCTTCAGCAGTTGCTTGTGTATTTATCGGTGCATTTCATGTTTTATCCGTTGCAATGGGCCCTGCAAGTGTGATCGGATTCATTTCAATCGCACCAAAATCAATTCCTTATTTCATGATTGGGATCGTCATCAGCATTTTAGTCGGATTCATTACGACATATGCTTATGGTAAACGTCATATGGCTGTATTTGCAGATGATGACACTAGTGCAGGTGAAGTTGCGGTTGCAATCAATGAAGATCCTGAAGCGGAAGTGATCGCGGTTCAAGATGAAATCTTAGCTGCACCAGTCAAAGGCACACCTATTTCTTTAAAAGAAGTCAAAGACCCTGTCTTTGCACAAGAAATGATGGGAAAAGGCATTGCAGTAATGCCAGAAAAAGGGATTATTTACGCCCCAGCCGATGGGGAATTAACGGTCGTATACGATTCAAAACATGCGTATGGGTTAAAAACAACTCATGGTGCAGAAGTACTGATCCATATTGGGATCGATACGGTAAAACTAAATGGAGAATTCTTTGAAACGACTAAAAAATATGGAGACTTAGTGAAAAAAGGGGATATCTTAGGAACAGTTGATTTAGACGCTGTCAAACAAGCCGGCTTTGACCCAACAGTGATGATGATTGTTACGAATACGAACGACTATGAAGCTGTTGAAGTAATTGATACATTAAGTGTTGATGGAAGCCAAGATCTACTAGCTTTGAGTGTGCGCTATGAAAACTAATTGGTGGAAAAAGGCAACGATCTATCAAATCTATCCACGTAGCTTTCAAGATACGAACGCAGATGGCATCGGGGATCTTCCTGGAATTATTCAACGGTTAGATTATCTTGCTTTTCTAGGGATAGAAGCAATTTGGTTAAGTCCTGTGTATCAATCGCCTAATGAAGATAATGGCTATGATATCAGTGATTATCAAGCGATCGATCCAGATTATGGAACAATGAAGGATATGGACACACTAATTGAAGAAGCGAAAAAGAGGAATATCAAGATCATCATGGACTTAGTCGTTAATCATACTTCCTCTGAACATCCGTGGTTTCAATCCGCGCTTCACGATCCAAAGAGTGAGTTTCATGATTTTTACGTTTGGAGAAAGGACATTGACGGACGACCGCCGAACACCCTGCAGTCAAATTTCGGCGGTTCTGCTTGGACATTGGTTCCAGAACTTGGAGAGTATTATCTTCATTTACACGCCAAAGAGCAGCCTGACTTAAATTGGGAAAATAAAATGATGCGCTACGAAATTTATCGTATGATGAATTACTGGATCGAAAAAGGAGTAGGCGGATTCCGTCTAGATGTTATTGATTTAATCGGAAAAGAACCCGACCAATTAATTACTAAAAATGGGCCAAAGCTTCATGAGCTATTACAGGAAATGAACCAAAATACCTTTGGAGAATACGACTTGGTCACAGTTGGTGAGACATGGGGCGCGACACCCGAAATTGCTCAGCTTTATTCAGATGAGGACAGAGATGAATTATCGATGGTTTTCCAATTTGAGCATATTAATTTGGACAAACAACCAGGCAAACGAAAATGGGATCTAAAAACACTTGATCCAAAAGAATTGCATCATGTTTTTTCTAAATGGCAAACTGAATTAACTGGAAAAGGCTGGAACTCCCTGTTTTGGAATAATCACGATTTACCACGAATCATTTCTCGTTGGGGCGATGATCAAGAGTTTAGGGTACTTAGTGGGAAAATGTTGGCAATCTATCTTTATTTTCTTCAAGGAACACCTTATATTTACCAAGGTGAAGAAATTGGGATGATCAATTATCCAATTAAATCCATTGATGAGGTCGATGATATTGAAAGTCGTAGAATGTATGATGAACGCATCTCTTTGGGCTATACAGAAGAAGAAATCATTACCTCTATCAATGCCAAAGGACGTGATAACGCACGTCATCCAATGCAGTGGGATGATTCTAAACAAGGGGGCTTTACAACTGGTATTCCTTGGTTGCCTGCAGGAGATTCAAGTGAAATCAATGTAGCCGCCGCTTTAGATGATCCAGACTCCTTATTTTATACGTACAAAAAATTGATTCAACTCCGAAAAGAATTATCAGTGATTACAGAAGGAACATTTGAGAGTATTCAAACAGAGGATGCAGCAGTTTTAGCCTATATCCGTAAGCATGACGGAGAAGAAATAGTAGTTGTTGTCAATTTTTCCAATAAGCCGGCTCGGTTCTTATTGGATGCAACACAACAAATCAAAGAAATCCTGATTCATAATTATGAAAAAGAAATTAGTCAAACCCTTCTCCCTTACGAAGCCTATGCTGTTTTATTAACTTAACAAAAAGATCCCCTACGGCGGTTCTCCTTAGGGGATCTTTTTAATGTATCATTTACCTAATAACAGTCCAATGAATATAGAAACAATTGAAATCCCCTTTGATCCTTGGAACAAGAATACCGGCATGATTTAATTCACTACCGCTGTATATTTCCCCTGTACGCATATCCTTATAAAGAGCCGATTCCTCAAGATATTTTGTTTTTAAATACTGAATCGTTTGTGCTGGTTGAGCGAGTCCATTGGAATAGACAAGTAGCGCTTCTGTTTCGTTTTTGAATAGCCAAGCAGTAGAATAAGACACATCAAGTTCTTTTAAACGATAGAATTGACCAAACTGTAACAGTTTACGATGCTTTTTATAAAATATAATTTGTTCTTTTATCATTTCGAGGTCCTGTAGCGACTGTTTTTCTATTGCTAATTCATAGCCAAAGTTTCCACTCATTGCAATTAAAAAACGACTTTCTAATGGAGTGTTTCGACCTACTTGATGATTAGGACTATCCGAAACATGAGCCCCCATCATAATTGGTGGATACAGATAGCTATAGCCATATTGGATTTTCGAGCGACATAATGAGTCTGTGTTATCGCTTGCCCAAGTTTGAGGCATATAAGCAACCATTCCTGGATCAAATCGTCCGCCACCACTAGAGCAATTTTCAAAAAGGACTTGGGGAAATCGTTCTGTTACTTCAGATAGAATACGATACAGTCCTAAGACATAACGATGGCTAACTTCTTTTTGCTGATCATTGGGTAAAAGAAAACTGCCCACTTCCGTTAAATGTCGATTCATATCCCATTTTATATAATCGATTTTATTTGCTGACAGATACGCTGTCAGCATTTGAATGAGGTGATCTTGAACTTCTGGCAAACTCAAATTTAAGACCAGCTGTTGTCGCCCCTGTGTTTGAGGGTAATTTGGAACCTGTAAACTCCATTCTGGATGTCTCTCAAACAACCGACTTTTTACAGAAATCATTTCTGGCTCAAACCATAAACCAAATTTCATCTTTTGTTGGTGAATAACATCCGCAAGATGCTCGATCCCATTTGGCAGTTTTACGTTGTTTACATGCCAATCGCCTAAAGAAGTTGTATCATCTGCACGTTGTCCAAACCACCCATCATCTAAAACAAACAATTCAATCCCTAATGTACTTGCTAATTGAGCTTGTCGAATCAAGTCCTGTTCAGTAAAATCAAAATAATTCCCTTCCCAAGAATTAAGTAATATGGGACGTTCCACCTGTTGCCATTGCTTAGGAATCAAATAAGTTTGGTATAATTTATGAAATGTTTGGGAAAGTTGATTAAATCCTTGCCCACTAAAATTCAATACAACTTCTGGTGTTTGAAACGTTGCTCCTGGTGACAACTTCCATTCAAAGGTTTCTGGATTGATTCCGATTTGAACCCGTGTGCTTCCATACTGCTCTACTTCCGCTTGAGCAACAAAATTCCCACTATAAATAAAATGAAAGCCATAAACATCCCCTTGATCTTCATTCGTATACCGATCAGCAAGCCCTAAGAACGGATGATGCTGCGGACTGCTCGTTCCTCTAGCTGATGAGATTTTTTGTACGCCAGGGTGGAGTGGTTGACGATGGATAGTAGCTTCATTTGTATGCGCCCCATTAAGTGTCAATAAGTCAAAGTCACAACGAGGAAAATCTAGCAGCATCGAACCAGCATTTTCTATATAGACTGCTTGTGTCCCATTATTTTTATACACTACACTCCTTGTAATAACAGGAAGATCTTCGTATATCGTATAATACAATACCATTTCAAGCGACTGGGTATGGTCTACAAGATAAATCGCTAAGGTTTGGGCTTGTTCTCCCCTTAGTGAAGGGAGACCCTCTAAAGATCGTTTACCTTCTAAAATTTCAAAGCGATCATACACAAAATTAGTAATGCGATGCCCTTCTATATTTCGAAACTGATAATTACTCACCCGATAATCTAAGCTACCTTGCGTACTCGTTTCAAGTGGCAGCGTATTTAACGAAAAAGTACGTTCTTCACTGATTGGATTCGTAGCAAAACCGCGATCGATCATTTGCAGCAGATTGACTTGATGATACTCTGCTAAGTGAGGACCAAAATACCTATGGGTAAGATATTGTTCTTTTTCGATACCAATGATATAACTAATTTCACTATTGCTCAGGTGAAAAATATTTTGTGATGTATCAAAATAGATCGACATATTTATCATTCCTCTTCTTTTATTATATCCATAATATCGAGTATAATCAGAAGTAACAAGAAGAAATTATTTCACGGAGGGTAATAAATTGCAGGATTTTGTACGTCAATTCCATTACATCGATGACCGACATTTACCACTCATCCGGGGCATTGGTGTCGGCCAAGGAAGTCTTCATTATGATTGGGACGCACGTATTCGAAAAGAACAACTAATTGTTTTGCAAGTAACATTAAGAGGTCAAGGATTTATTCAAATAGGAGATAGAACCGTTAGCTTAACACAAAATAAAGCTTTTTTTGCTAAAATGCCTGGAAATTATCGCTATTTTGGTGAGGATTGGCACTTTCTGTTTGTAGAGTTTTCAGGAAGTATGATGCAATGGTTAGATACATCGATTGCCATTGTTGAATTATCGGAGACATTCATTGAACTGTTGCGAAGATTTATTCTTGATGTACAAACACAGGAATTAACGGTTACACAAAATGCTAAAGAAGCCTTTGCACTTTTTTTAGATATTAAAGAAGAGGTGCAAAAAGAAACCCAACAAAAAACAGACATCATCGAGGCTGTAAAAAAATATATTGATGAACACTATTTCGAAGATATTAGCCTAGAGTTTTTATCTGAAAAATACGAACTCTCAAAATACAAATTGATTCGGCAATTCGAAGTAGCTTATAATTCGCCACCAATACACTATTTAAAAAAAGTGCGCATTCTTCATTCGTTATCGGTATTATGGGAGGATAACGCAGTGGAAGTTGTTGCAAAAAAGGTTGGGTTTTCTACAGGAAATTATTTTAGTAAAGTGTTTAAAAAAGAGATGGGCATTTCGCCTAGTGAGTATAAAAATAGAAAATCACATTACTATTAATAACAGCCATATTTTAGGCGCTGTCATAATTATACTGATGTGTGACAACTAGAACTGATTCCTTCTGCTCTAGTTGTTTATTCTATTCACTTTTTTTGAACGTAAAATTTTCATCTAAAAAGGTAAAATCATTACCTAACACCTCTTTAACCTCTTCCAGTGTGTTTTCTACGGTAAGCTTCTCGGTATTTTCCTCATTAGAATCAGCCTTCAGCCACAATCCAGTTTCGTCAGGAAATATGAAGAAACGTGAAAGACTTACTTTAGAGTATTCCCCTTCTTTGTACGTAACAACGTAACCATTCTTTACTTCACCAATGTCCTTTTCAAAGTATGCTTTAGAAAAAGAGTTCTTATCTTTTATGAAACTTTCATTTAAACTATTCGTGATATTTCCTGATATAAACATACTTGCTGAACGTTCATAACGTCGATTAGAATAAAAAGGAATATAGGCGATATAAAAATAATTCGCATATTTATCATTTGTCGGTAACACTGACAATTCTTCTTTTTGGATTTCTATATCTGCATCATTCAACACTTCTAATACATAACCATTATTAGTTACAATACTATGATCATTGATACTAAGCGCAAGTGGTGTACTAAAATTTTTATCACTTGTTTTATTGACAGTTCCTTCTTTTAAAGGATAAACATCAATATATTCATCTGAGTATGAACTAAATGAACCAGAAGAATTATTCGCCGTCTTGATAACAAAAAAAATAATTGCTAAAAATACAATCGCTAGAATCATTGATAATTTTTTTTTAGCAGTTTTTTTTTCTTTTTTCTTGCTTTTTGACGATGTTTTAGCTGAGTCTTTCATAATCATTACTATACTTTTCAGCTTAAGCTTTGGCATGTTTTTTTCATATGTCTTCTCTTGCTTTGTAAAAAGAGCTGGTTTTGAAAACAGAGCATCATACGAGTCATAAAAATTCTTTTGTTTTTTTCTCATTATTTTCCCTCGATCAATTTCTTAGTTAGATAGATATCTTCTGAGGCGTCTTGAATTATTTCTTCATATTCATCTGTAATACTAGATGAATACGACGTAATGGTTTCCATAATCATTTTCTTTGACCTTTCAATATCTGCTGTTGAAAGTTGCGCTTCTTGTATTTGAATAAATTTTTCTGAGGCCTCGACAATACCTGGTAGCTTTATATACAAAAATTGTTCAAGCTCAGTCATCCTCTTTGGTTGTTCCATCAATTCAGAGAATAACAATTTTGAAGAACCTAGTCCTTTTTCTTTTGTTTCTATTTTCATTAAAGCTTTTGATTTGTTGATTGTTAATTCCAAAAGTATAATTTGATCTTTTGCAATAGACATCGTTTCTTTAAATAAGACTATTTCATCGGTTGTTAACTCGTTTTTTTTCTGATATTCTTTGATCCGCTTTTTATATGCATGTACTCGTGCAAAATATTCTATTCCTTTTAGAATAAGAAGCAACAACAAAAACCCTATTATTTTCATACTCAATTTCTCCTATTCTGAAAAGTTATTCCATTCCCTAAAACATCCACATGATGAAAGGATTGTGTAAATGTTAGTACACAAGTCTTATTTCTATCACATCATATGGTTTGTTTTCACTTCTATATTTATCTTAGCTGATTTCATAGATACTTTCAATTTCTTATAAATGAATTCTAGTGACCGTTCTACATAAATTGTTTTATTAACTACCATATATTTACCTTTAAAGAGTATTTACTCTAGTCTTCATAATCATCATTTTTTAGACTTACTAAATGTTACTCAATCAAGATCTCTCTATAAATCCATTCCTATTTTCAGCTTAAAAACATACCTTTATCAACCATTCACACTACATTTATACCACTCCTTGTGCGTTTGAATTGGAGTTTTAATTATGCTATTCTTTATAGGTAGTAATGTTATTTACAAAGATAACATTACTTAAAACATAAAAAGGAGAATATTATGAAAAATTTCAAAAAAAAGGCTTGGGTTGGTCTACTGGTGTTGCTCTTATTAACTATTGCTGCTTGCGGTACAAACAGCGGGAATAAAGAGGGATCAAAAAAGAAGGAAAATGACACGGTTAAAAAATTTAAAGATGAAGGATATCTATTTTCAGATAGAAGTTATCCCTCCTTTGGCACGATGATTTATTCTCTGGTTCTGGACAATCCAGATACAGGTATTACATTTGAATCCTATGTAGAATTAGAGAAAAAAGGGGACAACCTGATTCCCAATAGCATAGCAAGCATCCGCTATAATGAGAAAGATAATGATATCGACAGTGAAATCGTCTATTTCCAAGGAAAACATTCTGCTGATGAAGAAGAAACCCTTGAGGCATATACAAAATCGTTGAAAAAAATAGGCTTGACTAAAGGCGATTTTATAGACTTTGTGCTCCAATATGCAAAAGATAACTATAAAGCAAGTGAAGAAGATTTAAAAGATGCGAAAGAACTTGATACTGACACATCAGATAGTGAGGACACATCAGATGAGGAGGAGGATTCTGACAATGACACAACTAAAAAACCTGACTTTGGTGCTTTAAGTGACAGTTGGGACTCTTTCCAAATAGAACTTGATGGAGAAGTGGTTCAACTTCCTCTTACGTATAAAGAATTTGAAGCATTTGGTTGGTCTGCAAAAGAGAGTAATAGCGTTAAAACAACGGATACTCTTGAAGCAGGAGATTCTGAAAGCAGCTTCTATATGGTTAAAGGTGATGCCGAAGTAACGGTTAAAGTAAAAAACTTTTCTGAAAAAGATCAGAAATTAAAAGATTGCGATATTACTGAATTGTATCTTCATACCTCAGAAGCTTCCGATCTTGGAAGAGGAATCACTCTTCCTGGTGGAATAAAAATTACGGATAGGAATAATTCTATTCTGATAAATACCATAAAAGAGAAGTATGGTAGTACAAACTCAAGAGACATAGAAACGATTGGTGCTTTAACTTATGAGATTGGTGTCAGCAAGAGTTATACATTCTATTTCTCTAGTAATTTTGATGATCAACTCACTAGAATTAAAATAGAAGTTGATGCAAAAAGATAAGTTATACAAAATCTTACAGAAACTATTTCTTATTAGTCCACAAAAATAAGTATTGAATAAAAGTACTTTGATTAGGCTGTCTGCTTCCTTTAATTTCTGGGAAACAGACAGCCTAATTTTTTCTTGCTACACTTTTTTGAGGTATTTTATCGTTTCATTTCAGAAATTCTATCTGCATTATTTAAACTCACATAATCGCAGATACGCTTCAAACGAATCTTGTTTCGCTAATTTTTTTACTTATGAAACTCAATAACAAAAATATAAAACTGTTTTTACATCCCATCTATCTTTGATACTATCACCTTCGATAAATTGTTTTCCATTTTTAAGTTGAGAATCCAACTGACTACTCAAGAAAATAGTTTTACATGTACACACCCATTAAAGCAGCATATTCATTGTTGACTGGTCACATCGGTAAGCAAATACAAAACATATTCGTTCGCTTCACCATCTACATATAAATACAAATGAGTCATTACTAGTTTTGGTAATTGTTTTTTGGCTCCTACTGGAAGAGTAGCTTCGTCTAGTTCTTCCCTTTCCAATGTGACAGATTCATAGCTCCAATTTTCAGAATCTTCACGTTACAAAAAGAAATAAAAAAAACGCAAACAAAAAGAATTAGAATAGGTAATAATAGACTTATCAAAAATCTATAAGAAAGCAAAGATAAATTGTCATACGTCACACCTTCGAACAGCCAAAAGCTGTTTAATATTGAAACCATATCCTTAACCATTACGCTGGATATAAGTAGCCCCAGAAAAATAGTAGCTGGCACTTCAAACAACTGATTAATAGTAAACTCTAAAGTCAAAATTGAATTATTACACCCATTTAACTTTTTTATCAGCATGTTCTCTCTATCTATTAGAAATCTTTTATTAATATGTACACTTAGGTATAATATATATAACACAAAAAGCAAACATCCAGATAGCCAAAAAAATTTTTCTAATACTGATAGTATATTTATTAATTCTCCGCTAGTATCTACACTTTGTAGATCGATTTTTTTATTCTTACTTATCAAAATCTCATGTTTTTTTGAATTTTGAAATATCAAACTAAATACAAAAAAGAAATTAATTATTGTCATGGCAACCGTTTGTTTTAATATTCCAAAGAACGTTTTCATATAATTCTTTTTCTTCCCTTTTATAATTCTACTCAACGTATATATCGTTCTCATTTTACATTTACCTCTTTTCAAGACCAAAATATTGTATGATTTTTAACCTCTAGTGTTTTAGAGGGTAAATAATTACGTATTGCTTCATCATGAGTAGCTATTATTACTGTAGTTCCATTCAAATTGATCGTTTTAAATAACTCAACTACTTTAACTGCATTCTGATAATCTAAATTAGCTGTTGGTTCGTCAGCCAATAAGATCTTAGGTTCTACCACGCATGCTCTAGCAATTGCTACTCTTTGTTGTTCACCACCTGATAGCTCGCTAGGCATACATTTCATTTTATCTTCCAATCCCACAACCGAGAGTATTGAAGAAACTTTCTTTTTGATTAAACTATATTTCATTCCAATAAGTTCCAACCGATAAGATATGTTTTCAAAAACACTCATCTCTTCAATCAATTTGAAATCTTGAAAAACTATTCCGATGTCTCTCCTATATTTCGAAATATCTTTCTCACTTAAAAACTTAGTTTCTAGATTATCTATTAGTATTTTCCCACGTGTTTCATATTCCTCTAATGTCAGTAGTTTTATAAATGTACTTTTTCCTGCCCCACTCTTTCCAACTACGTATACAAAGTCTCCCTTTTCAATAGAGAGATTAATATCTTTTAATCCCAAACTTCCATCTTCAAATATTTTAGCTACATCAAAAAAGCTTATCATTTCTGCACATCCTTTATAATTCAATGTAATTAAATTATACTATAATGATTAAAAAAATTTAAGCCTTGTTTTACAATATCCTAATTCTATTATCATATCAGATTCAAAAAAAGAAAAGCTTATTTTTCTCAACTAAAATAGTTTTAAAAATATCCCTATTTATGATACGGTTCCCCTCGCATTATCCGAAACCCGCGATAAATCTGCTCCACCAAAACCAGCCGCATCAACTGATGTGGATAAGTCAATTTTCCAAACGACATCTGCTGCTGGCTACGCTTCAACACTTCATCACTCAATCCCAACGAACCACCAATTACAAAAGCCAATTGACTTTTGCCGTTAATTCCAAGTTGTTCGATTTCCTTAGAAAATTCTTCACTACTAAACTGTTTACCATTGATTGCCAAAACAAAAACATGATCCTGTTCTCCAATTTTAGCTAAAATCCGTTCGCCTTCTTTGCCTTTGACCTGAAGCATCTCCGCTTCGCTTAAATTTTCTGGTGCTTTTTCATCTGCGACTTCAATTATTTCAACTTTTGCATAGCTTTTCAGGCGTTTTAAATACTCATTGATTCCTTGGACCAAATATTTCTCTTTCAACTTACCCACAGTAATAATTTTTATTTTCACTACTTTCACATCTCTTCCTTTTATATTTTTCTACTTGTTAACAATTTTATCATGAATATTTTGAGTCTTCCACATACTTTCCCACAAAGTTATACACATATGCACAGACTTATCCACAGTTCCATGTCGGATTATCCTTTATTTCATAGTATTTTGAGATACAAACACATATTCCCATTTATTTATCCACATTATCCACATTTTGTGGATAACTTTTTCACAAGGGTTTTCCTCTGTTTTTCAAAAGTTTTTCACATTTTATTGTGTATAAGTTTTTCTTAAAATGATTTTTTCATTATTTATATCTGTTTTTCTCCCCAACTTGTTCATAAAAAATTCAAAGCTCTTGGGTAGACTAAAGGTGTCTTGAAAGACTATACTAAATATAATAAATAATGATAATTAAATAGGAGGTTGCTTGTATGCAAAAAAAAGATGTTACACCTAATTCAGATAAAAAGCAAAATGGGCTATTCAAAAAATTTGGAATTGGTTTAGTTGGAGGTTTACTCGGAGGGGCACTCGCTTTTGGTGGTGCTTATGTTATCACAGGTCAAACCCCATCCTCATCTAATTCATCCACAACTACAAACTCAGTAAAAGACAACAAAGGTGATACGAAAGTAACAAACGTTAATTTAGACGTGACAAGTGATGTTACTAAAGCCGTTGATAAAGTGAAAGATTCTGTTGTTTCGGTCATCAACTTACAAAGCCCTAGTCAAAGTACAGCTGATGGGGGTTTTGGTAGTATTTTTGGTGGAAATGACGGCAGTGAATCTGATAATTCTAAAGCTGATGGCAGTGATCTACAAGCTGCCAGCGAAGGTAGCGGTGTAATTTATAAAAAAGATGGTAAAACTGCTTATGTTGTCACCAATAATCACGTAGTAGACCAAGCAAAAGGTTTAGAAGTTGTTTTACACGATGGCACGAAAGTTCAAGGTGAACTCGTTGGTACCGATTCTTATACCGACCTTGCTGTAATAAAGATTTCTTCTGATAAAGTTGATTCAATTGCCGAATTTGGTAACTCAGATAAATTAAAAATCGGTGAACCAGCATTAGCTATCGGTTCTCCATTAGGTTCAGCTTATGCTAACTCAGTAACACAAGGGATCATTTCTTCATTAAACAGAAATATCCAAAATGAAAATAACGGTCAAGCGATCAATATCAATGCGATTCAAACAGATGCAGCGATCAACCCAGGGAATTCTGGTGGTCCTTTAGTCAATATTGAAGGTCAAGTAATTGGAATCAATTCTGTTAAAATCGTACAATCTGAAAGCCAAGTAAGTGTTGAAGGAATGGGCTTTGCGATTCCAAGTAATGATGTTGTGAATATTATCAACCAATTGGAAAAAGAGGGTAAAGTAACTCGTCCAGCGCTTGGAATTTCAATGGAAGAATTAACGAATGTCTCAACACAACAAAGAAAAGAAATCTTGAAATTACCTGAAACTGTCCAAGTGGGCGTACTAGTTCGTTCAGTTCAAACAGCAACTCCAGCGGATAAAGCAGGTCTTGAAAGATATGATGTCATCACTAAAATCGATGGCAAAGATATCAGCTCTGTTACTGACTTACAAAGTACTCTTTACAAGAAAAAAGTTGGTGATAAAATGAAAATCACATTCTATCGTGATGGCAAAGAACAAAGTGTGGATGTTGATTTAACCATCGACCAATCAGCACTTAAACAAAATTCATCTAATTCAAACAATTCCCAAAATCCATAAACGGAACAAATAAAAAAACTAGGTTTTACTTTCCTCTGCTAGTCGGAAAGTGAAAAACCTAGTTTTTTTGCTCTAAAGGCACAACTTTATATAAGCAATATGTTCACTATTATTATAAAATAAAGATACATAAAACTTTAGAAAGAGGGACTTACCATGGCTCATAAATTACGTGAAGAATGGGATACATTGTTTGGCAAAACACGATGAGAATGGAAACTTTATTACAGATGACGGTCTAAATACTGACGTTCTAGGACACGGTTCTGGTTCTATAGATGCGTTAAATGCAATGATGTATGCTGATTGGAATACCTTTTTAAATAACAGCACACTATTCAGCGCTTTAGAAGAGGAAACACAAAATAAAGTCCGTTCAAATGGACCAAGTTTTGCTGAATATAATGGTGATTGATCATGCAAGTAAGCCACGGCTGAATAAACAGCGGGGGCAGAAGCAACTACCACGCTCTGCTTCGATCAAATCAAATTCTAGGTGCTAAAGCACCATGTTTTGAAGGCTTCGGAAATACGCTGAAATTGTTGTAAAACACAGCGAATATAATGAACTGATGTTGCACAATACTCACTCGGTCACAAAAATTTGAGCACCAATTAGGTACCGATATCATCAGTTCACAAGCTCACTGTGATGCTTGGCAATTTTCGTGAATTCCCTCTGATTGCTGTAAAACACAACGAAATATGAGTTGATGTTGCACAGTACCTACTTGGTTCTTGGAGTTAGACACTTTGTCCCAACTTCGACTTTACATTTTATTTATTTCCCAACAGGAAATGCTTCACCAATCACTGCATCAAAAGGCAATTCTAAGATCCCTTTTTTCGCTGGTGCATCTGGCAAACGCAATTCACCTGCAGAACAAATCATACCAAAACTTTCTACACCTCGTAAAACACCTGGCCAAATCATCATACCATCTGGCATCATAGCACCAGGTTTTGCGACAACGACTTTTTGTCCTGCTTTGATATTCGGCGCACCGCAAACGATTTGTAATACTTCACCGTTATCCACTTCTGTTTGGGTGATCGATAAATGATCAGAATCTGGATGTTTTTTGCATGATTTTACGAAACCGATGACGATTTTCGGTTCATGATCTTCAACTAATGTCTCCGAAAAGCCAACTTTGGCAAGTTCTTCATTTACTTTTGTCAATTGTTTTTCAGTCAATACTACTTGCCCATTGCCCTCAATGTCGCCTAAAATCGTTGATGCCTCAAAAATATTCCAAGCAACGACTTGTCCGTCTTCTGCAACACTCACTTGAGCTATATTCCCTTTACGTTCTACTCGGTTTTCTTGTCCTTTATCGTCAGAGACAATGACCATTAAAACATCGCCGACATGTTCCTTATTATAAGCAAAAATCATTTTTTACCTCACTCCATTTTTATCATTTTTCAAAATACTAATTTTTAAGACTCTCTATCACTTGTCCTATCTTAACAAAAAAACAGATCAAGTGCATAACATTTTTTCCTATCAGGATTTGTCCCAGAAAAAATAGGTAAAACAAAACGGTTACGCCTTGCTTCACCTATTTTACACTAAACTGATTTACTTTTTCTTTGTTTCAGGATGAACAATCAAAACATCACACGGTGCATGACGAATGATATAACTGCTGACACTACCCATCATTAAGCGCTCAACTGCATTTAATCCAGATTGCCCCACCATGATCAAATCAACCTCATATTTCTTTGGTAAATCCTGACACATCACTTCTTTTGCAGTACCATAAGTCAGCACAGTTTCTACTCGATTAAAATCAACACTTTTTGCATACTCTTTGCAATCAGCTAATATCTCTTTAGCACCTTCTGTTTCTTGATCTAATAAACCATCATTTAAAGAGGAATAGCCCATCATCGTATAGACTTTATTTTCTATAACGTGAGCCACGATCACACGACCATTGTTTCTTTTAGCTACTTCAATTGCTTGTTGATAGGCTAAATTCCCTTGATCACTACCATCTACACCAACTAAAATATTCTTATATGTTTGTGTTAACATAGTATCCATCTCCCGATTGTTTTATTTTATCTCTTGAATCGGCTAATTATTGTCAATTAAAACGTTAACTGATACTTTTTAAAAAGGCTGTGATTTCTTCTTTTGTTTTTCGATCCTTATTAACTAAACGACCTAACTCTTTCCCTTGATCTGTCACAACAAAACTTGGAATACCGAAAATCGTCCATTCAGAAGCAAGATCCATAAACTTATCTCGATCTACTTCAATAAAACGAAACTCTGGGAATGTTGCTTCAATTTCTGGCATCACTGGCTTAATAAAACGGCAGTCACCACACCAGTCTGCAGTGAAAAAGAAGACACTTTTTCCTTCCGAGACATAGCCTGCAAGTTCTTCATAAGATGTTGGTATAATCATAAGCTGTCCTCTACTTTCCGTAAATGATCGTATTAACTGTTGTTTTATCTAATCCTTTTAAGACTTGGATCAACATTTCACGGGCTGCTTCAAAGTCTCTGATATTAAACATTGTTTGGTGTGTATGGATATAACGTCCGCAAACGCCGATCACAGTACTTGGTACGCCATTATTTGTTGTATGGGCAGCACCTGCATCAGTTCCGCCTTTAGAAACAAAATATTGGTAAGGAATGTTATGTGTGGCTGCTGTATCTAATAAATATTCACGTACACGAGGTAATGTAATCATACCTGGATCGTAAATCCGCAATAATGTTCCTTCTCCAAGATGACCGTAAGTTCCTTTTTTTGTTTGAATATCATCGGCTGCTGAACAATCAACTGCAAAGAATAAATCCGGATTAAATTTATGAACAGAAGGTTTAGAACCGCGTAAGCCAACTTCTTCTTGAACATTAGCACCAGCAATTAATGTGTGGCCTAATTGTTCGTTTTGCAAAGCTTCTAATGCTTCTAAAACTAATGTACAACCGTAGCGGTTATCCCATGATTTACTGATGATATTTTTGCCATTGGCTGTTTTGATCGTTTCTGTTTGTGGAACGATTGAATCACCTGGGCGAACGCCAAAACTTTCTGCTTCTTCTTTTGATTCAAAACCAGCATCAAATAACACATCTGTTACTTCTAATTGTTTTTGACCGCTTGTTCCACGCAATAAATGTGGGGGTACAGAAGAAGAAATACATGGATAATTGCCTTTACTTGTTTTCAAGGTAAAACGTTGTGCTGATACTACATAAGGATTCCAACCACCTAAAGGAACCACTTGGAATAATCCGTTGTCTTTGATCTGTGTCAACATAAATCCAACTTCGTCCATATGGGCTGCTACCATAACGCGTGGTGCATCTTGTTCTTTCGCTCTTTTAAGACCAAAAATCCCACCTAAACCATCATATTGAAGCTCGTCTACTAATGGGGCCATATTTTTTTTCATATACGCACGAATATCATCTTCAAATCCGCTTGTTCCTTGTAATTCTGTTAGTTCTTTGATGCGTTGAAATGTTTTTTCTTCCATTGTTGTATTATCTGCCAGTTCTCCTGCGTCGGATTACCCGTTCTTTTTTGCAAAAAAATAACAAGATTTTTAAACAAAAACGGCAGATACTCCTTTCATATGATTTCACTTTCATTATAACGCAAATTTTTTCAATTGCCCACGTTTTTTGTTTTTCGGTATTTTCATACAATGTGTTAGAATGTAGTTAAAGCTGATGAATTTTAGCAAACTTTTGAAAATACGCGGAGGTTATTCCCCATGAATGAAGAAAATGAATTAAGCTATTTTAAAGGCGGCTTAGCACTTGGTGTCAGTCTCGGAATCATAAGCGGTATTGCTTCTACACTATGGTATCAAAAAAAACGCACACTAGATGCTGATTTGGTTTTAGAAAACGTTAAGGACGCTTTTTTAAAGGAAGGCCCAATCGAAGGATCTTGGATCGAGTTTGAGAAAAAACCATTACGGAAATTTGCAGTTCATTCAAAGACCTATAATGGTGGAATTTCACGTTTAGAAGATGGCATTATGGTCCAGTATGAATTTACTGCTGATGCTTTTACAGGAACTGTGATTGATGTAAAACGAATCAAAGATTAAACAAAAGAGAACGGTGGAAACTACAGCATACTTATGTGGTTTCTACCGTTCTTTTTTATCACTATCTAGACTATTCTATCCGCTCTGTTACTTATAAAAAAGAAGATAGTGCACCGCAACATACCTGCCGCAATACAAAACCTCCTCTTTAATAAAACTTCACTTAATTTACTTATTCCGCTTGAAACCTTGCTTCAACACGATAAATTGGCTGTCCTTTAGCAGAAAATTTTTCTTCATATTCCGTCATAACGTTACCTTCATAATCACTAGCATGCAGATCCAACCACACTTGTTCCAAAATCATACCATATTTTGAAAAACTACTTAACGAGTATTCAAATAAGCCTCGGTTGTCTGTTTTAAAATGAATTTCGCCATTTGGTTTAAGAATTTTTTCATCCGTTGCTAAAAAAGTTTTAAACGTCAATCGACGTTTCTCATGTCTCGTTTTCGGCCACGGATCAGAAAAATTCAAATAAATTTGATCCACTTCATTTTCCGCAAAATATTGTGTCAATTCTTCTCCGTTGACATGTAATAATTGTAAGTTAGGTAATTCTTCTTCCAACGCTTTTTCTAATGCGATCGAAAGAACGCTTAATTGCATATCAATCCCAATATAATTGATTTTCGGATTAGCTTTCGCCATTCCTACTACAAACTGTCCCTTACCAGAACCGATTTCGATATGAATGGGGTGAGTATTCCCAAAACGTTCAGCCCAACGTCCTTGCCACTTTTCTGGCTCGTCAACGACTAATTCAGGATGACTAGCTAAAAGTTCAGCCGCTCCTGGTCTTTTTCTCATTCGCATGTTTAGTGTTTCCTTTCTTTAATAACAAATTTTAAAAAGGGTAGGGAAGCTGAGACAAAAGCGTTTAGCTCCGAGGAATAAGAGGGAGTCGCTTTTTCTCACCGTTTATTTCGGATTTAGAGCGTGAGACAAAACTGACCTTTAGTTTTGTCCCACGCTCGCTACCCTCTATTATTTAAGTAAACAGGAAGAGCACAATACTCAACCTCTTTAATACCCAAAAGCTTGTTTCAGCTTCAAAATTTCTGCATTCATTTCTCTCTTTTCTCCTGATTGATAGTGCCGGAGAATCTCTTGTAAGAAATTGAATAAAGCATACCACTTGATTCGTGTCAAGGCTTCTTCACTAGGACGCATACCGTATGATAATAACCACTTATTCCAACTTCCTCGTGGAACATAATGGCCCAGCAACATCCCAAGGTCTAAGGCCGGGTCGGCAATCATTACAGAATCCCAGTCAACTAAATACAGATAATTATTCGATACGATCCAATTGCGATGATTTACATCGCCATGAACGACCATATAATTATGAATAGAATAATTTGGTATATTTTCTTGTAGGTAGTGATACACCCTAGCAAGATATGAATTATTTTGAAGTTCTTTAGGCAATTTCTCATCATATCCTTGAAGCATCGTCGCAGGTGTTTGAATCTGACCGCCGATTTTTTCCAGCATGCTTTTCAGCATATGCGAATGGTGTAAATGATAAAGGACATCCACAACGTCATTTCTTTGCCCGATTTCTTGGGCTTTCAGTACTTGACCATCAAGCCATTCTTGTGCTGTTAAAATATCGCCTGTCACTGTTCGTTTCGTCCAAACTAGCTTAGGGGCAATTCCTTCTTTAGACAGTGCAGCCAAAAGAGGAGAAGTATTTCGTTTAATAAATACTCTTTCAGTCGCACGTATACCCATGAAAGTTTGGCCAGTTGCGCCTTTTATTGGCTGCAAGCGCCATTCTTTATCCAACTGAAATGCCATGGAAATTATCTCCTATCCTAACAACTTCTAATAATTATTTACAGTAAGTATCATTTTAGCTTCCATAGCGTTTAACGTCAAGCATCTCTCTTGTTCTTTTAACATTCAAACTAATTTTCTGACACTTTACACGCTGCATCGACCCTGGCAATATAAGCATTCAGTAACTGTTTAGTAATTTTCCCTGGTTTTCCAGTTCCTACGATATGATCATTTATTTTTACAACTGGGACAATCTCCGTTAACGAACCTGAGACAAAACACTCGTCTGCCGTAAATAATTCTTCTTCATAAGCCGCTTCTTCTTTAACTGGAATTCCCAATTCTTTTGCCAATTCTATAATTTTCATTTTAGTAATGCCTGGTAAAATCAAGTTGCCATCTGGATGAGTATAAACAGTGCCGTCTTTGACTAGCCAAAAGTTAGCCGCTGAGGCCTCTGTTACTTTGTCATCACGGACAAGTACTGCATCATCAAACCCTTGACGACGTGCTTCATCTAATGATAATACATTACCCATTAAACTCAATGACTTGATATCGCAATGTAACCAGCGTGTATCAGGAACTACAGCCACTGTAATCCCTTCTTCCATTTTTTTCACAGGACGCTCATACGATCTAATATTAGCTGTTAAGACCCCTTTGACTTTTTCTGGATCTGGCAATGCATGATTTCTTGGTGAATCAATGCCACGGGTTACTTGAAAATAAAGTTTTCCTTCTTTGATTCCTTCGATTTCAACTAATTTTTTTAAATTGTCTGTCAATGCTTCTTTTGTAAACGGTAAGTGCATTCTGATTTTCTCAGCACCGCTCCATAAACGATTTAAATGTTCTTCCACCATATACAAGTGACCATTGTACACTCGAACCACTTCATACAGACCATCGCCATACTGATAGCCGCGATCTTCGATATCGATTTTTACTTCTTCGCGTTCAACAATTTGATCATTCCATAAAATATGCATGATTAAGCCTCCATTTTCTTCAAACGATAAGGAACATAAAACTTAGCAAATAACAAAACCTCAACAAACAACGCTGCCACAACCATCAGTCCTTCTTTAAAATCCGGTAACGCAATCAACACAAAGATACTAAACAAAGCTGCTGCAACAAGTAATAACACCGTTACAAGCTTACTTACGGCCTGTTTCTTTTGTCCATTTGATACAGGGTAAAGATGAGTCATCACCATATAATCAAACTGCGTATAGATCGGGATCAACTGGAACCCAATCAAATAAACAAACAAAACGGATACACCCATCGAAATCCAAAATTCTTTTAAGAAAAATAAAACAACCCCAGCGACCAATACCAAACGAATGAATAAGCCGCTATATTCAGAACCTCTAAAAAAACTACGAGCATAGAGATATAAATAGGTATTCTGGCTGGTTTTCTTGATTTTCCTCAACAATGGATCAAGAAATTTCCGACGTTTTACGCTACTAGAAATCTCAGGTACGTCTGTAAACAAATGAATAAATTGATAAATTCGATGCATCCGATTCTTTTCTTTTTGCACCATTAATTCCCAGTCTAGCGATATTGTCTGTTCCTTTTTGTTCAAAACCAAATAGAAAAAAACAGCCTGCACAATAGCAACAATAGGTCCTGCCAATGGCATAAGATATAAACTAAGCGCAATTGCGACGAAACTTGTGATCAACCACAAGCCAAACCACTGATAATATTCTCTTGAAGAAATTTGATACAACTCATACTTTTGCAAACGCAAATGACTGGCTTTTAAAATCCCTAACATTACTATAAAATAACTAAAAGTAGAAAAAGCCCATCCTGTCGAAACAACTACTAAAGGCATCGACATACCGCCGACCAAGAATAACGCTACTAGCGGCAACCAAAAAGAGTAGCGCAGCGCTCGATTCAAATAACTATTCATTTCAGGTTCTTTCGGTAAAATAAAGACTTTATCTGCCTCCTCAGCCAATGTAGCAATACGGCCGATCTGCAACAACGCCAACCAAAGAAACAAAATAATCGGTCTGCCCCAAACAAAATTTGCTGGTAGTGTTTTTAACACTTGAGAATAATAAAAACCTAATCCCCCTAATAAAAAGACGCAAACTAAAATAAAATGGTCATTAAAAACATAACGCATATATTTCATCATTTTTTTCAAATGGCGTGCTAAACGAATGCCAAAAAATCCAGACATATTAACCCACCTTTTCTTCTTTTGTTAATGCGATATAAATATCATCTAAAGAAGATCCTGGTAAACTGAACTCTTCACGCAGCTCCTCCATCGAGCCCACTGCCCGAACTTCCCCGTCATGTAAAACGACAAAACGATCGCAATATCTCTCAGCTGTAGCTAAAATATGCGTTGACATTAAAATGGCCGCACCTTGGTTGCGCATTTCATCCATTAATTCTAATAGCGCATGAATTGCTAAAGGATCTAACCCTAAAAATGGTTCATCGATGATATATAAACTTGGTTCGATCAAAAAAGCACACAAAACCATAACCTTTTGTTTCATCCCTTTTGAAAAATTGGCTGGAAACCAATCCAATTTATTTTCTAAACGGAATGTTTTTAATAAAGTGTCTGCTCTCTTAAAGGCTTCTTCAATTGGAATATCATAGGCCATTGCAGTAATTTCGATATGCTCTCTCAATGTTAACTCTTCATATAAAGAAGGCGTTTCAGGAATATAGCCGATTTTTTTGCGGTAGCTTTCAGGTTGTTGTCTCAATGTTTCTCCATCAATAGAGATTTTCCCCTTTTGTGGTGTTAACAAGCCAATTACATTTTTGATCGTAGTACTCTTCCCTGCACCATTTAACCCTATCAAGCCAACCATTTCACCCGATTTTACTTCAAAATTAATATCTTTTAAGACAGGAATATGACCGTAGCCACCTGTTAAATGTTCAATTGCTAAACTCATTAATGTACCTCCAACTATTTTTATCGTGAATCTATTATACCACGAACTTTTTGAAGGTTTCATGAACTTTTCCTCCCAAATAAATTTCAAGGTATGGTAAAGTAAAAGAAACAGCAAAAAGAAAGAAGGGAAACCATGACAGATTGTATTTTTTGTAAGATCGTCAATCAGGAAATTCCAAGCTATAAAGTTTATGAAGATGACACGGTTTATGCCTTTTTAGACATTACTCAAGTGACCAAAGGCCATACATTGCTTGTTCCTAAAGAGCATGTAACAGATATTTTTGAGTATGAACCTACACTTGCTGGAGAAGTCTTCGCACGAGTACCTAAAGTAGCACGCGCTTTAGAGAAAGCTTTTCCAGAAATGGACGGGTTAAATATTATCAATAATAATAAGGAACTCGCTTATCAATCTGTTTTTCACTCTCATATCCATTTAATACCACGTTATGGGAAAACAGATGACTTCTCCATTCATTTTGGGAATAATCAAGGAGTCTATTCTTCTGAAGAGATGCAGGAAATAGCTGAAAAAATTATGAAGCAGGTGGCACAATAATGGGAAAATTTTCTAAAGGAATTTTATTTGGTGCAGTCGTTGGCGCTGCTAGCGGTTTGCTTTTTGCCCCAAGAAGCGGTAAAGCGACTCGACAAAAGTTTGTCGATGAATTAGAGGATTGGTCTGATCTAAAAGACGACTTTAATGACAAATTAGATCAGTTCAAAGAATCTGCACAAGCGCTTCAAGCTACAGCTGATATGTACATTGAACCATTTATTGACGGGATCAATCAAGATGTAGAAAATTTTATGTTTCAAGCAGAACCAAGATTAGATCAAATCCAAGAACAAGTTGAAAAAATTCAATCTGAATTACCTAAACTGCCAACAGAAGACTAAAATTTTGAGCGTGGGACAAAACTAAAAAACAGTTTTGTTTCGCGCACTAAATCCGAATAAACGCTTTTGTCTCGGCCTCATTTTTCTAATTAAATTCAAATAATCATTATTTTTAAGCCTGATCAACTCGCTTGTTTAACCAATTGTACACGCAATTTAGACTAAATTTCTTAAAACGATCCGTTTTTATAGATGAAATTGTGTCCTAAATTCGAAAATTCTTTGAAACTATTGCTTACGTATTTCTTTTATGAAACATAGTGTGGTATAGTTATAACCGTGAGAAATTATTTCTACATAATAAAAAATAAAACAAACTTAGGAGTGCTTACAAGAATGAAGAAAAAACTAATCTTAGCTGCAGCAGGTATGTTCAGTATTTTTGCCTTAGCTGCATGTACAGGCGGTTCACAAGATATCGCAACAATGAAAGGCGGAACAATCACTGTTGACGATTTTTACAACCAAACCAAATCTAGCCAACAAAGCCAACAAACAGTTCAACAAATGATCATTTTCAAAGTATTTGATCAAAAATATGGTAAAGACGTTTCAGACAAAGACGTTCAAGCTAAATTTGATGAAACGAAGAAAAGCATTGAATCACAAGGCGGAAACTTTGCTGACCAATTGAAACAAGCTGGTCTTACAGAGAAAAGTTATAAAGAACAAATCAAACAAAGTTTAGCTTATCAAGCTGGAATCAAAGCACACATCAAAATTACTGATGCAGATTTAAAAACTGCTTGGGAAACATTCCACCCAGAAGTAGAAGCACAAGTTATCCAAGTTGCTACTGAAGATGAAGCAAAAGAGATCAAAAAACAATTAAATGACGGCGGCGACTTTGCAAAAATCGCTAAAGAAAAATCAACTGATGAAGCAACTAAAAAAGACGGTGGCAAAGTAAAATTTGACTCTCAAACAGAAACAATTGCTGAACCAGTAAAAACAGCTGCTTTCAAATTAAAAGATGGTGAAGTTTCAGAACCAATTCAAGCGACTGATTCAACTGGTTACCAATCAACATTCACTATCGTAAAAATGGTAAAAAATAAAGAAAAAGGCAACGACATGGCTCCTTACAAAAAAGAGTTGAAGAAAATTGCTGAAACAGCGAAACAAAACGATCAAGAATTTATCCAAAAAGTGACATCTGAAGTTTTAACTGAAGCAAATGTTAAAATCAAAGATGATGCATTTAAAGATGTTTTAGCTGGCTTAGTTGAAACAAAAGATTCTGCTAAATCTAAAGATTCTTCTAAGAAAGAAGAAAAATCTTCTAAAGAAAAAGAATCTAAATCAAGTGATTCAGAAAAATCTAAAGATTCTTCAAGCAAAACGGAAGAATCATCAAGTAAGACTGAAGAGTCTTCTAAATAAGCACAACAAAAAAAGAGATGAATTCATCTCTTTTTTTGTTGTATTATTTTTGAAAAACTAATTCAAATAGTTCATAAACAATCAATAGATCCTCTGAAAAAGTCAGTCCATGCGCCTTTAATGCTTGCTCAAAAAAAGGGTGATGGACACTGCGCCAATATTGCAGAGTCCGGTCGCCTTCTCCTTCAAGATAACTGTGAACTTCTGATATTCTGGAATACGAAAGAATTTCAACTACTCTTGTACAAATAATCGCTTGTGCTTGATTCTTACCATCTAAAAGTACACTGTAATTTCCAACTTCCGGTATTTTCTCATCTTCTAGACCTAACTCATATAAAAGGTGAAGAGAAGACGTACCTGTTTTCTCTCCTCTAAGAACATGTGCTAACAGCTCATCCGCCATCTCTGGCGAGTTGCCAAAGGCCCAAACTTCATAATCAGGTTGCGTAATTTTATGTTGATGTTTAAATTGTGTCCATAAATCTATTGCGGACTGGTTCATCTTACAACTCCCATTTCACTTAAATATCTTTTGGCACATAAAAACTACGATTATCTAGCCCAAAGATTCGATCTGTGTACTGTCCTGGTTCCGTTTGGCGGACAGAACCTAACATCATTTGGATCGATGCGTCGATATTATCGATTTGATGCAATACCTCAGCTTCCATGATCCGTGGTCGAACAGGCGAACCATATTCTAATAAACCATGATGTGCTAAAACCATATGACGTAAAACGATCACATCCTCATCATTTTCATCGATCTTCAGCGCAATACAAGCTTTCGTGATTTCTTCATCGACAAGAACTAAGTGACCAATCAGATTTCCTGATAGTGTATACTCAGTGGTCATTGCGCCAGAAAGCTCTTTTACTTTGCCTAAATCATGTAAAATGATTCCAGAATAAAGTAATGCTGCATTTAATTCATTGTATTCTTTACAAATCGCTTTCCCTAAACGAAGCATAGAAACCGTATGATAAGCCAAGCCGTTTGCAAAGGCATGATGATTTCTTTTCGCAGCTGGATAATCAAAAAATTCTTTTTGGTATTGCGTTAGTAGAAAGCGAACGATTCGTTGCCAATGAGCATTGGTAATTTCAAAGACCGTTTGGTTAATTTCGTCAACCATATCTTCTCTTTTCAATGGTGCTCGTTCCATATATAATGTTGGTTGATTAGGCTCATCTGGCCGCGCAACTCGCATATGGATGATTTTCACTTGAGGATTGCCTTGATATACTTCTCTTTTTCCATTTAAAAGAATAACATTTCCTGCTGTAAAGCGGCTGATTTCTTCTTCTGAAGCATCCCAATATTTCCCATCGATCGTACCTGACGTATCTTGAAAAGTAAATGCAATAAATTTTTTGCCATTTTTAGCTATACGAACATCAGCATTTTTGATTAAAAGAAATAATTCAAAAACTTCATCTACAGCTAGTTCACGGATTTTTTTCATACTTACACTCCTTCTAATTCTATAATCGGTTGTTTCAACGCTTTATAATAGCTTACCATTTCTTGGTCAGAAGAAAAACAAATGACTTGCTGATGTTCAGAAAAAATTGCAAATAGTTGTGCTAGTTGCTCTTTTCTTTGACTATCATAATGTAGCCAACCATCATCTATTATGATCGGACATAAGCTACGTTGCTCTTGTAGATAAAGAAAGGCAAAACGAACAGCCATGATCACTTGATCTCTTGTACCAGTGGATAGCTCATGCAACATGAAGCGCTGCTGATCCTCACGAGTAACGATTAATTGTTCTTCATGTAATTGAATTCCTTGATACGTATTTTGTGTTAAAAGCTTGAAATAATCCGTTGCTTTCTTCAATAGATTAGGCAATTGTTTTTCTGATAGTTCTGTTAAAAGATCCATCAATAATTGACCAGCTAATTGATGCGCTGACCAATTTAAAGCCAATTCCTCGATTTCCGTTTTCAACTCAGCTTGTTCTTGATACAGTTCGTCTAATGTACCGTCTGATAACATTTGTTTGCGCTGATAAAGGATTTTTTGTTCTTTTTCCTGTAATTGTTGCATACTTTGCTCTAACTCATTGAGCTTTTGAGAGATTTCTATTTGTTTTAATGGCAGTTGTTTAGGATCGCTTGATTCAGAATACAATCCTACCAACATTGTTTGTAATTCCTGTTTTCGTTTGTTGTTTGCCGTAGTTTTTTGGTAACTTTGGATTTTATTTGGAATCTCATTTATAGATGGTATCTGGAACCGCTGGAGCAATGGTCTCGCTTGATCAAGTACTTGCTGTTGCTTTTCTTTGACTTCACGAATCGTCTGACGTGAATACGCATCTGCTTGGTACTCTTGCGCAAAACGAACTTTTTCCATCTTGTCAGCAAAACGACTGATGACACTTATCCTTTGTGCTAATGTCGTTCCAGCAATCGGCAATCGTGCCGTAAAGCGCTCCGTCTGTTCCGCTAATTTAGCCACACGTTTTTGATCTTCTTTCAACTGATTTTCAAGTTCTTGATTTGTATTAAGCAAAATCAAATAACGCGTAATATCAGTGCGATGTGTTAACCAAAATTCAACTTGATCCATGCGACCTAAATGATTTTCTTTCACTTTTTGAGCAATATATCGGGACATTTCTTTTTCTTCTTCCTGGACCGTTTTGATTTCAGCTTTGATTTTTATTAGCTGATCATTCAAATAATCCAATTGAGAGAGCTTTTCTTGCCATTGTCGTTTTTCATTTTCATAGGTGTCCTTGGGTTGATAAACAAGCGGTAATACCCCCGCAATCAGGAATCCTGCACTCAAAAGGAATGTTCCATAACGAAGCGGCACTGGTAAAAAGAAACTCAACAATAAAATAATTCCTGCAAATCCGCAAAAAAGTAGATTGACTGTTTTTTTTGTTTGGCGATGGTTTTTTCGAAACATTTCTTTATTGATTGTTTCAAAAGTACTTAAATTTTCTTCTCGTGTTGCAATTTCCTCTTCTAACAGTTGTAAATCGGTTTGAGTCGTTTGTAATTTGACTGTCCGTGCAACAATCTCATCTCTCATCTCGTTAACTGCTTGTTCTTCAAAGGATAATTGTGGTGGTGTTGCCGCGTTCCATCCCCACTTTTTTTCCAAAGGAAACATTTCTTGCTGGTTTTGCTGTAAGGATTGAGTCATCCAACTGATTTCAGAAAGCAATTTATCAATATCATACCGTTGGTTGAGTAATTGCTGAATATGTTCTTCTTCTTGTAAGTAAAACTGATAATCGTCTGTTTGATCTATTGTCTCACTTTGGGCAGCAATACTTTGGTTCAGACGAGTCAATTCTTCACTTAAAAAACGATGTTGCTGATAAATCGATAGCAGTGTCTCTTGTTCTTCTGCTTTTAATACAGCAGTTGCTTTTGATTGTTCGATAGAGTGCAGTTCTTCGTATAAGGGTAGATTCATTACTTGCTTTTCGACAAGCGCTAATTGACTTTTCATTTCTTGTGCGGCTTGGCGCTTTTCTGCTATTAATTGCTCCGTATTAGCTAATTCAGTAATTAATTGTTGGAAAGGACGTTCCTGCTGTTCTTTTTCGTTGATACGTTGTTGTAGGCTTTGGTATGCATTCAGCTTTTGATTTAATGGCGGCTGACTTCCTTTGCCTTTATAGATCGTCTGAGCTCGCTTAAAATAGTCTTCTCTACTCACTAATAGCTGCTTACTTCCTGATAGTCCTAACGAAAGTAATGATGTTTGTAGCTCTTCTTCATTTAACTTTTCTAGTTGGCTAAGTTGCTCTTGTTGGAAGGTAAAGACTGACTGAAATAATTCCCTCGTTAACGGATGAATCATCTTTTCCAGCATTGCTTCATCACCGATTTGATCATTAAAGTAGACTTTTGCTCTGCCTTTATTTTGCCCTTTGAAACGTTCAACCTGAACTTCCCCATAAACTGGATGGGAAAACCACAGACGTCCTCCATAAGCAGCACCATTTTTAGGTTGGTAATCTTTTTTTCGTTTGCCTTTAGCAGGAAAACCAAAAAGCATTGCTTGAATAAATTGATAAATCGTTGATTTGCCAGCTTCATTTGCCCCAAATAGTAATTGATTTTTTGGAAGAAACTCAATTTTCTGTTGTTGCCATTTACCAAATCCAACGAGTTCTATTGCAATGAGTTTCATAGCTGATCCTCCTGTATAACAAAATCTTCTTTGATAGTTTGATCTGCTTGTTCGATGCTGCGCTCACGCCATTCTTCATTTATCTGTACAATAGAAGAAAAGAGTGGATTTTGAACGAGTTCCTGCAAGGTATTTGAAAATATATCTGGTTGTAAATAGTTTTTTTCCAATTGTTTTAGCAGCTCTGGAGCTGCGCTGATCACTACTTTTTTCTCAAAATAGTCAGTCATTACCCCTACTTGAAATAAAAATAAGGAGTGATTCGTTTGCTGTAGTAAAGTTGTCTGCAA
This sequence comes from Enterococcus haemoperoxidus ATCC BAA-382, assembly GCF_000407165.1. Taxonomy (NCBI): domain Bacteria; kingdom Bacillati; phylum Bacillota; class Bacilli; order Lactobacillales; family Enterococcaceae; genus Enterococcus; species Enterococcus haemoperoxidus. Next base: position 1,095,047 of record NZ_KE136480.1, on the reverse strand, counting down.
ATATTGAAGTAACTCACCATTTTCATATGATATTTGGAATTCTTCACCAAGTTCTTCAGTATCAGTTAACTGAATTTCTTTTAACGTTAATTGTTTTTGGTTTTCCATGTCTTTTAAAAGAAACTCAATCAAGATACTCAATGCTTCCTGCAGATTTCTAGCTTGGCTTAGGGAATACCTTTGAACCTGCCAAGTAACTTGAGCTACAGGTTCAAAGTGAACCGTAGCATGTCCTGGTTCTATCGAAACGATTGCCACACCTTGAACTGTCTGTTCTTTTTTAGTATGACCTTGTGGTGTTCCTGGATACACGATTAAAGGGTCTGCACTTACTACTTGTGGTTGATGGATGTGTCCCAATGCCCAGTAGTCATAGCCTTTGCTTTTCATATTGCTGAATGAAAATGGGGCATAATTCTGCTGCCCGTTATTCGTCGTATCACCATGATAAATCCCAATATGTAAATCTACCATTGGATCTTTTTTAGGGAAAGCCGACAGTTTATCCTCATTGATCCAAGGATGTTCATAGCTAAAACCGGAAACTGCTACTTTCTCTTGATTCTTCGTCATAAAGTAATGCGTTTCAATCTGTTCTTTTTGGAAAAGAAACATGTTTTTAGGAAAATCGAACCAATAGCGCTCTGCTACATAGTAATCATGATTACCAAATGACATGATCACTGGAATTTCTGCTTGATCCAAACGCTTCATTTCATCGATAAAATACGCTTGTGTTCGAATCGACGTACGACTTTGGTGAAATGTATCTCCAGCAAAAACAACAGCATCCACCTGATTTTTTATTGCTATATCAACAATTGCCGTTATTACTTCATGATTGGCCCGTTGCAATTTTTCAAGGATTTCTTTGGGACTATTTTTTAGGCCTTCAAAAGACCGATCCAGATGTAAATCTGCCGTATGCAATACTTTCATTAGATCCTCCTATTCGCCCGAATTCTTTTCTTTAATCATATCATTTTATTTAGAAGCGGTCAGTAAAAACATACGAAAATTTGTTCGTTTTTCATTTTTTTAAGACCTAAAAATAAAAAGGTGAAAATAAAACTTTGTATGTTTCATTCTCACCTAATTTATTAAACTTATTCTATTGTGATCTCTATTTGAACAATTTCACTTTGAGTTCCAATTCGCATCGGCGGTCCCCATGTACCTACGCCAGAAGAAACGATGACTTGTGGGCTGTTTTCATTTTTACGATAATAACCATAGTCTACAGTGAAATAAGCTTTTGTGACTAAACTAAAGGGGAAAATCTGTCCTTGATGGGTATGACCTGAAAGAATCAACTCATTTGGATTATCATATTCATCAATTGTTGAGGGCTGATGATCCAAGATGATTTTTGGCAGTTGATTGCCTACTTTTTCGAATTGTTCCTTCATGCTTTTTCTCTGGCCATCTTGTGAGCCGATCGGTCGGCTATCTTTTCTGCCGACTACTAAAATTTCTTCCCCAATAACAGTCATTTCATCTTCCAATAACGTAATGTTTGATGCTTCAACAAGATCCTTCATCTTCTCAAAACTCTCACCAGCATCATGATTGCCCCAGCACATATATGTTCCATACGTTGAAGATAAACGGTTAAATTGTTTTTTTATGCCGTCTACATCTTGTAATGCTTTATAATTCCCATCAAACAAATCACCTGAAATGAAGATAATATCAGGATTTATTTGGTTGATTTTGGTCACGATTTTTTTCAACTTTTTCGCGTCATTAACATAACCTAGATGCAGATCGCTAATCAATACAGCCCTGATTTTTTTCTGTTTATTGTTTGCCGATTTATCGATTGCTACGTGATAATTCACCGTTTTGATTTGCTGTGCTTGCCAGGAACCATAGCAAAATAACACGGCGACCAAACATGCCGCTCCCATCCAAACCATTAACTCAGTTTTTGCTGGCACACTCGTAATTTTACCTGTAATTTTCAAAATCAAATCTGTTAGAGCAAATATAACTAAAGATACAAACCAAAATGATAACCAATAACTACCCATTTTCCCGATTAATCCACCTACATTAGCATTAAACAATAACATCGTTAGCATCGATGCCACCGAAAAAATACCAATAAGTCCCCATAAAATGAGTGAATATTTAAAAAATGAAAACTGTTCAAGTAATGAAAGCAGTTTTCTACCAATGTAAAAATTACTTAGAAGAAATAGCACCCCAATCATCAAAAATACTAGCTTATTCATGACACTCCTCCATTTTTGTTCCAAAGGCTTGACCAAATTTCACGATTGTTTCAAGATTATTTTCAGTGTTCATCCAAATTTCCGGATCGATCTGTACTTGATTTTTTTGAAATAATAAAATAACAGTTGATCCACCAAATTCAAACCAGCCTTTTTTCTCAAAACGCTGACAATTTCCTGATTTTTTTAGATTTTTGATTTTTCCAACCATCAGAGCGCCAACTTCAATTTGAGCAATTTTCCCAAATTTTTCTGTCTCAATAATCGTAATTTCTCTTGAATTTCTTGAAAATACAGGTTGATTATGAATCGCTACTGGCTGAACTGTGTGGAAAACACCCTCTATTTTTTGATGTCCTATAATCGTTCCTTCAGTGATAAAATAATAATGATGGTAATCATCTGGAGTTAAACGAAAAATAACAGCACAACCAGCTTGCCATTCTTCCGCAAGACTTGTGCTATCCAGTAATTCTGCAAGATCATATTCCGAATTTTTTATGTTAAACGTTTGACTTTTATTGATTGGATAAACTGTAACTTTCCCGTCGCAAGGCGCACCTAAAGAAGATTCACCTTTCGATAAAATGCGTGCTTCTGGCTTGATTTCCCGCATAAAAAAATGGTTGAACGAACGGTATGACATCGTTTCATATTCGTCCATTTGAAGCTTATTTTTCTTAATAAATCGTTTGATCATTCTTTTTGAAAGTGCGCTATTTAAATAAACTCCAGCCACTTTTGTAAGCGGTGGTTGGATAAGTCCTTTTAACATAAAACGTCCAATTGGATTTTTATATAAAAAATGTACTATCCCGCTATCATTGTCAGTGATAATCTGTGTTTTAAAACCCTTCTCCATTTGTTTTCCCCTTTGAAAAGTTTAGCGAACAAAAAAAGCAACAACAGCGCCTAAAAAGGCTCCAAAAACTAGTTTTCTAGGGTCGACTTTTTTTATTTTCACCTTCGAAATAAATAAGAACCCAATAATCAATAGCGCTGCAGGATAAACGAGCGTAATCCCAATATGGAAACGACCCGCAATAAAAAATAACAAAGGAATCAAGGCAGCACTACTTGTTACTGGCAATCCTTCATAATACTCGCGATATCCTTCTGCGTGTTCTTTTCTCTCCATTTCTGTCACATTATAGTGGGCTAAACGAATCAAGGCAGCTAAAATATAAAATACAAATAATGGCAAATAAATTCCTTGCGTAAGCCCTGATGCATAACCTAAAACCGTTGGGAAAACCCCAAAACTAATCAAATCAGCGAGTGAATCAATTTGAATACCGTAGCACATCTCACTCTTAGTACGTTCCTTCGTATTTGCGACTAATCCGTCAAACATATCACAAATACCTGAGAGTACTAAACAAAAAATTGCTTCAACAACATGCTGCGTCAAAGCTAAATACATTCCTACTATAGAAAAAACTGCGTTTCCATACGTTAGAATAACTGTGTAATCATAAATGCCAATCATACTATTTGTTCCCCAATCATTTTTTTCGTTTAGTAATACTATAGCATTAAAAAAGAGAGAATTGGGAAATTTTTTAAGATTTCATGTGTTTTTGATAGTAGAAAAAAACTGCCTTTTAGCTTATTTATGATTCTACAAAAAAAAGCCTTTAAAGATCGTTGAGGATGTTTCTTACCAACTAATCTCTAAAAGCTTTTATTTTCATCTATTAATCGTTATACAAATCACGAATCGGTGTCATGATAATACGGTTCAAATCATTTACGATCAAGCTAAACGCTTGTTCTTTTTGCATCAATTGGTTGATAACTTCTGCTTTTTGAACTTCCGTAGCTAATGCTTGAGCTTTCTCAGCATCTTCTTCTGAAAATTCTTCTCCACGCATTTGTTTTTCTTGTAATCCTTGTTGGAAGCTTTGGAATTCTTTGAACAACTTGTATGCTTCTTCATCCGCTTTTACATCTGCATAAGCTTGTTCCAATGCTTTAAACTCTTCCATTTCACGGATTTCACGTTCTACTTGATTAGCTGTATCATAAATATTACTCATTCAATCTCCCTCGTTTCTATAAATTCTTCTCTTTGATTGTACCATTCTTTGATTCGTTTTCAAACCGATTATTCTCCTGTCAAACCACCGAAGAAGTCTTTCAGTCCATTTTTTGTTTTGTCCCAGCCTTCTTTGATTTTGCCGCCGATATCTTTTGCGCCCTCTTTAACTTGGCCGCTAATATCTTTGACGCTGTCTTTCCAAGCATCGTTATTTTCATTTGTCGCTACTTCACTTGCTGGTTGTACGACGCCACCTGTTACATACGAATCTGCTACTGTAAAAGGAGTTTGTGCTGTGTACGGTAAAATGCCTTGTGTTTGACTGCTAAATACAGTAGAAGCATGCGTAGCACTGCTACCTTGCAAATAATGACTTTCACTCGTTTGTTCAAAGCCTAACCATGTTGCGACCACCACATCAGGTGTATAGCCGACAACCCATTGGTCATTGGTTTTATCTGTGTCAAAGTTCGTTTCTGTGGTTCCTGTTTTCCCAGCCATGACATATCCTGCTGGATCAGCATTAATCCCAGTCCCTGAGCTAAAGACACCTAACAGCATACTTGTCATTTGATCTGCAGTATCTTTTGTAATAATTTGCTTGGTTTTCGCATTAGTATTATCTTCGATGACTGCTCCTGTAGAATCAACGATTTTTGTAATCAAATGTGCTTCTGACTGAGAGCCGCCTGTCGCAAATGGACTATACGCATTCGCCATCGTTAAAGGGGATACTCCGGTTTTCAAACCACCAAGTGCTAAACCATAATATTTATCTTCTGGCGCTAACGGAATACCGAATTTCTCTGTTTTTTCGAACCCTTTATCTAGCCCAATTTTGTGCAATGTCCAAACGGCTGGTAAATTTAAACTTTCACCTAGTGCTTGGTACATCGTTACTTCACCGCTATTTGTACGACTATAATTTTCAGCGGGGTAATAATCTTGCGGTTTGTCTTCTAAAATACTATTTGGCTTCATTCCAGATTCTAAAGCTGGCGTATAAACCGAAATTGGTTTCAATGACGAACCTGGTGAACGTTTTGTTTGTGTTGCGAAGTTAAACCCACGATAGACGTGTTCGCCGCGTCCACCTACAACACCTTGTACACCACCCGTTTTGGGATTTAGTGCAACGGAGCCACTTTGAACCATTGCGCCATCTTCTGCATTCGGTGGGAATAAAGCGTCATTAGCGTATGTTTGTTCCATCGCTTTTTGATAGTTTTGGTCTAATGCTGTATAAATTTTGTACCCTTTATTCAATAGATCTTCTTCTTTTAACCCATATTTATTGACCGCTTCATCGATGACCGCATCGAAGTAATAAGGATATCTGTAATCTGAATTTTGGTCAGAATAATTGTCCGCCAATAAACTATTCATATCGACACCTGCTTGTGCATCGGCTTCTCCTTGAGATAATTTACCGTTATCTACCATTAACTGTAAAACCGTATTGCGGCGATTGACTGCATTTTCAACATAGTCTATCGGATTATAGATTCCTGGACCTTTCAACATCCCGACTAAAGTTGCCGATTCACCGACTGATAACTCGCTTGCACTAACTCCAAAGTATTTATGTGATGCGTCTTCAATTCCCCAAACTCCGTTTCCAAAGTAAGAATTGTTCAGATACATTTCTAGAATTTGTTGTTTGTCATACTTTTTCTCGATTTCGATTGCTAAAAATAGCTCTCTTGCCTTACGCGTCATCGTTTGTTCTTGTGTAAGGTAGGCATTTTTGGCTAATTGCTGAGTGATCGTACTACCGCCACCACCGCCACCGATCATGCCAAAACTCAACTTGCCAACTACTGCCCGCAAAAGTCCTTTAATATCATAACCGTGATGGGTTTCAAAATTACGATCCTCAGTTGAAATCAAGGCATCTTTGACATGTGGAGAAATTTGATCGATTGTGACAAATGTTCCTTTTTGCCCAAACAACTTCCCTGCCTCATCTCCATTTTTATCATAAATGACCGTTGATTCTTCTAACCCTTTTTTCAAAGCACCAACATTTGCTGATTTAGCTAAGGTAAATAGATAGATACTTGCTACTAAAACGACTAACATACCTAATAGCAAAATAATCTTATTGATTTGATATTTTTTCCAAATTCGCTTTCTCCAGTGATGAAAACGAACAAGATAAGGTTTGATCCAAGCCCAAAAGCGCTGAAAACCAGATTTTAATTTTCCCATAATTGTTTTAAAGTCCATAGTGCTCCCTCTTTGCATAAAAGTTTCTAAGCCATTTTACCATAGATTGCCGCTCTCATTCATACGGCTTTAGCATGAATAATGCACATAGATTTTGTTTTGCCTATTTTACCATGCTTTTCTTTTATTTTTATGTAGAAAAGTTTAAGAATACATCAAGAAATCAGGGGATTGACGGAGGAAAATAGCATTTTATGTATAAATTCTTCTTTTCGTTGAAAAAAAGTGCTAATTTAACAGAACTTTGATCATAAAAAATTCATATTTTCCCTTTATTATACAAGTATACCAACAAACAACCCTAACAAAACACTTTTTCATTTTTTAACTCCTTTTCCCACTCTTCCCCAAAGAGTGGGTCTCTTTTTGTTTTGAGAAAATTTTCAGCTCTGACTAACAGATGTGAAACTTCTACCTAGATGATTTACTAGCGCTTCCCTAACTGTTATTATACCTTTTTTTATGCTACACTTTTTTTGAAATGTAACCGTTTTACAAAAAATAGAAGAGGAGAATTTTTATGTCTAAAAAACTAACATTTTTACTTATTCCGATTTTCTTTTTACTAAGTTTTAGTCTGTTGCCTAATCAATCAGATGCTACTCAAGCAAATTCAAAAGATCCGATCATGATGGCTTATTATCGTACATGGCGAGACGTTACAATGCCTCACGATGCAAATTCCACCTTGCCTGATCCAAACGTCACTGCCATGACAGATATTCCTGAAGGCGTAGATATTGTCTCTGTTTTCCATTATGTCAATCCTGGAACAAATCAACAGAAATTTTGGGATACCTTGAAAGATACTTACGTCCCTACACTGCATGCTAGAGGGACTCGTGTCATTCGGACAATCGATATAAGAGAAATTTGGAATGTTCCTCATGCAGGTACTACGCCCACGACAGCTGAATATGATAAATATGCACAACAACTGATTGATACTTATCTAACTCCGTGGAATTTAGATGGACTGGATGTTGATATGGAATCTAGTTTGACTGCGAAGCAAGAAGAAATGGCGGTTGGTACGTTCAACGCTTTATCTAAAAAACTAGGTCCAAATTCCAATTCTGGAAAATTATTGATTTATGATACAAATAAAGATAATCATTCTTTATTTAAAAAAACAGCCTCTTACTTTGATTATTTATTTGTCCAAGCATATGGCCGTTCAGTTAGTTCTTTAGATAATACATGGAATACCTACAAAACGTCAATTACGCCGCAACAATTTCTTCCTGGCATCTCTTTCCCAGAAGAACAAGATCACAACCGTTGGAATGATACGGTAGAACCATATGAAACAAGCCGAGCTTATTCTTATGCAAAATGGAATCCAAAAGATGGTCAAAAAGGCGGGATGTTTGTCTATGCTATCGATCGGGATGGTAAGACATATGGTGATGATACAATCACAAAAACCGATTTTAACTGGACGAAACGTTTGATCAATACAATGAATAATAACTAGTTAGGAATTTTTGTGTAAATCTTAAACCCTTCTTTAGAAAATATTTACATTTTTAGACAAATTAATACACAAAAAATTCATATTTAGTTTGTATTATATATGTATACCAACAAACAACCCTAACAAAACACTTTTTCATTTTTAACTCCTTTCCCGTCCTTCCCCAAAGGACGGGTATTTGCTTTCAATCACTACACTTCGTTTCGATCTCATTGTTGTAAATCACAAAGAACGAAGTGATTCGATGATGCACAATACAAGGTATCAGAAAGATACATTGCTCCCTTTATTTTCTAAGAGCTACAGCTCTAAGAATTAAAGGACTACAACTGGCTTTGCCAGAGTAGATGATGAGCTAAAAATAGTGAGAGAAGTCTTCTTACTTGTGAATCAAAAAAATAACGTGATTTAATAGTAAACAATACAAAAATACCCTTTAGAAAAGCTATTTCTTTCTACCAATCCAGTTCAAAAATAGACTACTGCCTCTTCTGTCTCTTTAATTCTACCTAACCACTTGCACTTATCCTTCCATTTGTTAAACTAAGATAGAACGCTATTGAAAAGGTGGAAAACAAATGGAATTAGCCATCCAGTTACCGAAGAATTTTAAAGAACAAACCGTCCGAGAACTGCTTGAACAAGAATGGTTAGTTCCTCGTAAAGTAAGACACTTTTTGCGCACTCGAAAAAATGTTTCGATCAATGGAGAGCCCGCTTTATTCCATTTTCCTGTGAAAAGTGGCGATATTGTTACTTTACAGTTTGAATCAGAAGACTATCCGATGCCTACGATTCTTTTGGGGAATGAGTCTAAAGTGAATATGCTGTTTGAAGATGACCATTTGATTATTTTAAATAAACCGATCGGCATGAAAACTCACCCGAATCAACCAAATGAAAATGACACACTACTTAACCATTTAGCCGCATACTTAGCACCTAAAAACCAAATCCCCTATGTGGTTCATCGGCTTGATAAAGAAACTAGTGGTGCGATTTTATTTGCTAAAAACCCTTTTGTATTACCGATTTTAGGCCGATTACTAGAAAGCAAGCTAATCTATCGGCGCTATCAATCAATCGTTTCAGGTATTCTAAAAGAGTCTATGACCATTCGAAAAAAAATTGGCCGTGATCGTCATGATCGACGAAAACGAGTGATTGATGAACGAAATGGCGATGGTGCTGTTACTCATGTTGAGGTTGAAACTTATGATCGAAAGACGAACCATACCACTATTTATTGTGTTCTGGAAACGGGACGAACGCATCAAATCCGTGTACATCTAGCAAGCATTGGGCATCCAATCATTGGTGATCCCTTGTATCATCCAAAACCTAATGGGCGCTTGATGCTTCATGCTTATGAGCTGCACCTGACACACCCATTTACTGGAGAAACGATTATGGCAGTTGCTGAGCCTAGTTTGTGGTAAGCTGAAACAGCTAGGAGAGAACTTTTTTGTTCTTTCCTAGCTGTTTATTATTTTTTCAATATTTCGTATAGTTTAGTTAAATCTAACTGTTTATACCCTTCAAAAAAAAGAGCCAATTCATCTAAAACCTTTTGATTCATCCCAGCTTGATCATTTTCAACTTGTAAAACCAACAATGGTTCATGCAAACTCATCCGCAGTAAAAACCAACCTCTCCCATACTCATCATAAACATTTACTCGAATTCCTTCATGATTTTCAGGATCGACTTTCATGCCTCGTTGACTTAAAACAAACCCACTTAAATCTCGAATTACTTGCTCTCCATAATCACGGACATGACTGTCCAAAATTTCAAAACGTAATTCTTGGGTTTCTGCTGGTTGTTTTAATGAACTGATCAAATCACCGAGTGTTGAGCCTTCTTTTTTTAATGTAGGTAACAACATCAGAATTTTAGCGATAACATAGGCCCCATCATCTAAATAGTAGTTTTCTTTAAAGGCTGCATGTCCACTTGTTTCGATCGCTAATTGGGTATCGATTCCCTCATCATTGAGTTCAATCATTTTGTTGATCACATTGCGGTAACCAGAAATATAACGCACTTGTTTGCCACCTTTTGACTCGATAAACTCTTTCAGATGGCTTGAAGTTGGTGAGTTTGTCACAATACTGCTACCAGGATATTCAGCCAAAACAATCGTCGCTAAGACCGCAATCAAATTATTTCGATTGATGACTTCGCCTGACGCATCTACCACTGCTGAGCGGTCCACATCCGTATCAAAAATCACCCCTAAATCAGCTTTGTTTTTCAAAACAGCTTGTTGGATGCTTGCCATTGCTTCTTTATTATCTGGATTAGGAATATGATTAGGGAACATACCGTCAGGTTCTAAAAATTGCGAACCTGTAATGTCTGCGCCAAGTTTTGCTAAGACTTTTTCCGCAAAGAAACCGCCTGCGCCATTACCAGCATCGACTATAATATGAAAACCAGATAAAGGTTTTTCTTCTGCCGTTTTCATGCCTTTACGAATTTTATCAGTTAAATCAGCAGAGTAATCTTCTAAAATCGAGTATTTGGTTACTGAGCCTTTTGCTACAAGTGCAGGTTCGTCAGCGTGTTCTAAGATAAAAGCAATGTCCGCTTTTTCTGCACCACCAGATTTAGTGAACAGCTTTAAGCCATTAAAATAATAAGGCAAATGACTGGCTGTGATCATAATTGCTGCATCACAATCATATTGCGGAAATTGCGTAGCCATAAACATGGCTGGCGTTGTCGCTAAACCAAAGTCTAAGACTTCGACATTTTGCTCAAAAAAGCTATCGATCAAGGCTTGTTTCAAACTATCTGCTGAAATCCGGCTATCATGACCGATACCGATTTTCAATTGTCCCGATTGATGTTTGTCAGCTAAGTTTTTTTCATCACGAAGCCAATGAACCATTCCGACTGCAATTTTCCCGACTTGCGCTGGTGTTAAGTTCGCTGTTTTTCCCTCATGTTCTACTGCTATTCCTCTTATATCTGACCCGTTTTGTAACGCTTTCAAATCCATGTAACCAAATCTCCCTTCATTTTTTGATTGGTTCTATTTTAATCCATCATTGCCTCAAAACGTTCAACAACAGCTACTGCGTCATCTTCCGAACGAGCAATAATAATGATGGTATCAACACCTGCGACCGTTCCTGCAATTTCTTCATAACTGACTTCATCTAAAAAATTAGTGACGACATCTGCTGCGCCCATATCTGTATGAACGATCACCATAAATTGGACACGTTCCATGCGAATCACTGAATCTTTCACAGATTCTTTTAGTTTTTCCTCACTGCTAGATGCTTGTTGTTGAGAAAATAAGGCGTATTTCACTCGACCATCTGAGCCGTGTGTTTTAACGATGCTCATTTCACGTACATCTCTTGAAACTGTTGCTTGGGTTGCTTTGACACCAGATTGTTCAAGAAGTGCAATCAGGTCGTCTTGGGTTTCTATTTCATTTTCTGTGATCAGTTGCTTGATCAACCGTTGTCGGTCTGCTTTTTTCATGTTTAGCTACACTTCCTGTTTTGGTTATTTTCTTTATTATAGCGAAAGTTGAGGAAATTTGCATTTCTTTTTGGTAAAAATTACTTTATTATGAGAAAAGAAAAAAAGTATGAACGACACTGCTCATAAGACTTACGTGTTGTTCATACTCTTTTTTAGCTGCTTCCTATTCTACTGAGTCTGTTTAAGGTCTAAGTCTATAACTAGGGAAGCATATTTCAATAATTGTTTATCATGTGTGACCATTACAACTGCTTTATTTTTTTCCGTTACTAGATATTGAAAATACTTTATTATAAATGAAGCATTTTCATCGTCTAAATTTCCAGTTGGTTCATCAGCAAAAATAATATCAAACGGCTTCAATAATGAACGAATCAGAGCGATTCTCTGTTGTTCTCCTCCACTCAATAAAAATACTTTTTTCGTTAAAATCGATTCTGATAATGAAAATTTTTCTAGAAGAAGCGTAAGATCACTTTTTTTAAACGATTTATTGTATTTAATAGCTAGTTTAAGATTTTCTAAAACCGTCATATTTTCTAGTAACCCATAGTTTTGAAACATATAGCTGATTACATTTTTTCTAATCCTTTGGCAATTTTTTTTCGTATTTTCAAATTGTTCATAGTTTAAACTTCCTGTATAGACCTTCTCCAATAAACTCAAATTATTAATGAGCGTCGTTTTTCCTGTACCACTCTTACCAGTTATTAAGATAAAATCTCCTGCTTTTACTGATAAGTTAAAATTGGTGACGATTTTCTTCTTATTGATTTCAATCGATAAGTTATTTGCTTCAAATATCATAAAAATCTCCTTTCAAAGTAATAGACTTACTATTCAAATAGATGCATCCATAAATGAAGCAGTTCAATAATGCAATGATGACAAGCGGTACTACTACAATCGAAGTTTGAGAATGTAAAACATTAAAGAGGACTACAGTAGTCAACTCTATGAGTATTGGAATCAATACAATATCAGTCATTTGATTAAATACTGAATACCCCAATATTTCTTTTACCAATCGTTTTTTTGCATTCAACTTGAATAAGATATACATAATTTGAACATTCAACGTGATAATCAAGATAATCAAGATACTATATTGAATACTTAGGTTAAAGACATTCGCTTCATTTCTTGCCGTCTCTTCTCCTCGTTCTTTAAAAACTGATAACGTAAAATTCACAATACCATTGAGACCTGAATCTTTCACATCTTGTTTAATCAGGTCAAAAGGCTCTTTTTTCGATGTACTATCAAAATCAATAAACAGACCACCATTCATCGTCAATATATTCCCCCAAAAGAGTCCATCCATTAATTTTGGGTTTACGACTACAGCTATAGGATCTTCGATTTTATTTTCGTCCGCTTGGGTTCCATAAAATGAGTTATAAGTGAAATACTTTTGTTGATTCTCAACATACAGCACTTGAATTTTTACTTTGTCCAATGAAATCAATCCATTTGAAGGTTCTTCCGTTAGCCTGAACTTCAGATCTGATAAATAGTTTTGCTTGATTTCTGCTTCATATTTCTGGTATTTTTGAGGCACTAACAATGACTGTGTATTAGCATCTGCATTCATTTGTTCCATTTCAGACGGGTTAATAAATTTTATGGGGTTAACCTTTAAATAATTTGTGTCAATGGTGATATCCGCCCCTCCTGGCGAAGTAATATATTCCTCTTTATCAGGGATTCTATCTTGTCCAATGATTATGGATTTTCCTTTTGAGTCATTTAAAACAGTATAGTTATAGGGAGCTATTATAAATGTTTTATGTTTTTTTGAAAGCTTTTCATAAAATAATTGAGCATTTTTCAAATAGGTTGTTTCTTCTAATGGGTCTCCTCTATCTAGTTGATTTGTTATATTTGTTTTATATAGATTTTCAGTTTTTGCCCACAATTGCGTTGATTGCTTTATCTTATTATAATGTTTGAACTCCTGCTTTATTTCTTGTGATTTCCCAAGAAACAGAAATAATGTGATACACAACGCTCCTCCAAGGATTATTGTTAATAATTTACTTGGCGCAGCTCCCTTTATATTATTCTTTAAATTTGTAAACTGATACAAAAATACTACGATCGAACTATAGACTATTAACGATAACAAGTAAACACATACGCAAAGTAATAATGACCAAACTAGGTTGAGAGTTATATCCCTAGATAAAATAATATATAGAGTTAAAGCTAGTAGCAGTCCGTAGACTATAGAAAAAGTTGACTTGATGGATTGGAATACAATTTGTCGAATAGAATAGCCCAAGATTTTTTTCAAAGAAATCATTTTCCTTTGTGAAAATGCTAATGAAATGATACAAACAAAGAAAAATATAATCAAGTACAACGTAATCAGATTTTGGTAGATGTTAACTGTAAATGTATCTGATATAACTGGGTTAGCTATCTTAATAGTTCCGTATTTTTGGAATACATCAATAAGCTTTTTATGGCGCCCATTCCCTTGGATGTAGAAAACATTTCCTAGTCCTATATTTTTTACGTATTCAAATGAATAAAGTTTTATTTTTAAATAATCACTAGGTAAATTGATACTTCCTATATTTTTTCGATTTCCATCAGAATAATTTGCCACACAAGAAGATTCTGAATTAGTAGGAAATACGCCCGATTTCAAGCGAAAGAATGGATTTATCTTAGGATTTGTCGAGAGAATACTTAATGTGTCTTTCGCAGTAAAATTGTACTGCGAAATTGTTATATCCTCTTTAAGAGAAGTCTCGTAAAGATCATAAACAAACTGTTTATAATTAATTCCGGGCTCATAAATAATATGCAGTTCCTTCGTATTATCATAAAGTGCCTTTTTTATATCTAATCCTTTTAATAAACTAGTAGCAGAAAATAGCAGTAACAGAAAAATTATCGTTGATAAACAAAAATTTATTTTTTTAATCATATGTATGCAACCTTTCTAAAAGAATAAAAAGAGGTCGAGATAAAGCAATTAGCTCCGAGAAATAAAAAGAAATTCACGAAAATCCCCAAGAATCACAGTGAGTTTACGAGCTGATGATGATTGGTACCTACCTTGTGTTATTCAAATTTTTGAGTATTTCTTCTTATTTTCAACGGAGCTGCTTTTTTATCGCCGTTTATCCATATTTAGCTACCTAGTAGACATTCCACCAACCTGTATTACCAGATAACGCGGCATTTGCAGTTGCATAAGCGCGTCTGCCAGCACCTTGCTTATCGCGGACAGAACCACCCCAACCATTCTTAGCTGTCGCACTATGCGTTCTTCTAGAGTGATCGTATCTTGCCCAGACTTTAAATCCATTAACACCACACGCAAAGTCTCCTCCACCAGCGGCATATCTTGATTGAGGAACAACATCATCTGGAGTTACACCATTGCGTGCTTCCATTCCACCTCCAAATAAAGCTTCCGGGTCTTCACTTGCTTGTACCGAAAAGCCACCCACAACCGTCGTTGCTAAAATCCCCAAAAATAAAATTGTCTTCTTCATACTATCGTCCTCCATTACTTTTTTGTTACCATTTCTAGTACAAACTTAGCTTACTAGCATTTGGCTATTTTTATAAAGAACTTATCGAGTTACATGACAAAAAAAGCCTGTACATTTAGATTTCCACCGTGGAAACTCAACTTTCCATGCCTAAATAATGCCTTTTTGGCACTTTACTTTTGCAACTACAATAAACTATTATTAATTTTCAATGTGAATTATGCTAAAATAAAATTGTGCATATTTATATTTACATAGGGAGGGAATATGGATTCTTTAGGTTATAAACTAAAAACATTAAGAACACAGAAAAAATACACACAAGAAGAATTGGCGAAACAGCTATTTGTCACACGGCAGACTATTTCAAAATGGGAAAATGGAAAAACGGTTCCAGACATTCAAACATTAAATAGAATTTGTGATTTCTATAATATCCAGTTATCATTTTTGTTATCTGAAGAAAGTTCTGAAAAAAAAGAAAGCTTTCACAATGAAAAGCTTATAAAGTACTTAGCTATTTGTATAAATATTGTTATTGTAATGATTCTTATATTTAATTTGATACAAAGCGCTTTTTTTCTACATACACATAGCGTTTTCACATGGTTTATTCTATTTTTGTTAGGAGTTATTCTATTGGCAAATATGATTATACTCTTCATTTCAACGGGTTATAAACTATATGTATTTAATGTTGTAGTTCCCGTTTTGATTCTTATTATTGTTCAGGCTATTGTAAGAAATCAATAAAAAGCTTCAAGATCTTTGTGATAAAAGATCTTAAAGCTTTTTACTATATTTTGATTACATTTGGTTTTATTTGCCTAGTTTTCCTTTAGCTCGATTCCTAGCTCATTTTTTAAATAATCGCCAAGATCTTGCTCTTCACCTGAAGAAGCATTTTTTATTTTCCATGTTTTTCCAATTTCATTTGGGACAGAACGTGTTCTTGAAATTGGTTGTTCGTCATCTTCTAGTAGCAAAGCACCATACTGATAGCCTTCTAGAATGTATGCTCCTCTTTCCTCACTATACGTAGCAAAGAACAAATATACCTCACCTGCTTGAAGTTCAATATCGCCATCTTCTCTCACTTCCACCCAATCCTCACTCTGAGTAATAGGGGGCCGGCCCAATTCAGCTCTCAAACGATTGTGTTTATCTACTTCTTCTTTTTCAGCGTTTTTAAATCGATCTTTTTCTTTGATAATACCACCTGATCTAATAAATGATACTTCTTTATCTGTTGTTCCTTCAATATTTTTCAATACTTCTAGCTTTCCATAAGTGTCAGGTAAAATGCTGTTGCTGTCAGTTTCAGAAAGATTGGCATCTACATCCGCTTTATCTATAGAGATTACACGGGCTAAGAAAATAGTGTTTGTATTTTCTTGAAGACTTTTTGGGTTGGTATTATCATACATTAGAAATGATTCTACTGTTGATGATTGTATGTTGGAACGATCAACTTCATCGAGATAAGAGTAGTAGTTTGTTTTTTGACTTCTGATGATGTTTCTTCTTTGGTTTTAGGTGTTACATTTGAACTGCTTTTTTCTGTTGGTTGCTCTTTGACTTCGGCATTTTTGGAAGACGTATTGTTGCAACCAGTTAAAAGAATGCTTGAGCAAAGAAGTGTTATTACAGTTAGTTTTTTCATTTTTTATCACCGTATTCTAGTCTACTAAAGACAATTTGACCTTATTTAGTAAAAACAATATTATAAAATCCAAACGTAGAGTTACTGTCAGCCAAAGCTATTTTTAGTGTCTCTACATTTGTAATATCATATTCATAATGCTGTGTGGTTATGTCTGCACGAATACTTTCTTGGTGTTTCTTTTCTCCATTGAACTCTATTTTCATCTTCCCATTTTCCAAAGAATTACTTGGTTCGTCTGTTCTCCCAACATCAAACTCTACTTTGATAAACTTATTATTTGTATTTAGTAACGCAAAATTTTCTCTCCAAGTAGATCCATTAATAACAAACCCGCCTTCAATATTTTTCCCTCCAACATAGTAATCATCTTCTACATCTTTAAGTGATTTGTAATCTTTTCCACCATACAAGATACCATACTGCTCCGATAATTTTTGTTTTGTAATCTTCTGATCAGATTTTTTTCCTATATAGATTGTCTTATCTTCATCATTATAATTTATTTCTTGATCAACAAAATTTTTCAATACATCTTCATTGTAATAGAACGTATCATTAACATCTGCAACTACATTATTTCCGTCTTCAATTGCCAAACCGTCCACTACTAAAGATGCTTTCGTTAGCTCAGCATAATTTTTCTCTTCTAAATCTTTATTCTTTTTAGACAACTTAGTTTTCTCTTGAGTCTGATCCGCTATCACTGATTTTAGTTCGCTATTCTCTTTTTTTAATTCATCAATTTCTGATATCTTATCCTCATATTCTGGAAAGAAAACAGGAACTCTTTCTTCTGGAATTACGTAAGGTAATGCAGTAATAATAATCCCTACATAAGCCACAATCAACGGTGAAAATTCTTTTATTAAATCGGATTTTGTTTGCTCTTGTTGATTTTTCTTCCTTGTATTTAATCTCCAAAACAAAAACATTGAAATAAAAATTAATAATAAGATAATCCCTAAAAATACTACTAAAAAAGTGCTCAATATGTAACTCTCCTTTTTCTATGATAAAATTCTTCTTCATTATAACAAAAACAAACAAAAAGTTATACATTATACTCTAAATACATAGATATAAATTCTATTAATAACTTTTTTTACACAAACTTACATTCCCCCATTACCTCTCAACCTAACTTAATTTGAAATAAAATAAGATAGAACGAAAAAACTCTAGCCAAACAAATCTCGTTCAGCTAGACAAAATAAAAAAGCACTCTGCAGGAAGATTGGTCGTCATCCTACAGAGCTTTATACAATGATAAATCAAGTTGCCTAAGTCAATAATGCGTATAGTTAAGAAAGAATGCTATCTACCAGAATCCGTAGCATTCGATCAGATAAACATTCTTCTAGGCTGACTGTTTGCTCGTTATTTTTTGTAAAATATTTAATACACTATCAGTACAATTTTTGATATACTATAACTAGTTGAATAACGGCTGAAGCTCTGAAAAAGGAGTTGATGCCATAAAGATATGTCTTTATCGCTTTTGTCCTGCTTTATTGCTTAGGAAAAGCGGTCCTTGAAAGATTTGTTAAAAGATATCGCTTCGAAAATAGTAGTCACACTTGTGGCTTACTATATTGTCGAAGGGATCAAACTTTTTATCACTTCTATTTTTGAGTAAAAAAAGACCACTATCTGCTCAGCTAAAGTAAGATAGTGGCAATTCGTCTTATCGAGCTTTAGTCAATATTCAACTAAAGAGTCAGTGTTATCAGCACTGGCTTTTTTGTAATCGTAATGATTATCGATTACCTTCTCTTTAATTATACCTTATAATATCTCTGAAAAGCAACTTAGCATACTTGCTTTTGTAAAATATTTAATACACTATCTGGAATTTTGGCACTTATAGCGGGAACAATTATTCTAATTGTCGCCTTATATAATTTGCTCTATAATTAATTATATATATACAACAAGAAAGATAACGATTCATCTCCCTTGTTGTATCTGTTCATTTATCCATTACTATTCTTCCAACATCCCATGCTCCACCAAATAATCATGCGCAACGGTCGCCGGATCTTTTTGCTCCACATTCACTTGGTAATTCATCTCACTCATTTCTTCTTCCGTGATCTTACCAACTAAAGGCTGCAATAATTCTTTTAATTCCGGGTATTTCTCAAGCGTTTCAGCTTTCAGCAATGGCGCACCTTGATACGGTGGAAATAGCTGTTTATTATCTTTTAAAATCACCAAATCATATTGCTTCAATTCACTATCAGTCGAATAAGCGTCTACCACATTCACATCCCCATTATTGATTGCTTGGTAACGTAATGACGGTTCCATCGACTTCACATCTAAATTCAAGTTGTACAATTTTTGCAATCCTTTATACCCATCTTCACGATCGATAAATTCTAGCGTAAAACCAGCTTTTAACTGACTTTCAACTTTTTTCAGATCTTCAATGGTTTTCAGACCGTTCTCTTCTGCAAATGATCGTTTGACTGCCACCGCATACGTATTTTGATAACGCATTGGTTCGAGATAATCCATATTTTCTTGTTTCTTAATTTGATCTCGTGCGTATTCGTACACTTCTCTTGGATCATTCGATGTATTTTTGTTGTCCTTCAAAAATGTTTCAAGTACGGTTCCTGTAAATTCAGGGTAGACATCGATTTCACCAGATTTTAGTGCATTAAATAGGAAACTGGTTTTCCCAAAGTTTGATTTTAAGTTTACGTGGATATCGCTATTTGCTTCAATTAATTCTTTATACATGTTGATCAGGATATCTGGTTCTGCACCTAATTTTCCTGCAACAGTGATTTCTTTTTGTTCTGCTTCATGATGAGTATAGACAAATGAACCCACTAATAAAGCAAGTAACACCATAAATGCGGCTACAATTCGTTTCACTGTAGCTTTTTCCAATAAATGGATCCCAAAGTTAAACAATACTGCTAAAACAGCGGAAGAAATTGCTCCAATCAAGATCAGGTACACATTGTTTCGGTCGATTCCAAGTAAAATGAATGTTCCGAGACCTCCTGCACCTATCAAGGCCGCAAGTGTCGCTGTTCCGATGATCATAACGGTTGCTGTGCGAATCCCTGAAATGATATAAGGTAACGCTAACTGCAACTCAAACTTGATTAGTTTTTCCCGTTTATTCATCCCAAAAGCTTCAGCTGCTTCTTCCAACGAAGGATCGATTTCAGTCAAGCCTGTATACGTATTTTGCAAAATCGGAAACAGGGCATAAATCACTAACGCCACAATAGCTGGTGGACTGCCAATCCCAATAACCGGAATCAGTAATCCTAATAAAGCCAGTGACGGAATCGTTTGGAAAATCCCCGTAATTTGCAGAACAAATTCAGCGACTTTTTTGTAATTCGTCAGTAGAATGGCTAACGGAATTGCAATAAGAATCGCAATCAATAATGACAATAACGATAGTTGGATATGTTCGACGACCGCTTGAATAAAGTCTTCTTTACGGGCAATGAATGTTTCAATCAGTTTTCCCATATTATTGATCACCTTCTATCTTTGTTTCTAAAAAGCGTAGAATCGTTCGATCTGTGATTTCACCGATTGGACCATCTTCATCGACTAATACAACGGTTTTTCCTTCTACAAGTATGCGGATCACCGTTGGTAAATCTGTTCCTAAATTCACGGTTGTTTCACTCTCTACTTGTCCATCCTCTACAAAACCAGCGGCTACTAAATCCTCTGCACAATAATTCTCCAAATTGGCATGCTCATGTTGGAAGAACTGTGCTACAAATTCATTGGCTGGATGACTTTTGATAGCTTCTGGTGTATCTGTTTGAACGATTTTACCGTCTTTCATCACACAAATCCGATCGCCTAAAAGAAGAGCCTCATTCATATCATGGGTCACAAAAACAACAGTGCTGGCTAATTCTTTATGCAGCTCTTTGATCAACAATTGTAATTGTCCTTTGGAAATTGGATCTAATGCACTGAACGGTTCGTCCATTAAAATAATATCTGGTTTGGCTGCGATCGCTCGTAAGATTCCGATCCGTTGTTGTTCGCCTCCAGATAATTCAGCTGGTTTTCGATGGAGGTATTCTTCTGGCGGTAAACTAACTTTTCTTAGTAATTCTTCCGTTCTTTCCCGTCTTTTGGCTTTGCTCCAGTGTTTCATTTCTGGAATCAATTCAATGTTTTCAGCAACTGTTAGATTTGGGAATAGCGCAATTTGCTGAAGGACATAGCCGATTGTTAAGCGTAGCTCTTTTAGATTGTAATCGATCAGCCTTTGCTCGTTAAAATAGATATCGCCGTCTGTTGGTTCGATCAAGCGATTGATCATTTTTAAAGTGGTTGTTTTTCCGCTCCCACTTGGACCGACTAATACAAAAAATTCACCGTCCTCAATTGAGACATCGAAGTCTTCCAATACTAATTGGTCGTTGTATTTTTTTGATACGTTTTGGAAATTAATCATTTGTTCACCTCATTTTTTCTTGTGTGCACGTGCTATTTATCTTTAGGTAATCTTTCATTATTTTTAAGTATGTTTATAAGTATACTTGAAAATGTCCGATGTTTCTAACGACTTGTTTCTATTGTACAGAAAAAAACCTGACAACTGTCTGTCAGGTTTTCTGATTTTTTTAAATTAGCGTGGCGAAGTTTATTTCGCCAAACGATAAATCGCATCCGCATAAATTGCTGTTGCACGGAATAAATCATCCAACGCCATAAATTCATTGGCTTGGTGCATTGTATCTGTATAGCCTGGGAACATTGCACCATAAGCGACACCACGTTTTAGTAAACGTCCGTACGTTCCGCCACCGATGATTTGTTCATGACCTTTTTGACCAGTATGATCTTCGTAAACTTGTAATAATGTTTCAACTAATGGATCATCTGCTGGAACATAATGCGGTTCTTGATTACGTCCGCCTTGAACGATTTCTGCACCGATAGCGCCTGCTGTAGCTTTCACACCAGTTTCTAAATCAGCAGCCGTTGTTCCTTTAGGGTAACGGAAATTCAAGCTCATAAAGTTGCCTTCTTCAGCATCTTTCTTGAAGACGAATAAACCAGCGTTCATTGTTAATTTACCCATCTTAGCATCTTCAAAAGCTACGCCTAATTTTTCCCCATAGAAATCTTCATGGACAAGTGTTGCTGCAACTTGAATAAATTCTTTCGCTGCGCCAGCAAATGCATAGCTGTTTAGGAATACTGCTAAGAATGTCGCCGCATTGATCCCTGATTGCGGACTAGCACCATGTGCACCTTTTCCTACAACTTTGATCGTTACACTTGTACCATTCGCTTCTAACTCGCCAGAAATCGGCTCTTCATCCACAAATACACTAAATGCGCCTTGCATTTTTTCTGCCGCTTCGGCAGTTGGAACAGTGATTACAGCGGTTGCTGTACCTGGAACCATGTTTTCACGTAAACCAGCATTGAAGCTTTCTAAAACATATTCGCCTTCGCTTGATCCGCCAAAACGAGCGTATAAAGAGACATTCCCTTTTTCACCATTGATGATTGGGAATTCTGCATCTGGAGAGAACCCGAAATCAGGAGTTTCTTCATGTTTGAAGTAATAATCCATATCACCCCAGCCACTTTCTTCGTCACTACCAACGACAAAACGAACTTTTTTAGATAATGGTACACCTAAATCTTTGATGATTCGTAATGCATAATAAGCGGCCATACTTGGGCCTTTATCGTCACTTGAACCACGGGCAAAGATTTTACCGTCTTTGATGACAGGCTCATAAGGATCCGTATCCCAACCATCACCAGCAGGAACAACGTCCATGTGACCGAAAATTCCTAACGTTTCATCGCCTTCGCCGTATTCAATATGACCAGCATAGTTATCAACATTTTTCACAGCAAAACCATCACGTTCGCCATACGCTAACATATGTTTTAAGCCAGCAACAGGTCCTGGTCCAAATGGTGCATCTGGTGTTACTTTTGAGTCATCACGCTCACTATTGATGCGTAATAGATTTTGTAAATCTTCTAATAGCGCATCTTTACGTGCGTCTACTTCTTTTTGCCAATCAATTGTCATTTTTTAGTCACTCCAATTCATTATTCTACCTCCCCATCATACCACTAACTGGCTTAAAAGAAAAAGGCGGGAACAGTTTTTTTCTGTAATATTTTGCGCTTCATTCTAAACAGTTTTATACTGAAGGTAAATCACGAAAGGAGAATATTCAGATGAAAGAACTATCAAAAGAAAATTTGACTGCTGTGATCAAGACTCGCCTACAAAATTCTCACAAAGGAACCTTTGGACGTTCCGTTTTGATTGGTGGAAATGACTCGTATGGCGGAGCAATCATTATGAGTGCAGAAGCTTGCGTTAAAGCAGGTTGTGGCTTAACTTCTGTTAGTACAGCTGAAAAAAATCATACTGCACTTCATGCTCGCTTACCTGAGGCGATGGTTCTTGATTGGACGCTCACTCAAGAATTCAATGATTTAATTGATACAGCAGATGTCATTTTAATTGGACCTGGTCTAGGGTTAGATACTCATAGTCAACATATTTTAGACAACGTCTTACAACAGCAAAAATCGTCCCAGTGGCTTGTGATCGACGGGTCTGCTATTACTTTATTTGCGCAAAATCATTATTCTTTAAACTACCCAAAACAAGTTGTATTCACACCTCATCAAATGGAATGGGAACGTCTAAGTGGCCTTAAAATCATTGATCAAACTGTCGAAAATAACCAACTTTGGCAAATGAAACTAGGGGCTACGATTGTTTTAAAAAGCCATCGAACTGAAATTTATACCGCCAACGCAAAATACAAAAACCCCTTAGGATCACCTGCCATGGCAACTGGTGGTATGGGTGATACACTTGCTGGGATGATTGCTAGTTTTCTAGCGCAATTTAAAGAAAAAGAAGCGGCCGTTTGTGCAGCCGTTTATTTGCATAGTTTCATTGGAGAAGAATTAGGGAAAGAAAATTACGTGGTCTTACCGACTGAAATCAGTAAGAATTTGCCCTATTACATGAAACGTTTTGAACAGTTACACAATAAAACAGAAGAAAAACGATAATCATTTTTCCTCTGTTTTATTTTCTAGGTATCCTGTTTGTAAAATTCTCATATAAATCTCTGCCCGTTCTGCTAAAAAATCCATTTGTTTGACCTCGGTAACTTCTGGATCAGCTTTCAAAAGCTGCAAACTTTCAGTAGAGATTTGATTAAATACACCCAAAACTAACTGAACAACATTTTGTTTTTCAATGCCTTTTTTGATCGGCAATTGTCCAAGAATTCTAGTTAATAACGGATAGGTGATGTTCGTATTTTCATCCATATACTGTGTTAACTTAGCTTGGATTCCTTTTGGTAGCAGTTGTTTTTGTGTATATGCCACTTTCAACAATTGAAGATGTTTCGGATAAGCTTGTTCTAATTTCATTTTATGCTGAATCGATACAACTATGACTTCTACCAAATCTGGATTCTTTTCCGTAAATAAACCCTTTGATTGTTCAGTTAAAAAATCAACCACTGCACTGATCGTTCGTTCATATAATACGTGTTTTTTACCAAAATAATGGAAAATCAATCCTTTTGAAACTTCAGCATCGTTTGCAATCTGATCCGTACTGGATTTTTGATATCCATACTTTGCAAAATGGCTTAATGCCGCTTCTAAAATTCGGTCGTATTTTTTTTGATCGATCTTGACTTCGTTCACTAGACTTTCAAATCCTTCCGTTGATAAACTCCATATGTTCCAGCTAAAAATAAAATAAGCAGGACACTCAATGAAGCCACATTTCCAACAGATAACCCTTTATCCAACAAGTTGCCTGGAATCCCCATATGTGTGGGTGAAACATTTTTTGCCCAACTAAATGAGTCATTCAAATCTGAAAAAATGCCAATTAAATAAAACCCAAACACAATACCTAATGAAATACTGGTACTTTGTTTACTAGATTTTAAAAATGTCGAAACAAAAAAGCCCAGTGTTAAGAAAAACAACAAAATCAAACTTTCTTGGATATAGATTCTACTGATTTCTCTGATGATCGTTGCAGCAGAATCACTTGATTGGCGATATAATAGCGTTGAACCTACAGAAACTGCAAATGAAAATAACCAAAAAATAGCTAGAATCAATACATTTCCTACAAATTTACTTGTCACGATCCCAATACGTGTTACAGGTTGTGCATATAAGAATTCAATCGTGCCATCTGTCTCTTCTTTGATCAAAGACTGACTTCCCAGCATCATAGCATAAATGCATGCTGCTAAAAACATATACTGAAAATAGTAACCAAAGAACCCGGTAGCTACTAAAAAGCTTGTTTGTCCACTCACGCTAATGTTGAACGTCTTTAGTAAGGATGGAGATAACCCGTTCAATTTAGCTCCCAAAAGATCCTCCATCGCTGAACTGTGCATTTGGGGATAAACTGCACTAAAGCCAAAAATAATAACGGCAAATAAAATAGTCCAAATGATCAGCCCCTTTACTAACGACTTACTTTCGATTTTTGCTGTAATCATTTTCCATCTCCTCCTTCATACAAGGCCATAAACTGATCTTCTAATTCAGGATTTGTGATCGTAAAATCTTGAATCGAAGTATCACTCAATAGTGGCAGGACTTTACGTAAATCACCTTCGTATAATAATCGAGTTTCATTTCCTTGGTGTTTTAAAATAGCAGCACCCATTTGTTCAAATAACGACAATGGGATGTGATCACCAATCAATGTGATGACTTTACCTAATGATTTTTCCTTTGTAATATCTTGAACTGTGATGATTTTTCCTTGACGAATAAAGGCTGCTCGATGTGCGTGTTGTTGAACTTCATTTAAATCATGGCTAGATAAAAAAATTGTCATGCCTTTTTTATTGTATTTTTCTAACTCTTCAAATAGACGGTGCTGCATCAATGGGTCCAACCCGTTGGTAGGTTCGTCTAAAATCAGTAATTCTGGATTTGGTAAGATACCTGCTGTAATCGCAATTTTCTTTTTATTTCCTAGTGATAGATCGGACATTTTTTTACGAGCATCTATATCAAACAACTCAATAAAATAATCGATTTGCTGTTTGCTGTTTTTTAGTTGGTGAAAATCAGCCACGTATTTAAGCACGTCAATTGTTGTCATATTTGGATAAAAACGGACATCGCTTGATACATAACCTGTACGCTTACGAATTTCTTTAACATCTTTAATGCTATCCAAACCAAGTAAAGTAGCTGTTCCTTGATCAGGATAGATAAAATTTAGCATGGCTTTGATTGTCGTTGATTTTCCGGCACCATTTGGACCGATAAAACCGTAGATTTCACCTTTTTCTACTGATAAATCTACTTGATCGATAGCTGCTTGTTTTTTGTATAGCTTGGTCAACCCTTTCAGTTCAATAACATTCATTTTATTATTCCTCCTCATTGACTAGCCAGTCAATAGAAGTATATACCTGTACTGACTGGCTAGTCAAAGAAAAAACAACAAGAAAGAATTGTTTAAAATAAACAGTCGCTTCTTGTTGTCTTTTCTTGCACCTTTTAGAAATTTATATATTGTTGTACGAATAAACAGCGAGAAAAAAGCAAACTAAACTCCGTTCTGATCATCTCAATTCTCGGAGCTAAAACCTTTTATTTAGGTCTTCAAGCTCTTTTTCAGTCAAAGCTCGATATTCACCTAAGGCCAAGTCTTCATCTAGCCATAACGTTCCCATTCGCAACCGTTTTAGGTAAACTACTTTTTTATCGACCGCTTCAAACATGCGTTTTACTTGATGAAATTTTCCTTCTTGAATAATCAAACGTATTTCTGAGATTTCGCTTGTTTCGTCTACTGATTCAATCATTAGTTCACTCGGTTTGACTTGCTCTTTATTGTTCAACGCAAATCCTTCCGCAAACTGACGTACATCTTTTTCAGTTACGACTCCTTGAACTTTTGCGAAGTATTCTTTGTCTACATGTTTTTTAGGAGATAATAATTGATGAGCCAGTTGTCCATCATTCGTTAACAGCAATAAACCTTCTGTATCCTTATCCAGACGACCGACAGGAAATAGATCTTCGCGATAGTCTTCATTTCTTAGTATATCTATTACTGTTTGATCCCATTTATCTTCTGTTGCTGAGATCACGCCTTGCGGTTTGTGCAACAAATAATAGTAATATTTTTGATAGGTTAATGT
Organism: Enterococcus haemoperoxidus ATCC BAA-382; assembly: GCF_000407165.1. Lineage (NCBI taxonomy): Bacteria > Bacillati > Bacillota > Bacilli > Lactobacillales > Enterococcaceae > Enterococcus > Enterococcus haemoperoxidus. Next base: position 1,068,179 of record NZ_KE136480.1, on the reverse strand, counting down.
TTCTCCAGCAAATTTAATGCTATCCTGCTTTTCATCAATGTGTGTCTTACCATCTTTGATGACCTTCTCATTTACAGTGACTAATCCTTTTTTCAACAATTGTTTGGCTTCTTTCCGACTGCCAACTCCAGTTTCTGCAAGAAATTTATCTAAACGCATATGATCCTCCAGTTTTAAAAGCGTATGTATTTTAACGAAAATAGCGGAACATTGCGTCCCGCTATTGATTTCGTTTTATTTATTTTATTTTCAACTTACGACGAATTTTAACTACACTTGCTCCTAGTAATTTGTCCGCTAAGCGCAGTTTTAATGTGATATATCCGTATACTGCCCCGCCAAATGCCGCTACGATCATGATAATCACAAAAGATTGGAATTTGCGTGTTGGATCCAAGAATAGATACAAGAATTGTCTCATCACGATTGCTGCAATCACCATTACTAATGTGATCAAGAAAATCAATAATCCACGTCGTAACGTCAAGCCAAAATTGAAGTGACTGACTTTCTTGATTTTTCTCATGATCAACACGCAAGATAGCGCAAACCCGATCATCGTAGCAATCAATGGGCCATAAACTTCGAAAAGTCGTATACTTGGATATTGAATAATCAATTTCAAAGCAAGACCTAAACCAAAGTATTTGATGGCGGCCTTATTCTCATACATCCCCATTAACATTGTTGATGATAACATATATAATCCCATAAACAAACCAGCAAAACAGGCTTGAATCAAGACCGAAACACCTAAGTCATCTGGTGCATAAAACATTGTATAAAGTGGTTTTGCTAAGACGATCATACCGAATGTCGCCGGCAACATCACAAACATAAACAATTGAAAATTGTTACTAATCAATTTAGACAAATCACGGTATTTTTTCAAGGTAATCGCTTCAGTGATCAATGGTAACCCTGTAGCTGAAATAGAGGTTGCTAACGCAATCACTACCATTGTTAGTTTATCTGGATTTGCATTAAATATTGCAAACAAAGTTCTCAACTGACTGCCAGAATATGCGGTAAAGGTATTCATAAAATTAGAAAATGTAAACTGGTCAACTAGTTTAAAAACTGTCACACCTGATCCAACAATAATAAACGGAATTGCTTCTTTTAAAGTCTCTGTCAATAAATCTCGAGTTGAAGCTTCATGCTCATTGGCACTGTGAGCTTCAAGATAGTCAAACATTGGTTTTTGTTTACGAATATAGTAAAGCAAAACAACTAAGCTAGCTAACATTCCTACGAATGCGGCAAGTGTTGATTGTGTTACTGCATCAACATAATTTCCATCGATGACTTTCATAATGATAAATGCTGTCAATAACATATAAAAAACACGTGCAACTTGTTCAACAATTTGTGACAAAGCATAAGGCATCATATCTTGGTTTCCTTGGAAATAACCTCGAACAACGCTCATACAAGGAAAAATCAATACAGCTAAACTTAGTGAACGCATCGTTGGAATCAATTCTTCTCCGCCGCCTGACCACTTAGCTAGAAGTGGTGCTGCAAGATACATGATGATTGCAAAAATAGCACCTAAAATAGCCATCAACTGAAGAGCCTTATAAAAAAGCTGTCGGCTGAGCTTATATTCATTCAATGAATTGTAATAAGAGGTCTGCTTAGCTATAGCCGCAGGAAGCCCCGCTGTAGATATTAATAAAAAGAGAGCATACACAGTATATCCCATTGAAGATAAACTATTTGCTTCGTTGGCGTGTTCTCCCATCCATGCGTACCATGGGATAATGTATACCGCACCCAACAAACGAGAAATTATATTACTAGCTGTCATCCAAGCAGATCCTTTAACCATTTTCTCTTGGTTAGTCAAGATCGGTTGATCAGCAGGATTTGGTTGATTTATCATTTAACTCCTCCAACTTTCTTTGAACATGCTTTCTTTATTTTAATTGTTAAACCAAGTATATGCAACGACTTTCTTGAATAAATTAACTTATTTATACTTTCCACACAGATTTTGTAAAAAAACAGTCGTTTTCATATTTTAAATATCTAAAAACCAACGAAACACTTCATTTATAACTATTCCATTTTTGTTTATATTAAAAGAAAAAAACGCTCTATACTAATTAGATTTTGTGATTATTTTTATATTAGATAAAAAAACATTTATTATATGGTTGTTATTTTAATTCCTTTTTTATATTAGAATGAGACGTATTTACATTGAGAATATCGCAATCTTTTTTCCCCACCTACCAGTCAAGCGCCTTGAAGTTTTGACGTTTAAATTGTATGATGAATTTCTAAAGTTTTCTATCCAAAAAATCTGAAAATCAGATTATTAGATACTGCTTGGAGGCGTAATGATGACTATTTCTTTAGAAACAATCCGAGAATGTTTACTTGAAGAACATCTTTTAAAAGAATTTACTTCAGCTGACGGCTGGTCTTTGACCTTACCTACCTCGTTGAATAATAAAAATTTTGACACTCTTTCCTATGATTCCCGTACTGTAAATGCTAATACTCTTTTTTTCTGTAAAGGAATGAATTTCAAATCAGAGTATTTAGAAATGGCAGTCAAATCTGGGCTTACTGTTTATGTAGCAGAACAACCTTATGATGTCCCCGCAACATTAGGAATCATTGTGACAGATATCAAAAAGGCAATGGCTGTTTTAAGCATGGCTTTTTATGACTATCCACAAAATAAATTAAAATTAATTGGTTTTACTGGCACAAAAGGCAAAACAACTGCTGCTTACTTTACTAAATTTATCTTAGATAACGCTACAAATAACAAAACAGCCATGTTGTCTACTATGAACTCTACGTTAGATGGAAAAACCTTTTTCAAATCACATTTAACAACCCCTGAGTCACTTGACCTTTATCAAATGATGGCAGAAGCTGTAAAAAACAACATGACTCATTTCATTATGGAAGTGTCATCTCAAGCTTACAAAACAAATCGCGTGTATGGTTTATTTTTTGATGTAGGAATTTTCCTAAATATTACACCGGATCATATCAGTCCGATCGAACATCCAACATTTGATGATTACTTTTACTGTAAACGGCAACTAATTAAGCATTCAAAAACGATGATTTTTAATCACGAATCCGATTATTTTCAATTATTGAAAGAAACAGCTGAATTGCATAAAATTCCTTATCTTGTTTATGGCGACCAAGCATCTCCAGACACAGATTATATCTATCAAACCTGTGCAGATGATTCTCTTGCCTTTTCTATCAAAGGAAAAAATGACTCCTTAGCCGTTTCTGGTGAGTATCACTTGCGTTTGGGCGGTGATTTTAATAAGGGGAATGCCTTGAGCGCTGTTCTTGCTAGTGCCTTAGTTGGCGCTACACGCAATGACTGTGAGAAAGGAATCAAAGAAACGACTGTTCCTGGACGAATGGAATTATTAACGAATACAAATGGTGCAAAAATCTATGTAGATTATGCGCATAATTATGATAGTTTAAAAAATCTGTTAGCCTTTGTCAAAAAAGAGCATCCTACTGGCCGTTTACTTGTGGTGATTGGCAGTACAGGAAATAAAGCTATTTCCAGAAGAAAAGATTTCGGTACTGTCTTATCTGAATTAGCTGATATTGCTATCTTAACTACAGATGATCCAGCTGATGAAAATCCCGTTACGATTTGCGAAGAGATTCAATCATACATCACAACGGATATTCCAGTTGAAATAATTGAAGACCGCAGTGAAGCAATTGAAAAAGCTTTGGCAATGAGTCTAGCAGAAGACGCCGTCGTCTTAGCTGGAAAAGGCGCAGACCTATACCAAAAAGTAGGCGGAGAAGATACGCCTTATAAAGGTGATTTCTATATTGCTGAACGTCTAATACTTAAATAACCTGAGAGGTTGGAACAGGTGTGTTTAATGCCAAAAACCAAGTAGGGACTATGCAACATCAACTCCTACTTCGTTGTGTTTTACAGCAATAAGAAGGAATTGCTTCTGCTTCCTCCATTTATACCGATTCCATGTGGGCGGGATATAACTCAAAGAGTTATCTCTCACTCACATTTTTCTAGTGTCATCCCATAAACATCATTATTAGTGTCATCAATACTAAACTGATCAAAATACTCGCAGAAGACGTAAATCCAACTGTCTCTTCCGGCATTCCGACCTTAACGCTATTGATCACCGAAAAAGTTGGCATGGGAGCCACACTCAATACGACTAAAACAATCCGTAACAATGGATCTAGCGGAATGACAAAAGCAAATAATAACGCAAAAATCGCTCCACATAAATAACGCCAAACTAAAACTTCTTTTACTAAGTGCAGCGCTTTTTTAGGTAAACGTAATTCAAAATATAGTCCGATCATAAACATCGATAAAAAACCATTTGCCTTGGCAATCATTTCTAACACACCCAACACTTCCACAGGTAAGTTAAACTGAATGATCCGTAACAGCAACATAACCATATACGCTGTAAACGGTGCTGATTTAAACAAAGCTAAAACGATTTTCTTAAACGTAGTCTCTTCTTTAGTCCCAACCACTTTATCAATCAACAAGGTGGTTCCACCTGTCAACATCACGCTATTGCCAATATCAAACATCAAAAGAAATGGCACCGCTAACGGATAAAAACCTTGGATAAACGGCAAACTAAAATTACCAATATTATAGCCTGACATTGAATACATTTGGAATTTCTGCTCTAAAATGGAACGTTTCTTACTTACTTTACCACCAATCAAAATAACCAAGATATTCAAAACAATTCCCATTGCTAATAAGAAAAATAGCGTGCCTGAAACAACCACGTTAGCTAAACTAACGATCACGGTTGCCGGCAAGGTAATATTTACAATAATAACTGACAACATACCACCATCTGCTTTACTCAGCAAGCCAATTCGCTTCATTAAATACCCTAAAAATATAACAAAACAAAACCCAATCGCCTGTAATAAAATTTCCTTCATCCAACGCACCCCTCACTTAATTATTTCTAACACTACCATAAATTATAGCAAAAAAATCTATTCCCTACTGGTTTGAATAAGAAAACATCTGTGCAACTTTTTTGCACAGATGTTTTTTGTTTTTTTTCACTTAGCTAACTTACTTTATTCTTAGACAATAAAAATTTTCGTACTAACAATAGCATCAAACTACCAATGGCAAGAAAATACAAAGGCATCATCCATAAAGTCTCATTATGCAATTTACTCATGCAAAACGTGAATAGACTAACCAACAAGTAATAACCTAAGCTAAAGATTGCTCCTGCAGTGCCGATCACATCTTGAAAATCGGTCAACGCTAAACTTAGACAATTAGGCAAGGCCATCCCTGCTCCAGTTAACAAGATAAAAATCCCCATCAACATTAGCCAAAACTGGACACTCTCCAGAAGAATACTTCCCCCACTGACACAAAGCAGAAAAATTGCACCAAACACCAACGTTCTAATCCCAATCAAAATGATTTTTTCCGGTGGATAAACTGGCAGTAACCTTTTGGACAATAAAGAGCCTAGAATCGACGCACCTGCCACACCAATGCCTAAAAATCCATACATCGCTGCCGATAAATGAAATTGTTCTATAAAGATAAATGGCGCTTCTGCATAGTAACTGAATAAAATACCATTGATCGCGCCTATTAAAAAACCATAAGTCAATACTTTAGGATTTATTAAAAATCGTTTAATGATCGGCAATAATTTTACTGGTACTCGCTTATTAACTTCAAACGTTTCAGGCAAGCGCAAAAATGCATAACAGAATATCAAAACACTCATCAATACTAATACAAGAAAGACAGCTCTAAACCCCCAATACTGATCGACAACACCGCCAATCAATGGACCAATCGCCGGAGTAAACGCAAGAGCTGCAGAAATTTGCGCAAATAACGCATGGCGCTGATTACCAGAATAACTTTCACGTAATATTGTTTGAGTTACAACGGATCCTGTACTGGCACCAAAAGCCTGAACAAATCGAGCCATAAGTAATATCTCAATCGTCGATGAGCGAAAACAAAGAAAACTACCTAACCCGTAAAACAACAATCCATAAAGCATAGCCTTACGTCGCCCAACAAAATCAGACAACCAGCCCCAAAAGAACACACCTAGCGCAAAAGCTAGAAAATAAATACTCAACGTTAACTGAACCATTGCCATGGATGTTTGAAAATCATGGGCAATATCTGGCAGCGACGGAGTAAAAATCGTTTCACTGATCTGTGGAAACCCAACTAAAACAATCAGTAACACTAAAGATGGTACACGAATTTTGATGCTTTTTTTCAAAATACTTCCTCCTAAATTAAAAGCGAGGTGGGCTCATTCAGCTCTGACTGAAAAATAGGAAAATATGGTTGTGGCATTCTTTGCCACTGACATATTTTATCTTTTTTACGAAGAGCTAGCCCACTTAGCTAGATAAAATTAAAAGCGAGGTGGGCTCATTCAGCTTTGACTGAAAAATAGGAAAATATGGTTGTGCGTTCTTTGCCACTGACATATTTTATCTTTTTTACGAAGAGCTAGCCCACTTAGCAATTTCATTACCTTACAGAGTTGAAAAAAAACATCTATCTCCGGGAAGCGGCGGGAGCATGATCAATATTAATTTATATGTATTCACCAGCGAATCACTTCCTTTTCTTTTACTATACGTTTATTTAACATCTTCTTTATGGTAGCATATATCCAGTTACGATTTCAATTCCAACAATACTTTAACTATCATCACTTTTCTGGTTTTGAGTATTGACCGTTCAAACTTTTATCAGAAAATAAAATAATGATAGTAGCCATTCAATGGTAAACTTACTATATACATATTCTAAATAAAGGAGTTTCCCTCATGAACTTAAAACAAGCTATTCCAAAAGACTTCAGCGGCCTTATCAGCATCACATCCAATAATGAACCTATATTAATGGAAGCATATGGCTATCGAGATCTTCCTAATCAAATAAAAAATAATGTAAACACGATTTTTGGAACAGCGTCCGGTAGTAAAACCTTCATTGCTGTTGCAATCATGAAACTGATTGAAGAAAAGAAACTGGGGATCGATCAGCCAATCAATCAAATTCTCTCAAAAAATATGCCTAACATCGACCCTAAAGTTACAGTACACCAACTACTGAATCATACCTCTGGAATCGGGGATTATTATGATGAAGAAGAAATTACTGATTATGCTGAATTATGGAAAGATTTTCCTAATTATAAAATACGCAAAAACAGCGATCTATTGCCACTTTTTATTGATAAAAAAATGGTGGATACACCTGGGAAAAAATTCCAATACAATAATACCGGATATGTTCTTTTAGCTACGATCATCGAAGAGCTCACTCGCCAAGATTTTGATTGTTATTTGAAACAAGTCATTTTTGAACCAGCTGGTATGACTTCAACAGGTTATTTCGCTTTGGATCGACTGCCTGCTAACGTCGCTAATGCTTACATCTACGATGAAGAAGCCAAAGCATATTACAGCAATATTTATAGTATAGACGTCAAAGGAACTGGGGCTGGCGGTTGTTTTACTACCTTAAAAGACCTTGAATGTTTTTGGCAAACCTTGCTTAGCGGAAAAATTATTTCTACACATGCGGTGAGTTTGATGCAAACCATCCAAGCTTCTGATTATTATGGCTATGGCTTTTGGATTGCTAAAAATAACGAACAGGCTTTTCCTTATATGCAAGGGCAAGATCCAGGTGTTTCATTTATTTCTTCTTATGATAGCTCATTAAACCAGAATATTACGATCATGAGCAATTTAGGGCAAAACGTTTGGGCATTGCATAAAGAACTTTCTACGGTTTTACTTGAAAAAGATGATAAGATACAGTCATAAGAAACTTGTTTGTTATACTCATAAATAAGTAAAAGGGCGTGATACAATGAAAAATCGGAAAATTCATAATTGTTTAGACGGTTGTTCTGTAGAATCAACCTTACAACTAATTTCAGGTAAATGGAAATGTGTGCTGCTGTACCATTTGATTTTTGAAGGGTCTTATCGTTACAGCGAATTACAACGTTTTGTCCCTGGTATCACTAAACGAATGTTAAGTTTACAATTAAAAGACCTAGAAGCCGATAAACTCATTCAACGGACAGTAATACAGGAAAAACCCATAGCTGTGAGTTATTCCGTAACCGAATATGGCCGAACATTAGCTCCTGTTATTGAATCAATGTATCATTGGGGCAATTCTTTTAATAAACAACATTCAGAAATACACTAGCCGTTCAAATGATGGTATAAAAAAATTCCCCGATTTACATCACTACTTACTTCCTTTACACTAAAATCACTTATTGCTTAGCGCGATAAACTTTCAAGTAAATGGAGGAAAACAAATTGACTATGAACACACCAGAAAAACGCCAAGAGATTTTATCAGCTTTTGAACATCGTCATGCCACAAAAGCGTTTGACCCATCCAAGAAAATCTCAGCAGAAGATTGGGAAACAATTTTAGAAGCAGCACGGTTGTCTCCAAGCTCATTTGGATATGAGCCATGGTCTTTTTTACTAATCGAAAGCCCTCAAGTAAAAGAAGAATTGAAAGAATTTGCTTGGGGCGCAATCAACAGTTTAAACGGAGCCAGCCATTTTATCATAGCACTAGCACGTAAAAATGTTACGGCTGATAGCTCTCATGTCAAACATATGGTCGAAGATGTATTTGGCCTACCGTTTTCAGCTGATGCACCACAAACTCAAATGTTCAAACAGTTTCAAGTAAAAGATTTTGATTTAAACAGTGAACGCGCTCTATTCGATTGGGCATCAAAACAAACGTATATTCCTTTGGCTAACATGATGACTACTGCAGCTTTATTGAAAATTGATAGTTGTCCCATTGAAGGCTTTAATCGATCTGAATTAGAAACTTATTTGAGTAAAAAAGGACTGTTAGATACAACTGAATTCGGTGTTTCTTATATGCTTGGATTAGGTTATCGTACAAAAGAAATACCATTGAAAAAACGCCAAACGACTGATGAAATTCTGACTGTTGTCGAATAAAATAAATCCTTTCTATCTCTTCACTTGAACAGCGAAAAAATCGACTAATCACCTTAGAAGCAGTATTCTTTACTGCTCACTAAGAAATTAGTCGATTTTTTCATCTTAAGTTTATCTATTTATTTCTTCAACACTGAAGGCTTAAACCCTTTCAATCTTAACGCATTCAACAATACAGATACTGAGCTAAAACTCATTGCAGCCCCTGCGATCATCGGATTCAACAATGGTCCACCAAATAGATACAGTACACCCATCGCTACCGGAATACCTAATGTATTATAGGCAAAAGCCCAGAATAGGTTTTCTTTGATGTTTTTGATTGTGGCTTTACTCAATTCTACCGCTGTCGGTACATCCATCAAATCACTGCGCATCAAGACGATATCCGCTGATTCCATTGCAACATCTGTACCAGAACCAATTGCGATCCCGATATCCGCTTGCGCTAAAGCTGGAGCATCGTTGATTCCATCTCCAACCATGGCAACTTTTTTGCCTTCTTTTTGAAGTTTCATCACTTTGTTGGCTTTATCTTCTGGTAAAACTTCACTTAGCACACGGTCGATGCCAACTTGCTTAGCAATCGCTTGAGCTGTTCGTTTGTTGTCTCCTGTAATCATCGCCACTTCAATACCCATTTGATGCAGTTTTTTGATTGCTGGAATACTGTTTGGTTTGATTGTATCTGCTACTGCGATAATTCCAGCAATCTTACCGTCTTTGGCAATATACATTGGTGTTTTTCCTTGCTCTGCTAATTGATCGGAGGTAACGCCTAAATTCCCTAGAGAAATACCGCGGTCATCCATCAGTTTTTTGTTTCCTAACAATAAGCGGCTACCTTCGATCGTCACTTCGATCCCATGACCTGGAATTGCTGCAAAATCTTCTGTTTTGGCAAAAGCTAGATTTTTTTCTTCTGCACCATTTACGATTGCTTCACCTAAAGGATGTTCTGACCCTTTTTCGGCTGAAGCAGCTAGTCTTAAGAGTTCATCACGGCTGATATCATTTATTGTCACGATATCTGTCACTTTTGGTTTGCCTTCTGTAATTGTTCCTGTCTTATCGAAAACGATTGTTTCAATTTTGTGTGTCGTTTCAAGTGCATCCCCACTTTTGATCAATACGCCATTTTCAGCGCCTTTTCCTGTTCCAACCATAATTGCAGTCGGTGTTGCTAGTCCTAACGCACATGGACAAGCGATAACTAAAACGGAAATCGTGATCGTCAATGCAAAGACCCATGATTCTTGTCCTAAGAAATACCAAGCTAAACCAGCCAAGACAGATAAAACCATTACAATTGGTACAAAAACACCAGAAATTTTATCCGCCATTTTGGCAATCGGTGCTTTTGAGCCTTGCGCATCTTCTACTAATTTGATGATTTGAGACAATGCTGTATCTTTGCCGACTTTAGTTGCTTTAAAACGGAAGCTACCATTCTTGTTAATACTTGCACCGATAACATTATCACCGATTTTTTTCTCAACAGGCATACTTTCACCTGTCAGCATCGACTCATCGATTGCTGATGAACCTTCGATCACAACACCATCTACAGGAATTTTTTCACCTGGGCGAACAATGATCGTATCGTCTAATTGAACACTATCTACTGGGATTTCCATTTCTTGCCCATTACGGAAAACACGGGCATTTTTTGGTGCGAGACCCATTAATTTCTTGATAGCTTCTGACGTTTTTCCTTTTGAAACTGCTTCAAAGTATTTACCTAATGTGATCAAGGTTAAAATCACACCCGCTGATTCATAGTAAAGCGCCATCGTAAATTGTGGATCACCAGCAAAAATCATCGCTGTTCCATATAAACTATACGCTACTGCTGCACTAGTTCCTAAAGCAACTAACGAATCCATATTAGGATGTCCTTTAAATAAAGCTTTAAACCCCACTGTAAAGAAACTTCTACCTAAATATAATACAGGAATCGTTAAAACCAATTGAACCATTGCAAAAGTTTCAGCATGCATCATTGGATCTAGAAATGTCGGTAATGGTAAGCCAACCATATGTCCCATCGCAACATATAATAGTGGAACTGTAAACACAGCTGATAGCCAAAAACGTTGCCACATTTCTTTGATATGTTTTTGTTTTTTCTCGCGGTCTTTGTCTACAGTATCTGCAGAATCTACTTGCTCAATTGCCTCATACCCTGCATCTGATACGGCTTTGGTAATATCCGAAACGTTTATTATTGACGGATCAAAATCAACAACCATTTTTTCAGTGGCTAAATTGACAGAGGCTTTTGTGACACCTGTTAATTTACTTGTGGCTTTTTCGATTGTTTGGGCACAAGAGGCACAGGTCATTCCTTCTATATCAAATGTTCTTTGCTGGACATTACTTAATGCCTCGTACCCTGCATCTGATACGGCTTTTTGAATGTCCCTTTCTGACAATTTACTTTCATCGTATTCAACATTTAGCTTTTCTGTCGCTAGATTGACAGTGGCTTTTGATACGCCCGTTAGCTTTGCGGTGGCTTTTTCTACTGTTTGCGCACAAGAGGCACAGGTCATTCCTTCTATATCAAATGTTTTTGCTTCCATTTTTCTCCATCTCCTTTATTTTTTGCTTTCTATTTTATGCTTATACACGCATCGACTATATTTGTAGTCTACTCATTTCTTCTTTATATTAAGGTAGAATATTCTATTTGTCAACCTAAAGATCTGACAGTTTTATTTAAAAAGTATAAAAAAATAGTTTCGAGCATTCTTTAAGTAGAATACTCGAAACTAGTTCAAAAGTGAGTTCATATAGCTTTTATTTTTTGATTTCAAATACACTTCAACTCATTAACTTAATCAAGTGAATAGCTATTTAAAGATAGATATATTTTTCCTTCTTTTAAACCTTTAAATAAAATATTTTTCGATTTTTTCGTTATTTTTTCAATTTACATACTCAAAAACTAATCATACTCATCATTTTCTGTTTATTATATCATAAAAATATAGATAATTACTCACTAATTAACCTTTTATATTTTCTTTTTGTTAATCAAAATTATTACTAAGAATTTTTAACCAAACTTAACAGCAACAGCACATCACTTTATTATACATTTAATTAACATAAAGTGTAAAAACAAATAAAACAACTTTTCTGATACTATTTTTTAATTTCCAACTATGTTATTTTATTTTAAATACCTTCCTCACATTAAATAACATACATAATGATTCGTAAACTTGTCAAACAGTGTTATTATCAGTTTGTAAATAATTATTTAACCAATTTGTAGAGGAGAGAACATTTTGAAAAAGAAATCTTTAACGTTATGTTTATTAGCTTTAGGTGTTACAGGATTAACAATGTTTAGTGGAGGAAACGAAGCATCAGCTCACGGTTACGTAAATCAACCTGCAAGCCGAGTGGTCAATGCTAAAGCAAACGGGTTTGGTTGGGGACCTGGCGAAATTTCATCACATCCTGAAATCATCTCGACACCACAAGGAGTTGAAGCTCCGACTGCTGATTTGGATTCTGGAAAATTGAATGGTAAATTAGCTTCTGCCGGTTTAGATGTATACTCACCATTGAACGAGCAAACTTCAAGTAGATGGGTTAAAAATACAATCAGCACTGGAGAAAATAATTTCAATTGGCACCATACCGCTGTTCACAAAACAAACAGATACAGATACTATATGACAAAACAAGGTTGGAACCAAAATGAACCTTTGACTTTAAAAAATATGGATCTTATTAAAGTAATCGGTCAACCTATCGGTGAAGACTTCCCTAAAGGAGAAGGCTTTACGCCAGCTGTAGATGAAATGCAACAAGTAAATATTCCAACTGACAGAAGTGGATATCATGTCGTTTATGCCGTTTGGGACATTAACGATACAATTAACTCATTCTTCCAAGCTATTGATGTGAACGTAAAATAATATTTTTAACATTCCATGTAAACAAAAAAGAGGTTGGGACAGGAGTGTTTAACCCCGAGAAATAAGAAGGAATTCACGAAAATTGCTCTTCAAATTTTTGTGAATTCCAGCTTATTTCCGAAGGGGTTGCTTCTGCTCCCACCGTTTATTCGTATTTAGGGTGTGAAACAAAAGTGCTGTTTACTTTTGTCCCACACCCTTTTGAGTTTACAATAAAAAATGATTGCGAAATAACTCTACAAGTCTTATCCCAATCACATAAAATCCGTACCACCGGTGAAAGCTCTAGTAGCCCCTCCGAAAACACTCTATTCTTTCAAAGAAAGTACCGTCTCTCGCTTAATCAATTTATGCGGAATCACCATCCGAACGCCTGTCGCTTCTTTTTCCTGCAATGACTCAATCAGTTTTTGCATCCCCATTCTCCCAAGTTCTGCAATATCGATATCAATACTTGTCAAATAAGGATGGACTAACGTCGCATAAATCGAATTGTTAAAACTGATCACCGAAAAATCATCTGGTACACGATAGCCATACATTTGCGCTAACTGGATCATCCGCATTGCAAAGATATCGTCAATCACGACAGCCGCGGTTGCTTGTGTGTCTTTTAAAAGCTCCTCAAATGCTACATAATCTTCTGGCTTCTCCATATCAACAGAAGGAAGCACCGTTAAATCCGCTAACATCATCGCTTTTTGATACCCAAAATAGCGCTCATAATAAACATTTTCGTGTGTCGTATTCGTAATAAATAAAATAGTTTTGTGGCCATTTTCAATCAAATAATCAGTTGCATGTTTTCCTAGCAGCTGATTATCGTTATCTACATAAATCACTTTATCTTCATTTGTATAAGGTTGACCGATCAAGGAGAAGGGAACCTGATTTTCGAATAAGTAATCGATGACGGGATCGTCCTTATCAGAATAGAGCAAAATAAAACCGTCAACTTGTTTTTGCCGATGCATTAGCTGTACGTTTTCCAGTAAAGTCTCAAAAGTCTGTGCCGTTGCGATCGCTGTTGTCATGCTGTGTTGGCGTGCCTCGTCATTGATCGACTCAATAATCTCTAAATAAAATGGGTTTCCCATCCGCTCGCGAGAATCTAATGGCGGCAAGATCACACCCACGGCTCCTGAAGATCGTTTCCCAAGATTTCGAGCAGCAATGTTCGGGACATACCCCATTTCTTCCATTACTTTATAGACTTTTTTCTTCGTAGCATCCGAAATACTGGAATGATCATTGATTACTCTGGAAACAGTAGAAGTCGCAACTCCAGCCTTTTTAGCAACATCTTTCACTGTAATCGTCATCTTTCCCACTCCTTTCACGGTTCATTATAAATCTGTCAATAAATCATTCTATCGTAGAAAATAATACCACAGATTGATGTCTTGTTGCTATCGTCATTTTGATTCGAGGTAAATAACTGTTGAATCAAGCATTATTTCTTGCAGTTTGCCATACAGAAACTAGTAAATCGACCGTTAATTCTTTCGTAGAAGAAACTAAAACGATATCTGTCCCAAGATCTTCTGGACGTCCCACACCGATTGGTAGTGCACCACTTGCTAAAATTGCTTGAATACCAGCCTTAGCATCTTCGATCCCAATACAATCTCTCACAGTCAAACCAACTTTTTCAGCTGCTAATTGGAAAATTTCTGGATCTGGTTTCCCCTTCGCCACGTCCGCTGGATCAGCAATACCATCAAAATAGGGCAGCAAAGACATCCTTTCAAGTAAAAACGGTCCATTTTTACTAGCAGAAGCTAAAGAAATTTTGATTCCTTGTTTTTTTAAATCCTTTAACAAGTTCAGAATCCCTGGATAAACATCAGCCGGACTAACTTCTTGAATCATCTCTACATAATACTCATTTTTCCGTTTTGCCAGTTCAGCAAACTGCTCTGAGTCAAAATCTTGTGCGCGACCTCCATGAGCCAACAATAATTTCAAAGAATCTTCGCGGCTCACACCTTTTAGTTCTTCATTAAATGCACGATCGATCGTGATCCCGATTTCTTTTCCTAACCGTTGCCACGCTTGATAATGATACTCCGCTGTATCCGTCAACACACCGTCTAAATCAAATAAAACGCCTTTAAACATGTTCATTCACCTTTTCCATCGTACTTATTAATTCATCCACTAAAACCATTTTATTTCCATATAAGGTAAGAGGTAGCTCATCTCCTGATACAAGCTGTAAGCGAACATTATCTTTATCCACTGTTACATATAACAAACGGTCACGATAATTCACGTGGAAGGCATAGCTTGTCCATGTACTTGGTAAAAACGGTGCAAAGCTTAATTTTTCATCAGCCGTCTTCATTTGAGCAAACCCTTGAACAATCGCAAGCCAGCTACCAGTCATAGACGTGATATGCAGACCATCTTCTGTATCGTTATTGTAGTTATCTAAATCTAAACGTGCTGTCCGTTGATACATTTCTACCGCTTTTTCTTCCATCCCGAGTTCAGCCGCTAAAATCGCGTGAACACTTGGTGATAAAGAGGATTCATGAACAGTCATAGGTTCATAGAACAAGAAATTCCGCTCTTTCTCTGCTCTTGAAAAACGTTCGCCAAAGAAATAAATCCCTTGTAACACATCTGCTTGTTTAATGAAGCAAGAGCGTAAAATACGATCCCAAGACCAATGCTGATTTAAAGGTAAATCAGCTGGCGTTAAAGCTGTTCTTGGCATCAAATCTTTATCTAAAAAGGTATCATGCTGAACAAAAACACCTAGTTCTTCATCAAATGGATAATACATATTTTCAACGATTTCTTGCCAATGCGTTTGTTCTTCTTCAGTAATTTCAACAGGCGTTTCAGCCTTGTACTTGTCATAATTATCTAAGGTATATTGCAATACCCAAGTTGCAATCGTATTTGTGTACCAATTATTATTGATATTATTTTCATATTCATTTGGTCCAGTCACACCATGGATCATGTATTTTCCTGCTCGTTTAGAAAAATGAACTCGATCTGCCCAAAAACGTGCGATTTCAGTTAAAACCTGTAACCCTTCATTTTTTAAATACTCGTTGTCACCTGTGTAATTCACATAATTATAGATAGCATAGGCAATCGCACCATTTCGATGGATTTCTTCAAACGTAATTTCCCACTCATTATGACACTCAATTCCGGTAAATGTCACCATTGGATACAAAGCCCCTGCTAATCCTTGTTGGCGCGCATTGTGTTTCGCTTGTTCTAATTGATTATAGCGATATTTCAATAGATTTTTTGTCACTTCTGGTTTTGCCAAAGCTAAATATAAAGGAACCGCATACGCTTCTGTATCCCAATAAGTAGCACCGCCATACTTTTCACCCGTAAAGCCTTTAGGTCCGATATTCAAGCGTTCATCTTCACCATAATAAGTCGTAAATAATTGGAATAAATTAAAGCGAATCCCTTGTTGCGCCGCATTGTCCCCTTCAATCACAACATCTGCAAGATCCCAACGTTTTTTCCATGCATCAGTTTGTTCACTCAATAATTCATCAAACGTTTTAGACGTTTGCTTCAATAGTTGCACTGCTTTTTCCCGTTGCTCAGCTTCTGGAATATCACGGCTAGTCAAAACGATTACTTGCTTTTCTAGGACGATTGATTCGTTTGTTTGTAGAGTCGCTTGGAATGATTGTTGTACGTTTAAAGGTTCTGTTTCGACAACGCCTTCTTTGGCCTCTGTTATATGTTTCATTGCTGCGGTTACACTAAACTGTTCAATGCCAAACAGATTTGGGATCGTCTTAGTTGTTAAAAAACCAATTGATTCTTCAAAACCAGATTGTTGAGCTTCCCAAAACATTTCATCATAATTGCTGTCTTCATTGCGGACATCTCCATCAATTTTTGAGATGATTTGAATATCCGCAATTCCTTCAATAACCTCTGCCGTTACTCGAATCACAGCCAGTTCTTGTTGCACAATACTCAAAAAACGTTCAAATTGGAATTTGACTTTTGTATCCTGGTTTTCAAGAATAAATGTACGTGTCAATAACCCGTTATGCATATCTAATTCTAAATAAAAATCTTTTGGTTCTTGAATGCCTAAATCAACTACTTCCCCATTCACAAAAATATCCATTGCGATGAAATTGACGGCATTAATGACTTTCCCAAAGTAATCAGGATAACCATTTTTCCACCAACCGACTCTGGTCTTATCTGGATACCAAACACCTGCTAAATAAGTACCCTGATGGTGATCTCCTGTATATTGTTCTTCAAAATTCCCTCTCATCCCCATATAACCATTCCCCATTGATGTTAGCGACTCTTGAAGACGACGTTCATTACGTTCTAATTGATGTGTGGCAATTTTCCACGGGTCTATTTCAAATAAATGATTCATTTTCTCTCCTCCTATAAATAGTTTGCTTATTAACATCATAATAAACGCAACCGATTGCATTGTCAAACATTTCTTTACCTTTCACTACTTATTAGTTGAAAATTCTTTATCTATAATGATATTATCGTTTTATAGAGAGTGAAAAAGAATGGTCACTATTTAAGGGTTTACAAAAATAAAAATCTGCTTTATACTACAGTCAACGAAATCGATTGCGCTATTATTGCAAAGGAGAGAAAAAAGATGAAAAAGTTATTAAGTTTCGAGTTTTGGCAAAAGTTTGGTAAAGCATTGATGGTTGTAATTGCTGTTATGCCAGCCGCAGGGTTGATGATCAGTATTGGAAAAACGATTCCTTTGATCAATCCAGACTGGACAGCACTAGCGACAACAGGCGGTGTTATTGAAAATATTGGTTGGGGCGTCATCAGCAACTTGCATATTTTATTCGCACTTGCGATTGGCGGTAGCTGGGCAAAAGAACGCGCTGGCGGCGCATTTGCTGCTGGACTTTCTTTTATTTTGATCAATCGAATCACCGGCTCGATTTTTGGCGTAACCAGTGACATGTTAGCTGATGACAAAGCATTTACGCACACTTTGTTTGGCACTAAAATTATGGTTAAAGGTTTTTTTACTAGCGTCTTAGAAGCACCAGCTTTAAATATGGGGGTTTTCGTTGGGATCATCGCTGGTTTTGTTGGGGCAATGGCCTTCAATAAATATTATAATTACCGCAAACTCCCCGATGCTCTTTCATTTTTCAACGGTAAGCGCTTTGTGCCATTCGTTGTGATCCTTTGGTCAACGATCGTTTCGATTCTTTTAGCTCTTATTTGGCCGTATATCCAAGCCGGTATCAATAATTTTGGTCTTTGGATCGCGCAATCTCAAGATACTGCGCCAATTTTGGCCCCTTTTTTATATGGAACTTTAGAACGTTTACTACTACCATTCGGTTTACATCATATGCTGACGATTCCGATCAACTATACGCAATTAGGCGGAACTTATGAAATTTTATCCGGTGCGCAAGCAGGAACGCAAGTTTTCGGTCAAGATCCATTGTGGTTAGCTTGGGCAACTGATTTGGTGAATCTAAAAGGTTCAGGTGATACTTCTCAGTACAATTATGTTTTAAGCAATTGGACTCCTGCACGATTCAAAGTAGGGCAAATGATCGGCGCTTCTGGTATTTTGATGGGCATGACACTCGCAATGTACCGCAATGTCGATGCTGATAAACGCGCTAGTTACAAATCAATGTATCTCTCAGCCGCATTAGCGGTATTTCTGACCGGCGTTACCGAACCACTAGAGTTTATGTTTATGTTTGCAGCTGTCCCACTATATATTGTTTACGCCATAATCCAAGGTGCTGCCTTCGCTATGGCAGACATCGTTAATTTACGTGTTCATTCTTTCGGAAACATCGAACTTTTGACGCGCACGCCACTAGCCTTAAAGGCCGGTCTTGGCATGGATTTACTGAATTTCGTTTTATTTGTGCTCGTATTCGGTGTCATCACTTACTTTATCGCTAACTTTATGATCAAGAAATTCAATTTTGCCACACCTGGCAGAAATGGAAATTACGATAATAATGATACTCAAACAGATGCAACGCAAGTAAGCACTCAAAATGCAGATGGTGTCGATCCTCAAATCATCGAAATCATTCATTTATTAGGTGGCAAGGAAAATATTACAGATGTCGATGCTTGTATGACCCGTTTACGAGTGAGTGTTACTGATAAGAGTAAAGTCGGAGCAGAAGATGCTTGGAAAAAAGCAGGTGCTATGGGATTGATCGTAAAAGATAACGGGGTTCAGGCTGTTTACGGACCAAAAGCAGATGTGTTAAAATCAGACATTCAAGATTTATTGGATTCTGGCGTTACTATTCCACCCTCATCTCAAACAACTATGACTGACACGACAATCGATAAAACAGATTATCTAGGCGTAACAAAAACGATTGTACCTGTCGCAAATGGCGAAGTAATTGCTATTGATCAAGTTGACGATCCTGTCTTTTCACAAAAAATGATGGGCGATGGTTTCGCAGTCCTCCCTATTGATTCAGCGATTTATGCACCTATCGACGGTGTAATCAGCAGTATTTTCCCATCTAAACATGCCTTAGGTATTACAACCTCAGAAGGAATCGACGTTTTGATTCACATGGGACTTGATACGGTCGAGATGAAAGAATCTGCTTTTACAATCCATGTAATCGAAGGACAAAAGATTACTGCAGGCGAAACGATTGCCACAGCCGATTTAGATAAAATCAAAGCCGCCGGGAAACAAACAACTATGATAGTTGTCTTTACAAACGGCGATAGAATCAACACTTTCCACTTAGATAAAATTGGCAAACAAGATCCTGGAACTATTATTGGACGTTTAGAGATCTAATCATAATTTAAAACACGTTTAAACAGGGTTGGCTTAAAGCTCACAGAGTTTTATCCTTGCCCTGTTTTCTATCTATATAGCTTTGCGAGCTAGCCACTACGCTACGCTTTTAAACGAGGAGGAACAACATGAAGGTTTTAACATTGAATACCCACAGCTGGTTAGAAAGTCAGCCACTAGAAAAATTACAGCACCTTGCAGATCACATCATGAAGGAAGATTACGCATTGATTGCCTTACAAGAAGTCAATCAACGGATTGATAGCTTACCAACTATTTCTACTCATAACTTTCATCCCACAGAAGATCAGCTAACCATCCACGAAGACAATTTCGCACACCTTTTAGTTCTGCTATTAAAAGAACAAGACTGTCACTATCATTGGAGTTGGACGTATAATCACATTGGCTACTCGACCTATCACGAAGGCGTTGCCCTACTTTCAAAACAACCGATCCAGCCACAAGCCTTTGTCATTTCCGAAGAAAAAGATCCCAGTGACTATCGCAGAAGAGTTTTATTGATAGGTCAGACAAAACTCGGAGACAAAAACATCACCGCTTTAAGCTGCCACTATTCTTGGTGGTCCGAAACTGGCGGATTTGCATACGAATGGAAGCAAACCGAGACAGCCTTACAAGATCACATTTCCCCATTACTGATTATGGGCGACTTCAATAACCCAGCTTCAGCTAAACAAACGGGGCACGCTCTTGTTCTTAATAGCTCGTTACACTTGCAAGATAGTTTTTTGTTAGCGGATGAAACAACTGGGGAACACACCGTTGAAAAAGCAATTGATGGTTGGGGAGAAAATCAAGAGAAATTGAGAATCGACTATATTTTCACTTCAAAAACATTATCCGTTTCTAGCTATCAAATCGTTTTCGATGGAAAAACTACGCCTGTAATTAGTGATCATTTCGGCGTGTCGGCTATTATCCAATAATACCTTCCATCATTAGCACAGGAACTTCCTATATCCCTTTTCTTGTCATTTAAATAGTATAAAGCATTTAACCACTTCCAAAAATAGCCTGCTACTAAAATAATCATCAAGAAAATAGAAACACTAACTACAATGAATATTAATTCTTTATTCTTTCCCTCAAGCATTCCTTACCCTTTTTTCCGTTGGATAATGCTAAACTAGCTATAAGATAGATATATCACGAAACTTTCAAGAAAGTAGGAAGAGAAGATGCAAATAACTATTTTCGGTGGTAGCGGTTTTATCGGACAAAAACTTTCAAAAGAACTCATCAACCGAGGTCATCACGTAACAGCTATTTCCCGTAGCGGAAAACCGCATGACTTAACAACTTCTTGGTCAAAAAAAGTCCACTGGCTTCGTTCTGATGTTTTAACAGATGATCATTGGCATCCAGCTGTAAAAAATGCCGATTGGGTCATTGATGCGATCGGTATTCTTAGAGAGAATCCTTCTAAAAATATTACCTACGATCGATTTATTCTAGAACCTGTTCGAATCATTTTGACGTATTTAAAGACACAAGCAATGCCCGCCAGCTTTCTGTTCATATCCGCAAACAGCGCACCTTTCCCTTTAAGGAAGTACATGGACGCTAAGCTTCAAGCTGAACAATTGATCAAAGAACAAACGACTAAAAGTGCAATTATTTACCCTAGTTTAGTTGTGGATAAACAACGCTTTTCTTCTGTTATCGGCGCAGCTGCTATCAACTTGACTAAAAAAATACCCGGAGTAAATAAGCTTGTTAAAGCTTATGATCCTATTTCAAGAGAGAAGCTTGCAGCAGAAATCGCGAACGTGATCGAAGGAAATATTTCTCCTTACACCCAAAGACGAACGTAAAAAAAGCATCTCCAATACGGAAATGCTTTTTCCTGTCTTATCCTTTCACAGAACCACTCGTAATTCCTTCTACATAATATTTTTGCATAAAGATAAACAGTAATGTAATAGGAACGGCTATCAACACACAGCCTGCGGTAAACGCCATGAAATACTGATCGATTTTATCCTTCGTTTGCATTGTAAACAACCCAATCGCAACCGTATATTTGTTCACATTATCACCTAAAATGATTTTTGCAAAAATGAAATCCATCCACGGTGCCATAAACGCCATAAGCGCCGTATAAACAATGATCGGCTTACTCAGCGGCAACGTGATTTTCGTGAAAATCTCAAACTTGCTCGCCCCATCGATCATCGCAGATTCATCCAACGCCATCGGAATAGTATCGAAAAATCCTTTTGCTATATAAAAACCTAAGGCAGCACCTGATGAATAAACTAAAATCAACGCTAATAAACTCCCCGTCAAGTTCATCGCTTTTAAAATATAATAAACAGCAATCATGCTCATAAAACCAGGAAACATGTTCAACACCAATGCTAATTTCAAGAATGGTTTACGTGCTCTAAAACGCAGACGACTTAAAGAATACGCCATCGCAATTGTGATCAATGTCGATAAAATACAACTACAAACTGCTACAAACAATGTATTTAAAAACCATTGCACAAAAGGATACGTTGAACTTGTCAGCAACATTTTATAATTTTCAAAAGTAAATTGTTTAGGGATAAAGTACGTCACGAAGGCTCCGCCTTCACTTCTAAAACTAGTCAACACAATCCAAACAATTGGAAAGATCCAGACGATCGATAAAATCGTCAATAATGTATAATGCAAGAATAGATTTTTTCTTTTTTTCGATTTCATAAGTCTGTTTACGCCCCTTCCGTTTTGAATGAACTACTTCTTGTGTAGGCAAATAATGAGAAGACCGCCGAAAGAACAAAGATAATGATGCCGATTACAGATGCGAGATTATAATCAGCAGCTGTCACTGTTAGTTTATACAGCCACGTAACAAGTAAGTCCGTCTCACCAGCAGAGTGAAAATTACTATTCGCCGGTTGCCCACCCGTCAACAAGAAAATCACATTGAAGTTATTGATATTTCCAATAAACTGTTGAATCAAACTAGGCGCCATCACAAACAAAATCTGAGGAAACGTAATATTTCTAAAAATTTGAAACTTATTTGCACCATCGATTTCGGCCGCCTCTATTTGATCGGTCGGTAAATTTGTAATAATCCCCGTCGCAACTAACATCGTTACCGGAATCCCTACCCACATATTCACGAAAATCACGGTGACCTTTGCGAGTAGTGCATCTGTTAAAAAAGGAATTGGCTGATCGATCAAGCCCCAATTTTGCAACATCGCATTGACCGGTCCTGAGCCGTTAAACAAATTTGCCATCAATAACAAGCTGACAAACTGCGGTACCGCCATCGTGATCACAAAAATCGTCCGCCAAACTTTTTTCCCTTTCACTCCCTTAGCATTGATCAACAGCGCTAACAAAATCCCAAAGAAAAACGTTGTGGCTGTCGCTAAAACAGCCCAAATCAAGGTCCAAGTAAGCACAGGAAAAAAAGTTCCAGCAATATCTCCCGTCAGTACATTTCCAAAATTTGAAAAACCAACCCAATGGAATAAGTTTTTAGGCGGCAAATGATTATGATCATAACTTGTAAACGCAATGGAAATCATATAAAGTAGCGGCAAAATAGTAAATGCCAGCACACCCAATAATGGAATACTCATCAACGTAATATAAAATTTTTCATTCAACAAACTATTCAAATCTTCTTTTAACGTTGGCAACGGTTGCCCTGCTTGTTTTAATGTAAAAATGTTGCGCGCACTTCTTAGGTTTACGATGTATAGAAAAATAAAGAGCAAAATAAGAATAATTGCAGCGATCCCAAATAATAAAAGCAACATCGAATTGTCACCAGGCTGCTGCACTTCGATACCTAGCGACTCATCCATGATCCAACCTTGCGATTTTGTTCCCAATGTTTGTAGCATCGACAGTGCATGAAATCCATTAATGACCAACCATGCTACAAATCCAATTTGTAGTGCTAAAAATGCCAACCCTTTGACGATTTGTCCATTCATGATATTCGCTGTTCCCATAAATACATAAGAAAGCTTGATTGATTTATCCCCTTTTTTGAATAGCTCTCTAAAAGAAATCGGTCCATCGGCTTTTGCCTTTCGCTTCATCGCGTTTCACATCCTGTTCTTAAAATAAGAAATGAGGCTGAGACAAAGCTCATAGAGTTTCGTTCCAGCCTCAAGATCACCTTGAAAATGGTGAAGAATTATTTGTCTGATTTACTGGTATCTTTAACTAATTTATCTAATTTTGGTAAGTATTGGTCTTCAGCAATCTTGCCATTATACGTATCATTTAATACTGCATCAGCTGGGCCCCAGAAAGAAACCATCGCTGGAAGTTTCGGCATTACAACAGAATGATCCGCATCACTCATCGTCATCACAGCTTCTGCCACCTTGTCAGATGTCACTTTTCCATCTGTTTGAGCTTCTTTATTTGCTGGCACTGTACCATTTTTTTCAAAAACGGTTAATTGATTTTCTTTATTTGTTAAGAAGTCTGCTAGAGCCATTGCCGCAACAGGACTTTTAGTTGATGCATTAACTCCGAATAATTTCACCCCTAGGAATGCTTTTTGTTGAACAGGACCATTGCCCAAATCAACTGTTGGATATGGTGCAACCGCAAAGTTATCGCCTAAAGCTTTTTCCACATCTAATTTAGACCATGGACCAGATAAGAAGGCATCAATTTTGCCATTTCCTAAATTAGAAAGTGCATCTGCATTCGATTGAATAACACCAGGATTGTCTTTTTGCTCACGAACCCATTTCAAAACTTGGACCCCTTTATCGTTGTTGAAATTCGTTCCTTCGATATCTTCCCCGTTTTTCCCGTATAATTCATCCCCATTTGACATGAACAACGGTGTGAAGATATAGTTTGCTCCAGCTTCGCCAAAGTTTGCTCCTAATTTTCCTTTTGACGTTAGCGTTTCCCAGCTTTTAACATCGGCTTCTGCTAATTTCTCTTTGTTATAATACAAGATTTGTGATTCAACGCCATATGGGTACCCATATAATTTCCCATCATAAGTCGCAGCTTCCACTGCACTTTCTGTACTATTTTCTTTGATGCTATCTTCATATTTTGTATTGGCATAGATAATCCCTGCATCTACCATTTGCCCTAGTTGGTCATGCGGCATCATGAATACGTCTGCTGCAGCACTAGGATCTTTTTTTAGATTTTCTTGTGCTGTTGCGGATTCACTTGGCTTGATCGTAACTTTCCAATCTTTATGTTCTTTTTCGAACTGTTCTACTAATGGTTTGTACGTATCAACGAAAGCTACATCTACCCATAATTTTATAGAAGCGTTTTCATTTTTGGCAGTCGTTTTTTCATCTGATGATCCGCCGCCACAAGCCGCTAGTGTAAACGCCGCCGCTGTCATTGTTACCCCTAATGTCAAAAGCTTTTTCATATTTCTTTTCATCTTTTGTTCCTCCTAGGAATTTTTTACTGTTCTATTCTCTTACATTGTGCAATCGTTTGCGTAAAATGTCAAGTGAAATATAAAGAATTTATAAAAATACTTTCATTAAATTTACACAACGTATTAAAAATGACTTATCTAACAAACAAAAAAACGTTGATAAACAACACTATAAATTTAAATATAGCTAAATATAGGGTTTTCCAGAAGGATTACCTTTATTTCTAGGGCAAATAATCTATTTGTTAAAACAAAATGCAATCGTTTGCGAAAAATACGTTGAAAACGGTTTTCTTATGTGTCATAATATGGGTGGTTTTTAGAAAACATGGCAGGAACAGAAAATGAATCGATATCAGGAGGAAAAAATTAGATGAACACTGCAGCAATCCACCACCAACCCGAAAGCGAATTCGCTTATTTATACACAGCTAACAAAATGCACGTTCGACTACGCACCGGTAGAAGCGACATAAAAAACGTTTCACTGATCAATGGTGATCCTTATCAACTTGAACACAGCGAATGGTTTAAATCAACGATACCGATGGAAAAGTATTTATCCACAATGACACATGATTACTGGATAGTAGAAACATCCGCACCGCACAGACGCTTAAGCTATGCATTTCAGATAGAAGGAATGGATGGTACAGTGCTTTTTTACGGCGATCACGGATTCTTTCCTTATCAAGAATCTACTTTAAAAACAGCAGGCAATTATTTTAAACTTCCTTATTTTCATGAAGCAGATCGTTTCAAAGCACCTCAATGGGTGAAAGAAACAGTCTGGTATCAAATTTTTCCGGATCGTTTTGCAAATGGCGATCCAACCAATGATCCTAAAGGTACTTTACCTTGGGGCAGCCAAGAACATCCTGGACGAGACGACTTTTACGGCGGAGATTTACAAGGTGTTTTAGATCATTTAGATCACCTTGTGGATCTTGGAATCAACGGCTTATATTTTTGTCCGATTTTCCAAGCTGCTAGTAATCATAAATATGACACAATCGATTATTTCGAAATCGATTCAGCTTTTGGTGATAAGAAACTCTTTAAAAAACTAGTGGAGGAATGTCATAGACGTGGAATTCGCGTTATGTTGGATGCTGTTTTCAACCATATGGGAGACTTTTCGCCACAGTGGCAAGATGTGGTTAAAAATGGCAAAGCTTCTCCGTACGCATCATGGTTCCATATCCATAACTTTCCAGTCACTTATACAGCGACTGCCGATTTTGAATTTTCTAATGACATTACTTATGATACATTTGCCTTCACACCTCATATGCCTAAATTAAACACGGCCAATAAAGAGGTACAAGATTATCTACTAGAAATTGCCCGTTATTGGATAGATGAATTTAACATTGATGCTTGGCGTTTAGACGTAGCAAATGAAGTAGATCATCGTTTTTGGCGTAAATTCCACGATGTCTGCACTGAAGCAAAACCAGATATTTATATTTTAGGCGAAATCTGGCACTCATCCCAACGTTGGTTACAAGGCGATGAATTTCACGGGGTCATGAATTATGCCTTTACAGATGCAATTCTTTCTTATTTTGTACACCAGACGATTCCTTTGAATAAGCTCGTATCTGAATTAAATCATCAATTGATGCTTTATCGTGAACAAACCAACCAAATCATGTTCAATGTGCTAGATTCTCACGATACGCCACGTTTATTAACAATCGCCAAAAACAACAAAGAACTAATGAAACAAGTCTTGGCGTTTACCTATTTACAAAAAGGCGTGCCTTGTCTTTATTACGGAGATGAATATGCAATGGACGGCGACGGAGACCCAGATTGTCGTAAATGTATGGTTTGGGAATCAGAAAAACAAGATCTGGAGATGTACCAATTCGTCAAAAACTTAATTGCCTTTAGAAAAAAACACCAACCACTTTTATCGGAAGGAAAATTACGTTGGTATGAAGCAGATGAGCAATCAGGTATTATCGATTTCGCCTATGAACATGAAGGAAAGATGCTCCGCAGCATTTTTAATACTGGGAAACAGCCTATTTACATTGAAAAAGAAGAAATTCTATTCTCCGCTCGAGCACAATCACTGGACGAAAAGGCCATCGAAATTGCGCCTTATGGGTTTATCACATCAGTAGACACAACAGAAGGGATTGAACAAAATGACAAATCAGGAAGCAAGCACTCATTGGTGGCAAGAAGCCGTCGTTTATCAAGTTTATCCACGGAGTTTTCAAGATAGTAACGGTGATGGTATCGGTGATTTGAACGGAATCATCCAAAGATTAGATTATTTGAAACAATTAGGAATCAGCGCGATTTGGCTAAGTCCTGTCTACCGTTCGCCAAACGATGACAATGGATATGATATCAGCGATTACGAACAAATTATGGCAGAATTTGGAACGATGGAGGACATGGAACAGCTGATTCAGGAAGCTGAAAAAAGAGAGATTAAAATCATTATGGATCTGGTCGTTAACCATACCAGCGATGAACACCCTTGGTTCGTCGAATCTCGTTCATCTAAAGACAACCCTTATCGTGATTTTTACGTCTGGCGCAAAGGAATTGATAAAGACACACCTCCAAATGACTTAGAATCAACTTTTCTAGGTTCAGCGTGGCAATTAGACGAGACGACCGATGACTATTATCTACACTTATTCAGTCAAAAACAACCTGACTTAAACTGGGAAAACCCTGCTGTCCGAAATGCTATTTACGATATGATGAACTTTTGGATCAATAAAGGGATCGGCGGCTTTAGAATGGATGTTATTGATCTAGTTGGAAAAATCCCAGACAAAAAAATCACTGGAAACGGCCCAAAACTTCACGACTATTTACAAGAAATGAATGCTCAGACTTTTGGCGGAAAAGATTTGCTGACAGTTGGCGAAACATGGGGCGCTACACCAGAAATCGCAAAACTTTATTCTGATCCAAAAAGAAACGAACTTTCTATGGTCTTTCAATTTGAGCACGTTGCATTAGATGAAGAACCCGGAAAAAGCAAATGGGATCTGCGTCCTTTACAGATAGCAGAATTAAAACAAGTCTTTTCAAAATGGCAAACCGAACTTGGCGACCAAGGTTGGAATTCCCTATTTTGGAACAATCACGACCTCCCTCGAATCGTTTCAAGGTGGGGAAATGATCGTAATTACCGTGTACAAAGCGCTAAAATGCTGGCTATTTTACTGCACATGTTAAAAGGAACTCCTTATATTTACCAAGGTGAAGAAATCGGAATGACGAATCGTGTGATTCAAGATATTAAAGAAGTTGAAGATATCGAAAGTAAGAATATGTATGCTGATCGCATCGAAAAAGGCTACACAAAAGTTGAAATTTTGACTTCTATAAACACTAAAGGTCGCGATAATGCCCGCACACCCATGCAATGGGCTGATATCGAAAACGCTGGTTTTACAACAGGTACTCCTTGGCTCGCCGTCAACGATAACTATCCCGAAATCAACGTTGCCAATGCTTTAGCTGATAAAAATTCGATTTTTTATACCTACCAAAAACTAATCGAACTGCGCAAAACATCTCCTTTGATCGTTTGGGGTAGTTTCGAATTGCTAACAAATACAGCCGATGAAGTATTTGCTTATTATCGTCATTATCAAGGAACAAGTTGGTTAATTGTTTGCAACTTTTCAGACCAAAAACAAGCATTTTCATTAGATCAAACAAGCACTGAAACGATTATCGCAAATACTGAGAAAGACTATAGCAAACTTTCTGACAGAACATTAGAACCCTACGAAGCATTCGTGGTTCATTTATCTAGTTTCAAAGGCTAGCTCCTCGGAAAAAAGATGAAATAGGATTGTGGCAAATTACGCCACTCTCCTATCTCCCTATTTTTCTGTCGGTGCTGAACGAGCCTTTTACACTTTTATTCTTATCTAGTTTCAAAGGCTAGCTCCTCGGAAAAAAGATGAAATAGGGTTGTGGCAAATTACGCCACTCTCCTATCTCCCTATTTTTCTGTCGGTGCTGAACGAGCCTTTTACACTTTTATTTGGAGGGAGTCCATGTCTAATACAGCAATCGAAGTTAAAAAAAATAGCAGTTTGGAGAAAAATAGTTGGTGGAAGAATGCGGTGGGGTATCAAATCTATCCTCGCAGCTTTAAAGACAGTAACCATGACGGCATTGGTGATTTGAATGGTATCCGTCAAAAACTACCTTACTTAAAAGAACTTGGCGTTGATTTTATTTGGATCAACCCAATCTATGCTTCACCAAATGTTGATAACGGTTATGATATTTCTGATTACCAAGCGATTCATGAAGATTTTGGTACGATGGATGATTTTCAAGCGTTGCTTAAAGAAGCACATGCTCTAGATTTAAAGATTATTATGGATTTAGTCGTCAATCACACTAGCGACCAACATCCTTGGTTTATCGAGTCTAAGAAATCGCTTGATAATCCTTATCGTGATTATTATCATTGGGCCGATGCAACAAAAGACCAGATGCCTAATGACTGGCAATCCTTTTTCGGTGGCTCAACCTGGACTTATGACGAAACGACCCAACAAGCTTACTTTCACGTTTTTGCTAAAGAGCAACCCGATCTTAACTGGAAAAATCCGCGTGTTCGCCATGAAATTTACCAAATGATTCGCTGGTGGCTTGATCTTGGTATTGATGGTTTCCGGATTGACGCAATCAGTCATATCCAAAAAGAACCTTGGGATTTCAAGATTACTGATAATCAATGGGCCCCCTTTATGAATGTCTCTGGTATCGAAATGTATTTAAAAGAATTAAAGGCTATTTTTAATGAATACACGGTTATGACAGTCGGCGAAGCCAGCGGTGTCCCACATCATGAAGCTGGTGCTTGGACGGGTGATCATGGGTATTTTAATATGATTTTTGAATTGGAACATTGTGAACGTATTGGCGAAATAGGCCGTCAAAAAGGTTCTATTCCACATTTAAAACATTCCTTGAACCAATGGCAAACCAGCCTAGAAGAGGATGGTTGGAATGCTCTGTATTTAGAGAATCACGATACACCTCGCAGCGTGTCTGTTTACGGCGATGATTCCCCCGAAGCAGCAAAAGCTTTAGCAACAGTTCTTTTGTTATTGAAAGGAACTCCTTTTATCTATCAAGGCCAAGAGGTCGGGATGACTAATTATCCATTTAGCTCGATTGAAGAACTGAATGCAGCAGATACAATTCATTTTTATCAAACGTTATTAGCACAAGGAACAATCAGTACAGATGCTTTAGCAATTGCAGTGAATTGGTCCAGAGACCATAGCCGTACACCCTTTCAATGGGAGGATGCTTTGCACGGAGGATTTTCAACAACTGAACCTTGGCTGAAAGTCAACGAAAATTACCGAATGATCAATGCCGCACAGAAAGATCTTAAAACCAGTAGCATTTTCCATCATTACCAAGCTTTGATTCGACTAAGAAAACAGACAGATGCACTTATTTACGGAAAATTCCAATTACTTTTACCTGAACATCCAACTGTTTTTTGTTATACACGCACGACCCAAACAGAGTCTTGGCTAATTTTAGTACAGTTAGGCAGGAAACAAACAACTGTCTCATTTCCGGATTCTTGGGATTATTCTAAATGGGAAGAAATAGTAACCACAGTAGATGCTAAACCGCTAGAACAGCTTATGTGCCTTTCAGATTACGAAGCTCATATTTATCGAAAAACGACCATTTAATTCCATATAAAAACCCAAAATAAAATGAAAGATTCATTTTATTTTGGGTTTTTTACTCAGACAGACGTTTTTTCTCTCTATTCAACAAAGTAACGTAACACGGTCTTCATTTTTTCAGGCGCTACTTTTCTAGGATCAGAAAGGTAAATCTCTTTATGGGCAAATGTCGTTCTACTCAACTGATGTTCTTCACAATAATGTTGCATCACTTCAAAGCTCTTAAATTCATCATCATAAGAGCCTACATGCAACATTTGCACACATTTTCCATCCTCAATCGTTTCAAACTTTACATTTTGATTATTAGGATTCGACTTCTTTTTAGAAATCTTTTCTATATTCGCTAAAGCCAATTCTTCTGTTACAAAATCTGGTTGGCGAATCATGATTTTATAGACCAAATCCGACTTATCAAATGCCCTGCCATCAGCTACCGCTTCATCTGACAATGTCCAAATCCCCTCCAACGGATAAACCGTGTATTCAAAATAACCTTCTGGTGTGGTTCCGTTTTTAGGCATCATTCGAATACCGTATGACATCGCGTATAAAGCAGCTGTCTCTTCCCCAAATTGCGAATCATTAGGATCACCTTTTCCTGAAATCGTATAAAAATTCTGTTTCGGCACTGTTAGCTCCATTGGTTTTGCTTTTGGTAAATACAACGCCTTCTCTTGTTTACGCCACTCAAATTTCATCTCTTCATCTCCTATTCTCTTGCAACCTCGTTTGGCGATCTTTTCCTTTGATTATAGTCTATATTTCCTCATAAATCATTATCCCTCTTTTTAATAAGCAGATGTGAGGCTCAATAATTACCAAAAAAATTTATCCTACTAGCATTTGTTTAAACAAATTATTTCCAAATCCCCCCCTCACCAGATTCAAATACTCCTTCCTTTTTCTCTTCTTACCTGATATCACAATGATTGGTTATATAAGTAATCCATCTTTTGGTACTAAAATTTATAATCTAGGTCATAATTTAGTATTCTCAATCTTATTGATTTTCATTTACCTTTTTACTCAAACAGCTCTTTTATTGCCGATCGCTATCGTTTGGAGCGCTCATATTTTTATGGATCGAACGTTAGGCTACGGTCTTAAATACCGCGATGAATTTAAACATACTCCTATCCAAAACCTATAAAAAAAGAAACACTAGACAGATTCATATCTGGTCTAACGTTTCTTTTTTTATTCTATGTCGTAATGATTGTTTTTTAGTGCTATGTCATAGAGATATTATTTGATTAAATCAATTCCCAAACATTTGAAGTTTTCGGCTCATTTCCTTGTGTCCACCATTTTGCTTTATATGTGTCACCTTGGAATGTCACTGTATCGCCACCGCTATATGCTTTGCTTGTTTCCCAGTTCACCGCTTTTTTTGAAAGAAGTTTCCAAACATCTGATTGATCTGGACGCTCACCTCTTGTCCACCATCTTGCTTCATATTCTAAATCGTCAAAAATTACTTTGTCACCATAGTTGTAAATTTTGTCAGCTTCCCATGTTGTTTGACCACTTGGAGCTTCTTTTGTCTTCACAGAAAATGCTGCACTCGTTTCTGAAACGTTGCCGCCAAGACTGATTGCTTTGACAGTGTAATTGTATGTTGTGTTAGCTTTCAAGCCAGTATCTTTAAAGTTTGTTTTTTCTGTTGTCGCCACTTTTTTACCGTCACGATATACTTCATAGTTTTTAACACCTAAGAAATGCGTTGATTTTGTCCACATTAAATCGACTGAATTTTCAGTAGTTCCCATAGAGTGAACGTTTGTAGGTGCTGTTGGTTTTTGATTATCTTCAACTGCTGACGATTGTGTTTTTACCTTAACAGCTGCACTCTTCTCAGAAATTTTGCCGTTTGTTCCAACTGCTTCTACTTGGTAAGAATAAGTTGTATTTTCTGTTAAGTTTGCATCGTTAAATTGAGCGCCACCAACTGTAGCAACTTTTTTACCATCACGGTATACATTGTATTCTTTGACATTAGAACCCTTGTTCCAAGTTAATTTAAGCGAAGAAGTTGTCACTTCTGATGCTTTAACATTTGTCGGTGTTACAGGAGCTTCTTCAACTGGAGGAGTAATTTCCCCATTCCCTTTTACATTTACATCGATTACGTTATAAAATGCATTTGCTGTATCAGCAACATCCCAAACAGCTAAGATTACATGGTAACCTGAACGGTTTTCTGGAACCACGATTTGATGTGATTTATTGTTTGAAGCAGCTGATCCATCATGTTTTACTTCACCAATGAAATCAAAATCCGCTCTCGCTAATGGTTTTTCTGGGTTCCAACCAACTTTTGTCATATAGTAGTGCCATTTCGTTGTGCTGTGTGGCGCTGTATAGTGCCAAGAGAATGTATTTACCCCAGTTTTAATATCTTGTTTTGTCCAACGATTTGCGCCAGTACTATCCATTACGAAATCTGTGATTTGTCCTTTACCGCCTTGAGCTGATGCGATACGGCCATCTGCTGGTCCAGCTTGCGGAAATCCTTTATCATATTCTAAAGATTGAGGATTGGTAATAACCATTCCATACTTCTCCATCGCTGGTCCCCAACCAATTGTATTTTTATCTAGTGAACCTTGGTAACCACGTGCAGCTGGTGTCTCTACATATCCGTGAGCATCTGCTTCATCCGCATTCATCAGACCTACTCCACCTAAAATAATTGTTGACATCAATGCTAATCCTACTAATTTTTTCTTCATAATTCTCCTCCATTCAACGTTTGCCTTCGACTGGCTTAACATTAGTTTAAACGTTTTGTAAGAAAAAAAAGGGTCATTTATCGTCAAAAAAAAGGAATACTTGATTTAATTTAGCTATTCTATAAAAATTAAATCAATTTTTAAACAAAACACACTAAACATTACAAATGTTATCAAAAAAAATCAGATTTAAAGGTCAGATTTTTCTACTAAACAGAAGAATTTGACCTAAATATTTAAATTATTGTAAAAAAATATAGATTATTATCCCCTGTTATATAGACAAAATAGATTGTTTCGAGTTAAAATAAGAATCAGAGTGAAATTTATTTCATCTTAATATGAACAAATTTAAAAAATAACATAAAGAATAGAAAGTGATGATACTATGAAAGAAATCCTTTCCTCACGATCCAAACGTCAGTTAGAGCTAATGGAATTATTAGCTGACAATGATTGGGTCACGTTTTCCACCGCATCTGAAGCATTAAGCGCTCCTGTAAAAACATTAAAATCAGATATTATTGAATTAGAAACATTGCTTGCACCTGCTACTATCGAGTCCTCAAAAAAATATGGTATTCGCTTAGCGACCAATTTTGGCTTTTGTAAAACGAGTAT
This sequence comes from Enterococcus haemoperoxidus ATCC BAA-382, assembly GCF_000407165.1. Taxonomy (NCBI): domain Bacteria; kingdom Bacillati; phylum Bacillota; class Bacilli; order Lactobacillales; family Enterococcaceae; genus Enterococcus; species Enterococcus haemoperoxidus. Next base: position 1,033,896 of record NZ_KE136480.1, on the reverse strand, counting down.
TTATCAAAAATTTATAAAAAATAGTGTTGAATTTCAGTTGATCGAAAAAATTTTTTTACATAATTTCTCTACTATCGTTGATTTAGCAGATGATCTTTATATCAGTGTCTCAACGATCAAACGAATTGTTTTACGAGTTAACCAACTACTTCAAATAGAAGGTTTTACAATCAATTTGAAGAAGATGCAGCTCGTTGGTGATCCACATAGTATTTGCAATTTTATGCAGCATTATTTTTATGAGAAGTATGGAGTGGCTGAAAGTCTTTTAACTCCTGCTCAGTTGGTTATTTTAGATAAAGTCGGACTTCAAATCGTTAAACAAGCAGTCCCTAATGAACCTTCATATAACTTAGACTTTTCTCTACTAAATCGCCTACGTTTCTACACTTATACGATTATCAATCTGTTAAAACATAATAGTGAAAATCAACTTCACAATCTACCTAAAAAAGAATTTCCAATTCTTAATGATACATATGCTTGCGATGAATTTTATAGTCAATTTCATTTACCTTTATCTTCCGTTAATTTAAACACTTTTTTCTATTTATTTTTTAGTGATCAATATGCTGACTCACTCGATACTGTACAAGAACTGATAAAAGTCGACCGTAATGCTTTTTTAAAATACCAAAAAATTGAAACTCTTCTGCAAGAAATTGAAAAGAAAATGGGCTGTAAATGTGCTAATTTTGATGATATTTTTATGCGTCTCTACAACTTAGATTGCCAAATACACGGACGAACGTATATCTTGCACAATAAGAACAAAGAATTTCTTATAAGCATCAAAAACCTATATGGCCATTTTCCAACGGAACTGATTCACTCATTACAGGCTATTTTTTATTCCAATCCTTATAAAGAATATATGATTTATGAAGCGATCTCGATTTTATTTACTAATTGGCCCCATTTACTTGATCGTTTAGAGTACTCAACGCCAACTATGAATGCTTGCCTTTTATTCAATTCTGGAATAGAGTATATGAACATGCTTTCGGAGCGCATCACTTACTATTTAAGGGGCCGTTTCTCTTGTACACCACTACAAGTCACTTCATTAGAGGAGCTTGCAAAAGAAGCATCTGCGTATGATTGCATCATAACCAATATTCCTGAAATCTATATCGATAACATTCCGACAATTGTTATTCCACTGATTCCTGATGCTAAGAGTTTTGATAAATTGATGTTAGTTTACGAAGATTATTTTGACACGAAATAAAATGATAAAGAAATAAGACGAACCAAAACACACTATACGTTTTGGCTCGTCTTATTTTAAAAGAGAAAAGTCATTCTATAAAAAAATTGGGAGAATTCACATACCAAATTCAGTTGATATCATCCCAAACTAGCTATTTTCACTATCAACTTTTCATAGATCAAGGTACTTGCTACATATAGCATTAATCTTGAGCGAAGTTGTTTCCGATTACTAGGACTGTTATAGGTCAACAAAGAATATGTACTGATCAACTTTAATTTGTTAGATACCATATTAGTAACCGCAATAATCGTTGTACCTTTGCTTTTTGCTTTGACTATAATTTCATTGATTTTGTCCTCTTCACCGCTTAAAGAAAAAACAATAACTACGTCTTGTGCTTTGCAGATTTGAGGAATTCGTTCAAGTAAAAATTGTTCTGAATAATTATCCGTCCAAAGATCAATCAAGTTCAATTTATGGTTAAATTCAGATGCCACTTGAGAGCTTGAACCCATCCCAACACAAAAAATTCTTCTAGCATTAGTCAAACAATCACAGATTTGGTCTATCTTCTGCTCATCTGCTAACTTCAAAGTCGTTAACGTATCCTTATTTATCCCTTCTAAAAGATGATAAAAATCAAATTCTGCTGGACAAATATCTAGTTTTTCTTCTCTAGACACAATGAATGCCTTTTTCAACTCATTAAATGTTGCATAGTTCAGTTTTTTACACGCTCTGATGACGGTAGCATTTGATACATACAGTTCATCTTTAATATCTTTTAATTTTAAATTTCCAATATCCGTAAAGTTTAAAATGAAATCAATGACTTCTTGTTCAGCTTCTGATAATTTTTCATAGTTTGCATTGATAACTTTATAAATATCACTCATATAAATTAAATCCTCTCTATCTCAAACCGCTACTTTGTTTCAAAAATAAGAGAACTTGTTGTCTATTCTTATCCTTTCCAACGAGATAAATAGGAACTTGCTGCTCTATTTTTTCGAAAAGCAACGATTGATTCTTTTTCTCTTGAAAGAAAATTTTAGGTAAAATCGACCGGCCTGCTCCTTTTTTATCAGGTCAATCATCAAGTAAATAGAATCAACTTCAACAATTTTACATGTCTGCGGATTGATTAAAGACAGCATCATCTTTCTATACGGACATTCTTTATCTCAACTGATTAGGTATACATCCTGTACACCTTTTGCAGACAGCCAACCAACTTCTTCGTTAAGTAGAAGGTGGTTTTTAAAAGAAGTCACTTTGTTAATCACTACTATATCTAGTTCTGTTCCCCCATACATTGCTTCTAATCGATCTAGCTTATCAATAATTCGATTGCAGGTTGGTAATCGAGAACATCCGTTAACTCAACGTAATTAGAGCCAATAGTTTTCGTACAGAGGTTAGGACAGAAGCGTTTAACTACGAGAACCAAGTCGGTATTGTGCAACATCAATTCATTATATTCATTGCGTTTTACAACAATTTCAGCTTATTCCCCTAGGCATTGCTTCTGATCCCACCGTTTATTCGGATTCCTTGATGCTGAGATATGATTCTTAGCGTTATGCCCCAGCATCATTTTCTTATAATACGTTTCAATTTCGTTGATTTGGGCTAAAATTACAGTTGCGTACTTCAATAATTTTTCGCCTTTTGAAAGCAATACAACGCCTCGATTCGTTCGTAAAAAAAAAAGAACTGACAACTCTTGTTTCAATAATTTGATTCGTTCAGTTAAGTTGGATTGAGCATATTCCATTGTTCTAGTAGCCTGTGACATCGAACATGTAGCTGCTATACGTTGAAAATTTCTCAAGTCATTCACTTCCATCATACTACCCATTTCTTCCTATCATAATTACTGATTCCGTATATCATTTTTTCGTCATATACAATGCCTGTAAAAAAAACATACTGATTTTACCAAGAATAGGAGCTGATTTAGATTGAACGCTATGCAATACAACATCATCTTACCCAGTGATCATGACATGTCACTGATTAAAAAATAGTTCACAAACAGATAATTAAATAGTCTACTCTTTAAAGAATATCTTATTTTAGAAAAAGCACAAGAGTAAATTTCCAATTTATATGCCCCTTTATCTGGCAGAACAGAATACTTAAATAAGGTTGCTCTTTATCCCACCATGTATTTATACTTAAGGTGTGAAACAAAAGTGGTTTTTACTTTTGCCTCACACCCAAATCTTCTTGGCACTTAAAACAATAGGCTAAATGATCATCTACCATGCCTGTCGCCTGCATAAACGCATAGACCGTTGTTGTACCTAAAAATTTAAACCCTTTTTTCTTTAAATCTTTACTGATTTTATCAGATAATTCTGTAGATGCTGGCACTTCTTTGATATTTTTCCAACGATTTTTAATAGGCTTATGATCCACGTAAGACCAAATAAACTGATCAAAACTGCCGTGTTCTACTTGAATCTCCATAAATACTTTCGCATTATTGATCGCCGCATTAACCTTCAGCTTATTTCTAATAATACCTGGATCTGCTAGTAATGAATCAATTTTTTCTTGCGTATATTCAGCAATTTTTACGTAGTCAAATTGATCATATGCCTTAGTCAACGTCTCTCTTTTTTTAAGGATCGTCGACCAGCTCAATCCGGCCTGCATGCTTTCTAATATCAACATTTCAAAAAGCTTTTGATCCGTATGCTCTGCCGTCCCCCACTCTTCATCATGATATTTTGCTTCTAATTCATTTCCATTGGCCCAATCACATCGAACTTTTTCCATATCTTGCTCCAATCAGTTTTATTTTATCCAAGCATAACACGAGAACGTATGTTTGTAAATCAGATAAAAAAAGACTAGGGAAACGTTACCCTAGTCTTTGCATGCCTATTATCTATCCAATTTACTTGCTGCAGCTTCATCCAAAATAACCGTAAGATTAGGGTGCAATTGTAAAACGGATGCTGGATATTCTTCTGTTACTGGCCCTTGCAATACATTCTTTACCATTTCTGCTTTTTTCTCGCCATTAACGATCAAAATCAAGTGTTTCACGCGCATCACACTAACGGGTCCCATCGTAACAAATTCTAACCCTTTTTCCATCATATCAGGTACAAACCACGGTTCGTCGCCTGTTACTTTTACCTTATACGTCAAATTTTCAAAGCTTGTTGTTGTTGGCATATTCCCACAGAAATGCCCATCTCCACCTAAACCGATCAACATTGCATCCAAGCCGCCAGCCATTGCTAATCGCTTGTCTTGTTCTGCATAATTTTCTACAGTCAACGGATGGATATTGGATTCCTTGATATTTGCAGGCGTTAAGTATAACTTTCTCAAATCAGTAATTGTTACGCCTTCTGCTTGATTAGCAACTGGTATTTCATCAAAATTATAATAATGAACATTTGCGTAATCTGGCGAGTCTTTTACAACGTCTACCATTCTTTCATAAACACCGACAGGAGTATTACCTGCTGTAATAGAGAGATTGACACGTTTATCTTCACTCATGTGACCTAATAAAATATTTTTAGTTGTTTCACTCATTGCGTCAAAGTTTTTTTCGATGATGATTTTCATTGGCTCACTCCATTTCTTTTTATAGCTTAATTGTATAATGTGGGAACCATCCCATGTCAATGGGTTTTTAGAAAAAATAAAACGGTTTCTTTTTACAAGAGAATAAAAAGCAAACCTCAATCAAAGGTTCGCTTTACTCATTCATATTCTTATTTATAGATCACCCAAAAGTTCAATGCTTCATTCAGCAATTCATCTGCTGTAAATTCTTTTTTGGAGTGTCCTTTTGTCTCAGAATCATTTGGATCATTCACCCAGAATTTACCGTTATTCGTTCCGCTCAGTACCATGATATGGCCTGTTTCCGTAAATAAACCTGGTTTTACGGAGATGATCACAGGATGATTTTGCTTTAAGTGTTCTTCTACAGAGGCGATATCCGTTTCTAAATCTTCAAATTGATAACCTTTGACTGTTGCAAAATCAGAGAACGCCGACCAAGCTGTACCTTCACCTTCTACAAAATAATCATTTTTTGACCAGTCTAGAATATCTTGAGGCGTGTATGTTTTATTATCTAGGTAAGAAGATACCATCGCTAAAGAAAGGATCGCACAACCATTTATTTCTAAGGTATTTCCGTCTGGATTCCCCGTACCATATGGTGTCGACTTCCATTTATCATCCGTTTGCAATAATAAGTTGATCGGCATCCGGTTAACAAATTTCCCTTCACTCAGATCCTGGTTGATTTGCTCAGTATAGGTTAGTTTTTTTACTTTTTCTGGTTCTTTTTTACTTTCACTTGTCTCAGTCAATTTTATCTCATCAGCCTTGCCAGCACTAAATAAAGCTGAAAAGCCATGTCCTTCTTCCATTGGTGCTACTTTTGCTAAAACGAATCCTGCAAATGCTGTTCCGACTAATAATGCTATGATATAAGCTTTTGATTTCTTTTTTTGTTTTTGCTTCATGGATATCTCCCTCTTTTAAGTTGAAAGTGTTAATCATTCCTCTCACTTCCAAGCAAATTACATAAATAGTAATTGGTACTTCTAATATTACTGAAACTAGTAAAAAAAGCAAGTAGGAATGATTATTTTCAAAATTATTACGAACATATTTTCTTGAACTATTTGACTTTTTTAGGTAAAATGGTAGTATCTGATTATTCAGAGTCTGAAAGTAGTAGCAAATTCGTAAAGGAGGTAGAAGAATGGACAATAACCATAAATCAACAATGAAAAGCATTTCAAAATTGATCAGCCAATCTTCCCAAAGTTTCTTTTCGGCATTTTTAGATGACTCTAAAGATAAACAGAGTAAAAATAAAGAGCGTGAGGAAATTCTTAAAAAATTACAAGTTGCTTCTGCTCAAAAAAGTTTAGTGGTGTTACAATTAAAAGAAGTGCCGACTTCTCAAAAATTTGAAACAGTTTCTGGATGGATCGTTTCTAAGAGTATAGGTGACTCGATCATGTTACGGTTACAAGAAGACAGCCAACAAATCCGGATGATCACGGTTGAACATATAAAAAAGGTAAGTACATTGTCTAAAAATGATAAACGCCTCATCAAATAAATAAAGCAGTCAGAGGGAGACGAACATGTTTCCTCCTCTGACTGTTTTTCTATCTATCCATCGTTACATCAAATCAAACCCACAGCAAGAAGTTAAGAATATTATTTTTCACTCAAAAAAGACTAGAAAGCTACTGCACAAGAGTGTTCAAACAAGCTATACTATAGATAATAAGTAATTTGTTCTTTTTTTGCTAACTAAAATAACTGTACGTAACGAGACAGGAGGAAAAATCATGTATCTGACAATGTATGATGACACACATCAGGAACACATTAATAATTACTGCTTATCCGAAAGAAAATTACGCTATGTTCGTGAGCCCAAAATAGCGATTGCTTTAACAAAAAAGGATCCACAACGTCATGCTGTTCTTGCCTTTAAAGACGAGCATTTGGTTGCCTTTTTGACCCTGTATGAAGCTAGAGGCGGCAGCCCTTATTCTGATAATAAAAACAGTTTATTAGTACATGATCTTTCAACAGACTATCGCCATTTAAACAATGGCCATGTTAAAAAAGCTGTACAATTATTACCGTCATTCATTCGTCAACATTTTTCAACCATTGATCAACTTACGATCATTGTTAATGAAGACAAAGCATTCACTCAAGCTTTACGTTTAGAAGCTGGCTTTGAATATACAGAAAATAATCTACCTTCTGTTTACGGTTCTCAAGTCTTTTTACAGATTTCTATTTAAAAAAAGCGATTTGGAGGAAATACTATGCAGTTAAAACTATTAGATGACCTTGACTATACCATCCTAAAATTCCCAGCGCATGCCGAAATACCTGCTTTATTCCATGAAATAAACGCATTTAAAAGTATTACCTACACAGAAGATGAGTGCTCGATTATTGTTCCTTCTAACACACTTGAAACCAGCCAAGCACTTTCTGTCGACAACGATTGGTGCATCATTCAAGTCATCGGAGAGTTAGATTTTTCCTTAGTTGGCATTTTGACTCAATTAGCCAATCCTTTAGCTGAAAATCAGATTTCGATTTTTGCTTTGTCCACGTATAATACTGACTATCTTTTAATTAAAAACAAAGACAAAGACAAAGCTGTCGATGTCTTATGCGATTGCGGTCATATATTTCAATAACTTTTCTCTACATTAGTTAAATTCTCTTTTATGGGTATTATTCTAACAATCTGATACAATAAAAGAGATAGAAAGTACGCTCGTTAAAAGGAGATATCTAATGAAAAACGAATATGATAACCCAAACTTTTTCGAGGCCTATAGCCAAATGGATCGCTCTAAAAAAGGCCTTGAAGGTGCCGGTGAATGGCATGAATTGAAAAAATTATTACCTGATTTTACAGGAAAATCTGTTTTGGATCTTGGCTGTGGTTATGGTTGGCATTGCCGTTATGCCGTTGAGAACGGTGCTGAAAAAGTTATTGGCATCGATTTGTCTGAACGGATGATCGAAAAAGCCAAAGAAATGACCGATTCTCCCAAAATCAGTTATCACCTAATGGGGATGGAAGAAATTGATGGATTAGGTGAATCATTTGATATTGTGATCAGTTCTTTAGCACTCCACTATGTTCCTTCATTCGACGAAATTGCTAAAAAGGTCAATCATTGTTTAAATTCTGGTGGAGACTTTATTTTTTCTGCGGAACATCCGATTTTTACAGCTCAAGGAACTGAAGATTGGATTTATGATCAAGATGGTCGACCAATCTACTGGCCAGTTGACCGATATTTTGATGAAAGTATTCGTGAAACAACCTTTTTAGGGGAGACGGTAATGAAATATCACAAAACGTTGACCACCTATCTAGATGGCTTATTGACAAACGGCTTTCAAATTACTCGACTAGTCGAACCGATGCCTGCTCCTGAAATGTTGGAAGTAAGCACCGAAATGCGTGACGAGCTGCGTAGGCCAATGATGTTGTTGGTTTCTGCTAAAAAAGTTACTCAACAAGACTAACTCCCTTCGATAGTCTTAAACCATTGCGGCAAAAGGAGGTATATCGAGTGCACGATTTAGCTCAAAATATTATGGGTAACCTGATTCCATTCTTTGATTTGTTTATTTTAGCCTTGAATATTTTTTCCATCGTAGTCTTGATTTGGGGCGTTATCATGGCTGGTATCGATTTTCTAAAAAGTGAACGCACGGATCGAAATCGTGTAGTGATGGCACGACAAAATAATTTCATTAAAAGTTTTTTAGGCAGCTATATTCTACTTAGTTTAGAAATACTGATTGCAGCTGACATTATTGAATCCATTATCAAACCAACATTCCAAGATATTTTAAAATTAGCGATTCTAGTAGTGATCCGAACCGTAATCTCTTACTTCTTGCATAAAGAAATTGAAGATGCATTAAAAGATAAGGAAAATGAGACTGAAGAAAAAAAGACGAACTGATTACGTTTCAGCTCGTCTTTTTTCTAACTTAACCGTTGTGTAGCCAATTGATGTGTGTACTTAATTTGAAGCATCGTTGCACAAATTAACGTTACAGCAATGACCGGAAACAACGACCCTATCCACGTACTTAATAGCACTGCGACACTCACTAAAAGAATGGTGCCTATGACCAGTTGCCACAGCTTCTTTTGAAATAGCCACTGATTTTCTTTCAATAAATAATGTGTAGCAAATATGATGCATCCGCTTATAACGTAAATCATCTCTTCACTCTCCTAACATCCTGTTAAATCCCTTCAGTTACTGCAATAGAGTCCTCTTGTTCTGCTTGTTTTTCTTGCTCTACTTGGATTTTCTCAAACATTTTGAAAAATGGATAATAAATCGCTAATGAAACCGCAAAACAAACAAAAACCATCACACAGGCTACCCAATTCCAATTAGAAGTGATCAGCGCTCCTAATGGTGCTGGAATCGAAAACGGCGGCTTTACCATCATTTTAGGCATCCAACCAAGTGCCGTCACAATATAAACCAAAATCGTATTCACGATCGGAACTATAATAAATGGAATCGCAAGCAATGGATTCATCACAATTGGTGTCCCAAAAATAACAGGTTCATTGATATTGAAAATCCCTGGTAAAATCGATAATTTCCCTAACTGCTTTAAGTATTTTGATTTAGAGAATAAAAATAAGCAAACAAGTGCTAAAGTCGCGCCAGTCCCACCCATTTGTGCATACCATTGGTAAAATTGTTCTGTAAAAATATTGGGTAATTGAAAAGCACTCGTCCCATTTTGAAACAATTCTGCATTTTCAATGATCGCTTGATCCCAAAAAGGACGAATGATCGGTCCTAAAACAGCATGTCCATGAATCCCTAAAGCCCAAAATAAACAAATCATAAACTGTGTGATAATACCGCCAAAAATATTATTTCCAGTTAAAAAAACTTTCAAAGGTGAAATTGCCACGCTTAACAAATCATTTAAATTAAAATTGAAAAAGTGACGTGGAACCCAGAAGACTAAGATTACTAACAATGTCGGCAACAGAGCCGCAAAAGATTCTCCAACAACAGGAGGAACTCCTTCTGGCATTTTGATTTCCAACTTTTTTTCCTTGGTAAAACGATAAATCTCAACAGATATCAAGGCTGCTACGATCGCCCCGAATAACCCTTGCGAACCAAGCGGTGTGATTGGGATGTAACGGCCACCTGCTACCGCATTTCCAGCGACATCCACACCTTCTTGAAGATTGACCGGCATAACCATCAAAAGCGTTGCCAGCATTGAAAGAAAACCGCTAGTGATCTTATCCAGCTTATACGTATTGCCTAAAAATGAACCAATTGTAAAAGCAGCATACAAAGACATCAATCCTACAGTAAATCGAAACGGAACATCTAATGCTGCTAGATATGGTGCGATCATCTCAGAATAACCAGGGATTGGCAAGTTAAGCAGAATCGTAAAAAAGGAACCTACGATTGTCAGCGGCAAAATCGAAATCAATCCATTCCTGATGGCCTGTAAATGCCGCTGATTACCAATCGCATTTGCAATAGGTAACAGTTTCATAGCTAAGTTATCAAGAGTTTTCATCATAAGAATCACTTTTCCTTTCTTTAATCAAACCCATTATTTTCAATTGTTTCTTTAAACCATACACCAGATTTTTTCACTGACTTTTCTCCTGTCGCAAGATTCAACCGATAAAAACCATAACGATTTTTATACGCATTGCCCCACGACCAACAATCCACAAACGTCCACATATGATACCCTAAACAATTACTGCCTTCTTTCATCGCTTGATTTAGATACGTCAAATGTTCTTTCAAAAAGTCGATTCGATAATCATCTTGGACCATTCCTTCTTCAATAAATGCCTCTTCGCCTTCGATCCCAATACCATTTTCAGAAACAAACCAATCGATATTACCATATTCTGTCTGAATCTTTTTGGCTATATCATAAATTCCTTTAGGATATATCTCAATTCCACGAGATGTATTCATCCGTCTACCAGGCATAACATATTCATCAAAGAACCATTCTGGCGAAAAAACCCCGTCAGGATTTGGCAGACATTCCTTCGCTTTGACTCGACGTGGACGATAATAATTGATACCTAAAAGATCAATGCTTGTGGCACTAATCAATGCTAAATCTGCTTCTGTCACTTCTGGTAATTGATCATATTCTTCTAAAACTTCTTTTAAACGCGCTGGATACTGCCCTTTCAAAATCGCATCATTGACACTCTTTGTATAAAATAAATCCGCCATTTCAGCCGCATATAAATCTGCTGGATTTTGACTACGAGGATAAACTGGTATCACATCCATGATAATTCCGATTTTCCCAGCTAGTTTCATTTCACGGTACACGTTGACCGCTTCACAATGCGCTAAAATAATATTGTGCAATACCATCGCCGCCCGTTTAAAATCAACAACATAAGGATAATGACGGTCATGCAGATAACCTGCTTCTGCTGGTATCATCGGCTCATTAAAGGTAAACCAATAGTTCACCCGATCCCCAAACAACTCAAAACATGTTTCAGCATACTGCTTATACGCTTGGATTACTTCTTTGTTTTCAAATCCTCCTTTCTCTTGTAGCGCCATCGGCATATCGAAATGATATAAATTGATAAACGGCTCTACACCCTTAGCAATCAATTCATCAATCATATGATTGTAAAACTTTACTGCCTTTGGATTAACTTCTCCTGTACCATTGGGTATCAAACGTGACCAAGATAAGGATGTACGAAATGAGTTAAATGAAATATCCTGCATTTTTTGAATATCTTGTTGGTAGTCACGGTAAAATAAAGAAGTATTTTCCGTCGTGACCCCGTCATAAAAACGATGATTATATTCTTTTGAAGCGTAATCCCAGATATTTTCCCCTTTACCATCATCTACAAGACGTCCTTCCGCTTGCGTTGCGCTAGATGCGGCTCCCCAAAAGAATGTTTTTGGAAATTCTACTTTCATTGCTTATTCCTCCAATTATTAGTCTAAATTCAGATAAACAGCAAGATCCGAAACGAACAACACTACACTGCGTTTCGATCTCATTATTGTAAATCACGAAGAACAACGTGATTCCATGATACAAAATACAAGTTGGTTGGGATAAAAGTGTTTAGTTCTAAGAAATAAGTTTCTGTTTCAATCACCTTGCAGATTGCGCTTTCACACTCTATAATTGGAGTATAGCATTGATTATAATGTTTTGTTATGCGCTTTCATTCCTTTGTGATAAGTGACGTCTTTTGTCATTTCTCACAATTTTGTCACAGTTTGTAACCATAAGGAGGACGCTATGCTTTTTTTAGACTATGTTCCTGATCTAAACCCTTTAGAATATGAGATTTATCACTATATCGCCAATCATTTAAACATCGTCACTTATATGCGGATCAGAGATTTAGCAGATGAAACACACACGAGTACCGCTAGCATTTTACGCTTTTGTCACAAATTTGAATGCAATGGTTTTTCTGAATTTAAGGTGAAACTTCAGTTATATTATGAATCTATCAACCAAGCCAAAATCGCCGACATAGATGAAACACAGCACATTCATTTTTTAGAACGTGTTAATGAGCCTTTTCTAGATAGCAAAATTGAACAAGCCGTTACTCTTTTAGCCGATAAAGGATTGGTTCTTTTTCTTGGGTCTGGTTCTTCTGAGCCGATTGCCGCTTACGGCTCACTGTATTTCACTAATTTATCTCAAACTGCACTGCGGATCGAGGATCCTTCTAATTATCCAATCGAATGGTTTCCAGATGATATCCTGGCACGTACCTGTGTGATCGCCCTTTCCGTAACGGGTGAAACTCAAGAGATCATTCACTATATAAAACGTCTGAATACAAAAAAATGCTCGATCATTTCGATCACAAATAGCGACAGTTCCACAATCAGCCGCATGTCTGATTTGAATATTCCATATACGATCAGTCGGGAAACTATTTATAAAACGAGTGACAACCACGATAAAACAATCGAACTTACCTCGCAGTTGCCAGCACTTTTTCTTATTGAAAAAATTGCTAAACGCTTAAGATTGCAGAAAAATATTTAACCTAAAAAAACGAGCAGAAGAAAGTTTTTCACTTTCATCTGCTCGTTTTTTCTAGTATACTAGGCCTGCCTCGGCAACTCAGTAAATCCAAACTCATCTTCTTGCATCAGACGCCATGTTCTTTTGGCTGTATTATAAATTAATATTGCAATGACTGGTTCATTACGGTAAGCAAAATTTTTCGTTTTCCATAAAGAATCTTCCACGACATGAATCGGGATGTGGTATTCTTTTCCCTTGATATCCATCTGGTCAAAGCAGAAAACAACACCTTCTTGTAAAACCGGCTTCATTTCTTTCAACAATTCTCCGTCTAATTTTTCAACTGAAATGCCTCGTTTGAAGAACGTTTTCCGATCATTGACTTTCTCTAGAATAACTCGAGTGATCTTATCCGCTAAAATCCTATAAAACTCATCAATATAACGATAATAAACTCTCGTCATATGATCAACAAATTCAAAAAAGACAAAATCATTTTGTAATTTATAAAAGAATGGTGAATGCAAGCTCGTTTTCATGTGCCCAAAATAAAGCAACTCCGAAATTTCCAAAGGCGTCAATTCTTTAAGCATCGTAACGTCGGAAAAATCGATCCATTTGATTTCTTCATTCATTTTCCGACGATCAACTGTAGAAAAATATTGATCTACGTTTTCCTGTCCGCGAATAATTTTCAAGCCACTGTGCATATCGTATTCGCCTTCTTCGGCAGAAGGATTCAGTAAAAGCAGGTTCTTAGGGTGATGAACAATGGAACGTGTAAAATCTGTATGTGTGATCCCTTTTGATAATACTGCATTACTTGTCATATCAATATGTACATAAATCAAGTCCAACATTTGTTCCATCACCCCCGTCTTTTGTCTTCTATTATATTCTACAATATTTCAGTGAGAAAAGCTTGTGTCTTTTATTTTAAGATTCAGTTACAAAGAGTTAAAAAGTGCCCACTTTCTATAGCAGATAGTGGATATCCCCCTAAAAATACTGCGCAGTTGTCGTATTTTTAAGGTTCCTTTTAAATAATCATATTTATAAAAAAATAAAGATTTTAAACTAGGGTTTCAGTTTTATTTATGATACACTTAAATAAAAAAAAGGAGGAAGCTTATGGCCTCAAGAAAAGAACGTCCTAAAAAGAAAAAATCTAGAAAAAGAAATTGGCTGATTAATATCTTCCTATTCTTATTACTAATCGTTGGTTTAGCGCTAGTTTTTAATACACAAATCAGAAATATGCTAATTCAGCAAAATGGTAAAGCTTATGCTGTAGAAAAGTTAACACCTGAGATCGTGGCTAAAAATAATCAAACGGATACTTCTTTTGATTTTGAAGCAGTTGAATCTTTGAGCACAGAAGCTGTCTTAAAAGCTCAACTTGCAAATAAAAACCTACCTGTTGTTGGTGCTGTCGCACTCCCCGATGTAAAAATCAACTTACCGATTTTTAGAGGGTTGGACAATGTTGTTTTACTAACTGGTGCAGGAACAATGAAACCCGATCAAGAAATGGGCAAAGGCAATTATGCCCTTGCTAGCCACCGTGTACAGGATATGATTTCATTATTCTCACCGTTGGAATATTCAAAACCAGGAGAATTGATTTATACGACTGATTTAAATAATGTTTATACATATAAAATCACTTATGTTGAAAAAATCGATCCTTCCAGAGTAGAACTGATTGATGACGTTCCAGGCAAGAAAATGATCACGTTGATCACATGTGGTGACATGTACGCTACAACACGAATCGCCGTTCAAGGTGAATTAGAATCTGTTACACCAATGAAAGAAGCAACACCAGCTATGACCGATGCGTTTAATATGGAACAATTAACCTTATAGAATTTCAAAATAAGCTAGGATGGAAGTGAGCACTTCTGTCCTAGCCTATTTCAATTTCATTTAGAAGTGACTAGTCTTTCTCATACGTCCATAACCATAACGAATTGCTGACAAGACAAGTACAATTGGATACATGAACACTGTCACAGCAAACCATTCAGCGCTAAAAACAGATAGATAAGAGACGTGATACGTCACTGCATAAATCAACGGCAACACAACTGCTAACACTGCATAATACAGACTCATCTCAAACACAACTGATTTAAATAAACGCTTCATGATCCATTTCCCCAATCTCTTTTAACTTTATCTAGTGGTTTTTTTCTTTGTCATTTCTCTACTTCTTTATTGTAAAGTTTTTTCTTGAGAGATACATCCATCTAAAGTCCGAGATTTTTCTAGGCAAATAGTGCTGATTATATACTAAGATTTCATTTCTGTTTTTTTACTCCATAGAAGAGCACCTATCATCCCCACCCAAGCGATTGAGGTTACCAAAAAAGACATTTTTTGAACGAAAGTTCCTGCATACCAAAGCGTTAATTTCCCATTGCCTACCACTGTAACTTCCACAAAGCCATGCATATTTCCGTCTTTAAAACGTCCAGCATCATGTACTTTACTAACCGTTCCTCCTCCTTCTATTTTTACTTCATACCCTTTATAGTAGATAAGTGGAAAAATTAAATTGGTCATTTCTGGTGCTTCATAATCTAAAAAAAACGTGCTATAGGAGCGAGACATATTCCTTATTTTAATAGTAGTAGGTTCGGATAAGAGACCTGTGGGTGCCATCCAATTTTCCATACCACTAGGTAAAAATTCTTCACCAAATCCAAGTTCTTTACTGCCGTCCACTTGCTCAAAATAACTATAGTCAACAGTCGCCCTTGTACTACGTTTAAGTTTTTGTTCCATATCAAATGTACTAAAAAGCGTAACTACAAACAATAAAATATAAAGAACCGCTTTTGCTCCCTGTCGTTTGGCAACTAACCGATCTAAACTGTCAGCCAATACCCACAGTACACCAAACGTGACAATCATGAAGTAGCGCCATGGAAATTGAATCGAATTGAATAACGTTTCGTGAAAAAGCCAATGTGGAAAAAAACTTGTTGAAGCATAAAAAAATAGCAGACTGATTCCTATTAATTGTTTATTTTCACTTGAAAGTTTTATCATGCAAATTGCTAATAAAATCAAAAAAAACAAAACAAGTAAACCAATATTATTAAACCGAATATTTTTAACTGCCGTCTCTAAATAGTTCAGTGGCGTTTCAGCCATTTTTTGTAAATAGAACATGGGCGTATCTTGAACACGTAAATGCTGAAAGCTCAGTTGTTCAATCATTGGACAAAGAAAAACTGCGACTAATAGAATCGTTACTCCCGCAGCTTTGAATAACGCAATAAGTCGGATTTTTTCATGCCACAAACGGACACAGTTACAAATAAGCAAACTAAAAATAAATAGTATCATAATCCCACTACTTAACAAATGAGCCATAAATAAAGTAGCCATACCAATTGATAGTACATACCATTTTTTATATGAATCAAATATAATCAAGTGAATTCCTACAAAAACAAAAGGTAGCACCATTAAGGCTAAATACTCACCTACCGCAGCACGATACAATACATCAGATAAACGATAAGCTGATAAACCATACAACACTGCAAAAAGTAGACTTTTTCTGGGCGCTTGTTTCAAATAATCAAAGGAATGGTAGGCAATTACAAAAGTCAAAAAATTAATTAGAAATACGTAAATAACATAACTATGTATTAACGATACGCCAGAGATTCGTAATAATGCTGCTGGATATAAAAATATTTCTGGATAAAAAATCCCCGTAGCGTAGCCCATTCCCCCTGTAAGAAAATAATTGATTCTAGGAAAATAGTCCCCTTTTATAAATGCTATTGCCACACCTTCGATTCTGCCTAAATGAAACCCTAGATCATCGCCATAAAACAATTGCCGGTTTTGAATCATTACAAAATAGATGCTAAAAAAGCTCAATAATAGAAATACACTATAATATAGTAACAATGGTCGTTTACTAAGCACAAGTATTCTACTATTATTTTTAAATTCCCCCATTATTTCCTCCATGTAAACAAGTAAAACGAAACAAGCTTACTTCATTCTTAAACTAGAATATATGCGAGAAAAACATACCTCTTACGGGTACTTTGAAAGCACTAATTAGCTTTCAACACTAGATATGTTTATCTTGCTTTCAGTCACTACCTATTCTGTTATATCAGCTATGTTCCCATACAATTCTCGTAAAATGCCGTGTTCATCATACGAAACTTGTATAGATTTCAACAACCCTTTCTCTTTCTTCGCTTCTTTATTATTATCAGCGATAGATATTGCTTGTTGAACTATTAAACCTTTTGACGCTTGAACTTTTTTTTCATAATTACTCAATCCTTGTTCTAGTCCATTCAGATTAATCATTTTACCAACTTCCTTTGTAAATAACGGAAGCTTCTCAGAGAGAGCCTTTGATTCTGTAGTTTGATTGATCAGCATGACAGTCTGATTGTTTAATTTCGCTACTTTCTTTCCATCATCAAAAAAATATTTTAGCTCTATTTTTGTATGAATATAAGGTCGATTATTTTTCTCGTACGAAGTCATTCTTGTAAATACCACTTGTGTTGGTTGGACAAATAATTGAAAAACTGGTTTGGTAGCTTTAATATCATTTCCTTCCAACTCTTTTTCTATAATCGGTTGAATCTCGTTGTACAGAGTTGGCAGTTCTAATTGAAACTTTTCAGTCAACAGCTTTTCGGCTTCGGTTTCTTTTAAGTTTGGATAATCATAGTTACCAAATCCTTTCGTTCGTTCTTTATACAAAACATACTGCCTATCGGTTTTACGCAACGAACTAGTCCCATCTTCTTTGACTGTACAACCGATGATGGCAAGTAATGAGACTGCTAAAACAATGGCTACTCTTTTCATTCGTTATTTTTCTCCTCTTTATTTGATAAAAGTAAGGTATACGTTTTTTGTCTAGGAAAATGCGTTGAATCAAATGTAAGTTGGATATTAACTATCTCAGGTAACCTGTAGAGCAGGACTGACTCAACTGATTCTCCTTTGTTCAGCTCTTTTTCACCAGCGTCTACTAATTCTTTAGTATCAAAAGAAGTCGTACTTTCTGGCAAGGTTGCTTTTTCTAAAAGAACTCCTTGTTGCTTCAGCTCGATAAACTTTTGCCACTCAACAGGTTTGATTACTTGATCACTTAGATTTGTTAATTGATAGCGCAGTACAAAAATTTTCTCTGCATGTTTTCCTGAAATCGTTCGAATCCCTGTGATCACAGCAGAAAGTTCGTTATTTTCAACTTCTATTTTGTCTGAGTTCTCTTCATCTTTAGCTGAATTCGCTACTTCATCATAGGCGATTTCCTTCACTGTATCCATCGAAGCATCGATTAATTTAGCCCGTTCTTTATACGCTGTATCTTGTGCGGAATAAAACATCACTTCGATCACACCATTTTTTGTAAAAATAGCATAGAAATGCGACCAAACCTTCTGGTCTCCAAATCTTGTTTCAAATGTAAATTTATAAGCTGGTGCTTCATTGATCGTATACTCTTTTAGATACACTCCATCAACTTTTTTATAGTTATTTTTCTCTGCCAATTCTTTTCTAGTCCGTTCGCCAAACCCTTTTTGGTCTACCCCTTCTTTAGGAAAAAGTAAAACCGACATCCCTGATTTACTCTTAGTATCTTCTGCTCCAAAAGCGGATTGACGGCCATATATTGTTTGATAATTTGCTTGTTTTTTCCATCCTCTAGGAAGTTGTAAATGATAAGTCAAGCCTTCACCTTCAATTGTTTGTTTGTTTGTTTCAATTACTTCTTTTGAACACCCAAATAAAAAGAAGATACTCAACGGAATCATCAAAAGAATAAAACGATGTTTCTTTTTCATTAATTAATCCTATCCCTTCTTTTATACCAATAAAAACAGGCATAAATTGTTAGACTTCCACCAAACAAAATGCTACCAGCTTTAAAGCCTTTAGGCAGAAAAACAAATTCAATCGTGTGTTTGCCTTGCGGTACAGTAACGCTTAAGAAAGCCTCTTTAAACTGGATGACGTCTGTTTTTTTTCCATCAATTTTGACCGACCACCCTTGATCATAAGGAATCGTAGTTACTATCACTTGTTCTTTATCAAGCGTGACTTCAGCCTTGGCTTTTCGTCCACTCGTCTCAAATGCAACACCCTTTTTTTTGATCTTTTCAATGGTTGTTTTAAAAGCCTCCGTATCAAGTAATAAAACATCCGGTCGTAAAATACTGACTAACGGTGAACCAGAAAAAACTACTTTAACCTGGATCATCTTTGCTTTTTCATAATTCCCCAGATCATAATATTGTCCGACATCCTTCATTTGATACACTCGTGCAGCTTCATTTTCAACTGTTATTTCCACTTTTGTTTTGAATGCAACAGAGTAATCATTTACGTCATACAAACTTAAATAGGCCTGAGTATGTGCTGGGATTGAAATTGACCAATTCATAATTTTCTTGGCCTGCGGTGTTTCTTCTGAATAATAGACTACAGGTCCTTCTTCTTGAATCAAGACATTTTCATGACTGATTTCTTTGGGTTCAGTAAAAGATACAAATGTCGTCTGACTTTCGGCTAGATAATCAAGTAAAGTTGTCTGATTATGTACCGCTCCATCGGCATAAATTCCTTTATCTGTCACTATTCCTAGTGGTAATGCATACTCATTTTTATATAACCCGTACTCTCCACTTTGTGCTTCTTTTGTAAAACCAAATTTATTAGGATTATTTTTTGCCAGATTATACTGAATCCCTAATACAGAGTCCATAATCAGTGTATTATTGGAATAATTGATATTTAAATTTGTCCCTTCTGAACGAAAACCTAGCTCATTTAAATACATTGACGAATGACGATTTCGAATAGAAGAAAACATAGAAACACCACTATAGCCAAAATTAAAACTTTCGTTCACACTAATGGGGTCTAGATTAGTCATTCGACAACTCACAGACTGATCTTTTTTCGTTTGATCAACTAGCGTTTGAATCTCATGATATTTTTGCGTGTATCCTCTTCGTTCTGGATAAACCCAGTCTTTCGCTATTCCCTGAATCATTGCGTGACTATTAAAAGTCATTTCACAAATAACGAGTAGCAACATCGCGATAAAAATAAACTGTTTCCAGCCCCTTTTTTTGACTAATAAGTAGGATAATATAAAATACGCACTAATAAAACCTAACGTAATCAGTACATTTCTTCCTGAAAAATAATCATACCGTTTTCTATTGGCCAGTAAAAACGCTGCTAAAAATAAGCCTAATAACAAAATAGCGCTATTTAACAAGGAATCAACCGCCTCTTGTTCAAGTACTTCCAACCCATACGCAGAAAGAGTCAATAATAGAAACGAAAGCAAAAAGCTAAAGCGGAACAGCAACATATTCGGTGCATGTAGACCATGCCAAAATAAATTCAGTGGCTGAATATAGATGCTCAATACTAAAAATAAACATAACGTACCGTAGAGTAGTTTGTTTCGTAAATTAATTCTTTTACTGAAAAAATAAACACCGGCAAACAAAAGAAAAAGCAAACTTATGTATATAAACGGAGCACCATTATATTTAGCTGTATCATATGTGCCAATCATACTTTTTACGACCAAATCCCACGGACCCGTATCAGGCGTTAAAAATTGACTGATTTCGCTTAGTGTTTCGCCATTACTACTTAAATCAATGACCGTTGGGATAACTGTAATCATTGAAGCTGTTCCCGCAAGAATAGCAGTGACTAAATATAACAAAATACTTGCTTTATACCTAGTTGGATCAGTACCATATCTTACCCAGTAATAGAGAAAAGAAAAAACACCAATCATAAAAGCTAAATAAAAATTAGATAAAAACAATAAAAGGTAGCTAACAAATAATACGCCCGATTTACGTTTATCCATCAAGCGATGAATTCCCAGAATCACTAATGGCAGATACATTATTGCATCCAACCACATCAACATTGGAGAGTATGCTACAGAAAACCCCATTAAAGCATAACTAATACTCAAACCTGCTAATAACCATTTAGAAAGATCAAAGGTTTGCCTAGCAAAGAGCCAAAAGCTACCGCCAATCGCACCAAATTTGAGTAATGTCAGTAAGTAAAATGTATCCGCGATGGCTTCATTCTTAAAAAAATAAACTAGCGGTGTAAAGATCCCATTCAAGTAGTAAGCAGCTAATGACCAATAATTAAGTCCCAATGAACCATACCATGTATAGAAAATGCTTTGCTTACCATGCATAACGTTGTGAAAACTCGCTAAAAAATTAGAAAGTTGTGGGTAGGCATCACTAGCTAAAACTGTCTTTTCACTACCTAGATAGATTCCATTTTGATAATAAATAACACCTAAAATAATGATTGGAATCATGATACTCATAAACAGACTCCATGCCTCATCTTTAACAAATTGTTTTATTGCTTTATTCATAATAGCCTCGTTTCATATTGTCCCACTCGATTTACTTAATCTATTGTTCCAATCTTATTAAATGGATAGTAACGCCACTTAACAACACCTTCTATTTGAGAAGTATCCACCAAGCCAAAGACTCGGCTATCAGATGAATGATTACGATTATCCCCTAAAACAAAATACTTATTCTCTGGAATCATCTGTTTACCAGCAAACTCTTTGATCAATTTTTGATTCAACCAAACTTTGATGGTACCGTCAGGTAATTTTCTACCTAAAAGATTACTATTCGTTAATGGCCGCTCTGTTTCACTGACCAATTGATGGTTGATATACAACGTATTATTGTCCATCCAAATCGCATCCCCTGGAATGCCGATTACTCTTTTAACATACGATTCATTTGGCTTTCCTTTCGGACGAAATGTTATGATATTATAGCGCTTTGGTTGACTATCTTTGAAAACCAAAACTCGATCGCTATTTGCTAAATTTGGATCCATTGATTGTCCATCTACTCTACGCACAGTCATTCGAATTAACACAAAAAGAACAACTACACATATTCCCCCAACGAAGAACAATCGTGATCTCTTTACTATTCGTTTGGGTTGTATTTCTTGTGACTGCTTTTTTACAAATAGTTTCTTTTTAAGTTTAACTTTTCTACGTTTGGAAACTGAAATAAGCTTTCTCGACGGTTTCCTTTTTGTCTCAGCCATAGCGCTCCTTCTTTTCTATAAAAATAAAATACTGTTAAAAATAGTCTAATTTACGCAGCGGAAACAGCAACCATTCTGCCGTTCCAACGACCTGACTTTCATCGATTAGACCATAGACTCGGCTATCTGTTGCAAAAGGTCGATTATCTCCCATGACAAAATATTTCCCCATCGGAACAGCTTCTACTCCAATTGCTTGGATCAATGTAAAGTCGTCTGTAAATTTCATTGTAGACTCTTGAACTTTATGTACTGAGTTTTCCAAGAACCGTTCAACTACTTCTTGTTCGTTAATCCACAATTGATCATTCTTATACTTGATTCGATCACCTGGTATTCCGATTATTCTACGAACCGCGCCTATTTTTCCTGTTGTATCTTTAAAATAAATGAGTTTGAATCTTTTCACCTGACCAAACTTATTAACAACCACACGATTTCCATCCACTAATGTTGGAATCATAGAATATCCCTCAACTTTTGGTAAAGCAATTGTCATTTTTTGTATTAGTAGCAAAAGAGCAAAGAATATACTAAAAGTTTGATACAGCTCTTTCACTATTTTTCTTCTTGAATGTCGCTTTTTTTTCCTTTTGAACGTTTTACTTGGATATTTAGATCGTTGTTTTATTTTTTTTGAACTAATCTTTTTCACAGGAAAAGCTTGAGATGAAGGGTTCGATTTTGACTTGGTTGCACTCATCATCTTTCTCCTATTCCCAAGCTATTTCTTTTGCTTTAAAGCGGATTCGTTTACTTTAAATGTTTGAAAAATTTTTTGTTGACTTTGTTTTAATTGTTTGATGTCAGATAGATAATCTTCTACTATTTTAGGATCTCCCAATCTTCTAGCTGCTTGACTATTCAAATTCATCCCTAATTCACGGATTCCTTGATAGTATTTTTTCAACATTTGTTGTCGCTCTTTTGTTAAACTACCAGATGGCGGCAGGTTTCCATAAGTGACCATCAATGCCGTCATTGTTCTGATTTTTTCCTGTGATTTTTCTGGGTCTGCTCCATTTTGGATACCTTGGATATCTTTTTCAATAGAATCTACTAAAAAATAGCTTTGAACAATAATTTCACCATCGTTGGCACTTAACGATGTCTGTTGATAGAACCTTGTATAGAATGCTCCCATAGTTAGCAGAATACTCACAAGCAGAAGGAGAAAACTACTGCGCATATAACGTTGTTTTTGTTTTTGTAATCGCAATATTTCTTTTTTTAACTTCCGACGTTTTTGTTTATTTTTAGGACGTCGCATTTTCAACATCTGTCTTTTTCTAGAGCTTTGGATCCCTAAATAGATATACCAAATACTCACAAGTATAAGGAGAATACTACTAACTAACAGACCAATGAATAACCAATATAATATCCCCACTTCATCGATCCTCCATTAGATTATTTCTTTTTCTTAGATTGTTTTCTCTTTTTTTCTGTTTTTTTATTATTTAATGTGCGAACAAATAAGAAAATACCCAGTAGAACAATCAAGATACCGCAAACGATCATCACGATTAGCTTCCAGTCAATGCCGCGTTCTTGCGTAATTGAAACATCCTGCTTATTGTATTTATCAGCTTCTTCTTTGCTGATTGTAAACCCTTCTGTCCATTCCCATTTTTTTTCATTGCTAGTCACTAGTACATGCCCTGTATATTCTCCGGGTACCATTTCATCCCCATTCATAATTAAAGGAAAGTTTATTACTGAATTAGGCGCCATTTGCATCGTTGTTTTTTTCGTATCATATAAAACCTCAGTTGACCCTTTTTTCATGACTTGCATATCAATCGTCATATCATCTACATAAGCTGAATTAATATTAGAGATGCTTGCAAAAACAGCATTACGGTAATTAGATAACTCTGCATAGAACTTATTGAACTCTAAATTGGGTTCAACTTTTGTATCAGTTTCAGTTAATAATACCCCAATAATAAACGCATATTCATTTTGAATCCCTGATTTTTTTTCACGTTCTTTTTTTTCAGCTTCAGTCAATTGCCTTTTCAGTTGGATACCACCAGATATAAATCCATCATAAGAATCTTTTGGCATTGTAATATCAATGTCCAAATTTTTCTTTTCCCCTGGCTTAAGTGTAATTGACTCAGGTGCTTTGGCAATATCGGATAAATCTTTTTTCATCGACGGATCTTTTTGCAACAGTGATGGTCCATATTCTAAAACTCCATTAGCATTTGTTTTGGTACTATTTAGAGAAACGCTGACTGTCACCTCTTCTTTGTCTGAAGGATTGTTTATTTCGATTTGAATAGTCTGTTTTTCATCTGGAGTCATTCGTAAATCAAAATAACCAGCGTTAGAACGTTGATTTTCTGGATGGATCACCTTATATGTAAAGGCTCCGGGATTTTGTGCTTGTTCTTCTGCAAACACATCTTGCGAAAAAGTCCCTAAACAAACTATGTATAATAAAAATAGGTAAATTTTTGTTATTGTTTTCATTCTTATTCTAACCTTTCTTACTTGCGATAAAACAAGGCGACAGACTTCGAGTCAACTATTTGGAAAAACTAGACTTTTCCAGTCAATATTTGATTTTTAGTCAAGGGTAAAACTAGTTAGTTTTCCCTTGACTCACCTTGCTTTTTTGTTCCTTTTTCTCAATAAAATCGATATTGAGGATTAATTACCCTTTAGGAGTTGTTGGAATTGATGCCATTGTCCATTCAACAACTCCGCTATATTTACCTTCTTGCATAATATTTTTGCTTGTTGGAATTGTTAATAAAACTGATTTTTCTGGGTCTTTTTCTGTTGAACCATATTGACCAAAGTACAGGTTATATTTACCAGCACCTTTTTCATATTGGTCTAAGCTTGCTGTGTTGGTGTTATCTAACATTACAACTGGAGCTCCTCCAGTTGTCTTATCATATGATAAAGTAGCGCCTTCTTGTAACCCAGTTGTTGGATATGCCTCAGCTGGAGCACCATTTGTTGAGCTCAAAGTCATATTACTATATGCCAAGGTTGTCCCATCTAATGTGTAGGATACGTCTTTGCCATTAGCAGCTTTTCTTGAGTTTGTAAATGGTTTTGCAATTTTTGCAGTGATTTTGTAGCTGTGATCATCAATGACACGTAGATCTTCAAATGAAACAAAGTTAGCATTTTCAATCGCTTCACCAGCTTCGTCAGTTGATACCCATTTTTTAGCTTGGTAAGGTTGATCTTTACCATCTTGTACAATTGCGTGTTTACTGAATTCTAAACGTGTTACAGCAGAAACCCCGAACCCTTTAGCATCTGTCCAAGGAAGATCTGAGCTATTTCCAGGAACGCCATCACCAGAACCACTGTGGTTTGGATCAGGTTTTTCTGCAGTGATCTCAGTTGAAGTAAATTCGATATCCGCTCCTGCAGAACGAGGGTCACCATCTGTTGCTTTCGTGTTGTTCGGTAGAGCTACTGCTACCCCAGCTACTGCTAATAATGCAGCGCCGCATAATTTGTGTGTTAATTTCATTTGTGTTTCCTCCTATTTTATGTGTGTTTGATCTATGGCAACTCGGCTATAATCCAAGTTAACACCGTTGAATAAGTTCCCGGTACCTTTTTAGTTTCGCCGGGGATGGATAAATTGATGGCACTATTCATGTAGACTTCTTGATTATTGAAGTCCGGGTCAGTCATTACTTTCCCATTTTTATTTAAACGCGGACTTAATGTTGCATCCTGGTCGTTGATATTATCTTTTGATGCACCAAATACAATGTTCCAAGTGCCAGCTCCAGCACTATGTTTAACCGTAGCATCGGCAAGGGTGTATGTATCACCAATATTGTTCATTTGAACAATCTCTTTAGAAACCAAAGGTGCATCACTGGGATTTTCTGCCGAAGTATTCGTCCACGCTTTATCAAAGGAAAGTACTGCACCATTTAATTGATTTTCCGGCCGATCACTTTTCTGAAATTGATTTTCTTGACGTACTTGTAATTTCCAACCAGTTGTACTCCCACGATAATCTGACACCTGAACAAAATTCCCACTCGGTTTCATCTCACCTTTATATAGCTGGGCATTTACTAAATACTTAGCATCTTTTTTAGAAATATCGCCTATATCGAAAGACAATTGTGGAGCAAAATCAATTCTCAAAGCACCTATAGTACTAGCAATAACACCTGGATCAGCATCTTCTAATGTTTCTGGATGTCTAATTTTCAGATTGGGATCTTCTTTTCCTGAGAACTCAATATCACCTGTCCCTAACTTTGACTCTTGTGCCCAGTATACTTGTGAAAAACTACAACTTCCCAATAAAAGTACTAGCGCTGTATTAATTAGCTTATACTTCATCCTCCTTAACCCCTTTCCTTTTGCTTTTTCGCTTCCAAATAAATAGAAGTAAAGCTGCAATCAGTGAGATTAGACCAGCAATAGATAAACTTGTTCTTGCTAATTCACCGGTAGATGGATACCTACCTCTGGGTTTAGATTTGCTTGATGCTATTCCTGAAGGACCTGATTTTGTAGTAACACTTGCCGTATCCGTTGTACTTGCTGACGTTTCTGATGATGGGGCGGTTTCTTCTTGAAGAATAATTTCCCCTTTAGTTCCGATAGCACCACCATTTTCTTGTGCTACTGCTTGAATACCCATCATACTTAACATTCCTAAGAAAAACACAGAGGTTACTACTCGTATATAAAATGATTTATTTTTCATTTTCTCCTCCGTTATGGCTTGTAGGTATCTTCTAAGGAATATTCGATCATTCCTTTGTACTTACCTAACTCTTTTACTTTGACTGCTGGTAATTCAAATTTGAAACCAGGGCTGTCTTTTAAAGCACCCCAAGTTGCACTAATATCATAAGTTTCAGTGTTTGAAGCCGTCAATAACGTTTGTGTTCCCTCATTTAATAGGAACTCATCACTTTCAGGGCTCTTATAGCGGATTGCTCCTACAATAATCTTGCCATTTTCATTGGTTAAAGGTGTTGTTATTTTCGCTTTTAGCGTCCATGATTTTTTATCAGAACGGCTGTCGCTAACGACTAAAGGAGCATCATAGCTTGGTTGGTTCACTCTAATTTCATTACCATCCAATGCTTTCGTTCCGAAGTTCATTGTACTTGGAACGGAAGAAAACTCTAGAACTCCTTTGTAGTAAAATCGGACAGTAGAATGTTCACCATACTTCACTTTAACAACGCTTGAAAGTGGTTGTTCGTCACTATCAATAATGACTTTGCTTAGTACATATCCTTTAATTGTATTTGCATTAAACGTAGTTTCTTCACCAATAACGCCCTGTTTTAGTTGTTCCTGTGCAAGTTCAGTTTCTGTCTCTTCTTCTAAATGCTGCACAGCGATATCTGCAACTCTTGGTTTTATTGTGAATGTTTTTACTTCTCCAGAGCTAGCTGTAACAGTGGCTTTATCTGCCGATTTCCCGCTAAGTATATAGGCTTGCTTGACTTCTAAAACGTTTGCTAATGGTGGTGTAGTAATTGTAGAAACAACATCATACGTTAGTGTGTATTCATCACCTGATTCTAATTCCCCTAAATTGACCTTTAATTTACCACCATTATCAACAACAGCTGCCTTAGCTTCCAAATGCTGCCCATTCAGTTTTACACTGTCTAAATCAACAGTGACATTTTTAGGGAATGCTTCTGTCGTTTCATACAGTACATCCGTTAAATATGATGGTGCTGTCGCAGTATTTTTAAAGGTTGATGTAAATGTTACCTTTCCACCTTCTGAAATTTCTGGTAAAGAAATTGCTAAACTTGTTTCCAAAACTGGCTTTACTTGATAATAAAAAATCACTTCTGCGATCTCACCGTATTCGATTGCAACTGGATCAGTCAATGGCCTTTGTTCAACACCATCAATCATGATTTTACTTAATAGATAGCCTGTAAAAACTTTGGATGGAATACTGTCTGAGCTACCAATCAAGCCTTCCTTTGACAGTTCATCTCCTAGCGGCGTAGTTGTTCCTTCTATTAAATAACGTATATTGATTGCTGATACTTTAGAGACGATCGTTGCTGTCGCTTGTGGTAGATCAGCTATCGGCATCGAATAATCTTTAAAATCAGTTTCAACACCTGATTTGCCTATTACTTCACTCGGAGTTATAACCAAGCTCTCTCCAATTAAAGAGTCAGAATCAATAATTTTTCCAGTAAATTGAGCTTGTAATGAACTATCTGCAAGAATGTCATCGTCAAAAGTAAAATCTAACGTCTTTCCAATAGAATTGAACATTCCTTTAACTACTTTATTCCCATCAGTAATTGAAATATCCTTCAGTGATGTAGGATCAATGATTGTGGTATTAATTGGGATTGAAGCTTTGTTGCCAAATAGTTTCGAATACGGCGTCTGCATTGCTAAATTCATGTTGTAGGTAAATTCTCCGCCAATTGCTATTTTATTGCTAACTTTAT
Source organism: Enterococcus haemoperoxidus ATCC BAA-382 (assembly GCF_000407165.1). Classification (NCBI taxonomy): domain Bacteria; kingdom Bacillati; phylum Bacillota; class Bacilli; order Lactobacillales; family Enterococcaceae; genus Enterococcus; species Enterococcus haemoperoxidus. Next base: position 1,005,465 of record NZ_KE136480.1, on the reverse strand, counting down.
TATTGACCTTGATTGATGATGTCCCCTTAATCTTTGGTTCAGGATAGTCAAACGAGTAGACAATTGTTTTAATATCAGTCTTACGTTTCTCAGCATCTTCCATGTAAATCTTCACTGTATGATTAGCTGTCGGTTTAAACGTTAAAGGAATCTCAAAAAGTTCTATACTCCCCATATCATTTTCTGAATCGTAATGAACATGTAGTGAATGTTCTTCTCCATCATCGATTGTATATTTGATCGCTCCAGTAATGGTTTCATAAGTTCTCCAAGTTCCTCTAAGGATTGCATTAGCTTCCCCATCTTTTGCTACAGCATATTTTCGATCCTCATCAATTAGGTTCAAAAGCGGATAAATATCCTTGATCTCTGAACCATATATCCATGCCGTATTTCTCGTGTCTCCAACTGCTAGATCTTGAGGATTCCACTTCATACTTATGGTTGTATCGGAACCACCTTCAACATTCGTTTTGGGCTCATCATTAATAGGCGTATCTTTGACTATTCCCTTATCTTCTTGTCCTTTAGAAAACAAATTGCTTGGATCATCAAATCCTTTCATAAAAACAGAACTGTCTCGGCTGCCCATTCCATAAGTACCAATAAATGGTTCTGCCCAAACTGCCCAACTATCCGCTCCATATCTATCAAAGGTTGGATAAATTTCTGCTCGATAGATTCCTTCGCCATCAACAGCGTAAACACCCAAATTTTTCCCTAAATATTTGACTGTACCAGGGATACCAGAACCACTCGGAGTATTATTGATATTATAGTTAGTAAATTTCACTTCTGGTGTATAATTATACCCAACCATCAATTTAGGAATCACCTTATCACCGATATTTTTAATATCAAAGCTTACCCTTACTCGTCCATCTTTTGAAGGAAAATAAGATTGGTCAACTTGAACACGATAAGAATCTCCTTGCCTATCTTTAATAGTCACTTCATATAAATATTTTAATGCAGTCATCGTAAAGCCATTGACTAAATTAACTCTGGATACCTCCTTTGTATAGACCTTAAATGTTGTACGATCTATTGTCGGCTCCTCTGGTGATAGATCGTACTTCGTAATTTTTCCCATCGAAGCTTCTTGAATTGTACTAACATCGTCCTCTACAGCAAAAACTAACCCTAAAGATTTTAAATTAAGATTCCAAGCAGGTCTTACAGCCCCACTTTGCCCTAAGTCAACGTTTCTTCCTAAAGATGCTCGTTTGTATGGTATTCCTAAATTTAATCCAACACTTTTAGGCAAAAACTCTATGAATGGTATATCCACTCTCCTTCTCAGAAAATAGGTATCTTCCGAGGGATAAGCAGTAGCTCTTTTAACTCCACCAGGAGAAAAACCTGTAGCAACAGTTGCTAGCGCCTTGTTCTTGTCACCAACTATGATATTTTTATCTGGATTATTGAGCCACGAAGTGATATCTGTTCTAACAGGATCTGCAACTTTTTGCCATCCTGTTTTCGGATTACCGTCCCAATCTGGCCATGTTGGAACTTCAGCTTTAGCAGTATGCGAACCTAGTATCATCCCTGAAAGGACGATTAAGCTACTTAAAAAACATATCTTTTTATTTTTCATCTTTTTCCTCCTTTCTTGCTAGTCTTTTGTATTTCAAAGTAAAACACATTTATTTCGATTTTTTCTTGTATAGTCTCAATAAAACTAGATAATTGTTGGGCTATATCAATGAAAAAAGGAAATCAACTTTATTTCCAAAACTCTCACTTATGTATTTCATAAACCAACTGCCATAACATATTTTGCCTAAACTTTGTTACCATCAACAAACATGTACCCTTTCGAACGAATTGTTTTAATATAACTTGGTTGAGCTGGATCTATTTCTAATTTCTTGCGCAAAAGGAAAATCAAATTACTAATTCGATATTGTTTCGTCCCTTTTTTCTCATTACCAAAATCATTTTGCCAAACGTTCTTATAAAGTTCTTCATACGTGACTGCTTTTCCAATGTGTTCTAATAAGAATGTGATCGTTTGAAATTCCAATCTAGTAAGACTAATCTCTTTGCCTGCCAAAATAATACTTAAATTATTTTGAACCAACTCCAGATGCCTATTATTTACCTTCTCTTGTCCATAAGTCACTGTTTCGTCTAAATTTTCACGTTCGTTTTTTATTCTATTTAATATATTTGAAAATTGAAGAATCGCTTCTTCCTGTTCTTCTTCACCAGATACTCCATCAGCCCCTAACTGAAGATATACAATCTTATTGGTTTGAGACATTCTTTTACACATGATCCAAATCAATGATTTAAAATTACGTCTGAGTTCTAGAATTAATTCACAAGTCCCTTTTAAATCCACAGCTGTCGACTCTTCAATTATCAACGCATCCATTTTTAAAGCTTCTTTAAAAACATCTTCATTTTTTAAAGAATATAAACGATACGTCTTCATATTTAAGTTTCCAGAATATGTATTAACTTTTTGTTCTTTTTCTTGTATGATTCCTATGTTGTACATATCATTTTCCTTTCTATTTTTAGTTTTGCTTACCCCAACTTCTTTGTTTTCATTACACAATTATATCTTTTAAATTTAAATAACAATTACAAAAAATACTTATTTTTCCGTTTTTTTTGAAATTTGGTATTACGATAGTTAGATAAGCTATTATTCACTCTGTATCCTATTGTAGTTATATTACTTAAAAAAAGTGACTGGGATAACGCTAAGAGCATTATCCCAGTCACATAAAATTCGAATATACGATAAAAAAATTAATTAGAATCAATCTAACTTCAATCATATTCGTCTATTAGCATTAGCGTTTTAGTCCTTCAATACTAATCATGTCTAAATTTTTTAGATATACTTCAGCTGGCAGATCATTTTCAACGACCTACTCGATACCTATCTTACCAAAATCATTGTTTTTATAATCCCAACTATAAAATGGAGGTGCATCGGCAAATAGTTTAGGTTCAATATACACTGTTAGCCAACGATCTAATCCTTTAGAAGGATCGATTGATTCAATTGGAGTCTTCATTCTATTAGAAGCAAGATGATTCGATTTTGTTGCTGTTAGTTGATAACCTGCGTAGGAATAGAACTCAGGTATCTTGATACTAACGTTGTAAGGATCATTCATATCAGCTACTTTGATTTTAACAAACTTGAAAGCCTGATTCGTATCGCTCAGATACGAGGGAATCGTCAACTGATATTGATCGAAATTATTTTTGACATCTGCAAACCCAATTGACGGTGAAACTAAATCTAAACGACTATTAAGCACTTCCTGTTTGATATACAGATTTAATATATATTCTGATATAGGAATGCCAGGCACTTTAGTAATAACCTTATTTGTACTCACTAAATTAGTACTAGTATTAGCGATGTAGGCAATATTTGGAATATCAATCCCAACTGTTGTATCACCAGTGTCTTTCACTTTTACTTTAAAGGTTATAACCGCTGGCTTATCTTTGGTAATTGCACCCTCAACACCGCCTGGAGATTCAATTTTCATTCCGCCTAAAAACATCTGACTAGTACCATTTACGTCAACAACTTTATTCCCATTTAATAAAGTTGAATTAGGTACATACTCTAAGTAATTAGATAGAGAATCTATCAAGGTATTGTGTAAAGACATAATATTCCCTGTATTGGAAACCTTAATTGTATATTCATATTCTTCTCCATAGACCGCTGTCTCTGGGCCTTGCTTAATTGCAAATAACTCAACATTAAATGAAGGGAAATTCAGTGATGCAAAGTCCCTAACATGTGATTGAGTTCCGCCCATCGCAGGTAATTTATCACCTATCTTGTCAGTATAAGTTACAAGACCAGTTGAAAAATCGACTATAGCACCTGTATCATTCTTGTCTGCAAGTAATAATCGGCCATCTTCCATAAAAGCAATAGCTGGACTATGCTGTAATCCAGGTACAGGTAAGATATCTACTATATCCCCATTATTGCTATCTATTTTTAACACTGTTGTAGAAGATAATTTTGCCTCAGAAATAGTGGCATATAAATAATCATCTGCATCACCTACGATATCTCCCATACTATTCAACTTACTGACAGGTAAAGGTATATCAGTTTTATTGGTCAATGGAACCTTTTTTTCCAGCATATGATAATTTATATCATAAATATAGAGTTCATTTTTTTTGTTACTTAACTGATCTGATGTAGTAACATATTTTCCAGTTGTAAGAAAAGTACCTGACCGAGCACTTCCAGTCAAACTAGGATCATCCCAAGTTTCTTGAATAATCCCGTCCCAATCCACATGATACATTTTAATCCCTGTATTTTCTTTAAAATAGAATCCATCTTCTCTAACACCTAGATTATTAGCATTTTTTATAACAGCTATTTTACCAGCCTTCGTAGTTATTTTTTTGAAATATTTTGCTATTTGGTCGTATCCATTTATGTCATAAGCATAAATAGCGGTGAAGTCCTGTTCATCGGGAGATGTTAATCCGTACACATAATTTGTACTCTTAGGAATCGTTGCAACCTCTTCCGATCCATATACCTTTGTAGATGTAAAAAAACTGACTAGAAATAAAGCACTGAAGAATACAAATGCCTTGGCGATTGTCAAAAATATATTTTTTCCCAAAATGATTGTCCTCCTTTCCTATAAATTTTGTAATTTAGTATCTATCTTCTGCAATACACCTGTGTTCGGGATACTTCCATCCCACCAAGCTTCTCTATATTGCTTCTTCCCCGCAATAATCGTTTCGCTTTTAACATGAATCTGCATAACCGCACCAGTATAAGCTTCATCTACATTATCTGCTAAAGTTACTTGGGTAAATAAAGGAGACGTGGTTTGGCCTTTCCCAACTTTTCCTAGATAGTAATAATATCCATCTTCACCTAATAACCAGTCTTCTCCCAAATCAATGCTCACTTCTTTTCCAATATTACCAGTTAACAACGTTCCATCTGCTGATTGAATTTCTGGAGTCACCAAAACTCTTACATAAAATGGTGTTGTACTTGTATTGTTTATCGCTACTTTTTTAGGATAGCTCATTCCCGGCTTCATTGGATTATCATTGGTTGGCGGCACAAAGTCTTCTTTAATCGTTCCTTTCAAATCACTTACTTGAAAGTCGTTTACAACATGATCGGCTGAAATTAGTGAGGCATATACCACTTTAGCTCCCCATATTCCAAGTATGAGTATAGAAACGAAGAATGAGTAAAAAAGACATGTCACTTTCAATGATTTTTTCTGCTGTTTATTTTCCATTTTTTCGTCCTCCTCATTTTAGTTGGTCGACTAATAATGGGTAAACCTTACCTTTCTGGTCTAATTGCCATTCATTTATCAGCGGTTGTGTTAAATCATGTGCGTCCATATAAACTTTTAGTTTATAAAGTGCTCCTTTGTATTGATTAGATAGTGTATCAGATAAAGTTACACTATCTAGCAATGGTTCGCTTAATTCTCCAGATTTTAATGGACTCAAATAATAAAAGTAGCCATTCTCATAGACCCACTTTTTTCCTGTTTCATTTGGTATTGTTGCTTCAAATGTTTTGGAAAAATTTAAATCCAAGTATTTTAAAGCTGATTTTTCTCTTTCAGGACTATTGTATTCATACATGCCCGTATTGTTTAATGGATCTGAAATTAGCGCTGAATCTGTAACATAATTTTCCCCGGCACTTGTATACGTGCTATGATTTTTAGCTGCTATTTCCCAAGTATCAGTATTCGCTTCATTTAGACTCGGCTGAATTGTTGTAGCAACTGTTTTTAAATTGCCATTTCCAGTTTGGTCGGTCACGTCTATTTGGAAACTTGCTAAAAATTCGTAAAGAGAGACACGAACAAAAGCAGTAGCAGGTCCGACATTTTTGATACGTACTTCTTTTGTTGTTCTACTACCTGGTTGCCATTCTTTATTTGGAGTAAATATCTCATCGATTTCTGCTACAAGCTTAGTTCCTTCAAAAGAGTTTTTGCGATTGTCCGATGATTCAAACCAAGCATATGTTTCACTCAAGGCAGTTACACTCACAATAAATCCAAGTGTAAATAACGTAACGAACCATTTGTTTTTTAATAAATAGTTTATTTTTTTATATCTTAACTTTTTTTTCATCTCCATCACCTACTTTCTAAGACCCGCCACTTTTTATTCATTTCCTTTTCGTTTTGCTTTTCCAATCAGCAAAACGATTAGAATAATAAACAACCCTAAACAAAGAAAAATCATCCCTTGCTTCATGGCCTCCCCTGTTGAAGGAAATAATCCATGTTGTTTTGGAGTTAGTGAATCTGTTATCGAACCGGAGGATGGTTCTGTCGTTGTCACAGCATAAAAAGTCCAAATATTATCCATTACATTTTTAACAGCAAAATCTTGATTTGTATATTCTCCTGATAAAGAAAAGTCCACTTCCAAAGCTCGGCTATCTCCTGCTTGGAAGACGCCTAGGTCTAGTGGTGTACGTTGTAAATCTAGCTTGCTACTCACTCCTGAAATCGGTCCCTTATATACCTGCTTATTTTGGTAGGTTAATGTCATTTGGATTGATTTTGATAAATCAAGATTTCCTGACACTTCAGGAGGTGAAATAAGCATTGTAAGTCTGTACGGAATTCCTTTTTCCATATTGACCATCGAAATGGTCGTATGCCATTTTTTACCAGGCATGACCTCTCTGACTTCCATTAAGTATTCGCCATTTTTCTTAGCAACGATTCCTTGATCATCGCCAACAACCATTCCTTTTGGAAGTTCCTGTGCCAAAGCCTGATTGGGTGGATATCCTACGACTATCAATCCAAAAAACAAGAGAGAAAAGATTTGTACCCATTTTTTATGAGTCATTCTTTGCCTCCTTTCTAATTTAAAAGCGGAATGGGCTCATTTAGCCTCATCTGAAAAAACAGGAACATTAAGTGCGGTGCTTTTTATCCCAATCACGTTTTCTCTTTTCCCGTGAAACTAGCCCATAGAGCTAGAGAAAATAGTCAGTAATCAAATTACTTCACTTTTCATTTTTCAAAACAAAAGCAGGTTAGTGGTTGATGATTGGATGCATCACTCACTAACCAGCTAGTATTAATGTACTTATTGAATTGCTTCTATTTTATAATTTTATTTTTTCATTTCACCTTTTATTTGTATAAGCTTTCTAAAGCTGTTTTTAAATCAGCATTTGTATCTTTTACCCATTGATCACTATTCACTGCCTCTTTTGCTGCTTGAATAGATGAAGAATTAACAACTAAGTCAAATTGTACTTTACTATAGCTGTTATCTGCACCATTTCCTAAAGTAACTGAGTCTAATAATTGTGGTGTTTGCGTTTGTGATGCTACAATTCCTACATAATAGAAATAGCCATCATTCGCATTATAGTACCATTTACCCGCTGTTGGAGTTGCTGATAAATTAACAAAATCTAATGTAATCTGTTTCCCTGTATCTGAACCAGCCAAAACTGTAGCATTACCATTGGCATCAATTGTTAAAGTTGGGTTGTACACGGGTTTTGTCCAGTCCATATTCACTGGAGTTGCTGCTAGATCAACATATTTAAATTCTGGTGTTGAAGGAGTAATGATTCCATCTTCTGCACGGCTATATGAACCTGCTTTTGCATAGTATTGTTCTGTCCCATTATCCCAATAAGAGGCATAACGGTATGTTGAACCTGCATCTGTTGTCACCACTTGTTCTTTTGCTTTCAATGTATACGTTCCAGCATAATCACCGGTAGCAACAGTCATTTTAGTATCTACTACTTTAGCATCTTGCCACGTTCCTTCTGTTTTACTCAAAGGAAATAGATAAACTTGATCTTTTGTTTTTCCATCTAAATTCGTTACATCATTACTTGTTTTTGAAGAAGCATCTGTTAGTTTTGTTAAAACTTCATTAAAAGATACACGAATCATTGAATCATAATCACCTGAGTTTAAAATGGCTACGTCCTTATTCACTTTTTGTCCAGGTTTCCAATCAGTTGGTGGTGTAAATGTTTCGACTACTTCTACGTCACTACCAGCAATGCTTCCTTCAAAGTGGTTTTTTGCGCTATCTTGGCTGGTAAACCAAGCAAAAGTTCCTGCTAAAGCAGCTATTGCTGCTAGTGTTGTAGCAGCTACAACCCATTTTTTCTTGTTCTTATTTTGTTTCATTCGTGTTTCCTCCTAGTGTGTGTTTTATTTATATTAACCTTAGATAAGGTAATATCCGTTTTAGATTTTGCTTTTCGGTTTTTCTGATTATGAGTTTTTCCAGATTCGTTTAGAATATAAATACGAATGACCCATATAAAACCAATAATACTAATCATAAAAATTAATGAAATGAACCAATTTTCTTTTACGAACGCTAAAATGCCACCGATTTTCGGTACACGAACTGTTACTTTCCCAACTAGTGCTCTAGCACTGATGGGCATATCATCTGATCTATTCGCATCTCCCCGAGTAGTGAAAAAGATACCTTTTTCTTCGCCTAAGTGATCCTCTATTTTCGCCACTCTATGTGTTAGAAAATTAGTACTTTTATTCGTTGGATTCGTTGATGGACGATAAGTGATCACGTCCCCAACTTTTACTTGATTATCAGCGACTTCTTTAATAATCAACATGTCTCCAGCTCGAAATCCACCATTTTTTAATGTATTATCTGGCGAGACCATTGAGTTCGTTAAAACGCCAAACATTCGATAACCGTTTAATGCTTTATCTTGTTGCTGCATCATCGCCATTAAGCTGGAACCTACCAATAGACTCAGCATTAAAACATAGAAAATAAAATTCCAAATAAAGAGAAATACTCTGTGTCCTTTTGAAGGTGAAATTGGAGATTTTTTTTTCTTTTTTCGATTGACCACACCATTTTTAGTGGGTGATTCAGACCTTCTTACTTTACTTTTAGCTTTATGAGTATGACCAGAGTTAGACTTTCCCGCTTTCTTTTTTTTTGCAGAACCTTTTACTTTTTCTTTACTCATCATTTCATCCTCTATCGTTTTTTTACTAGCTTTATATTTAACGGCCTTTTATACTAACGATCAGCTTGTTTCTGATATTCCATATATTAATTAGGATTATGCATTTTTTGTATTCATTAACATATATCCTTTTGAGCGGACCGTTTTGATATAGTTAGGATGTCCAATGTCTATTTCCATCTTCTTCCGTAAATGAAAGATTAGGTTGCTGATTCGATATTGCTTATTCTCTAATTGGTTATCAGCATATTTATCTTGCCAAACGGCTGCAAAGATTTCTTCATAAGTCACAGCTCTTCCTATATTTTCTAGCAAAAGTGCGATTGTTTGAAATTCAAGTTGGGTTAAACTGATTTCTTTTCCCTCTACAACAATACTTAAGTTGCTTGGGATGAGTTTTAACTGCCTTTGAAATGACTCTTGTACAGCATATGAGAATGTTTTATTTTCCGTTTCTTGTTCATTCGTAAATCTGCTTAATATATTGGAAAATTGTAATAAAAATTCTTCCTTCTCTGTTTCTGTATCTACTACACCATCTGCACCTAACTGAAGATAAACAATTTTACTTGTTTTAGTGACTGCCTTAGATACCACCCAAATCAAGGCTTTGGCGTTACGCCTAAGTTCTAAAATTAATTCACAGGTACTTTTTAGCCCAACTAATGGAGATTCCTCTATTATTAAGGCATCCATTTGTGAAGCTTTGGTGCATATTTCAGCCTTTGTTAAAGGATATAATCGATACCTTGTTTTGCTAAACTGCTCAGTATATGTACTGTTCTTTAATTCTTCTACTGGTATAATCCCTATGTTGTACATATTATTTTCCTTTCTTTTTAAGAAATAATAAAATGACTCTGTTAAATAATTTCAAAAATAAAATAAAAAAAATGTTTTTTGTTTCAAAACAGATATTCATTTCTCCTAAATTATATCTTTTGATTTTTAATAAAAATTACAAAAATTACTATTTTTCCCGTTTTTTTTGAAAAATAGTTGAGATATGCTTAAATTATAGTGTTTACCTTTTAACTAATTCAGTTTTTTATGTTATATTTCCATAATAATAAAAATAAAAAATCGTTTTTTTTTAATACAAAAGGAATGTATGATACTATGAATAAAAAATTTATGAAAAAAAATGAAGCCAATAAATTTGAGCTTCTAAAAAAACTTCTATATAGTAAACAAGGTCTTGGAATTCAAGAAATCATCACTGATAGTCAAGAATCTAAAAGTACTATCTATCGCTATATTAAACAGTTAAATGAAGATTTAAGCCTTCTATTCACTAAAACACCCATCCAGATACAGCAAAAAAACACAACATTTTATGTTGTGCTGCCTGATTCGTTAAACATTGCATTTGTGCTTGATAAAGTGAGACTTAGCTATATCTATATTTCGCCCGAAATTTTAATTTTTGCTGCGGCGGCTAACAAAAATCATGCTTCTTTAGAGTCACTTGCTCAAAGCATTAACTTGAGTCCCTCATATACATACAAAAGTTTGAACACGATCAACCAACAACTTAGTTACTTTAGAGTAAAAATTGCTTTTGGCGACTTTTCCCGTAAATCTAATGTTTATGGAGCTGAGGCTGATATTCGTTTTTTTCTTTTTTATATGTATTGGAACACGAATAAAGGGATCGTCTGGCCATTCAACAAATCACCAGATTATTTCAAGGAGTTGCCTTTGCCAATCAACACGACATTAGCCCCATCTCAACACACGCGACTACGTTACCATCAAAATATTACTTACTGGAGAAGCTTATATTTACAAGAAAAAATCTCGATTACAGAGGAATTTTTTTCTTACTTATTTATTTTAGAAACAGAAAATCCGACAACATTTACTATTGACTTCAACAATACACTGACCTTGGAAGAACTAAAAAATGAACAAGTTTATTTTGGTTTTTTAAGCCGTTTTTTTATTTCTGATATTGATACAAAAAAGACCAAACAAAAAACAGCTCAACGATTGATCAATTCACAACTAGCTTTAACTAAAAGCTGTACTGATTTACTAGAGTTAATACAAGTAAAATATGATTTAGTCATGAATTCAGAAGAATATCTTCTCTATTACTACAATTTAATGATTGCTTTACTTTATGTGCACTACATCAACGTTGATTATCATTCTACTTTAGAGAATGAGGATCGACTTACTTTCCTAGATAATGATGGGCAGAATTTTTCAAAAATTGAAAAAGAAATTGATAATCTAATAGTACAATTTTCTATAACCGATTCATTCTTAAAAAAAATAACTAATAAAGGATTAGTTACTTATATGACCAATTTGCTTTATTGCATAATAGATAGTGCTCGAAATATAGAACCGTTGTATATTTTTTGCCAATACTCAAAAAATTTTTATATTGGAGATAAGATCAAAAAATACTTATTAACTACCTTGGGAACGCGAGTCATTCATTTTACTTCAGATATTCAGCAAGCAAACTTAGTCATTTCTGACAGTTATGAAGGGGATATTAGTAATCAAGACTTTTTCTTCTTTGATGATCCTTTCAATTCGGCTACTTGGGAAGCTCTATCTCTATTCGTAAGCACAAGAATTCAGACTGGCTACTTCTAAATGAACATTGATTGAATTTTTTTAACTACTCGTTGGTCATATTGATTGATGATTTCCTTTTTTATTCCATCAACAGCGCTATTAAAATCCACGAGGTCGGAGAAGGAACTGACGAATAGTTCTTTGGTTTGCTTTGGTGTGTCAGGTAAATATACATCTGTAATCAAAATATCAGGATTATTTCGAAACCCATCTACTAATTGAATTCTATCTCCAAAAATCAACCTCAATTTATTGGAAATAATACCTTCTATAAATAATTTTGAATTTTGGATCATCACTTTGACTGTTTTATATGTATACTGTTGAAGCTTGCTCAAAAGAGCATAAACGATTAAATACAGGTAATTTACAAAGGCTTCTTCATTCGTATTTCTTTTTAATTGACTCCATAAATATTGATATTTAGGTTCTTCAATCAGTTCAGCCACGATTTGCTTTACCTGCTCAAAAATTTTATCTTCAAATGAATCACGGTAATAAAAATTGACTGGATCATAAACATAATAAAATATGCGCGAATCGATATAAAATTCAGACAATACTAGATGCATTTTATCAATTTCTTGTCTGATTTGTAAAAATAGTTTTTTATCGGTCGTATCAATTTCTGAAAAAAAAGTCGTAATGATTGTTTCTGTTAATAAATTACTTTGTTTAATAAAAGAAAAGTTCTGTTCACTAAAATATGCTTCATAATTGTCGTAGTCGATTGTTTCATCACTTAAATCTTCTATGTATAAAAACAATTGTATGAAAGCTAACTCACTCCAAACTTGCTCCAATGTTCTATTTTTCTTTGATAAAAAATAACCAAATAATCCACTTAAATATTTGTAGTCTGAATGATAATCCATATTAAGCTGTTTTGTTAGTTGAGTCATTATATTATTTTCACAATAGTGTCTTTGCGAAGAACGAACGTTACTGATATAAACAAGCAGGCAAATTTTTCGTTGTTTGATTTTGTTGTTAGCTTGCCAAGTGTTGATTTGCTTATAAATATACGTTTCAATTTCACGATATTCTTGTAAGCTAAATTCCCATTCACTTGATGATTGAGAGAAAAACTGGTAAAAGAAGTTTCTGATCTTCATTTCATCTCCATGAATTTGGTTTTCACGGGATAACCTTAAACCAAACTGTTTTAAGATAGTAACTAGCCGTTGCCGATAGCGAGAAAATGTTGGTGGACTTATATATTCTAACTCACAAAATTTTTTAACATCTACTTTTTCATATAAAAAAATATTGCGGATCATTTTATAAAGGACAGATTTTTTTACATACCCTGATGAGATTCTCATCAAATCTAGGTTTTCTGCATAAATTCCTCTAATTGATTTATTGGAATGAATAATCTGAAACTGATGTTCTTGGAAATCAAGTTCTTGTTCGAACCTTCTGATTATTTGTAATACTGTTTTCTCTGAAAGATTAGTATCATCAGAAATTTGCTTTATCGTGACTACCTTTTTTTTATTATCTATATAACTTAAAATTTTTAATTGCCTATCATACGTTTCATCCAAAAAAGCTCTCATTATTCCCTCCTAAAAATAAAAAAAGTACTCTATTTCAATAAATATATCCTTTATTCCTCGTTTTTTATTTCTTTTTTTACTATTTTTTCAGCAAAAAAAGAAATAATTCGATTAGATTAAAACTATTATGCAGTAATTCACATATTTTTTATTATTTTTTTTTAGAAATTTTTGTCCCAAAAAAAGATATTAAAATCCAAAAATCTATTTTAGATTTATTTTCCCGAAAAATATAGTAACAAAAAAGAGTAAAAGATAAATTATAACCCAATTTATCTTTTACTCTTTGGAATTCCCACATAACAAAATACATTTTTTACGATGCGTGATTTAGATTTATTAAGTCTAAAACTTTTTAAGGATGAACACTCTATTATAGTATTATCTAAACATCGTTTGTGCAGCTTTTGCTAGCACTTTCGGATCACGATTATATGGCGTAACTGGAATGATTTCCTTATCGATTTCAAATAACGTATAAACAGCAATTCTCGCTGCACGTACTGAATATTCTTCTGTAAAGACCATATCTTTTGGAATCTCCACAAATTGGCTGACCATTGCAAAGTTTGTGCTATTTTCTGGAACAACTTGGGGACGATCCGTCATTTTACGTGGTTGGAATTGTGCATCAATGTATGGCATGTAGGCAGGAATCACATTCACCACATCTTTAACGATTTCATCCCAATCTGCTTGCCAGCCCATTTGGCAAATCCATTCGTACAAAATTTCTTCCCCAGTACAATCACGCATTGGTTTTTTCACATAATCGCCGACTTTATCTGTGTAAATGCCGTATCCCCAGAAAATTGTCGTATCAGGATCTTGGTTTTTAAAATGAGGTTGCGCCGCCACAACGGTACTCATTAACCAACTTGAATCTTTCAACGTCATCAAAGCACCTGATCCAGGAATGTTGCCAGAAAATTCTTCGATTCGTTTTAATAGTTTGTCACCACGACAAGTGACAGTAAAGCTTTCCCAATTGGTCTCAGCTTCATTGCCAAAGAATGGTTCTGGATTTCCTAATCCTACTTTTTTCTTCGCAATATTACGCCACAGGCGGGCAGAGCGAGATTCTTCGGTAACTGCCGGTGCTGGAGTGCTCCAATCACCTTCTGTAGAACTATCTGTCATCGTTCCGTTAGTCATGATCACAACGTCTTCTTCATTCAGCTCGATTGTTTCGCCATTTCCAAGTTTCAACGCAGTAACCGTGATTTCAGAACCTGGTTTGAATTCTAAATCGACTACATCTTCATTCAAGGTAAAATCGACCCCATGTTTTTCTAAAAATGACTTCAAAGGTAAAATCACACTATCGTATTGATTTAGAGGTGTACGAGTAACGCCTTCTAATGTGTCGATTCGAGAAAATTCTAAAATCATTCGATTCATATAACGACGTAATTCAAAAGCACTGCTCCATTTTTGGAAAGCGAATGTTGTTTGCCACATATACCAGAAATTTGTTTCAAAGAAATGTGGTCCAAACCATTCTTCAATTGTTACACCATCTAAACTTTCTTCTGAAGCAGCTAATAATTTTGTCATTGCTAAGCGGTCTTCATTATCAAAGCCCATTGTATGAGCATCAAGGATTTCTTGATCTTTTGTCACTAAACGTGCTTGCGCATGTGTTGGATGTAAATGGTCAAAATTTAAAATTTCATCCGTCACACTGTGATCAGGCCATTCTAATGATGGAATGCTGCTAAATAATTCCCAGAAGTTTTCGTACGTTTCTTCATTTAACATCCGGCCGCCACGAGCAACGAAGCCTTTTTCATTTGTACCGATCCCGTCGTTACTTCCGCCAAGAATTTTCATTCCTTCGATTACATGAATATTCTTTCCACTAAAATTCGCATCTCGAATCAAGTAAGCTGCTGCAGCCATAGTGGCAATTCCACCGCCGATCAGGTAGACCTGCTTATCTCCGTAATATCGACTATTGATTTCTTCTTCTATTTCAGCAATTTTTTCTACTTTCTTTTCAGCGGATACTTTTTTTGCAAGGAAAGCCGCACTTAATGCACCTGCTGCTGCTAATCCAATATGTCTTTTTTTCATGAAAATCCCCCCGATTCAATTTATGAACCTAGCGTACAATGATTCCATGTAAATGTCTTGTGATAGCCTTTCCATTCCGTCTTCTTTTTAGACACTTTGGACAATTTGTCACAACAGTTCATTTTCTTGCGCATAGAGACGATAGGAGAAAAACTCAGTGTCTTTCGCTAAACGGAATAACTGCGTAGCGATTTCTAGCGGTGACTCTTTATAACCACCTAAAATCCAATCGATCAAGACTCCACTACAGCCGTATGAAAAGAAACGGGCGTAAAAAACTTTGTCTTCTGGGAGCAACTGATTTTCTTTGTCCATTTGATCGAATAAATTGATGAAGAGCTTATTCGTGATTGCTGAAAAACATTTCCTTAAGATATCTGAATCGGAACTAACAGTATTATAGTAGAAATCACTTTTAGATTGGATCGCTTTTAACATTTTTAGGGCTTGTTCTTCCCAATTGTCGATACTGACATCAGGTGAATCTAGATAAATCAATGCATCGTGGGTATAGATCCAACGCAAGAGATCTTGTTTGTCAGTGAAATGATAATAAAAGGTCTGACGGTTTAAGCCAACTTCTTTCGTGATATCTTGAACACTGATTTTACTGAATAGCTTTTTGTCACATAGTTCGATCAATGCAGAAGAGATAGCTTTTTTGGTTATTTGTGATTCGCTCATGATTTTTTCCTCGCTTTTTTTAGATAGATACATCATACCAAAAAAATGAGAGGAAATATAAGGTTTTGAGGGATTTTTATGGATTATTAATGGTTGTAGACATTGCTGGGAGAAAATAACTTACAGTTACTCTTTTAATAAATTTTTAGATTATTTTCATAACTAGAGTATAAACACAATGTAAAAGAGCGCTGTACAAAACTAAAAATCAGTTTTGTACAGCGCTCTAAATCCGAATAAATGGTGAGAAAAAGCAACTCCTTCGGAAATAAACACTTTTTTCTCATCCTCTTTTAAACGAATCTATCTCTATTTTCTCTTATAGCTTACTTTCAGTCACAGGATCTTTCACTAAGTTAGCACCCCATAAACCTGCTAGAGATGTAATGATCATACCAAGAAGCATCGCTATAAAGCCCCAGATAGAAGCTTTAGAGACAGTATTTGAAGCGTCTTCTGCTGTTTGTCTTGCTTCTTTAATATTTTTATCTAAGTCTTCTTTAGCATCTTCCAGACTTGTTTTGGCATTTTCGATTTGTGTTTGCGTTTCTTTCGATGCTTTTTGTAATTCATTGTAGATGTTATCTGTTGCTTGTTGCGCTTCTTCTTGTGATAAATCAGTATTTTTTGCTACTGCGTTTGCAATTGCTGGACGATCGATTGAATCACCGATTTTTTTCGCTTTGGCTTCTAACGAATCTGCAGTATCTTTGAAGATTTTATCTGAGTTGTCTGGATTTTTAATGATTTCTTTTCCAGCATCTGTGATTTCGTCAGTTGCTTCTTTCATTTGATCTTTCAAATAGTCAGGTTGTAATTCTTTCACATCAGTGTCAGATAAAACTTTTTTGACTTGTCCTTGTAATTCTGTCGTATCCACTGATTGAACATTGTCAGTCACTTTATCAAACCCTTTGCTAATCGCATCAGATGTGCCAGAAGCTACAGTTTCCACAGTGCTGCCGGTTGCTGAAGCGATATTCCCAAATAGAGAACCGATCGCTGAAAATGCTCCGATTGCTGTATAAGATAGGATAGCCAATAATACCAAGACACTTGTTGCCCATGTTAGAAAACCATGAACTAAGCCAACTCTGCGCGCTGCTACCCCTGCAATAAATCCACTACAAAATAATGAAAGAACAAATGTCACCACTGTCCAAATAATAAGTCCCATTCCAACACCATCTAACGGATTATCCGATGTTGGTTTAACCATCCCAAAACCAATTGCTGAACCAATCAAACTTAAGGTAAAGAAAATCGCAAAGAAGGAAACTAATCCTGCTATAATTGCCCCCCAAGAGATATTTACCCCTGCTTCATCCTGCGTTGTTAGGTATGATACAAATCCTTTTTTTCTCGTATTCTTTTCCATAATTTCCATCCTTTCGTCTATTATTTTCACTAATTGGTACACTATCAACTATAAGAGCTTAAAATATTTTGTGCAAATGATACGATTTTTTTTCTAATCAAATACTCACTTCTTATAAAAAAAAGGATATGTTTTGCATACACAACAAAAAAATGTTATAGCAAACCTCATAATGGTATAGCTATAACACTGTATTTTAAATATAATAGGATTTTTCTTTTAGTGTGCTAAAGTAGAGAGCATCACGCCTATAAAAATCAGCCAATCAAAGGCAATATGAATGATTGTACCAGCCCATATTGAATTTGTTTTTAATGTCGCCCACGTAAATGGAATGCGAGTCAAGCCAATCACGACCAAACATTGGAACCAATTCCAATCATACGTTGATAAATGTAACGAACCAAACATGAGACTTGTTAAGATAACAGAGCCAATAATTGCTGTTTTACGTTCAACTTTATAATTCAGTGCTAAATGAATCAATAAAATCAGCGGAATCGTGGTAATGATTTCCTCACCAGCAAGCATAAACAATGTTTTCCCTAATAATGTAAGGGCTGGTACTACTCCATGACTGAACTGACTTACGATTGGATTATCAGCAGTTGGTTGTCCAATCACCCCAGCTAAAAACTTTGCTAAAAGAGCTGTTACCCAACTTAACACATACGCAATCAATATAATTTTTACTGAGCCTTTTTTAAGCGGAGAATAAAGCTTTTTGATTCCATCAACACCATACATCAAGTACATTCCAATTAATCCCGCAACGAGAATAATACAAAAATTCAATATAAATTTTGTATGCAACAATGAGTAAAACGCACCGCCTAATAATAATAACGAAACAATTGCTGGAACTAGTTTTACTTTTCTATCAAATAATTCTTGCATTTTTTCCACACCCTTAGGTTTATTTCTTTTAGTATAATTTCTATCTTTGCAGTAAACAAATGATTCGCCTGGTTCAAAACAAATAATTCATCTCTGCTGTTTAGATAATAACTGTTTTTTCTTCCTATAGTCGTTTTAGTCTGATATATAGGACCTAAATAAGTGTAACCTTTTGATACAGTTGAAAAAACAAGCTAAACTAGCTCTAGAAGGGCGTGACTAAATGAAAAATTATGGACTCACTATCAGAAAAATCCGTTTAAATAAAGGATACAGTCAAAAAGAAGTGTATACCGACATCATTACAAAATCATATGCTATTGAATTTGAACAAGGAAAGCACGATATCTCACTTTTTTTATTTATGCAGATTTTGGATCGTTTAATGGTAGATATCGATGAATTTTTTTATATTCATAATGAGTATCATTTAGCGGAAGAAAATGATTATATTAACAAATTTTCCCATGCCGCCAACCGCCACGATAGTAAAACACTAGAAAACATGTACCAATCATTACTCCAGGCTGCTCCTACAACGTTGACCCTTGTTCGTCAGGCAGAACTACGTTTAAGAATTCAGTCCTTCAACTATTTTGAAACCTACAAAAATTTTGAAAATTGGCATGGGAATACAGAAGATATCCAGATCATTAGTCACTACTTGATGAATGTTCAGAGTTGGACGTTGCAGGAAATTGTCTTGTTTAGTAACAATGCTGATATGTTTAACCAAGAACAACAAATTTTCTTTTTTAAGCAATTGCTAAAATCCTTACCGAACTATCAAGCATATGACAGAGCAATCCCAGTTTATGCCTCTTTACTGGCAAATATCTTGCCAACTTTATTCCGCAAACAAGAGTGGGATGAAATTTCACAAGCATTAGATTGGTTGGAACACCTGAGTAGGGAATACACAAGCAGTTTTTTTCGAGTCGTTTTTATCTACTACAGTGGATTATTAGCTATCTGTCAAGGAGACTATAAAGCAGGTGAGAAAAAAGTTCTTTGGGCATTAAATACGTTGAAAATAATCGATCAAACAGATATTGCCGCCGAGTTTGAAGCTTTTTTTGTAACAATCAAAGATTAGGAAAACAGTTAACCTTTTAAAAACTACTTCCGTTTTTACTGTTTAGCAAACCTTATCACTAGAAAGAAAATTACCCAAACTACTTGTTATCTGTAGTTTGAGTAATTCCATTAATTATTCTTGATAATACGATTCATAGCCAAAATGTTCATACGCTAAAGCCGTTGCGATCCGTCCTCTAGGTGTCCGTTTGATGAAGCCTTTTTGAATTAAATACGGTTCATACATGTCTTCTACAGTTTCAGTTTCTTCACTGATATTAACAGCTAACGTACTTAAACCAACTGGGCCGCCGCCATATAATTCAATCATTGTCTTTAATAGTTTTTGATCGACATAATCTAATCCTTGATGATCAACTTGTAACAATGTCAACGCCTGATCTGCAATTCCTCGATCTATTGTCCCATTTGATTGAACTTGGGCAAAGTCACGGACGCGCTTTAATAAACGGTTGGCAATCCGCGGTGTGCCACGAGAACGGCGTGCAATTTCAAAAGCCCCTTCTTCTACGATCTCTGTTTGAAAAATATCAGCAGATCTCAGAACAATTTCTTTTAAATCTTGTGTTTCATAATATTCCATATGAGAAATGATCCCGAAACGATCTCGAAGTGGTGCAGATAGCATCCCGGCTCTCGTTGTTGCACCGATCAAAGTGAACGGCGGTAAAGGAAAATGAACTGGATGTGCCGTTGTTCCTTGGCCTACCATGATATCTACATAAAAGTCTTCCATTGCAGAATATAACATCTCTTCCACTAAGCGAGGTAGTCGGTGGATTTCGTCGATAAATAAAACGTCACCTGGTTCTAGTTCATTTAAAATTGCGACTAAATCGCCCGCACGTTCGATTGCAGGTCCGCTAGTCGTCCGGATATTAACATGCATTTCATTGGCGATCACCATGGCCATCGTTGTCTTACCAAGACCAGGTGGACCGTATAAAAGAGTATGATCTAAGGCTTCTTCCCGATTGCGGGCAGCTTCGATGTAGATTGTAAGCTCTTGTTTTACTTTATCTTGACCGATATATTGTGCGAGAAATTGGGGACGTAGTGACTTTTCAAGGGACTCTTCCCCCTCACTTGTTTCAGCGGAAAGTAGTCTTTCATCTTCTGTCATAGCCATTCCTCCTTAGCGTTTCATCATAAATTTCAATGCATTACGTAAATATTCGTCAGTCTGCTGTTTGCCTAGTTCTTCTAGTTTTGGTGTGATGCGTTTGATTTCCTTATCGCTGTATCCTAGCGCACTCAACGCTTCTAAAGCTTCTGTTAGCGATTGATTAGCGGATTGGTTCGTTGGTGTTTTAGCCATTGCTTCAACAGCTGCTTCTGAAGTTTCCAGTTCACCTAATTTTCCTTTCAGGTCAAGTACCATCTGTTGTGCAGTTTTTTTACCTACGCCAGGGAATTTGGTTAAATAAGCAGCATCTTCACTTTCGATTGCATTGATCAAACCACCATGATCTTCTGATGCCATGATTGCCAAACCGCTTTTAGGTCCGATTCCAGAAACACTGATTAGTTTTAAAAAGAGTTGTTTTTCATCTAAATCACCAAAGCCGTATAATAAATGAGCATCCTCGCGAACAACTTGATGCACATAGATTTTCACTTGCTGATCTGTTTTACCAGAATAACGATAAGGATTGCCTACAGAAATCTGATAACCAATGCCATTTGATTCTACTACAATATAATATGGACTGATAAATGTCACTTTACCAATAATATACTCGTACATAATTTCACCTTTCTTAATACCGTTGAGGTTAGAACAGAAGTAACTACTTTTGCACTAACGTTTCTTACGCTTTACACGCACATACGTTTCTATTTTAGCACAGATTCAAAAAAATCAGTAGCTTGAAAAAAAGAAAGCCGATACGAATTAAGACTAAATTCGTATCGGTTTATTTTTTTATTCAGAAATGTATGTCCATTTGTAGTCATATCGCGCGCCTGCTCCGTGAGCAACTACACCTTGGACTTTTTTGCTGCGCATGTGGGCTTCTGCTTTTTGATAAACTGGGGCAACACCCATATCATCCATCAATAATTTTTCAGCATCTACCATATCTGTCCAACGTTTTTCTGGATTTGAAGCATTTTTACTACCAGAATCTTTGACTAGTTGGTCGTATTTTTCGTTTGAGTAACGACCTCTGTTGTATGATCCGCCAGTTAGGAATAGGTCAGTGAAGCTGCTTGGGTCTGCATAATCAGCACCCCATCCGCCCATAATCACTTCAAAGTCACCATTTTTACCACGGTCTAAACGAACCGTAAACGGTACATTTGTAACGGTCACATCTACGCCATCAAGCGTTTCTTTCACTGCTCCTTGTATATATTCCAGTACTTTTTTAGTAGAATCAGTATCGTCACCCACGATATCAAACTTGAATGAATCGATTCCTAATTCCTTTTTCGCTTTTTCCCAGTATTCTTTCGCTTTTTTAGTATCATGTGTCAATACGTTTTTATTTTCGTCAGCGAAATCCTTATTGCCTTCTGGTGAAAATGACATGCCTGCTGGCACAAGACCAGTCGAAGCAATCGAACCGTCTCCTAAGATTCGGTCAACTAACGCATCACGATCGATCGAATAAGAGATTGCTTTACGTAGATTCGCATTGTGGTAAGGTGATTTTTCATCTCTTTGGTTAAATTCAAGATATGAAGTTCGTGCGTCTTTTTCGATCACAAGTTCTGGATCATCAGCCATTTGTTTTGCTAATTCTCCACTCAAGATCACATCATCCGCTTGACCATCTTGGAAAAGATTTAATGACGTAGGTGCTTCTTTGACGACGGTTACTGCGATTTTATCTAATTGAACTGCCTCTTTATCCCAATATTGATCATTTTTTGTATAAGACCATTCAGTATCTGTTCCAGGACCGTCAAAATCAGTCAAGGTAAAGGGTCCATTATAAACTGACGCATCACTCGTAGTTGCATAATCTTTGCCTTTTTCTTCGACTATTTTTTTATTTTGCGGGAAAAATGATGGGAAGGCCAGCAAGTAATCAAAGTATGGTGTTTCTTGTTCTAAGGTTACTTCTAATTCATGATCGTTGATTGCTTTGATTCCTAATTCATCCAAGCCTTTTTTTCCAGCAGAAACATCTGCGCCATTTTTGACTAATTCAAACATATAAGCGTATTCCGCCGCTGTTTTAGGATCTGCTGTGCGCTGCCATCCGTAAACATAATCTGAAGCGACTACAGGATCACCATTTGACCATTTAGCCTCTTCTCTAAGTTTAAACGTGTACGTCAACCCATCATCGCTTTTCTTTGCCAACTCTACTGCACCAGCTGGCTGTGGCTTACTCTTATCATCTAGACGATATAGCCCTTCATAAACATTGTTCAATGCTGAAAAGCTGATTGTATTTGTTGCAACTGATAAATCTGCACTTGGCATTTCTTGTTGAACGACTAATTTAAAAAGCTGTTCCCCACTGGCTTTTTTGTTGTCTTTACTACTATCTGTAGAATCAGTCTTACCACCGCCACCGCAGGCTGCTAATGCTAGTGTAGACAGCATCATTACACTGATTAATTTCGTCATGTTTTTTCTTTTCATTTTTTTCTCCTCAATAAACAATTATTTTCTTTCTGAATTTTAATTTTCTGAATATTCTTATAATACTAGAAATTGGAGTAAATAGCAATCATTTTTATATGCAAATAAAATAACAGTCGCATTTTTATTTTACCAAACTACAAAAAAACCTATCTAAACAGATTTTAACTGTTTGGATAGGCTATTATATTATTCAAATAAGGATTTGTACTCCCCGTATCCTTCTTGTTCTAATTCTTGAACAGGTATAAACCGTAAAGCTGCTGCATTGATACAATAACGTAACCCGCCTTGATCTTGTGGACCATCTGTAAAAACATGTCCTAAATGGGAATCCGCTTCTTTACTGCGAACTTCAACGCGACGCATTCCTAAAGAGAAATCTGAATTCTCTTTGACGCCTTGCTTTTCAATTGGTTTTGTAAAAGCTGGCCAGCCACAGCCTGCATCGTATTTGTCTTTTGAGCTAAAAAGTGGTTCGCCACTCACCACATCCACATAAATCCCCTCTTGGTAAAAGTCATCATATATACCAGTAAAAGGTCGTTCAGTCGCATTTTCCTGTGTTACAGCGTATTCAATATCGGATAGCTTTTCTTTCAACTCTTCTTTTGATGGTTTTTCCATGACAAATCACACCCTTACTTTTTAATTAATCTTATCATAGCATCATTGAGAAAAAAACACTCACCTTCTGTTTAGAAAGTGAGTGTTTTACGTCTATTATTAGTTCCAAGGAATATCTAAATCGATATTTTCGGCTAGGTCGATACTTTCTTGTCGTTTGGCTTGTCTGAATTGTTTTCTCGCTTCATAACCTTGACAGATAAAACGTTCTTCTTTTGTCTCAGGCTCGATTGTTTTTGGCAGACTTGCTCCTTTAGGGACTACAAAAGTCATGAAACAAGTTCCAGCTAGATAACGTTCTCCTGTAAATAAATCTTCACCGATCACTTTGGCGAATATTTCCATTGAGCGTGTGCCTATACCTGATACATAGGCATCGATACAAACTGAATGGTCCGCTTTTAAGGGTGCAAGAAAATCTAAATGATCAACAGAAGCTGTGACGATCGCAGCTCTTGAAACACGAACAGCTGAAATACCCGCTGTTTCATCCAACCATGCCATTAATTGACCGCCAAATAAGGTCTTATGAAAATTTAAATGAGGATAGGTGATCATATGTGTTTGAATGGCTCTTGTTTGTGAACATTTCATTCATTGTTTCCTTCTTTCATCGTTTCAGTTACTAATCAAATGATGGCAGCATGCGGTAAAGTGTCGCAATTGGCAATCCCATAATCGAATAATAATCACCTTGAATACTTTTTACTAGCAAAGCGCCTTGTTCTTGAATACCATAAGCTCCTGCTTTATCTTCGTATTCTTTTGTATCTAAGTAGCGATTGATTTCTTCATCTGTTAAATCGTAAAATTCTACTGTAGCCGGAACAGTAGCTGAAGATTCTTGATCGTCTTTCATTAAAACAACACTGGTATAAACTTTATGTGTTCTGCCACTCAGTTGCCGTAACATCCGAAAAGCATCGTCTCTGGAAGTAGGTTTCCCTAATATTTCATTATCGATTGTTACGATCGTATCAGAACCGATCACTAAATCATTTGGGTATTGTTTTGCAATATGTGCCGCTTTTTGTGCCGCCATCGTCAAGACATAGTCCATCGGGGTAAAATAACCTTTGACTTCTTCATTGATATCAGCTGGTACAACATCAAAATCAGAAATGATTCGGCTCAACAACTCACGTCTGCGAGGAGATTGAGAAGCTAGGATAACTGCCATTAGGATAAAACCTTCTTCCTCTATTTTTTAGTGCGGATCTTGGATTCGTTTGAACATTTTTTCCATGTCTGAATTTGTAAAATGGATCAAAACAGGTCGACCATGAGGGCAATTAAAAGGATTCTCACAGGTTTCAAGATCCTTCAATAGCACACGGGCTTGTTGTTCATTTAGATAGTGATTGGCTTTGATCGAACGTTTACAACTCATCATGATGGCGGTCGCCTCACGGAATTTTTTCACACTGACAGAGCCTGTCGTCAAAAACATATCAATCATCTCACGGATGATGGTTTCTTCTTCGCCTGCCGGATACCAAGTTGGATGCGCCCGCACAATGAAACTATTTTGACCAAAGTCTTCTAAATGAATACCAACTTCTGCTAAGGTCTCTTTTTGTTCTTTGATTTTTAGCGCATCACTGTTTGGATAATCAATGACGATTGGTACTAATAACTCTTGTAGGTCGTTTGTTACTTCACCAATTTTTTCTCTAAAATACTCATATTTGATTCGTTCTTGGGCTGCATGTTGATCGATGATATATAGGCCATCTTTGCTTTGAGCAAATAGATAGGTGCCATGCATCTGACCAAAATATTCTAGTTCTGGAAAACGTTCTTTAGGATGTTCATCCGCTAACTTGTTTAACACTTTATTTAAGTCATTTTGAGCTCC
This sequence comes from Enterococcus haemoperoxidus ATCC BAA-382, assembly GCF_000407165.1. Lineage (NCBI taxonomy): Bacteria > Bacillati > Bacillota > Bacilli > Lactobacillales > Enterococcaceae > Enterococcus > Enterococcus haemoperoxidus. Next base: position 980,079 of record NZ_KE136480.1, on the reverse strand, counting down.
AGTTGCTGAAAAATCAAATTCTGGATGATGGCTTAATTCTTCTTCATAGACCTGTTCATCAACGGTCACCTTTTCTTTTGAATCAGGCACTTCTTCCGACTCAGTCGCTTCTGTTAGATGGCGCTCATCAGAAATTTTTGGCTCTTCCATTTCAACTGGTGAACTAAATGCATACGCCATCAATGCTTCTTTTTCAAGCTCTTCTTCTGTCTGTGGTTCAGCTTGTTTTGGCCAATTGTTAGTAGGTGCTTGAGGTTTATATTCTGGCGACGTTTCTTTAACAAAGAAATTTCCACTACTAGGATCATAGCCTAAACTTCCTGGTTTTCGAATAGGTTTGCTAGTTTCCTCAGGTTCTGTTAAAGGAATTTCCATTTGCTCAACTTTTGGCTGTAGCTCGACTTTCTTTTTAAAACGAAGATTATCTACAGCGTTTGGAATCAACTGTTCATGGCTTAATACTTCCCGAATCTCTTCACTGATCAAAGCCATCAATTCTTTTTCTTTACTTAAACGGACTTCTTGCTTTGTCGGATGAACATTGACGTCAACAAGTAACGGGTCCATCTCGATCTCTAATACAGCAAGAGGAAAACGACCGACCATCAATTTCGAGCCATAACCATCTACGATTGCTTTATTGAGCGCAAAGTTTTTGATATAGCGACCATTGATGATCGTTGATAAATAATTCCGACTTGCTCTAGTGACTTCTGGTAATGAAACATATCCCGTTAACTTAAAGTCTAAATCTTCCGCTTCGATCTTCAACATTTTTTTCGCAGTCCCAATACCATAAATTCCAGCGATCGTTTGTTTCAAATCGCCATTGCCAGCAGTATTCATCATCTTATTTCCGTCATGAACCAAGCGAAAAGCGATTTTGGGATGACTTAACGCTAAACGGTTAACGATATCGCCGACATTTGCTAATTCAGTTTGAATCGTTTTGACATATTTTAAACGAGCTGGTGTATTAAAAAATAGGTTTGAAACCGTGATTTTTGTTCCTTTTCTTAATGCAGCTGGGCGATGTTCTTCAACCTTACCGCCCTTCATTTGAACATAACTACCTTCTTCTTCTTCAGAAACAGCCGTTTCTAAGACGATTTCTGAAACGGATGCGATACTGGGCAGGGCTTCTCCACGGAATCCTAAACTGCGTATACGAAACAAATCGTCTCTGGTATGGATCTTACTTGTCGCATGGCGTTTAAAGGCGCTAAGAATATCTTCTTTTGCGATTCCTTCCCCATTATCGATTACTTGGATCGTTTTAAGTCCTGCTTCTTCAATAAAAATATCGATTTGAGTGCTTCCTGCATCAATCGCGTTTTCTACAAGTTCTTTGACAACTGATGCAGGACGTTCTACTACTTCACCAGCAGCGATCTGATTGGCAAGCTGTTCTGATAATTCTTGTATTTTCCCCATCTAAACGATCCTTTCCTTGCTCAGCTTTTTTATTTCGTTTAAATTCTTTTTTGCAGTTCATGCAATTTATTTAAGGCATCCATTGGTGTCATTTCTAATAAATTGATTTTCTTCAAAGTATCAATCACACCTAACTCATCTGTCGATACTTCTTTAAATAGTGATAATTGTTCCGTATCTTCTTTGATCTCATCTTTGTATTCCACAGCTTTAAGTGGCTGTTCATCTGATTCTAAAGCGGTAAGAATTGTCGCTGCACGTTCTAATAACGCGCTTGGCAACCCTGCGATTTTAGCTACGTGGATCCCATAACTTTTATCAGCTGGTCCATCCATCATTTTATGCAAAAAGACGACTTCGCCATTTTTTTCTACTGCACCGACATGGATATTTTTCAAACCAGTCAAGGTTTCATCTAAGACAGTTAATTCGTGATAATGGGTCGAGAATAATGTTTTTGCATTAACTTCTCTATGGATATATTCAATGATCGCCTGAGCCAGTGCCATTCCATCATAAGTAGCGGTTCCTCTACCTAATTCGTCGAATAAAATTAAACTGTTCGGTGTTGCATGACGTAAAGCTTGATTTGCTTCCATCATTTCCACCATAAAGGTACTTTGCCCAGCGATCAAATCATCTGATGCCCCGATTCTTGTGAATATTTGGTCAAAAATCGGTAAATCCGCAGATTCAGCTGGAACAAAACAACCTATTTGAGCCATTACGACTGTTAGTGCTAATTGTCGCATATAAGTACTTTTACCGGACATATTAGGTCCCGTAATCAATAGAATGATATTCTCTTTGCTCATATGAACACTGTTAGGGATATATTCTTGATGACCCAAAACTTTTTCTACAACTGGATGGCGACCTTCAACAATATGCAACTCTTTGCTATTGCTTTTTAGAATGGGACGGACATATTGGTATCTTTCACTGACTGTTGCAAAAGCCTGCAAGACATCCACTGCACTGATTGTTTTTGCTAGTTTTTGTAGACGTTCAATATTGGCTTTGACTTGTTCTCTGACTTCTAGGAATAATTGATATTCTAAATCCACTGATTTTTCTTCTGCTTCTAAAATCAAGGTTTCCATTTCTTTTAGTTCAGGTGTGATAAAACGTTCAGCGTTTGCTAGCGTTTGTTTGCGTTCATATTTTCCTTCGGCTAAGTTGGCTAAGTTGGATTTTGTCACTTCGATGTAATAACCAAATACTCGATTAAACCCGACTTTTAAGGTCTTGATCCCTGTTTCTTGGCGTTCTTTAGCTTCTAGTTCAGCTAACCATTGCTTGCCGTGGCGCATTGCATCACGATATTCATCTAATTTTTCATTGTAATTGTCTTTAATGATATTTCCTTCTGTGATTGCAAGCGGTGCTTCTTCGTTGATGGCATTATTGATCAGTTCAACGATATCTTCGGCCGGGTTTAAATCTAATAATAAGTCATTCCATTCACCTTGATTGATACCAACGATCAACTCACGAACCAACGGCACTTGTTCTAATGAGGTTTTTAATTGAATCAAGTCGCGTCCGTTCACATTTCCAAATGCTACACGCCCAGCTAAACGTTCTAAATCATAGACTTTTGTTAAGGTAGATTGTAAGTCAACACGCTCAAAGTATGCATTCAATAACGATTGAACCATTTCTTGTCTTGTTTGGATTTGTTTCTCTTGAATCAATGGACGATCTAGCCATTGCTTTAATAAACGTCCACCCATTGCGGTTTTTGTTTCATCTAGCAGCCATAATAAAGTCCCTTTTTTCAATCCAGTTCGAATCGATTGGGTCAATTCTAAGTTAAATTTAGAATAATGATCCATTTTCAAGAAATGATCTGGTTGATATTCTACTGCTTTTTGAATGTGTGACAATCCACGTTTTTGCGTCACGGTTAAATAGGTTAATAATTTGCCTGTTACTTCCACTTCTAGCGGATGGGTCAATTCACTTGTTAAAAAGCTAAATTCAGCATTTTCTTCTGCTTGATTTTGTTCAGAAAAAATAATGTTCAAACGATCTTTTAATGTTTGCTGCAGCGTTTCTGATAATACGCTACCTAATACGATTTCTTTCGTCTGCAGCGCTGATGCTTCATTGATTACAGCGTCTTCATCGCTTAATACAGCAGTTTTTAGTTCTCCTGTACTTAAATCTACATAGGCCAACCCAAACGTTCCATTCTCTTCAACAATAGCCGTTAAATAATTATTGTCTTTAGCATCTAAGCCTTTACTGGTCATCACAGTTCCAGGCGTAATCAGTTGAACAACTTCTCGCTTGACCATGCCTTTGGTCGTTTTAGGATCTTCCACTTGTTCACAGATCGCTACTTTATAGCCTTTTTCGATCAATGTATCGATATAGCCTTGCGCTGCGTGATGAGGAATCCCACACATTGGAATCGGGTCATCCGCATTGCGGTTACGGCTAGTCAAAGTTAATTCTAATAATTGTGATGCGTTAATTGCATCTTCATAAAACATTTCATAAAAGTCGCCTAATCGGTAAAACAAGAAAGCGTCTTGATACTGGTCTTTGATTGCTAAATATTGTTCCATCATTGGTGTGTGTTTTGTTTTTTGTGGCATTGTTACCCTTCCTTCTCTAGTTCTTCATTGATTCTATATTGGATCATATCTGTGACGTGCTGCAAGAGGTCATTGGCTTCCATCAATTGTTCTCTATATGCCACAACTAAAGGATGTTCATCGAATTCTTTTGTCAGCTCATCTGCTCGTTTGATTGCCGCTTTTTCTGCCTCTGGTTTATCATAATGGGCAAATTGAACGGCATCTTTTTGGGCTGCTTTGATTTGTTCTACTAAATCAGTGAGCTTTTCATTTTTTTGAACTTTTTCTTCTAATTCTTTATAACGTTGAATCAATTCATCTTCACCAAGTAAGGTTAATAATTTCATTAATTCTTCGTTGATTTTTTTATCTTTAATGGATGGCTCCATGATTTCACACCTTTATTCTGGTTAAGATTTTGTTATAAGTTAGGTCTACTTATTTTAACATAATTCCAGCAGAATCAACAGTTTGTGGAAAATAAAACAGCCTAAGTTTCTTTTTTTGTATGACTTAAATGTCCGCTGAAAAGACATCCTCCTAGAGAAGAAACTATAAAAATAAGTAAATCGAAAAAAACAGAGAACCTTTTTTTACTCAGGTTTCTCTGTTCTTTCTCATGATCATTCGCTATGCATGGTTATTTTTTCTTTAATTCTTCGACTTGTTCTTCTAAAGCTTTGATTTTTTGTTGTCTTTTTTTATATAAAATAAACAAAAGTATCAACACTAGGAAGATTAAAAATAGAATTAGATATAACCAGTAATTATGTTTATCTTGATGAATATACGCTTGATCGTTCATTTTTTTTGCTTCTTCGGCTTTGATTTCAAACTCTTCTTCAAAATCCCAGTTTTTCCCTTTAGACTCTGCGTGTAAGGATAGCAAATACTTACCTGGTTTAAACTCAGTTTCTTGTAAACTTATTGGATAGTTAAAAATGGAATTTGGCGCCATTTGTCGTTCGTTTTTTTTCGTTTCATATAGTATCTTATCTGTATTTTTTTTCTTGATCGTCGCTGTTAGATTCAAGCGGTTCAGATAGGCCGCTTTTGGATTAGCTAAGTGAGCAAAAATGACATTTCTATTATTAACTTGTCCTAAACTAACTTTTGATAGGCTTAAATCTGGTTCTACTTCGTTTTTACCATGTAAAACTAGGGCAATCACGTACCCAAATTGATTTTTTATCGCTACACTTGCAGTTGAGTCTTCCGTTTGGTCTGTATTTTTACTTGTAAAAATAATTCCGCCAGATAAAATTCCTGAAAAATCTTTTTCAGGCATTGTTATTGTGTATTCAACTTCTTTTGATTCATGAGGTGCTAATTTGATTTTAGGCGTTTTCGTTTGGATCAATTTACTCAAATCATAGGGTAGGTCGATTGATTGATTTTGATCGCTCTTGATATATTCAACAACACCATTTGAATTAGTCGTTGCTGTCTTGACTTGAGTATTGATGATTCGTTCTTGATTAGATTGATTGGTCACTTTGACTTTTATTGTTTCACTTTCTTTAGGTTCAATCCGTAGATCAAAATATGTTTTAGCCTGATCGACTTGCGTTGCTGAAGGAATTGCTTTTACTTCATAACCTGCATCTTGCGCCCAAACATTCACTGTTCCTACCAAACACCCCAAAAAAACAACTACTAGCGGCAACAAAACTTTACGTATTCGTTTTAACATGTATATGCCTCCATTTTTTTATTTCTATGTACATTAGGAGTGGACGTAAACTGTTTTTTAGTTCTGTTCCACTCCTTACTATAATGTTAATTATTGGCCGGTTGATCTAATAATGTCCAGGTTAATGTTGTTTCATATTGTTTAGCAATTTTAACTGTTTCTCCTGGGACTTCTAAAATTGCAGCATTTGTGTCAAAATCTTCAATCGTCACACCATTACCTTGACCTTCTGTTGCTTCTAAAATTGTTGTTCCTGAACCATCTGTATTTAAGACAACATCTGTCTTAACATCCGCTGAACCTGTTGATTTTGCTGAAATTGTTGGTGTTTTTAGTGTGATTTGTGCATTTGACAATTCTTTTGCACCAGCTTTAAGTTGACCGTTTTCAGCTACTTGGACAGTCCAGCCAGCTTCTGTTCCTCGGATATCTTGAACTGTTGTAGTTGTTTCGGCTTTATTTTTATACACTTCGTCTTTCGCTGAAATTGGATTAGAACCAAAGTCGAAATCAGCAACATTTAATAATGTCAATGCGCCTTCTTCTGGTGCAGTAAAACCAATATCACTTTTTGATTCTTGATTTTCAATTCCCTCTGCATTTACGACCATACTTCCACTAAATACCATTGATACGACTGCAAATCCTACTAAAATTTTGTTTGTTTTCATTTAAATTCTCTCCTTATTCTTTAAACTTTTATATGATACCATCCCTGTTACGAATAACAGAATGAATACTCCACTTATCAGTAACACTGTGTTTTGTACCTTATCACCAGTTTTTGGCAAAAATCCGATTGCCTGCTGTTCTTTTTCATCTACTTCATAAAAGCCAACTGTCACTTTTGTGTTCTCTTGCGCATAGCTTTCTTCCATTTCCGTTAAATATAAAAAGTAGCAACATAATAATAGTACAAGCCATTTTATTTTTTTATTCTTCACTATTAAACGCCTTTCAATCATTTGATACGACATCATATAATTCCCAGCGAATCTCACCAGAGTACTGATCCGCACGCGCTTCTCCCGACTTCACAGTTACTTTCAATCCGTCATCTGACGTTCCCCATTGATGACTTAGGTTGTATTCATCATGGCTCGTTGTAGTGGCTGATTGAATGATTGTTGATGAATCTGTGGCTAACGTAACTGGCTTTCCATCTTTTATATAGGATAGCGCTTCTGGAAGTACGTGTTTTGTTTTATTTCCAGTTAGCGGCTTACTCAACGTTGCTCTCAATTGCCAATTAGAACCTAGCATTCGTGTATCTTTTATGACAAGGTCTTTATCCTTTGTCTTGATCTTGTATTCTTCATCCTTAGCTGAAAGCGAATGTGTCCCAAAGCTGATCTGTGTTGGAACAGCTGAAAAATTCAATTGTCCATGATACTTATACGTAACGGTTTGTTCTTCATCGGAAAAAAATCCATTTTCATTTTCTGGAGTTTGTAGCAATGTATAACCAGAAATTTCTTTGGCTTTCGCTTGATAAGGTATGCTTACTTTACCGTCTAAAATTTCTGTTGATGCAATCTCTTGTCCATCTTCGTTTAAATACTTCACAATAACTGATTTTCCTTGAACAAAATCAACTATCAGATTGGCTTCATTACTTGCCTTGACTTGCTCATTAGCGGTAGTAATTGCTGTATTTGCAATCATAAGTTGGTCGATTTGTGGATCTGTGAGTTCTTCTGGTTTTACTTTGACACTGCCAATCAATTCAACCGTGTATGTTTTACCATAAAATGATTCGTCCGCTAAACTTTCTGGCGTAGCTTCAAGTAGTAACTCGTTTTCTGTATTTTTATCAATCGTAAAACAATCAACTACATCTGCACCCGACTCATCTTTGATCATGACATCTTCTGTCGCAATCTCTAATGAGTCTGCCAACTTATCCGTCATTCTAAAGGTATGAATAGGCGTTCTGGAAGAGTATTCTGGAACTTTTTGAGAAATACTGTATAATCGTTTTTTCTCGTTACCATTATAGTTAAACTGTTCACCCACTTTGACAGGTGCTTCCAGCTCTTGTCCACCAACAATATCTCCTAATCCTGGGAAATCATCATAATCAAACATGGCTGTACTTTCTTCGATGCTGATTGGCATATTGGTGTGGATATCATGCCCGGAAATAACACTTCCTAATACTCGACCTTGTGTATCATCTAAGGTCACTGAAGCTCTTGGCGCCAAAACTGTTCCAATAAATAATGAAGCATTACTTCTAAACTGAATTTCTTTTTCCTCATCATTAAAATTATGAATAAGATGTGTAGCTACTTTATAGGTTTTATCTTTTAATTCGTCAGCAATCGTATGACTGTCTGATCTTATTAAAGGAACAGCTTGATCTGCGTATTTCCCTTCGAAAAAGACACCTTTATTCCCTTCAAACTCGTATTCTTTATTCCCTGGTAAACTTGGGTACGCTGCCGCATGGAAGAACGTGCTACCACTGAAATTAAACGATGGGAAGTGTTTATAATTGATAATCACATACGGTGGTAGCATTGTATCTGGATCATAGTTGGTATAATTGATTGAAATATCTTGAGCATCTTTAAAGTGCTCGATTCGTCCATCTATATCAACAATCGCAACAGCTTGACTTGTTACGCCTTTTTTCAACGCGATATTGATTTGAATCGAAGATTGTCCGCCCCAATCATTATAGTTCACAACTTTTTTCTCTGTATTTACTTCTGCAGATTGAACCGCTGAATTACAGAGCACAGCTTGATCAGTATCGATCAATTCTGCATAATAATCACTGACCGTCTGAATATTACTTGTTACTTGTGAAAAATTAGAAACGCCATTGTCTACAAATGTTGGAAAGGAGTCAAGCGACTCATTATAGATTCTTTTAGAAAAATTGTCCCGCATCCCTGGATAATATTGCAAAGCATTGTTCAGTTCATTTTCTGTAGGCGGATTACTTATGTAATAATGCAAGTCTTCTCCTTCTACATATTTAAAACTTGTTTCATTCGCGTACCAGCGAATAACATCACTTCCAGTGATCGTTTCAGAAACAACAGCTGGATCGATCTGTTCTAAATCCCACTGCCGCAGTGAACCTTGATAATTTTGAAAACCACCTTTTGATAATCCAGATGAACCATTAGACGTGATATTTTTTGCTAAAAACTGACCAACAAGTTGTTTTTCTTGTAGCTGATCCGTATTAAAGTAAAGTGTACCGCCAGCTGTCAAATTCGTTTTTGTTGAAACACCTAGCGGATAACCCGTTGGTGGAGAAGGTGTTTCTGCAAAAACGGTACCTGCTGAACCAATAGTATGTACAAGACAGAAAAACAAAACGATCAAACTTAAACTATACTTTTTCATCGATTCTCCTATCTGCTTATTTCATTATATAAGACTTATACAAGCAACTCTTTCGCTACAATGAATAATACAATTTTTTTCAGAAAATAATTACATATTTCTGAAACAATCTGTTTCAAAATTTGAAAAACAGCATTCAAAAGTGATCAAAAACCACTATTAACAGTCAAAAAAGGCTAAAACAAAACATTTGATTGTTTCGTTTCAGCCTTTATAAAAAAGAAAAAATTGATATAATCCGTACATAATATATATTTTTCCCATTTCATGACCCATTATGTTCGTTTTTCACAAACCTAAAAAAATTGTTTTATAAAAAATTTGATTGATTTTATCGATCATCTTACCCCATTGCTCTGGATTTAACTGTTCATCAAAGTAGAAATGTTCTGTTTCAGGATTTACAGCTTCATAAGAATCAGAAATAACTAAATCAGCGAACATTGGATCATTCGTAAAAATAATTCGATCACGATTATATACATCTGTAATAATCTTCTTGATCCCATCTGCCAAAATCAAATTATTATTAAAAATAACACAAATCGACATATTCCCTACTTTTTTATTTAAATACATCCCGGAATAGATTGTTAATGAAAGAATCGACATGACGCCTTTCAAGGATTTCTTGTTTATTTTAGAATAGAACTCCTGTTGCTCAATAATCTTGGTGATTTTTTTAAAAACCTCCACATTTGCTTCATCGTAGTCGATTATGGAATGAAACGAGAGCCCGTTTTTATAGTAGCCGGAAATATCAATATTGATGTGTTTGATATAAATCAACAAAATAACCAGATAAAAATAAAAGTTTATATACCCTTCTTCCGTGTACTCCAAATCAAATTCTTTTTGAACTTCTGCCATCAACGTAGTGGTGTATGCTGCAATCGATAAGGAGGATTGTTGATAATTTTGAACGATTTCTTTTTTTGTTTCCAGAGAGTCCAAATTATAAATCAGTCCTCTCGTTGCATATAATAACAAAGCTCTTTCTTTACAATACACCTCTTTTGGTAATCGCTGTTTCAATGAAGTCAGCAATGCCGACTCTTTGGTATCGAAATAAGCAATATCTGCTAGAAAATCTTTGGAGATTTCTATATAGTTTTTTTGCCAGAGAACTCTTTTCAGTGTAATTAGTTGAATAAATCGTAATTTTGCCCGTTGTGATTCTGACAACGTAGCCGTATGATCAAAATATTCTTCAATCTCATTTATCTTCCACCATGATTCAGGATAATTTTTGTTATCAAATTCTATCGACTTGAACACAGACCAATAGGAATAAAAAGCAAACAGACGGATACCAAGCTCATTACCAGTTAAAGGACTCGCCAGTTGCTCAAACGAAATCTTCCCTCCAAATGGAACTAACATCTGCTTTAATTCACGTACTTGCTTGTAAACGGATGAGCTACTCATATGTAAATCAAGAGCCATCGCTTCAATCGAGCTATAATGATTTTTTAATAGCGCATCTAATATGAAAAAAACACCACTTTTTTTGACGTAAAACAAATGGGTATAATCAATCAAATACCCTATACTATATGGTTTAGTCGATTCGATTTGATACATTCCTGTCTGGTTGTTTTGGATCAAATGAACTTTTCCACCGAATATTTCACCCACTTCTTGCGCTAGATCATTGATATATCGACTAAGTGTACTTTTCGCGAGGTCGTATTTTTTCATTAGCTCATTAAAACTTAACCCGTTTTTTGAGAAAACGATCGACTTAAATAGTTCAAATTTCATTCGCTCTTTTTTTCCCATAAAAGAATTCCGCATAAAGACCTCCTTACAATCTGCTTTATAGCCATTCTACTGTCATTCTTGCCTTAATTATAGAACACTTTACTTCTCACTTGTTCAAAAATGCTCAATCACTGTTTTTAGCAAAAATAAAAAAGCCAGATGCGACTCCTTTTAATACTTTGGAGCTAACTGCTTCTGTCCTTTTTATTTTTATCTTAAGATAACGCTAACCATACTATTCTTCAAAGGGGCGATCTTCACTGATTTGGATCGGTTCGATTTTTTTAGCTTGTCCAGTTTGATCATCAATGTCAATGACACAAGCCGATAATAAGCTTCGACCTTCTTCAACGACTTCAAAACGTTTTGGTAATGCTGTCCTGAACTTCTCAATGATTGGTCCACGCTTCATCCCTAAGATACCATCATATGGTCCTGTCATACCAACATCACTCAAATAAGCTGTTCCTGCTGGTAAAATCCGTGCATCATTAGTCTGAACATGCGTATGGGTCCCCACAACAGCACTAACCTGTCCATCTAAAAACCAGCCCATTGCTTGCTTTTCACTAGTCGTTTCTCCATGAAAATCAACAAAAATCAGCGGCGTCCGCTTGCGAGCTTCGGCAATCAGTTCTTCTGCTTTACGAAACGGATCATCGATATCTGCCATAAAAACACGAGCCTGCATGTTGATCACAGCCAGTTCAAGTTGATTGACCTTAACAAAAACCATCCCTTGTCCAGGTGTTCCTTCTGGAAAGTTAGCTGGGCGAAGCATTTTTTTAGCATCGCCAATAAATTCAAATATTTCTTTATTATCCCATGTATGATTGCCTAATGTGACAACATCTACACCATCTTGTAAAAATTTCTTATAAATCTTACCAGTGATTCCGCGACCTGCTGCAGCATTTTCGCCATTAAGAATCGTTACTTGGGGACGATATTTTTTCTTTAATTTTGGTAAATAAGTGGTTATCGTATCGCGACCTAGAGATCCTACGACGTCTCCTATAAATAATATACGCAAAAAACTTCCTCTTCTCTTTTGATTTACTGTTTTTATTATAGAGGTTTTTGGAGTAGAAAGGAAGAGGTGGAGATATCTTGAGAGTTTGACTGTGCTGAGTGTATAAGAAAAAGGTACTTAAGTATATTTTACAAAAATAACTGGATAATCTTTTTTATCAATGTGTTCATCAATACCATCTAAAACTAGTTTAACATCAGTGCTAATTTGATTAGCTAATACAAGGTCTCCTATATCCTTAAGTAAATGAATATACTCTTGAATTCGCTGAATATATTGATAATCACCGATAGTTATATAATCTAACAAATTCTCTAAATATTTTAGATGAATTCGATAATTAATATTTTTTCGTTCCTTATCCTGCATTTTTGCTAAATGAATATATTTTTTAGCACTAGTATAATCCTTTTCATATATTCTTGTTGTCGTTGCATTTAAGAGGATATAATAGAAAGCATCATCCATAGGCTCCGTTTGTAGTTTATTTTTTTTAGTGGAAAAAATCTTTTTAATCAATATATCAGCCTTTTCCTTTTCAAGAATTCGCATCGCATTTCTGATAATTATATAGTCATAATGTTGATAATATTCTTTATTAGACAACATAGTAAATATATTATCTAATTCCTCCACACCGATCTCATCAACTTCACTCCATACTTGAGCAAAGTAACTCTTTATAGCAAAATAATTGGATAATTCTCTTAAATCTTTATTTTTATCAGATAGTTCATAGTAGTAATTAATCAAGTCATCTTTCCTATTCTCACCGTGTAAATTCTCTGCACAATTAGTAAACAAAAAATGAAATTTTTGTTGATCTTTACTTAATGGTGCCATAGAAAAAACTTCTTCTGGTAAAAGCGATAGGCTGTCTAATATTCTTTTCAAGTCATTTATTTTGAGTTCTTGTTTTCCACTCTCAATTCTAGAATAAACAGAAGGATCTACATCAGGTAAAATTTCTTTTTGAGTAAAATTCAATTTTTTCCTAAAAAATCGTAAAGCTTCATATATTTCCAAAACTTACTCTCCTTCCAATGACATATTTGCACAAAAACATTGATTTTCACCTTATTTCTTATTACTTTATGAGGATTTAACAATTTATTTAATAATATATTTATAACCAGCTTAATTTTTGTTAGTATTAGCATTAGATATCATATATTTATGATAACTTGATAAACATAAATATGCTTAAGGAGGAAAAGAAATGTTTTTTACTGCACTCGCTTGTATTATTAGTGTTTATACTTGGCAAGTAGGACCTTAGTACCTAAAAAACTCCTAGCAATCATAAAACTTGGGGAAGTTATTCATGCTAGAAGTCATCGATAAATGGATTGTTTTCCATTTATCTGTAGTTCACCACTACGTATTAAATATAACACACTAAGGTCAAATTAGTATATATTTTTTTGAGTAAAATTTGTTAGTAAATGTTTTGTACGTTATTTTCTTACCATCATAATCACTAAAGAAAGAGGCGATTCACTATGAAAAAAACAATCAAAAATAATTTGCAAGAAACCCGTAATAACAGCAATATGACCCAAGAAGAACTTGCCAATCAAGTCGACGTGTCGATTCAAACGATCCAAAGCATTGAAAAAGGAAAGTATAAACCTTCTGACTCATTAGCGCTTAATATTGCCCGTTCACTAAACAAGGAAGTTACTGAGATTTTTTCTTAGGTCGCTAAAATATAAGCTTTTTTTTGCAGAAAAAATTGACAGAACATTCAAAAAAGATCAGATTCCATCTTACCTAGAATCTGATCTAACTTCAATTTGCCCCTTCAAACTCTATCGTTACAACTTTTTTCCATTACTCTCGATAACTCTTTGATACCAGTAAAAGCTATCTTCTTTATACCTAATCAATTCCCTGTTCTCAGTATCTGTATGATCTACGTAAACAAACCCATACCGTTTTTTAAAGCCACTGGTCGTGCTGATTAGATCAATAAATGACCATAGGCAAAAATCAAAAACGCCCACGTTATTTTCAGTTATCGACATCTGAATCTGCTCAAGCAGTTTCTTTAACTACTCAATACGATATTCAGCAGGCACTTGTTGCTCTTCCGTCAGCGTATCGATTGCTCCTAAACCATCTTCAGTGATAAGCAGAGGAATTTATATTGTTTCAGTAGCCTTACGGTTCTTGAATGATTTCCCAAGTAACTTCCCCTGTATATTCATCAGCCAATGTCCCTTTAGCTGGTACTTCCAGTTTAAAGCCTCGGTTTTCACTTCCCGCTGTATCTAAAATGAAATTAAAATCTTTTTTCCCTTTATCGTTAGCATCTTGTTTATTATTCACTAATTCCCCACCCGATCCATTTAAAACAATATCGGTTCCGCCATTTCGGTAAATCAAACGGGCATCTTTCAAGACCTTGTTTTCTTGTGTCGTAAATTCTTTCGATAGAAAAGCATTCAAGCGAATGTTGCCTCGTGTTTTCCCTTGTTTCGTTGTGGAAGATGTAGTGATTTGGCGACTGTCTCTAAAGGCAACCTTAAAATCATCTGAATTAGCATAAGAAAGTACCTGTGTAAACGGTGATACAAATCCTGTTTCAAAATTTAACAGCTCTGGCACCTTCAATGAAATCAGCCCTTCGTATTTATAGTAGACTGCTTCACTATCATAAGGAATCGTCAGCGCTTCTTCTGAGCCGTTCATTTTCCCTTTATCAAAGGTTAAAAAACGATAATCTAGATTTTCTAGCGCTAACGCATCAAGTTGGTCTGTGATTGCTTTTTGCTCTTTTAAATTAACGATAGTGCCATTACCGCCTTTGATTGTTATCGGATCAATCATTTCTATATCCGTTCCATCCTGGTAGGTAAAATGAACATTGATTTTCCCTTCTTTAACGTAGGGAATCGTCAGTTTATTTTCACCTGTTGGCGTCAAAGTGATTTCCTTACCTGGATCTTTATACTCCTGATTAGACACATAGCCCTCTGGCGGACTGATTTCTTTCAAGGTATAGTTTGTAACGACATATTCTTTTAAAAGGATTTGTCCATTTGCATTTGATGTTAGCGTATCTTTTACCTTTCCATCTTTATCGATGATCTCGTATGTTGCACCAGCTAACGGTTTATTGGTCACAGAATCGATCATATTAATCGTCATATCTTTTAAAATCAGATTTCCGCCGCCACCTGCTCCAGAATTATCGATATCAAATTTTCCTGACCAATTATTGTTTGAATAATTTTGCGTTGTTGTGTACCCCCGATAATCAATAAACGGATGGCTTGAACTTCCACCTGAGTAGCTTTTCGAACCACTAGTGTTAAAATTCCATTTTAATTTTACGATCAACCCATTTTTCAGCTGATCATCATTGATGGTGATATTCCACGCTGAATAACCACCACCACCCACTGAAATAGTTGATACTGGTAAAGGATTGCCGTCTACATCTGTCACTTCTCTTAAACTTGAGAGTTCTCCCGAGTCCCTTGGCGGAATAATATTTGCAAGGTCGATTTTCGTCCCTTTGATTAAAGCAAATCCGTTGTTTTTATTGACTGTCAAGGTTCCTTCAGCAATATTGGCGTACGCCTCACTTGTTTTTAGTGTAAAACTTTTTACTAACTGGTTATTAAAATAAAGACTGGCCGACGTTGCATTGACTGGGTCAAAGCTATCATTTGTTTGACTGATCGTTGCATAATCACTCGCAGCATTATAATAATTATTTTTGCCTAAAGTAAAACTAACGATGATTGATTGGGTCAATTTTTTGTTTTTCACGCGAATTTGATTCTCTTCGATACTTATTTCAGGATAGTCTTCACTGTCAGAAGTGATTTCTTCATCTGGCAGCAGTTGGGTATAAGCTGTTGTAGAAAATTGTTTGACCTTGTTTACTGTAAACTTTTTATCTAAAATCGATACATCCATACTTTTATAATTGATAACGACCTCATTATTTGTAAGATCAGTTCCTGATGGATTTATCAGTAATTTCACTTGGTTTACAGGTTGTCCTTGGATTTTTTCAGCCAGATCATACATGCCATTTTTTCCTAGTACAAATGGTGAATTTGTAAAAAGATAACTTGGTATATAAGCGTATCCATCCGTTGGAAATTCTTTTTCTGTAGAAGAAGCAAATGCCAGTTTTGGGGTGATGGTGTTTTTCGCCCGCAATACTTTAGGATCGATCGTCTGAAGATCAACACCTGTTTCGTAGGTGATCGTAAGTTTTTCTTTGGTTTCTTTTAAGAATTTGATTTCAAAAGTGTTGGAGGAATCAATCACTTCATAATCGGTTCCTTCAACTAACTCCTTTTTCACACCATTTCTTCCAAATTCCACAGAGCTGATTTTTAAATTTTTCAAGGTTCCAGCTTTGACACCATCACCAAATGTATCTGTTATTTTCGAGATTTTTTGATAAAGAGAATTGATGGTTGCTGTCCAGGTAATACTACTCTTCTCTGTATTGAAGTCTCCTTTTTTTACATTATGGGAATTTCCTTTAAAGGTTGTTTTTCCGCTTGTTTCGTAGCCATTCCCTGAAAGTATATAGTTACTATTATACGATGGTGTAACCGTCTCATCTATTCCAGTATAAATATCCAAGCCAAATGTGTTCGTCGTATCCTCACCTAAGTATGTCAGTGTTATCTCACCGAATGCAGTACTCGTGATTTTCCAGTTACTGATTGCTTTTTTAGCCCCTTCGACAATAGAGCCATTGGCATTGAATGTGACATTATATTCTTGAGCCAATTTTGTATCAATTGCCACCAAAGCTGGATCCTTATCATTTGTCAGAGTGAATGTATCCCCTTTTTTTAGTTGCTGATTGGTTCCATTGATGTAGATCGGTGTTTTAACAATCATTTCACTTTCTTTGACATTAGTATCTGCAACAATTGTCCCTAATCCTAAATAGCCTAATTCCACGACAAAGAAGTTAACTGAAAACCGGCTGTAACTGATAAAATTATCAGAAGTTGTTCCTGGATAAACATTAAATGTGTTCCAAGATGATACTGTTCCTCTTTTCCCGTTAGAGATAGGGTTAAAACCAGTGTAGTCAAACTTTATTTCCCCCTCTGAAACTTCTAATGCTTCATGGAATCTCTCTTTAAACTTAATTTGGCTCAACACATTTGTTTTTTCAATCACATCAAAATCTTCATTGACCTTTAATTCTTTTTTTTCACCTATGCGCGTTCCATCAATCATTGTTTCATACGTATAGAATTTAAATGATGAAAGGTCTTGTGTTGCATTAACGTAACCGTCACTCCAACCACTTGGCATTAATTTTGTTGAGAAACTGACTTGAAGATTATTTTTTGATAAATCTACACGGGCGTAATTGACGTCCATTGCGCCATAAGCACCGCCACTTGCCGGCATCAATGTTGTTTCATTCTTATCTTTGTCAAAAGCCTTTCCATAAAGATATTGTGTGCTGGTTTTCTCATATAGATGAAAGATATAATTTGTTGGCGTTTGTGTTTCAAAAGGCATGGTTTGTTTGGAATTCAGTTTGCTATCAAATTTGATACGTGTGACTAAATCCAATTTATATTCTGCCGACTGGACATCTTTTATCATCGTTAAAGCTAATTTTCTTGTTACTGGATCAATGCGATAAGCCGCTGTATCACTTAACTGACCTTCTATGACTTGCGAAAAAGTGAACCCTTCTGGTAACGTCGTTTCAAACGTATCGCCTGTTTTATAATTTTTATTCGTGAATTTAAACGTCATCGTAGCTTTAACTTCCGAATCATTTTTGAGGTAATCTTCTTGCTCTAATACTCGACTTTTTTCGCTTGGAACGATGATTTTCACTTCTTGAAAAATATTATCTGTGATTGCTCTGGTTGGTTGTACTTCTTGCGCTTGGAGCTTATTTTTAGAACTTAAAGAAGTAGCGATAAATATACCTGTCACTAAACTAACCCCTAAAATAAGCAAAGAGAGAATATACTTTTTTCTTTTCATAAGCCGTGAAATAGAACACTATTTCAACTGTTCACTCCTCTCGTTTCGTCCGATGTTCCACAACACTTTATATTTCGTTTTCACCTTTGTACGTAAATTCAATCCGTTCAGTAGAAAAGTAACTGCTATTTAGGTACAACTTTTCTTTCTGCTTCGTCCAATGACTATTTTCTAACGTCATATGTACGACTTTATTCAAATTAGAACCTGGCTGAATTTGTTTGATTCCTTTTTTTGTGTACTGCAAGGTAAGCTCTTTTTCAGTTTGATCAGAAACTGTGTATAGATCGGACTTTTTTTCCAATGTATTGATTTCCTCTTTAGAAAAGCTCGCTTTCGCTATTTTAGCGAATAATTGTACTTGTTTCCCATCATATTTATTGACCCCTGCGGCTGTCCATTTTCCTGTAAACACAAGCGTAAACCCTTTTGTTTTTTGGTAATCCGCAATAGCTAATTCCCACATATTCCCTTGGCTCGTTAGCTGCATGGCTTGATCGGTCGATACCCAGTTGCCGCTGATTTTATTGGCGAATGGATAACATATATACCCTGCAATACCACCGCTTATTAGAAGCATAAGTAGTAATGTCAGAACAAGGTAGAAAGAAAAAGGCTTTTGCTTATCTTCGTTTATGGTTTCCTGAACTTGGGGAAGATCGTTTATCGGTTGTTCGTTGTTTTCGTTTGTCATGTTCTTTTCCTTTTTTTTGCTTTTTTTGACGCGCTCGTCTTGCTTGTTCTTTTCGTTTTTTCTTCTTTTTGGATAAAATGACCAATAGAATAATAAGAACAATAACAAGTAAAATGAAGATTCCCCCACCAATCAAGATATAGAACAAATAGTCCTTCTCAAGATCCACTGCTTGTTCATTCAGCTCGTTTGCTTCTTTTGCACTGATGACAAATTCTTGATCGAATTGCCATTCTTGTCCTGTATCTTCTGATTTTGCTTTAACTTTGGCAACATATGTACCTGCTGAAAAAGGTTGATTCTCCCAGCTAATCGGAACATTATAGTTAGTGTTTGGCGCTACTCGATAGCCTTTTACCTTTGTTTCATGCAAAGGCGCGTTGTCTCCTTTTTTACTGACAGCAGCATCATAGGAGACGTTATCGATAATCGTTGCTGTGGGATTTTGCAGATTTACTTTTACTGTATTGCGCCCTGCAACTTGGGAGGCAAAGACTTTTTTGAGTGCTAAATCGGATTTTGGCAGATCGTCTGATTCTCTTAATTGAATCGCTACTGAATACGCAAAATTATTAGAAATGTTGAAACCTTTTTTTGTTTCTTCGGTTTTCTTTTCTCCTGCATCGGCACTTGTCACACGAATTGCACCAAGAATCAGTCCTTCAAAAGGCTCACTTGGGATATCTAATGTTACTTTCGTAACGGTCGTGCCTTTTGCTGGAATGCTGACCGTTTGTTCTGAGGTCGCAATACTTGATAAAGGATATTTTAAAGAAGAATCTTTGTTGGTTTCATCTTCTGTATAGACAAATGAACCGCCATCTCCTGTATAGGCTGGGTTGATGTTGATATTGACTGTCGCGTCTTTGTCCCCTTGGTTATAGAGTTGAAAAGAGAGTTCCTGTTTTTCTCCCGGGTTCACTTTTAAATCATAATAGCCGGCATCTTTTGTCACTTGATTATCTGGTAAAATTGCTTTGACGGAAATGGGAATTTCTTCTCCATACGCTGGAGAAAATGGTAGTAGGATCAGCAAAGCTAAACATAAAAAGACTCGTCTGCTCCAGCTCATCGATTGTTTTAGTAGAGTCATACATTTTTCCTTTCTAACAAAATTGGCAAAAAGTTCCTAAAAATGGAACTTTCCACCAATAAAAACTGGGTTTTACGGTCCGACCGTTAACGTCCAATTTAATTTAGCTCCGTAAGCCTTGGCTTGTACACCATCGCTTTGTGGAACATTTAGTTTTACATCTGTATTTTTGTCTGTTAACGCTGGGGAATCAGCTTTTCCGTAGTTTGATTCGTCGTAATCTTTTTGGAAGACAACTGAACTGATGGTTCCGTTTGTGGTTGTTTGGTCAGTCTTTCCAGCTTTAGATGTTAGTACCGCAATACTGCCAGTTGTATCCACACCTTTTACAGGAACTTGAACAGCACCATCACTTGGGATCGTCAATCCTGTCACAACATCCGCCACATTTCCAGTTTGAACATTATTGGTCAAGGTTTGGTTGTATAAATTGACTCTGGATGCTTTCAAGGCATGTCCTCCAGTTTCTTTAAACAGCGCTTCTTGTTCCACTGTCACAGCCCATGCTGTTCCTTGCACACCAGAAACATCACCGACTTGTACAAAGTGAGGAATCGCGTATTTTGTCGTATCGCCTGTTTTTTGATAATGTTCATAAATAGCATCATAATTTTTTGTATCAACACTTGTTTCGTTACTACCAAAATCAAAATCTGGAACATGCATTAATTGAATATTTTCAACGGTTACTCGTTCGTTGTTTCCGTCTACGATATCGATTTTTTCATCTGTACCAGGTTTGATCGTATTGATGTCACCAGATTGAGGCACAAAGGACGCTTTTCCATCTGTTTTTACTGCTCCTGTTTCGGCAAAAGCGGGTGTTGCTAAGCTTAAAATTCCCGCTGCTGCTAAGCTTAATCCTAAAATTCTTTTTATAGTTGTTTTCATTTTTCCGCTCCTTATCTTTGTTGCTGATGAGATGTTTTTTTATTTAATGATTCGATTTTTACGGTTCTACAGTCAATGTCCAAGTTAAATTCGTTGAATAAGCTTTCGCTTGTGATTGATCACTGGCTGGCACATTTAATTTGACCCCTTCGTAGCGAGATGCTGTAGGTGTTTTAGTCGCATCGTAGTCTTCTTCAATATAACTATTTCTAAAAACAGAAGAAGTATACGAGTTCAATGTGAAGCCAGGTGTTTTGTTTTCCAACACCACTAATTCATCTTGTGTATCACTTTTAACTGGGATCGTTGAAAACGCGCCAAATTCATCCGTCTCATTTAGTGCAACACCTGCAACTTTGTCCACTAAATCTGCGGCTGCATAGGCGGTACTTGTTAATGTATTTCCATAAATTCGAATACGAGAATTGTCTAATTGTTTCGGTGTGCTATCGTTTGTTTTGAATACGTCATCTTGTTGAACACTCAATTTCCATTTTGTTTCACTATTCCCGGATAAATCTGCTACTTGAACAGAATGAGGCATATAAAATGTTTCAGTGCCTTGCCCTTTTGTTCTTTTTTCAGTTAGCGCTTCGTATTCAGTTGTTTTCAACTCTGTTTTATTTGTACCAAATGAAATGTCTGGTAAATGGGTGACATAAACATTATTTGCTTCTGGTAGTGGTTTGGGTTTCGTTGGATCTGTCGGATCTGGGTCTGGATCTACTGGATTAGGATCTTTTGGTCCTTCTTCTGGTTTCGATGGATCGGGACGATCCCCTGCAGTAAATTCTGTTTCAGCTTTTGTTTTGGCTGCTGCACTTGTTTCCTCTGCATAAACTCCTGTAGAGCCGTAACTTAATACCAATCCACTCAACAATAAACTTGCAACTAATTTCTTTTTCATTCTTGTTCCTTCTTTCGTGTGTTTTTATTTTTTAAGTAAAACCCTAGATAAATGAAAATCAACAGACAAATCCCGATAATAAGTAAGTACAGGCTTAACGCTTCCCCTGTATGAGGAAGTATTCCTTTTTTATTTCCAGAAAAAATAGTATCAATAATCGGTTTTTTCGGATGGTCACCTTGAATAAAAGTAATATCTGATTGCGTTTTTCCAGAGGCTTCTGCAGTTGTTCCATAAAATAGGACAAATAAGAGCAGTAAACAAATACTAGATTGAATTAGTTTTTTCATAATTGCCTCCCCTCTGCCTTAAATAACGATATTCTTTTCTACTAAGTACCGATTTTGTTTGTCGGAGGATTTGCCTTGTCTAATGACTCGTCAGATTCTATTGCTCACCTCCTCTCCATGTTTGCTTCATTCGGATAAAGTTAGCATGTAGCCTCTTGAGCGGATTGTTTTGAGCAACTCTTTTTTTCCATCACTGGCTTGGGCTATTTTTGCTCGAATTTTACAAACAATATTCGCTACTCTACTTTGCCCACTTTCACCCAATAACTCACTATCTTTACCAAAAATAGATTCCGCAAGCATTTCATAGGTGCAGACCTCTTCCTTGTTTTCATAAAGAAGAGCAACCAGATAATATTCTGATTTTGTCAGTGAAATGGTTACATTATTAACATTAAGGCTTAGCTTTAACGGATCTAATTGCAACATTGACTCTTCTTTCATTTTCATGTGTTGCGTCGGTTTCATTGTATTTAAGCTGTTGCTAATAGCCAAATCTATTTCTTCAAGGGAGTAATCTTCAAAAATCCCACAAACACCTAATTGTAAATAAATGTTTTTTTCCTCTACTTGTTTTTCAGTAGTGCTTATCCAGATCGGAATCGAACGACACATTTTACTTTTGATAACCCATTCACAAACCTCTACAACACTGAATGTCTGATTTTTACAAATGAGTAATGCATCTATATCTTGTAAGTCCTTCTCATCGACTACTTTTTTATTTTCTACTAAACATCCAGAGGCTTTATAGGAAATAAATGTTTCACTACTCTTTTTTTCTGTGTTTAGTATCCCAACCCTCATAACATTCCTCTCCTATTCAATAAAAAATCTCAAAAACAAATCACAATTATTTTTATTTTGCTTATTTAATATTCGTCTAGATACAAATAAAATACAATCACACGAAAGAAACTATTTTCCCGTTTTTTTGCAAATGTCCGCATTTTTTCCGAACTTACAAAAAAATAAAGAAATTCTTTTGATTATTTTATAGATGTTATTAGTGAAAAAGTGTACTATATTAGTTGATTTCTTTTTCTTATATAAAATATTTTTGATATTAAAAAGTTATCCAGAAAGAATAATCTATAAAAATAGACGATTTTTAATCAAAAATAAACTTCACAAACAGATTGATTCTTTCACTTTATAACTATATTTATTGAGGAGTATTACTATTGAACAACGCAAAAAAAATTTTCCTACCTTCGATGCTCTGTTTGAGTATTTATACTTTAGTAAATTTGCCCATCGAAGCGACAGCTATCAACCAAGATGACCCAACGACAATTGAACCCATACCTTCTTCTGAATCGGCTCCGTACAATTCTTCTCTACACTCATCCAGTCCAGATCTTCCTTTTACAAGAGTTGCATCAGAAATAGTATCCGTTCCTGACAAGGTTCTAAGAGAAACTATTTTAAAGAAATTAGGAAAATCAACAGATGATGTACTTACTAAGCAAGATATGGAGAGCCTGACTTCTTTAACGATAACGAATGATACGTCTATACAAATCAACAATTTGGTAGGTCTAGAATACGCGACAAACTTAGGGGCTATCTCTTTAGATAATAACAACGTGGCGGACTTTACCCCTTTAGAACAATTGACATCGCTCGTTTTCGTCAGTTTAAGTGGGAACTTTTTAACCTCTAGCACTTTTCCTGATCTAAGCAAAAGTACTGGAATTACTCATATCTCAGTAACTTCTAGCCAACTAGATAATGCGGTCTTATCAAAATTCACTACATTTATGAGCCTTGAACGTCTATATTTGGATAAAAACATGTTTATTACGACACTTGAACCTTTGAAAAATTTACCTAAATTACGTTCCATTTCTGTTCAATTTTGCGGTATTACAGATTTTACTGTAATCAATGATTTTCCAGCGTTGAATGACCTAGCAGCGTTTGGGCAAAATACCGGTCTAACAAGTCTTCCAGTAACGATGTCCCGGAGTATCTTAGACTATGATGCCACACAGCAAACAATGTTTATTCCATTTGCTGGAATGCCTAACCGACTCACAAATTTTGATGGTTATGTGCCGCCATTTACCACATCAACTTCTGCTAGTAACACTGTACTTGAATTCAATGATGCACAATTGCCGGCAGATCGCTTACAAATCACAGATCTCGGAATTACTGTCTCAGCTGTTACAGAAGAGGAATTTCATAGTCTCGCTAGTATTACATATAATGCTCGGATAAATAATCCTGTAGGAAGCTATGAGACCCCACCTCATTTTAGTTTCTATGCCATTTCTGCTGGAACGTACTTCCAACAATTTAACGTGATTGACGAACCTGAAGACGGAGCACCAGTGACCATTAAATACCAGGATGAAGCAGGTCAGCCCATTAGTGAATCTACTGTCTTAGAAGGAAAAATCGATGCCTCATTCACCGCTGTACCTAAAGACATCAATACTTGGGTATTGAAATCAACCACTGGGAATACAGAAGGCTCTTTCACACAAAATCCACAGGAAGTTATTTTTACCTATGAAAGAGCACTTGGTGAACCTGTAATGATCTACTACACAGATATAAATGGGAATACACTTGTTGAACCAGAAAAATTGCAGGGAAAGCTTGATACACCTTATACTTCTGTAAACAAACAAATAACAGGCTGGCAACTAATAGCACTTCCTAAAAATGCTAGTGGCTCGTTTACGAATCAAGCACAAGCAGTCCATTACTTGTATAAAAAGATAGAGAAACCATTGATTCCTTTGACCAATTCACATTCTACATTCCCCAGAGAATATTTTGGTTACGGAACTGACCCTATCATTAGCAGCATTACTCACATCGTTAAGAACCAAGTAGACGTTTCTGAGGCATTGAAAGAGGCTCTAGTGTTGCCAACATTGTTTCCGAATACGCTGCCAGCCACTGAAAAAATGATTGATTCCAAAGAAACGGTGAAACAACAATCTAAGGAAAAACAAACACATCATGATGGTAAAGGCTCTGTGACGATTAAGTTTGTTGATGAACAAGGCAATGAACTTGCTGCGCCGAGTACTATTACAGGGAAAATCGGAGAATCTTACAGAATCACAGCCAAAAAAGTAAAAAAAATAAACTAAGCACTGGCTTAGAAGCAACTTTTTTAACAGCTTTGCTTCTGACCAACAATGGGGAGAAAATCATGGAATACTTACAATTTTTAGATGAAGAAGATCGCGATAAGTTACACTTACTTATGAACTTACAACTTTACAACGATCAATATTTAACGCAAAAAAGATTACTGGAGCTCACAGGGTTATCGAAGTTTTTATTGGAAAAATATATAAAAGAGTTAAATGAAGAGTGTCCAGAAATAACGATTTCTGAAGAAATTTACGATGAATTGATTTATCAGCCGATCTCTAATGATATGATTCAAAAGATACAACATACTTTCGCTCAACGTTCATTGAAATTTCGTTTTTTTATTGAGGTGCTAGTAGAAGAGAAAACGATAAAAAAATTTCAAGAAGAACAACATATTGCAAAAACAACGCTTTACCAAATTCGCAGCAAAGTGTTAACTCAGCTAAAAAAAGAGCGGATCGTGATTCAAAAAAACAAACTGACTGGAAACGAGATGAAAGTACGTTCCATTATTTTTGACCTTGTTTCTTATTTCTATTTTGGAGAAGACTATCCATTTTCCAAGGATAGCAATCAAGAAGTACAACAGCTTTTACAGTTGTTGACTACGCATTTTGATTTAGACTTAACCTTTTTTCAGAAAAAAAAGTTAGCATTATTTATCCACATCGTCTACATTAGAATAAAAAAGCACCACGATGTAAAAGAAAACCTGTGTTCTATCAATAAAAAGACCAATCACTCACTTGCACAACAGATGACCTTGATTGAGCAAGCACTTCATCCAACAAAAGACTCGGTTCCTGAATCGTTCAATGAAAGTAACTACTTATTAGCCTTTCTATTTGTTTCTGAAATGTTTACACCTGAATTGACATTCAATCAAGAGTTGTTTACGCAAAACCAAGAGGCTACACAAGAACTAGTAGAGCGTATAGCTGCTCAATTTCAAATTACAGATTTACAAAAAACGCAGCTATATGATTCTTTTTTAAAAAAATTGTTAAGTCTATCTATTTTCAAACAAAGTTATACTACGTTTGTCGAAACGGCAGCGTATAGCTATTTTGCTGAGGTTTATTATCCCTTACATACATTGATCTTGCGGTTTATCCGAAAAACTCACTTTCTGATAGCTCTAGAACTGTCCAAAAACGATCAAGCAAAACTTTACTATGACATAATGTTTTCCGTATTATCTATTTTAGAACCTTCTCAATTAGGAACACCGATCAATATTTATATCGATTTTTCACATGGAATAGCCTATACAGAGTATATTTGTCAAAGCTTGCGGCGCTTTCGTGATTTAAATGTTAGTATTCAGAAGAAATTTAACAATGACACCCATATCTTTTTGTCTGATTACCATCTAAAAGAAACAAGTTGTCGGCAAATCATTTGGAAACAGCCGCCAACTCCGTCTGATTGGGCAAAATTTGCTGATTTAGTGATTGAATTAAGGGAGAACGAAAATGAAAAAAACAATATCTTTTAATCTGTGTGTATTAACAGTTTTTCTTGCTTTTTTACTAATCGCCCAGCCAACAACGATTATTTTTTATGCTAAGGAGGAAGAACGTCAATACTGGGAATTAGTGAGTCACTCTGCTTCACAAGAAGGAATATTTACAAACGAACCTCAAGAAGTTGTTTTTGTTTATCGGAAAAAGACAGCCTCGATTCCCTCGCGAATGCTCACAATAGAATATCCTACTGTAGTGGTTCCTCCTGGACAGAAACCGACCACACAATACGGAATATTATTAGGAAATCTTTCCGGGATCTTTCTTTTTGGTTCAACTCGATTGTAATCATTGAATGAGAAGCTGATCCAAAAAAAATAAGCATGAAGCAACCTTTGAACAGTTTGTCTTCATGCTTATTTGAAGTTTAATAGAGCCTCAAGGTTCTGGAATCGCAATTGTGATATAGCTTACTTCATACGTAACATTTATTTCAAGTTGATCTGCCGTTCCTTTATAGTTTTCAGGAATGTACTCTGGTCGTTCACTAAAATACAAGTAGTTGGAATAACTATAAATACCTGCGATCCATCCACCTTCAGATGTTACAATGACCTTTGGAAAAATGAAGCTATCCATTGTTTGTCCATCTGGTTTGGTGATCAAAAATCTGATTTCTTTTGGTAATATATACTCCGTTCCAGCTTTTACTGTTACTTGATCAGATGATACAACGCTACCTGAGCTATATGTTTTCCCATTATAGGAACTCGTATAATAATAATCATCAATATCACTTAGCTCTGGTCGTAAGTAATCAGCATAGTAGTTTAGAGAGTTCAACATAAGTGGTTCTTTCGTGCTTTTATTAATGTAATGAATGTTAATTTTCACTTCATCTGTATAATATAACTTGATAGTTGTTTCTTCCAGTGAAAATACCCCATCAAATTCACCTTCTGCGTGTTTAAATAAAAAGTTTGGAATTTCCTTTTTCTCAACATGGAAAGCCTGGCCGATTTCCCCACTTAAACTATCAGGTGGCATGATGGCAACACCATCTGTATTTAAATAATGAATCGTGACCTTTCCTTCTTTATCAGCCTCTTTTTCGTACTCATACGTGACTGTTTGCTCTTTTTCTTCAAACATACCAGTAACATTCACTGGTAATTTAGCCTCGTTTAAAGTATAGCCTGGGATTGCTAATACATATTTTTCTGTCGATGCATCATAGTTTTCACCAATTGTCCCCGTAATTATCTGCGATCCATGAAGTTCATTGTTATTTCCGTCAACATAACGGACAATGATTGTCGAGTCTCCTTTCGGCGGATTAGTTTGCCCTACTGGAAAATAACCTACATAGGTATACCCTTTGATCACAGTAGGCTCAATACTTTTTACTTCCCCTTTGGAAAGTGAAATAGTTTCTGTTGGAATCAATGATTCCCCCGCTGCTAAGACCGTCATTGAACGCGTTCCTATCGAAGCAGGAATCAAAATAACCAATAACAACTTGCTATACTTTTTTCGTTTATACAAAGTAAATAAACTAATCGCAATAACGCCACTTCCGTATAAGAGTAAATTAGCATGGTCAAGTTCTCCCGCTTTTGGTAACGCGGACTGGGTCGTTGACTTTAAAGCCTTTCCAGAGTTTCCCTGTCCAAATGAACCGCCTAAATCAGTATGTTCATCCGTTCCATCGCCTGCTGAATCCTTTTGATAAACAATCGTATACTGCTCATACTCTGAACTTATTGAAGGTTTTTCTTTGATAATAGCTTCTTTTTCCTGTGAACTAAGTGTATCAATATCATAAAAATTAAGTTGTGCTGCTTCACTTGATAATGGCAATAAAAATACCGCTGTTGCTAAAATTATCATGCTGACAATAGTCTTTTTCATAATTAAGCTCCTTTTTATAAAATGTACTCTCAAATAATAAAAGAAAAATTAGATAAATACATTTTATATCACGGTACTTATTAAAAAATTAATCAATAAAAAATGTTTTTTTACTATATATACATACTCGATTCCTACTCTTATTTACTTTACATGTATCTTCCTAATCAGATCCAGCCTTTTTCCTTCGCAATACTCACTGCTTCAATTCTATTTTTTGCCCCTAGTTTATTCAAAATCTCTGACATATAATTCCGTACCGTTCCGCTCGTCAAGAACAGCTTTCCCGCAATTTCCTTAGAGGACAAGCCTTCCCCTACTGCCAGCAACACTTCTTGTTCTCGTTCAGTCAAGGGATTTTCTTGTTGTGAAAATAGTCCCGTTACAAGTTCAGGGGAATAAAATTTTTTTCCTTTCATAACAGCGCGGATATTCCCAATCAGTTCATCCGTGGGTGTATCTTTTAACAGATAGCCCGATACATTCGCTTTTACGGCTCGTTCAAAATAACCTTCTCTAGCAAAAGTGGTTAAAATAATCACCTTTTGTTCCTGATTTTGCAATGCTTCTGCTATATCCAACCCCGTTTTCAATGGCATTTCAATATCAGTTAAACAGATATCTGGTTGATGCTTTTCGATCAACGCTAATGCTTCTACGCCATTTTTAGCAATACCTACCACTTCCAAATCATCTTCCAAGCCCAGAATCGTTGCTAAGGCAGATGACAGTAACCCTTGATCTTCTGCGATAATTAGTTTAATCATGGATCTTCTCCTCTTTTTTATCCACAGGAACTGTGAATAGAACCTTCATTCCATTTTTTTGCGTAAATTCGAGTTTTCCACAGACGCTTTCGATTCGTTCTTTTAACCCCGTCAGTCCATTCCCCTGAATCAAGTCTTTCATTCCTTTACCATCATCTTCAACTGTAAAGGTATAATTTACGCCACTCTTTTCAATGATGATCCTACAGTGACTAGCTCTACTATGACGAATTACATTCGTGACACATTCACGCAAACAATAACTCACGGTATTTTGAAGATCTGTGGCAATTTCTCCAGTTAATTCTTCACCCTCTGTGGCTAAGATGATTTTCGCATCCCTTAAGCTTTTTTCAATTGTTATCATTTCTTCAGCAATCAATACATGACGCATACTTGAAACGATTTCCCGTACTGTTTGCAAAGTACCTCTAGAGGTTTCAGCAACTTCTGCGATTTCTTTTTTAGCCAGCGCCTGATCTTTATCTACCAACTTCCCTGCTAACTCTGCTTTGATCGTCATGATCGATAATGATTGTCCCAATGTATCATGCAAATCTCTAGCGATTCGGTAACGTTCTTCTTGTTTGATCACGTATTCCATCCTCTGGGTAGATTGATATATTTGCTTACGTAACTCTGCTTGCTTACGAATTGAACGACCAGCAAAAGGTGCCGCACAGATAAAAAAGCCATAAACAAAAATCGTGATTTTTAAATCCTGTGTTACATATTCTGGCAATCGGCTTAAACTAAACGGCACAGGCGTCAGCATACATAATAACGCAATATAATAATACTTAAACACGTGCTTCTTCATTGGAATAAAACCAATCATCCACGCTGGATAGATAAACAAATAGATATAACCAAAATATATCGTATAAAACAGTGATATTCCATACATCAACGCCATCCAAAACGGAAACCATTTCCCATTAAATAAACAATTTCGATAGGTCACTACAAAAATTCCTAATGTAAACAGTGCTAACTGCTTATCAAAAGTATCGTACGGAAACATTGCAATAATCGGAATCAAAATAAAAATCAACCATATAAATGAAACAAAGCCATCCTCTTTCGGGTACACCCTAAACTTCCCAATCATCACTTTCCCCTAACGTTTTATTTCTTCTTTACGACCATTCAGATATATTGATAATACCATAATTCCTACAAAATAAATGAAGATGATCAACAGTCCTTTTCCATCTGGTAATTGTCCAGCTGCCAACTCTTTCGCTCCTTGTGCTGCATAAAAGGTCGGTAACCCTGTCGCAATTTTTTGAACGACTTCTGGAAACATGTCGATCGGCCACCACAATCCACTTATGATCGCAAGCGGCATTAAGATTATATTGTTCAACACACTAGCTGTATTTGGATCTTTCACCAGACTTACGATCGTTGCTAATGCGACGATCGGTAAACAACCATATAAAATCCATAATCCACTGGTAAGCCAGGTCATAAAATTCATTTGAACCCCATTTACAAAATGTCCTACTAGAAAAATAACGATTAATAACAAACTATTGATCAAAAATTGCGTTAAAATCTTACTCGTATAATAAATACATTCCGGCATAGGTGATAGGCGTAAAAACTGCTTCACACCTTGTTTACGGTCTTCAATCAACGTCATCGAAAAAGAAAATAATGAGCTGATCATCACACTATAGGTTGCCATTTGAATCATACTGTCTTTATAGAAAACAGCCATGTACTCTTGTGGAACTCCCATATTAAATACTTTGGTAAATAGAAGATAAAAACCAACTGGCATCCCTAAAGAAAAAAAGATAAATGGTTTGCTTCTCATTAAAGAGCGGTTTAAGTCTGTTTTAGTTTGCACAACGAATGGATTCATTTGTCTTCCTCCTCAACTAAAGTATTGAAGGCTGTTTCTAAGTTCCCTGGACTAATTAATAAATTCTTGAATTTAATTTCGGTTGTGAACAATTCTATAAGCGTTTCATCACTATTTGACGAATAGAGAGTTACGTTGTTTTCTACTTTTTCAATTGTTGATACATAAGGTAAATCAACTAGTTTTGCTTCATCAAGAATGTCTAGCAACTGAAAGCTCAATTTATTTTGCAGCATTTCAGACTGAATGCTTTCCAATGTGCCATCATGAACGATTTCACCTTGTTTCATCAGTAAAATTCGAGTAGCAACTTTTTCAATTTCCTCTAGGTAATGTGTGGTTAAGATAATTGTTTTGCCTTGCTCTTTTAACATATTGATTTTTTTCCAGAAAATTTTGCGGCTCGTTACATCCATTCCTGTTGTCGGTTCATCTAAAAAAAGCAACTCTGGATTGCCGATAATTGATAAACCAAACGTTAGCCGACGTTTTTGTCCGCCAGATAATTTAGTTGTATATGTATTTCGATGTTCGGTTAGTCCAGTTATATCTAACAAGTCGTCTAAAGAAAGTGGCTTGGGATAAAAACTACGGAAAAGTGTCAGCAATTCTTTGACTTTGACATTTTCTAACGTTGTGCTTTCTTGCTGCATCACACCTACTTTAACCTTATTTTTTTTATTCAATGGATTTGTACCAAAAAGGCTTATTTCTCCATTTGTCGGGCGAATCAATCCTGTTAAGCAATTGATCAAGGTAGTTTTTCCGGCACCATTTGGACCAACTAAGGCAATGATTTCACCTTTGTTTACGGTAAATGAAACGTTGTTTAAAATTGTTGCTTTATTCATCATTTTTGTGAGTTTAGTGACTGTAATCATTTTTTTCTCCCCTTTACTTATGCCCTCATTTTATCTGATTATGGGAGCTCTCGTTAGAGGTTCTTGTCATCACTCTATATGACATTTGTCATGCAACCCAGTTTTATCAGCAAATAAAGCGAGACGATGAACTAACTCAAAGAGTTGTGTCACAGTCTCGCTTTATTTTAATCATTACTCAATCGAAATCAATCCATATATTTCTTTAACAAGATGCTTCTCGTCATAGGAAATAGTTAGAATACGACTAGCCCTCTGTTGTTTTTTTGCTGTCTCACTATCATTATAGATTTCGAGCAACTGGTTAGGTCCTTCATTTTTTTCATGGGCCATCTTCTTCTCAGATTGTTTCATTACTTGATCCAAGTCAGGCAATTCCATTGCTTCGCCTACTCTTTTTACTAGTGACCTGATTGAATCTCCCTGAAGCGCATTGCCTGCTGCTATATTTTGAATCAGTATCGATTGTTTGGTTAAATAAACTTGTTTTCTTTGTTGATTCACTTGAAACTGAGCTTCTGCTAATCCAACGGAATTGGGCGATTTATCCTCTTTTCCTGTCATACCCCCTCGAATCGTCAAAATTTCTGCATCACTCTTTATTGAGTATTGTACTTGATTCTCGATTCTCAATAATTTTTGTGTTAGTGCTAATGACTGTTCAAAAAAAGACGGTATTACTAACTCAAACTTTTCTTCCATCAACTTTTCTGCTTCTGTCTTAGATAGTTCCGGGTAATCCAATGAACTAAATAAATTGGTACGGGGCTTTGACCATTTTGCTACATCCTTATTCTGCTTAGAAGTATTTTTTTCGATTCCGTTAGTACACCCTACAAGAAGTAAAATGCAACAAAACATCAAAATCCTTACTTTTTTCATCTGTCTTACACCGCCATTTCTTCGGACTTTATTCGTAAAATGGATCTTTGCCACGACGAATTAGATAGTGTTGATACACACCGAAAACGATCACGCAAAGGATAAATAAAAATGTACCTGCTAATACGCCTTGTGGCAGATAGATGAATTCCACTTGATGTTTTCCTGCTGGCACCGTAATACTAAGCAGGCCGTCATTGATTGTACGGATCGGTACTATTTTTCCATCTAGTTTCGCTTGCCAACCTTTATCAGCTGGAATTGTTGTGAATAGAATACGCTCTTTTTCCGTAGTAACCTCAGCCGTTGCCTTTCGTCCATTCACTTGAAAATCCACGCCTTTTTCTTGGGCTTTTTGTACCGCTTCTTTAAATTTGACTGTATTCAATACCCTCACAGTTGGTTCAAACAATTCTAGCTGATCCGTATAATAAAATGTTGTTTCCACCGTGATTTCTTTGGCCTTTTCGTAGTCACCTAAGGAGTAAAATTGGCCGGTCTTCGTTAATTGCGTATTTGTTTCCTGTTTAGCTGTTGTCACATGTACTTTTGTACGATCTTGACCTGTAAAATCAGCTGGAAATAAATCTAGATATAGCTGAGAATGAGGATTGGCATTGACTTTCCACTTGATTTTCATTGGCTTATTTTTATCCTTCGCTTTTAAAATCAACGTGTTACGATCATATTTAATCCCTTCGCTTAATACCGTATTTTCAGTTTCGACCAGTTCTGGAAAGGCTGTAGCATAGAGCGCTTCTTTAACACCTGAAAGTGCCAACAATAGACTAGCAGGATCATTGGCCGTATCTTCATCATAAATCCCTTCATCCGTTACCATCCCCATTGGCAATGCATACTGGTTTTTATACAATTGATAGTCACCACTTGTAGCTATCTTTTCAAAACCTGCTTTAGATAGGTCCTTGTTTGATAGGTTATATTTGACTCCCATCAGTGCATCCATCAAAATAGTATTATTTTGATATCGGATAGATAAATTGGTATCATATGAGCGAAAACCTAATGTGTTCATATAAAAAGAAGAATGCCTATTTCTGATTGATGAAAACATTCCGATGCCACTGTACCCATAGCGAAAACTTTCATTAGGAGAACTGGCTGTGATATTTTCCATGCGATAAAAGGAATTATTTTCATCTTTGGTTTGTTTTACTAACTTTTGAATATCTTTATACTCTTTGTCATAACCTGAACGCTGTGCATAGCCCCAATCAGCATCGATCCCTTTCACCAATAATTGCGCATTCAGGCCCAATTCTAAGAAATATATCCCCGCAAATAGGCAAATAAACACCCTTTTTTTCCCTTTCCCCTTATAAACAAAAAAGAAGAAAAGCAAATATGCTGCTAGAAAAATCAAGGTTAAAATAAATGAAGTATGGGTCAAATACTCGTAATCATGACTTTTCGCTGTAACGACACGGACAACCACAAAGAGTACCATCAAACCAATAAAAATATTGACTAACTGCTCAAAATCCGTTTTTTTATACACCGACCAGCCATATCCAGCCAGTAGCAAAATTGTAAAAGAAAATAAGAAACTAAACCTAAAAAGAAACATATTTGGTGCGTGTAATCCATGCCAGAATAAATTCAACGGTTCTACATAAAAGCTGACGATCAATACGATCAATAATATCCCGTAACAAATTTTATCTCGTCCTATAATCTTTTTACTCATGAAGAAAAACACGCAAAAAACGAGCGGCAGTAATCCAACATATATAAACGGAATCGAACCATAGCGCGTTGTGTCATAAACCCCGACCATATTTTTTATGATCAAATCCCACGGTCCCGTAACGGCTGTCTTCCAACCTTTTATTGCAGTCAATGCCTCTCCATTTGTTTGTAAATCGATCAACGTTGGCAAAAGTAAAATCATTGAAGATCCTCCTGCTAACAGTGAAGTAAACAAATAACTTGGCAGACGTTTTATGTAACGCCTCTGATTCGTAAATAATCGCACGATAAAATAAAGAAAGGAGTACACACCGATCATAAAACCAATATAAAAATTAGAAATAAACAGCAGAAAATAACTGATAAATAAAAGCCCTGGACTGCGTTTATCCATGATAAGATTTATGCCTAAAATCACAAAAGGAAAATATATCAACCCATCTAGCCACATGATCATTTCCGAATTAGCGATCGTAAATCCCATCAAAGCATAGCTGAGACTCAGTAAAAGATCGCCCCACTTAGGTAAGTAAAATGTCTTTGTAGAAAAATACCAAAAGGCTAGACCCATCAAACCAACCTTGATCAAGGTTACATAATAGATGAAATCAGGTATTTGCTGATTATCAAAGAAATAAACAAGCGGTGTAAAAATACCACCTAAATAATAACTGATTAGTGACAAATAATTTAACCCCAATGAACCTGACCATGTATAAAAAATACTCTGATCACTTTTCATCATATTGTTGAAACTAGCAAAAAAGTTGGCATACTGGCCAAATCCATCACTAGCTAAAATACTCATTTTACTTCCTGGATAAATACCAATGGACAGATAAACACCGACTAATATCAGTACAGGCAATATAAAACTTGCTGCGGCATATCGAACTCTTCCTGAAAAAAATAGTGCTTGTTGTTTTTTCATAAAATTCCTTTCTATTGCTATTCGACTTTTAGTGCAGTCTTCCTAAACGATTCAATGGATAATAACGATACATCGCCACACCTTCAATTTGCTTTGCTGAAACGAATCCAAATGAGCGACTGTCATTGGAATGATTACGGTTATCCCCTAGCACAAAGTAATGCTCTTTAGGGATTTGATTCATTCCTTTTATTTTTGAGGCAACTGCTTTATTCACCGTAATCTTGATCGTGCCATCTGGAAGTTGGCTAGACTTGCTATTTTTCGGCTCAAAAAT
The DNA here is from genome assembly GCF_000407165.1 of Enterococcus haemoperoxidus ATCC BAA-382. Lineage (NCBI taxonomy): Bacteria > Bacillati > Bacillota > Bacilli > Lactobacillales > Enterococcaceae > Enterococcus > Enterococcus haemoperoxidus. The sequence continues at coordinate 944,511 of NZ_KE136480.1, read as the reverse complement.
AAAACTAGACGACTCCTGATTTAAAAATAAACTCGTTCCCTCTAGCCAAATAGAATCGCCTGGCAAACCGATTACACGTTTTACATACGATTCTTTCTTCTTTTTTAATGGATCTAGCGTTATGATCGAATATCGTTTTGGTTCTGCACCTTTATTTACAAAAATTCGATCTCCGTTTTCTAAAGTTGGAAACATCGAGGAACCTTCCACCTTATGTGTCTTCACTTTGAATAGAAATAATAAGCATAGACAGACACAAAGGAAAAACACGCTGTTTGATACTAAATTTAATAATTGTTTACGCTTTTGTTTACGCTTCTTTTGTGCTCGTTTATTTTTATGTTTTATTTTCTTTTCCATCTGTTTATCCTTTGATTTTTAGTAGCTTTTCAGCTTATGTAAAGGCCAAATCCTCATTTCAACCGTTCCGATGATTTCCTTTTCATCCACTAATCCATAGTAGCGTGAGTCTGACGAATAAGGACGATTATCACCCAATACTAAGTATTTGCCTTTTGGTATTCGGTCAAATTTGTTATTAGGAATTTGTGGCAACCGAAAATCATCTGTCCATAATGCTTCATTTTGTTCTGCTCGTTTTAGTTGGCTTTGTAAAAAACGCTCAATTGATTCTTGTTGATTGATAAAAAGATGATCATTTTTGTACTGAATATTTTCTCCTGGTAAACCAATCACACGACGAATTGATTTTTCTCCACTATCGGGGACTTTAAAATAAATCAAATTAAATCGTCTAACGGTGCCAAACCGATTCACAAAGACTCGCTCACCATCGTTGACTGTTGGCGCCATGCCATAGCCTTCACTTTTTGGCAAAGCAAAAATAGTTGTCGATAGGATAATAAAAAGAAAGAGCACGATAAGAATAGTCAATCCTATTTCTTTCCAAAGTTCTCTTGTCGATTTTAGTTGTTTTCTTCGTTTCCTTAGCTTCTTTTTCTTTTTAAAAGAGGTGTTGCTTATTCTTTTTCTATTTTCTCGTGTCGTGTACCTTTGTATTTTCGAACATTTTTTCTTCGTGAGGTTCTGATTGTTTCCCTTTTGTTTTTCAGTCATTATTTTCATCTGCTTATTTCTTTTGTTTCAATGCATTTTCATTGATTTTAAAATAGGTAATGATCTTCGATTGGATTTTTTGTGCTTTTTGCAAATCGTTGATATATGTTTCACGTGTTTGAGTATTTTCCACCATTTCCACACTTTGATTATTCAAATTTAGTCCTAATTCTTTGACTTGATTATAATAGCGAGTCAATAATCGTTGGCCTTCTGCTGTTAATCGGCCATCGGCACCACGCATTCCAAAACTTGATAGTTTCGCTGCTAATTCACGTAAATTATTCTCTGCCTTCTCTGGATTACTACTTTCATTCAAAATATTGATTTGATTCTTCGTTTCATTGAGTAAATAGTATCCTTGGACAATTCCCTCTGAATCTCGTTCTCCTAAATTTGTCGCTTGGTAGTAACGTGCATAAAATGCTGTCCCACTCATAATGCAAGCTAACATGATAAACACCACTAGATTCCAACCTTGTTTCTTACGCTTTGCTTCAGTTTTTTTCAACACTCGTTTGATTTTCTTTCGTTTTCGTGCGTTTTTTGTCCTAATTCTCGCTAGCTGCCGAACTTGATTTCGAGTACTGAAAAGGAAAATAACGCTTAGTAAAGAAAATAGTGCAAAGAGGATAGCACTTGATAATGTTCCAATAAATACCCAATCCAGTAATGACATACTTCTATCCTCCTAATATAAAAGCTGAAAGAGCTCTGTCAGCCTTGACAGGAAAATAGAAAATAGAGGCGTGACGCTTTTTGTCACAGACATATTTTATCTTTTTCCCGAAAGGCTAGCTCTTGATGCTAGATATTGTATGGTAACAACGTCTTACTACGCTCCATCTTATTCTTTTCAACATCAGCGTTTTTTACGTCCAACCACTTTTCTTTTCTTCTTATTTTTCTTTTTATTTATGACGCGAACACTAACAAATATGATCAAAATAACTACAAGAACACTTAAAATAATCATTACGATCAATTGCCAATTAATTCGATTTTCCTGAAGCAAACTAACATCTTCTTGGTTAAATTTATCAGCTTCTTCATTTGTAATAGTAAAGTTTTCTTCCCACTCCCATTTTTCACCCGTTTTAGCTGTCACCAAAATATGTGCACGATAGTTTCCCGGCACCATTTTTTCGCCATTCATCGATACAGGAAAATTGATTTTGGAGTTAGGGGCCATCCGCATTTTTGTTTGCTTTGTTTCATACAGAACTTCATCAGACTTTTCGCCCATTACTTGAACATCCACTGCCATCTCATCCAGATAAGCCGGTTGGGTATTTGAAAAATCAACAATAATTGTATTCCGATAGTTCTTTAGATCTGCATAAACTTTATTCAATTCCAAATCTGGTTTGATTTTTTTATCCGTTTCCGTAAGTAACATTCCCACTAGATAAGCATATTTATTTTTGATCATGCCTGCTTGTTTCTCAGATTCTTGGTCTCTTTGGATCATATAAATACCACCAGAAATAACACCGTCAAATGTGGTTTCAGGCATCGTAATTTCTAGAGGGTAATCAACGGTCTGCTTTGGCGGAATTACTACAGATTCTTTTCCTTTTACGATTTCAGCGAAGTCATATTTTAAAGAGGGATCTTTCTCTAAACTTGATGGCCCATTCTCTAACACACCATTACTATTGGTTTTAGTAGCATTCAAACTAACATCAACTGTAATTTCCTTATCCGAATTGTTGCTCATTTGGATAACGGCTGTTTGTTTTTGCCCTGGCTTCATTCTTAAATCAAAATAGCTCACTTCTTTATGTTGATTCTCCGGATAGATTACTTTATAAGTAAACCCACCAGCCGCAGCCTGTTCACTTTTTTCATCTGCCGATACACAATTAGGGATGGCAAAAAGTGGCAACGCTATGTATATAATGCTTATTAACCAAATACTTACTTTTTTCTTCATTCTCTTGCCTTCTTTCAAAGAGAACAGGACTCATCACAAAAATAAAACTGATGAGTCTGTCCCAAACCTACTTATATTTTATGATTCTTAGATTATTCGCCTTCTTCTGGAACCTCAGGAGCGCGTGTATCTGCAATTGTCCAAGTGATTGTTGATGTATATTCACTTGCTGTTGATAATTTATTGTTTGCTGCTGGAATCCAGAGTTTGATTGACTTATCTGCATTTCCGTCAGCTATTTTACCGAAGACTAAATCAAAACGACCAAATCCTTTATCATCTGCATCTTGGTTTACAAATTCAGAAGGTGTTGTTCCGTCAGTCGCTAATACTTTTGTTGTCGGAGCTGCTGCTGAATTGATTTGCCCAGCATCACCTGTTGTTGTTAGACGGATGTTGTCGTATGTTATTGTAGCAGCTTTCAATTCTTTCCCAGCTGTATTGGTGAAGGTTGTTGCTTTTGCAGTTAATGTGTATTTATTTGGTTTATCATCTGCACGTTCGTCTTTGAATGTAACAAAGTTTGGCATCTCAACTTCATTTGATTCATTGCCTTTTTCAGTTGTTTTAAAGATTTTTGCATAATACTCCCAACCACCTGCAGTTGCTGAAGTGATTTCATTTGTTCCAAAATCAAGTGGTGAAATAGCAATCACTTTCAATGGACCATTGTCTGTATTTCCAGTTGGTTCTGTAATTTCAGGACCATCCGTTTCTGGTGGTGTGACCGTATCTGTTCCTGTACCTTCTTGGGTGAATTTTACTTTACCGGTTGAAGAGTGAACTTTTTCATTTCCTCCGTCCGCTTTTGTTGCTGATGGTAAAGCAAGTCCGATTCCGACCGCTGTTAATAACGCTGCTCCGCATAATTTGTGTGCTAATTTCATTTTTGTTTCCTCCCAAAATGTTTTTTATTTATGGCAACTCAGATAATATCCAAGTTAACATCGTTTGATAGTGGACTGGGTCCTTTTTTGTTTTACCTGGTATGAATAAAGAGACTGCACTGTTTTGATAGATTGGCTGATTATTAAAATCCGAATCTAAAAATGGCTGGCCTGATTGGTCGATCCTAGGGCTTAATGTGTCTTTTTTCCCCTGGCCATTATCGATGGAAGCACCGAAGATGATCGACCATGTCCCCTCGCCTGTCCCTGGTTTTGCTTGTGCTAAATCATATGTCTCTCCAATATTATTGATATGGATCACTTCTTTTGAGACATTTGGCGCGTATGATGGACTATTGATTGAATTCGTCCATGATTGATCAAATGAAATCACAGAACCTTTCAATTCTTTATTTTTTGTAGACGCATTGATCAATTGGGTTTCTTGGCGAACTTGTAAACTCCAGCCGCTGCCTTTTTCCCGATAGTCAGAGAGTTGGACAAAATTTCCTCTTGCACCTGTACCGTCTAAAAACAGTTGTGCATTTGCATGATATACTTGATCTTTTTCTGAAATTACATTGTTCCAAAAATTTAACTGAGGAACAAAATCGAATCTCAACGCACCATCTGTCGAAGGACTAGGACCTGGATCGACACCTTTATTTGGATGTTCTGGATCGACAATACCTTTAGGATACTCTCCACTAAATTTGACTTTCCCGCTGTCTGAATGACTAAGTGACTCAGCATTCACACTTATCGGCTGAATGAAGGAAAGGATCATGATCGTAACGGTTGCTTGAAGAATTACGCTATTGGTTTTCAACATGAACGATTCACTCCCCCTTTGTCTTTTCCTTTTGATTATTCTTTTTCCGTTTCCATAAAATGAATAAGGCAACAAAAAGAATAAGAACAACTCCGCTAAGTGCTACACTTTTTTTCACCAGTTCACCTGTAGAAGGATATCTGCCTATCGGTTTCTTTGAAATATCTGACTGAGTAGTTGCGGCTGTAGTCTCTGTTGAACTGCTACTTTGTGTACTTTCCTCATAAAAACCAACACCTGCATTTGTCTGAACTTGTCCTATTTCTTCAGCATCAACAGTCAAAAAACTACTTAACCCAAAACTGAAGCAGATTACAGAGGTCAATAGGAAATAAATTAGGTTGTTTCTCTTCATTGATTTTTCCTCCAATATTTAATATGCTTCTTCTACTCGCCAAATCAAAGTTGTTTCATAATCACCAATCAATTTTACTGCTCCAGAAGGTACATCTAAGCGAAGGCCTTGTTTATCAGGTCCCCATGTTTTGTTTGAAACGTTATATTGTCCTGATGCTTCGTGTTTTGTTTGTAATACTTCTTGGGCATCGACAGATAGTGTTTTTTTGTCTGTTGCTGTTTGATAACTCAACACGCCATTCAGCACATGTTCAGGATTGTTTGGCATACTTAATTCATCTTCTAACTTGACGGATAGTTTCCAATTATCAAGGGTTTTACGATTATCCCAAATAATCAAGGGTTGATCATACGTTGGGTTCGCATCTTTTGTCCCTTTCCAACTGACCTCATGACTACCAAAATTAATTTCTGTGGGTCCTGAGTAAATTGATAAGGTTCCTTGAAATGTGTATGTGGCTTTCGCTCCATCAGCACTGATTTGAACTGTCGTCTCATTAGTGGGACGTCCTGAGTTTTCTAGCAAATATCGTTTAGCCAAGACATTCGTGATCGCGTCTTTTACATCTTGATCTTTCGTCAAATCAATTTTTTCACCAATCGTTTTTTCTTTTACAATTGCATCGTGAAGTTCAGCTCCTGATTCGTCTAGAAATTGAACGGTCAGGTTTGCTTTCGCTTTTTTGTAATAGAAGTACACATCCTGTACGGTTTCTTGAACTGTGTCAGATGCATTTCCTTCTGTTCGATCATATAGGTAATCAGCGATTGTAATAGGCGTTTCATCATACGATGTACCGACTTTTTGGTTTATTATTTTAGGTGTTGCCAAGTCAACTTTGTTTTCATCGACATAATGAATTGTCACCGTTCCTTTTACTAACGGAATATTTGCAACAACGGGATTTGATGAGGAGACCACTTCATCCGCTGAAGAAAGATAGTCAAATGTAGACTTTAATTGAACATCGCTTTCATTACTTGTGACTGTTGCTTCTAGACTTAATTCATACGGAAAATCTGCACGTGAAAATGAAAGGTTAGAAAGAATCAACTGATTGTTTACCTGCTGAATAGAGCTTTCTGGTATTTTTACACCATCTAATACCAAAGAGTCCGCTTTATAGCTTAAACCTTCGGCTAAATTGACCCTCATTTTTGTTCCGTCTGTACTCATGATGCTGTTTCCATCAAAAACGATCGTATCCTTCAGTTTTAACGTATCATTTTTTTTAGCAGCTATCGTTTCTTGCGCTTGACTATTTTGTGTAAGATTTTCTATCTGTGCCGTTTGCTCGACGTCACCTGGTAGTTGTGTGATAGCTATTGCATTTTCTTCATATGATCCACCTGTCGATCCGGTAAAGCCCCAATAAACTTCTGTACCACCAAATTTTGCATTTAAATCAGGAATTCTATACGAATCTGAACCTACTCCAGATAGAGTATAAGACAAAGTTTGAGTGGCAGAATCCCATAATACATCCAGCGTTCGCCATGTATCGTTAGATAAATACTCAGGTGATAAAATCCAACTATGATGCTGACCTGTATAGCTATTATTTTGTGTACTAGGTGTAACAAAGGCAACGTGTCCCTTTTTACCATTCTCACCAACTTCTCGGTCCATGCGATTACTTGAGCCATTATTAAAATAAGTATCGAACTCGATTGATAAACCTCTTTGAACATATGGATTTCCAGAACGTCCGCCATAATAAGCACCCAATCCCATTCCAGAAGAACCAATAACTGATGTCGGTGATGTCGCCATTCTAGGATCATTTTGCAAGGTAAACGTAATCCCATCTCCAGCTTTTGCTCCTTGATTGCCTAGATATAAATAAGATTTAAGGTGAAAATCTTTTTTTAGATTTATTTTTTTTTGTGACCAGATCGCACCAATTTGGCTACCTGTATTTTTTGTGACCCGTAGGACTTTTCCATCATTGATCAATTCCGGCCCTGTTCCTATCGGTGCTCGAAAAACTTCTAATAATGGTAAGCTATCAACAGGCGGTGTTGTGGCATCTCTTGTCAATGCTCTAGATTGTTTCGTTGGCGGCGTATTTAAATCTTGAGTTTCTATGGATTCGTTAACTTTTGATGCTTCAGCAAAGGCAATACTTTTTTCTGCTACATTTTCTTCAGCATCTCCCATTAAACGAATCTTTCCCTGTGTGCTAGCTTTTTCTTTTTTTACGGGGAACGATAAAATCAGTGGTTTGGTGCCATTCTCAATGCGTAACTTTTTACGATTTTTGGCTTCTGTTTCTTCTACAGTAATTTTCCCGTCAAAGCCTGAATCAATTCCACTGTTTATTAATTTTTTGTCAACTTCTTGGATTCCTTCTGTTTGCAGTATTACATTTTGTTTTTTAGTATCTCCGATCGTTAAGACTACAGTGGCTTGATCCAAGTCCGCTTCAGCAAATGAATCGATTTTGATTTGATCATTTGGTTGCTCCGCTGCTTTGATTGGAGAAAATGATTTTATCGTAAAAAAAATGCCAATTACTGAAATACATGCTACAATCCAAACAAATACTATTGTTCTTCTTTTCATTTTTTAGTTGTCCCCTTTCACCAAATGAAGTAAAACGTTTTTCCTTATGTTTTACAAAGTAAATAACCTCTTGATCGTACCGTTTTTATGTAGATTGGATTTGAAGTATCTTCTTCTATTTTTCCTCTAATATGGAACATAACATTAGCGATCTTATATTTTTCGTCTGTATATTTTTTGTGCCAGACTGCTTCATAAATTTCTGCATACGTTACAGTATTTCCTATGTTATCTGCAAGAACTTGTATTGTTCTATACTCTAAATTGGTTAGCGGAGTAGTTGGCTTTCCTGCAATCTTCATAACTTGGTTTCTATTATCTAAAGTAAATGATGTTGTTTCTTCATCTTTTGTCGATGATAATTCTTGTTGGTCTATTCGTTTTCTTTTCAACGCATTGATCATAGTTAAACGAAAGATATCTAGAGATTGCTCATCATCAAAGTTTCCATCCGCACCTAATTGGAGAAAAACAACTTTGCTGATAGTATTCATTTTTTGTGCAACAATCCAAATAAGCGTATTCGACCGCTCTTTTATTTTTAAAATGATTTCGCTTGTAGCACAAATCGTCTCATCGTTTTCGATAAAAATGATGAGACCGTCTATCTTTTCTAACTGTTGCGCTGATATATTTTGATCGATTTTTTCAACCGAACATTCCTTTTCGATTGAATGTATGTATTTTTCTTCATTTATTTCTGCTAATTTTACATAGCCTATGTGATACATATCTGTTCCTCTCCTTCCAACTATTGAGGGTTCTTAACCTATATTTACCTTGATTTTTTCTTTTACCAGTGATTTCCAAGCTATTTTTTACCAAAAATCTATTTTTAGCTGTACAATACCTATAGTCTATTTCCTTTATCTTTATTGTTTGACAATATAGATAAAGCCTAATGCAAACTGATATTACTTGATTTATCTATCCATTGACGATTTTACTGACGGCGCATAAAACAAAAAAATCGTAGGAATCACCCTACGATTTTTTCTAATTTTTGCTTTTCAATAAAGTTTTGTGAAGAGGAAGATAGTAAATAATCAACTGCGGAAATAGCCGCTCGTCTATTTTCCAACATAGAATCTGTATATGTATCCAACGTCATTTTCACTGATGTATGTCCTAGTAAACGACTTAAACTTGTAATATCGGCACCATTTTCCAAGCAACGAGTAGCAAAAGTGTGGCGCAATGAATGAAAATGTATATTCTCTAATCCAGCTATACAAAGCAAGCGTTTAAAACGATAATTGATCAGTCTGGGCTCTGATATTCGTCCTTTGTCAGCAATAACATATTCACAGTTCATTTCCTTTTTTTTATCTAATAAATATTTTTTTAAATTTTGTGATAGTGGAATAATTCTTCTTGAGCTCTCTGTTTTTGGTGTTCCTTCAACGAGTTGCGTTTTCATTTTATCACCTGTGGACTTACTAATTCTGTAAACCGTTCGCTGAACATGGATTGTTTCTGTTTCAAAGTCAATATCACTCCACTTTAATCCACTTATTTCACCTATCCTCATTCCTGAATACAAAGCTAAAATTATAGGTGAACAACTTTTTGATTGAAATGCCGCCAACTCAAGCTTACGTTGCTCTTTAATGGTTAACGCATGTACAGGTTTTATTTTTGTTTTCGGCAATGTGATCCCTAAACAAGGATTCTGATTGATGTATCCTTGCTTTTCCGCTTCACGCAAACAAATTTTCAAAATATGAAAAATATTCCTTATATATCCTGAAGACAAGTCTAAATTTTCCAAGTACTCAATGAATTCTTGAATATCTATAGAATTTATTTTTGTTAATCTTTTTTTATTAAAATACATTAAAAGGTAATTATTGATAACACCTGAATAAACAGAAAATGTAGTTTGTTTTACCATTTTTTTTAAATATTTTTCTCTCCAGAATAATAGCCAATCTGGGAAATCACCATAATAAATATTTTGTGAATTTTGTTTGCCAGTATATTTTGCTTTCAAAACGATCAAACGTTCTTTAACCTCAGTATATTTTTTCCCATAAACATAGCCGTATTGAATTTTCCCGTCAGGAGTACGATTTTTAATATAACGTCCTTCCCAACGTCCGTCTTTTCGTTTATAAATATTTTCTCCTTTTTTCGACATATTGATTTCCTCCAAGTTTTTGACGGTATTTTTGACGGCTTATTTTTAGAACCCTCTTTAAAGCCTGTTTAATCAGTGTTTTGCATATAAATAATACAAATAATTATTAATAATTCTCTAATTTTTAAAATATTTTTAAAAAAAATGAAAATAATAAGTTTATCCTCCCATTGACTTACTTGCGTTTTAACATTAGAATCGTAGATGTAATAGAAATAATTATTTTCTATTTATATTTCATTCTATATTGTCAAACAATAAAGAAATTCCATCAAAAATATCTTAAATAAATATATTTTTGAAACTGATTTTATACCCTGCGTACCTATTTTAACGCATATAAATTACATTACTATTTATTTCCAGAATTTTTTTGGGAAATTTATCCTTTTTTATATGAGAATCAATATAACCCGAAATAAAACGAAGATTCAGTTTTATTTCGGGTTATTTATCTGTATAAATAGTGTAAAACTAACAATTCCTTCTTTCTTTTTCGAATCAAAACACGTTGTTTTCTTACTCACTTTTAGATTTCCTCAATGTTTAACTCTTACTATTCATTATTTCCTAGATACTATAAACTAAAAAAGAGATGAGAAAACAACTTTATAAGTTGCTCTCATCTCTTTCAACAGAATAACATTCTATTTTCCGACTAATTATTCTTCAATATATGCCCATTTAAAGTCATATTTTGCACCAGTTGAGTGGTAGACAATATCTTTGACCTTATCAGAGCGAAGATGTGCTTCAGCTTTTTGATACAACGGGATAACGCCCATATCATCCATTAATACTTTTTCTGCATCCAGCATGTCTTTCCAACGCGCTTCAGGATTATTTGCGTTCGTCGTTGCAGCACTTTCTACTAATTTATCATATTCAGGATTTGAATAGTGTCCTCTATTATAAGAATTACCTGTTGTAAATAAATCTAAGAAACTACTTGGATCCGCATAGTCTGCACCCCAAGCGCTAACGGAGATTTGGAAGTCTCCTTTATTAGAACGATCTAAACGAACAGAGAATGGCACTGGACTAACAGATACTTTTAATCCGTCTAATGTATCCGATAATGAACCTTGAAGATATTCAGCCATTTTCTTCGCATTATCCGTATCATCAATCAATAAATCTACTGATAATGTAGAAACACCTAATTCATCTTTGGCTTTTTTCCATGATTCTTTGGCTTTATTAACATCGTAAACAACTTCGTCACCTGATTCTTTGGCAAAGTCTTCATCTGTTTTAGGATCAGTCGCTAGACCTTCTGGAACTAACCCCGTAGGAACTGCTGAACCGTTTGCCAAAATTTGTTCAACTAACGCTTTGCGATCGATCGCATATGATATTGCTTTACGTAAATTCACGTTACGATAGGGTGAGTTTTCTTCTCTTTGATTTGGTTCAAGATAGAAAGTTGACGCACCTTTTAACACAATATAGTTTGGTTCATTTTTCATTTGTTGCGCCAATTCACCAGACAATGGAACTTCATCTGCTTGTCCATCTTGGAATAGGTTCAATGACGTTGGCGCTTCTTTTACAACATCGATTGCAACTTTATCTAATTTTACTGTATCTTTATCCCAGTATTTATCATTTTTCGTGTAAGACCAGCTTGTATCAGTTCCAGGTCCATCAAAATCAGTTAACGTGAATGGTCCATTATAAACTGCTTTATCACTCGCTGTTGTATAGTCTTTGCCATATTTCTCAGCAATATCTTGTCTTTGCGGTAAAAATGATGGGAAAGCTAATAAGTAATCAAAGTACGGTGTAGCTTTTTCTAATGTGATTTCTAATTCGTAATCACCAAGTGCTTTGATCCCAAGATCTTCTTTTTTCATTTCGCCTTTAGAAATTTTTTCAGCATTTTTTACAGAGTTAAACATATATGCGTATTCTGATCCTGTCGCAGGATCAACTGTTCTCTGCCAACCATAAACAAAATCTGCCGCTGTTACAGGTTTATCATCTGTCCATTTCGCATCTTCTCTTAATTTAATTTTGTAGGTTAAACCATCTTCGCTAACTGTAGCCATTTCAGCTGCTCCAGCAGGTTGTGGTTTGCTATCTTTATCTAGTCGATAAATTCCTTCATAAACATTGTTTAATGCAACAAAGCTTACTTCATCTGTTGCAAGTGAAGGATCCGCACTTGGCATTTCTTGTCTTTCAATGAATCTAAATACATTTTCATTACTGCCAGATCCGCTGTCAGTATTTTTAGAATTTCCGCCGCAAGCAACTAGGGCAATACTTGATACCGTAACCAAGCCTAGTAAGGCAATTTTCTTTAATTTCATATAAAAAACCCCCATTTTAATAAAATCTATAAAGAATATATCAGATTTACGAGGCTATGATAATTAAAATATTACAACTGGTTTAGTAAAAATATTCTGAATTTTTTCTAATTATAATAAAAAAAGAAGCAAAATACCTAACGGCTTTGCTTCTTTCCAAGTAATATTTACTTATTTCGCATAATCTACTGCACGAGTTTCCCGGATAACTGTCACTTTAATGTGCCCTGGGTAATCTAGGTCGTCTTCGATCTTCTTACGAATATCTCTAACTAAGCGAACAGCTTCTAAATCTGTGATTTCATCTGGTTTGACCATTACGCGAACTTCACGTCCAGCTTGTACGGCAAAACTAGATTCAACTCCTTCAAATCCATTAGAAATATTTTCTAAGTTTTCTAAGCGTCGAATATAATTTTCCATTGACTCGCTGCGAGCGCCAGGTCTAGCAGCTGATAACGCATCTGCTGCAGCAACCAATACAGAAATAACAGAGGTTGCTTCTACATCGCCATGATGGGATGCAATAGCATTGATAACTGTTGAATTTTCTTTGTATTTAGCAGCTAATTCTGCACCGATCTCAACGTGCGAGCCCTCGATTTCATGATCCAGCGCTTTACCGATATCATGTAATAATCCGGCACGTTTTGCTAATTGGATATCTTCGCCTATTTCTGCGGCTAAGACACCAGTTAATTTAGCTACTTCAATTGAGTGGTTCAATACGTTTTGACCATAACTTGTACGGAAACGTAAACGACCTAAAATCTTGATCAAATCTGGATGTAATGTGTGCGCACCAACTTCAAAAGCTGCTTGTTCACCGTATTCGCGAATACGTTCATCCATTTCTTTACGAGATTTTTCAACCATTTCCTCAATACGAGCTGGGTGAATCCGTCCATCTTGAATCAATTTTTCAAGAGTCATACGAGCGATTTCTCTACGAATCGGATCAAATCCTGAAAGTACCACAGCTTCCGGCGTATCATCAATAATCAAGTCGATTCCTGTTAAGGTTTCTAATGTACGAATGTTACGACCTTCACGGCCAATGATTCTTCCTTTCATCTCATCGTTTGGTAAACTAACAACAGAGACAGTTGTTTCGGAAACTGAATCCGCAGCACAGCGTTGAATCGCCAGAGAAAGTAAATTTTTGGCTTTCCGATCCGACTCTTCTTTAGCCCGTTGTTCGGACTCTTTAACCATTACTGTTAATTCATGACTTAATTCTTCTTCTGTTGATTTCATGATAATATCTTTCGCTTCATCTTTAGATAGTGAAGCAATACGTTCTATTTCTTGGTGTTGCTTTTCAACTAGTTTCTCTACATCTTTTTCTCGCTCATCAATTAATTGCTGTCTAGCACCAAGTTTCTCTTCTTTTTCTTCCAGTGAGTTTTCACGTTTTTCAAGAGAATCATCTTTACGATCTAACGTTTGTTCTCTTTGTAATAAACGATTTTCTTGAGATTTAAGTTCTACTTTGCTTTCTTTCAACTCACTTTCAATTTCTGACCGATACTTCTGGTTTTCTTCCATAGCTTTTAATAAAGCTTCTTTTTTCAGAGTCTCTGCTTCTTTACTGGCACTTTCAATTATACCTTCTGCAGAGGACTTTGCACCATCTATAGCCTTTTCATGACGTGATTTTGCAACGACTAACCCTAAACCAAGACCGACAACTAAACCGATGATAGCGAGGAGAATTCCTAAAACCATTGTTTCCACCTCCGTACTATCTTCAATTTTTCAATATTCATGTAGTTTTCTGATAAACTATAATCAATTATCAATATGCCTACTTGCATACGTGTTTTGCACACAACTTTATTCTAATGTTTGTACACCAGTGTGTCAACTTAAAAAAGCCCTTTCCCGCTGAAAGGTCTTCAATGGGAAAAAGAATTTGCGATACACAAAAAAACAAACCAATGAAATGCTTTTGACAGCTCTCATTGGTTTACTTTGTACTCTATATTATTCTTCGTCAAGTGGAAGTTCTTCTTGTGCTTGTTCTTCCTCAACGATAGCCGTTCCATCACCAATACCAAATGCATCACGAACACGTTTCGAGACTTCTTCAACCATTTCTGGATGTTCCGTCATATAGACTTTAACGTTCTCGCGACCTTGACCGATACGTTCTTCTTTATAGCTATACCAAGCTCCGCTCTTATCGACAATATCTTTTTCGACAGCCATATCAAGTAATTCTCCTTCTTGAGAAATCCCTTGACCGTACATGATATCTACTTCAGCGACTTTAAATGGTGGTGCTACTTTGTTTTTGACAACTTTAATTTTTGTACGGTTACCGATAATATCTGTTCCTTGCTTCAATTGTTCTGCGCGTCTTACTTCCAAACGAACAGTTGCATAGAATTTTAAGGCACGACCACCAGGTGTCGTTTCAGGATTACCGAACATTACGCCGACTTTTTCACGAATTTGGTTAATAAAAATCGCAATCGTCTTCGTCTTATTGATTGAACCTGAAAGCTTACGTAAGGCCTGTGACATCAAACGTGCTTGCAAACCAACGTGACTTGCACCCATTTCGCCATCGATCTCTGCACGAGGTACTAGCGCCGCTACAGAGTCAATAACAACGATATCGATCGCACCACTGGAAACTAATGCATCAGCAATTTCTAATCCTTGTTCACCAGTATCTGGTTGTGAAAGAAGTAATTCATCGATATTTACACCTAATGCTTGTGCATATTGAGGATCTAATGCATGCTCTGCATCGATAAATGCAGCTGTTCCGCCTTGTTGTTGTACAGAAGCAATTGCGTGCAATGCAACAGTTGTCTTACCAGAACTTTCTGGTCCATAGACTTCTACAATCCGTCCACGAGGATATCCGCCGACACCCAATGCAACATCCAAGGCCAGTGAACCACTAGGAATAGTCGAGATTTGTTGATCGATCTTTTCCCCTAATTTCATTACTGAACCTTTACCAAAGTTCTTTTCGATTTTTTTTAGTGCGGCATCTAAGGCCACTTTACGATCATCTGCCAATCGATAATCCTCCTTATATATAAACGATTTAAATTCCTTTTCAATAAATATATCATAACTGGTTTATTTAAAAAAAGCAAGAGAAAAACGAACAAACATTCGCCTTTTTATTTTTTCTTATCAACTGCTCTTCGAATCAGGTCTAATCCTTTCATTACAGCGCTTTGACGAATATAACTTCGATCACGATTAAAATGCTGGAGTACAGCAATCGTCGGCTGACCTTTTTCTGCTAAACCAATCCAGACGGTTCCAGCAGGTTGCCTTTCTAATTCATCTGGGCCTGCTACACCTGTAAATGATACTGCAAAATCTGCATCTGCTAATTTTCTTGCTTGTTCGGCCATCGCGATTGCACAAGCCTCGCTAACTGTCCCTTCCTTTTCAAGCAATAGAGGATCGATATCTAAAAATCGTGCTTTTGTCTCAGCAGAATAAGTGACGAATCCGCCTTTAAATACTTTCGAAACACCTGATATATCTCCCAAAGTACTTTGAAAAAGGCCTGCTGTCAGACTTTCTGCAGCCGTTACCGTTTTCCCAGCTTTCTTTAATGCCTCAACTGTGACTTTTACTAAACTGTTCTCATCACCATATCCATAGAAATACTCGCCAACTTTATTCATGACTTTTGCTTCAAGATTGTCTAATAACTTCTTACCTTCTGTTTCATCCGAAATCTTAGCTGTTAAGCGTAATGTTACTTCATTTGGTTTGGCATATGGTGCGATCGTCGGGTTTGTTTGAGTGTCGATCAATTCTTTTAATTCTGTCACTAATTGTGATTCACCAATCCCATAAAATCTCAGAACTCTAGACATCAATTGGTCTGCTTGTGGAAAAAGTTCTTCTAATAATGGACGAGCATGTTGCTGAAACATAGGCTTCAACTCATTGGGAGGTCCCGGTAATAACAAATAAGTCGTCTCGTTTTCAGTGATCAATGTTCCCACTGCCAACCCTGTAGGATTTTGAACAGCGATTCCTCCTTCGATCATCAAAGTCTGCCTTAAATTGTTTTCGGTCATTTTGTTTTTTGAAAACTCAAAAAATTCATGAAGACGAGTAAGTGCCAACTCATCCTGAACTAAAGCATGTTGGATATGTTCAGCCACAGTATCTTTGGTCAAATCGTCATCTGTCGGCCCTAATCCACCGCACAACACGATCAAATCACTACGATCCTCAGCTTCACCCAACAATTGCTCTAGACGCTGCGGATTGTCTCCTACAACGGTATGATAATACACCTCGATTCCTAAATCTGCTAATTCTTTTGATAGAAACGTCGCATTTGTATTGACGACTTGTCCTAGTAACAACTCTGTACCAACTGCAATGATCTCAGCTTTCATTTTTCTCCTCTTCTCTAATAAGATACGTAAACGATTCTGATTTCATTTTATCACAGGAAATTTTTTTGTTACTATGAAACGGCTTTATTTACTTTATAGTTTAAAACAGGAAAATAATTATCATTTATATAATAATATGATACAATTTGTATATTGATAAAAAAGGAGGATACATATCAAAATGACAGCACTTATTGGATTATTAAGTTTTTTAGGTATAGTAATTGGAGGATTTCTCTCATTAAAAGCAGTTTTCAAAAAACAACCGAAAAAGAAGGCTTTAATTTTAACTGGGGCTAGTTTTGCCGTAATGATTGGTGCAGCTTTAACACCTACATCGTCGCCACATATTGCCCTCACCGATAAAACAATAGAAACAAACAATCAAGGAACCGCAATCATTGAAGGAAAAACGAATGATCAAAGTAAAATCACGCTGGATGGAGAAAAAATCGAAACAAAAAACGGTGAATTTTCTTACAAAGTTACCTTAAAAGATAATCAACCTCAAAAACTAACATTTGTAGCTTCCATCGGTGATAAGGACAAAGCCGAAACAATCGAAGTCAAACCATCAAAGGCCTTCGTTGCTTTTTTAAATGAAGAAAAACAAGATCAAGAAACCCTGAAAAAAGCGGAAACCGCTTTAGTTTTAGCCGAAAGTAAGCCTACGCAAAAAAATTACGATGAAGCTGCAACACGCATCACTTCATTAACAAAGGAAAAAGAAGACTTCACAAAACGTTTAGCAATCGTAAAAGAAAATGTACCGATTTACGAGGCTGTTGAACTGGCGGAAACAAAACAAACAAAAGAACAGGTCGATTCAGCAACTGCCTTAGTAGCAAAAGCAACTCTAAATAAAGACTCTTTACTAAAGCGTTTAACAACTGTTCAACAAAAAATTACTGAAAAAGAAAAGACAGAAAAACAAATCGCCTCGGCTCGTGAAGCTGTAGAGAAAGCCGAACAAGAACCGACAGACGATCATTACAACCAAGCAATCGCGAGAATCAAAGAACTGCCAAATGGCAATGCTGAATTAACAAATCGAGCCAACAGTGTAAAACAAACACTTACAGCTCAAAAAGAAGAAGCAAAAAAAGTGGCTGAAGCACAAAAGAAAGCGGAGCAAGACGCCCAAAAAGCTGCTGCAGAACAACAACAAGCACAAGCTACTGCCGCTCAAACACCAGAAACTCCTGCACCCGATACACAAGGAACTGGAGAAATGGTCCTAGTTACTCGGACGGGAGAAAAATATCATAATCGCAAGTGCGGCAATGGAACCTACACTCCTGCAACACTAGAAGAGGCACAAGCACGCGGTCTAACACCTTGCTCTAAATGCTATTAAATTATAGAAAAAATAGGCCTTCCTACGATTGGAAGTGCCTATTTTTTTCTCTATCAATGCATAAACATATAAGCTGAAATCAAATACAAAATCCAAATATGCAACGGATAGAAGAAATAAAAGAAATTCTTCATTCCTCTTCCTTTTTCACCATTAAACAACATAATAGGAATCACGGCAAAAATCATCATCCATTGTGTTGACCCTTGGAAAAAGAACATCACTGCTACTGAAGCTATCAGCACACATTGCAACCAACGCTGATTTTTTGCCAAATACATCAACGGAATCAACAAGACCATCACACTATTTTCTGCAAACAGTAATGCTGGAATAAAATTAGCACCCCAGACAGCCGCCATGATCGTGCTTGGATTTGACATAAGCGACATCAAAATTACCGAAGAGATAATTGGAAATAGTATAATAGCAATCCCTACTAAAATTTTCACAATTTTTTTACTTGAACGACCTTCAGAAATTTTATCGATTCCATACATCATTATTGCTCCGACTAAAAGGTCACGAAAAATATTATTCATCAGCTGAACTTCTTCATATCCAACAATCTTCTGTAAAGCAAAGCTTCCCAATGTCATGATCACCATACCTAAATACAAACGCAGCATGTATTTTTCCTTGCTTCTTGTATGACTAAACCCAACCACACTGACAAAGAAAAAAAGTGTCGCAACCGGCCGGCCAAACCAATCCAACCAATTCGGTGCACCCATTGGAACAAACATTTGATGGATATGATCGATAAACATCAGAACGATCCCCATTATTTTTAAATCAAAAGTCGTAAACCCCTTAAACTTACTTGTTGTTAAATTATCCATTATTATACACTCCTCACTTATGAACCTAACGTATTATAAAATAAAGGATCTTTTTTTACCTTAGAATCATCTTGCAGGAATCTATCAATTTTGTCATTCAGGGAATTTCGGTTCAAAATAAAAAAGCAGTTAAAACAAAACCTTTCACAGCTTTGTCTTAACTCCTCAAATATTTTTCTATTGATGAACACTAAAACGTTGGTTTGGATGTGCATTTTTCTCAATTTCATCTACCATTGCAATCGCATAATCAGCGTATGAGATATAGCTTTTACCCTCGCTATCAACTTCTAACTCTTCGCCAGCCGTAACATATTTACCAGTTTCTACCCCTTCTGCATCAAATTCTGCAGCTGGGCTAATATAC
Source organism: Enterococcus haemoperoxidus ATCC BAA-382 (assembly GCF_000407165.1). Taxonomy (NCBI): domain Bacteria; kingdom Bacillati; phylum Bacillota; class Bacilli; order Lactobacillales; family Enterococcaceae; genus Enterococcus; species Enterococcus haemoperoxidus. The sequence goes on along the minus strand of NZ_KE136480.1, from coordinate 925,444 downwards.
GTCCAATTAACATTTTTTGCATCTTCTAACAACTCTAACCCTTTACCCATTGCAGTCGCTAATGGTTTAAATGCTTCTGGAAAATCTGGTGTTTCACTTAAACGTACAGTGTGTTCTGGATTTACAAATAAACTTCCAGCGCCACCGACAACGAACAAACGTGTTGTTTGATTCGTTAAAATGTCGATCAAATGTTGTGTGGAGCCAGAAAATTCACTAACGTCGCCCCAGAACCCTAAAGCACTGACTAAAACATCAAAGTCCTTCACATCTTCTGTTGTTAAATTATACACATCTTTTTCGATAACAGGCGTACCATCTGTGATTTTGGCAGCATCACGAACGATGGCTGTCACAACTAGTCCTCGTTTTTTTGCTTCTTTCAAAATTGCTGAACCTGCTTTACCGTTTGCTCCTAAAATTGCTACTTTCATGTTTTATTCTTCCTTTCTTATAATGAAACTTTTTTTGTTACATTTACTCTTAAAAAGAGAAGAGACACGTTTAAGTCTCTTGTTGCTTAATTTGATGAATCACATCAGCTAAGGTAATTTCTTTTAATTCGGCTTCCATACTTTGCTGCACTCTACTATATTGTTCTTCTAAAGCAGATTGGATATTCGCTCCAACAAGGCAGTTCGGATTAGGATTTTGATGAATGTTGAATACTTCATGATCTAACTCGACCGCTTCATAAACATCATACAGAGAAATATCTTCTGGTTTTTTCAACAAATAGGTTTGAGTTGCGCCTCTGCTTGTGTGGATAAGTCCAGCTTTTTTTAGCTTACTCATCAACCTTCTGACGACAACCGGATTAGTATTTACACTTGATGCAATCAATTCAGAATTGACACGATCGGGTGGCCCGATCTCAATCAAACTGAGAATGTGGATTGCGACACTTAATTTCGTCGACATGGCCATGTCTATCACTCCAACTCTTAGTAACAAATTAAGTTACATTTAAATCATACTGCGATTATTTAAAATTGTCAATGGATAAACTTCTGTCAAAAGATTTATTTTTATTTTCATGCTAAAATCAAACATAAGTAATACTTCAATAAAGAAAATAAATACTACCTATAAATCTAGTTTCTAAAGGAGCTTAACATGGAAATCAAATTATCTGTCCTTATCGCAGAGAACAAAACAACCATTGCATTTAATGACCACCAAGACGTTATTAATATATTGGACAACAGCGAATCAATCACACTAGATCGACCTGTAGTTTATATTTTACTAAAAAATAACATCATTACTTCAATAGGAAAATCTTCCGTAGGCACATTCAAAAGCGAATTAGATTTCCATAAAATCATCACGATCGCTCCATCATGGGACATCGAGCTAAACTATTTAGTCCAACAATTCATCACAGAAGCAATTGAGAACGACATCAAACTTGCTACTATACCTGAGCTAGAAACAAAAATTCCAACAAGTTATGAAAAAACAGTCACAGCTTATAAAGACCAAGTTCTTTTGGTACTTGAAACATTTGGTTATCACCTAAAACATCATGAGGAACCTAAAAAAGCCAAGTCAAAACCTGCAAAAGCGCGTCACAAGTGGACAAAGGAAGTCAGCCAAATTGAATTTTCTATCGATACTAGGGAAAGCAAAGCCACCGCACTTTGGCATAAGCGTAATGAAATGCTTCTAAAAGCTGGCGCAACAATGATGGCAGAACCGCCACTTAATAAAGATGGCTCTCTAGGATTTTCCGCAAAAATGGGACAAAGAATTCGAGAAGATCATCAAGATAAAGTGAAAAATTTCGTTACAACTGAAGATATCATTTTAAAAAGTGTCAATGAAGTGGGCTTGTTTTTGTATTTTGGCGGAACAAATAGCTGGCTAGAACTCGTCGATGCCAACGGTAAAACACTTAATGAATGGACAGTTGTTTAATAAAAAACTAGGAACCATGTCTTTAACCCAATAAAAGACATGGCTCCTAGTTTTTCTATCATTTACTATCAGTATGTTTTTGGACGCTCAATAGTTGTTCGATCTTCTCACGTTGATCATTTAAATAATTTGGAAGATACAGTGGGATTTTTTGAAAATCATGGCTTTGATTTGCATAAACTTCAGATGATAAATGACCCTCTTCTGTCGCTACCTCAAACAGTAATTGATTTGGTTCACGATAATAAAGCGACTGGAAAAACTCTCTATTTTTAATACCTGAATTGATAAAATTCCGCTGCTCTAACGCTTGGTCGACTTCTCTTAACCGTTCAATAGAATGTACCCCGAACGCAACATGATGAACGCCGCCAATCCCTGGTTCGGCAATTGGATTTATTCGATCTTGAATAATATGGACTTCTTGATAAAATCGATCATCTTGATTATCCAATATCGTCACTTGATTATCACTCGTAAAAAATGATGTTTGACCTTTCACTTGCCAGTCTAGGGTCAATAATTCTTTTTCACTAGCGTCCGCATATTGAACTCTCAACTGAATTGCATCAATGCCTAAAATAGCATGTTCAGCTGGAACAGTCTCTTGTACGTAGGGAAAATAATCTTCTATGTTCTCAAATGATCTTAGTGGCGTTAAGGCTAGTTGCGTATTATCTGGTGCCTCAAATCGAAGAATCGGTCGCCCATTAAACAGCTCGATCCCATATTGACAAATCCCCTTTTCTTCCAAATAGACTTGCCAAAAATCAAGAGATTCCACCGTTGGTACTTTTAAAACTGTTCGTTCAATCGTATTCGTTCCAAATGTCTGCTCTACACCTTCTCTGATTTCAAAAAAGGTCAGTTCTGTACCTACTCTTTGACGGTCATCTGAAAAAAATAAGTGATACATCTTATGGTCATCTTGATTGATCGTTTTTAATAGTAATTTCAATCCAAGTATATTATGATAAAAGTTAAATGTTGGCTCGATATAACGGTTTATAATCGAAATATGATGAATACGTGCAGGCATAGATTATTTTCCTTTCTATTACATAATCGGAGGTTTTTTAATGAAGTATTTTTTTCAAAAAGGAGCAGACTCAAAACAATTAATTGTGGCTTTTCACGGTACTGGTGGAAATGAATATCAGTTACTTACAACTGTTGCAAAATTGTTTCCTGCAGCAAGTTTACTAAGCTATCTAGGTTCAATTGGAACAGATAAAAATAGACGATTTTTCCCACCGTTAGAAAACGGGAAACTAAATAGAGAGGCATTTGATCAAGCGGTCTCAAGTTTTCTAACAGAAGATTGGGCAACGGTTGTTACACACGAGTATGAAGAAATCATCTTTCTCGGCTATTCAAATGGAGCCAATTTTATTTTAGGGCTTTTAGAGCAACAACCTACCATAGCAGATACAGTTATTCTACTTCATCCAAGTAACTTAATCTACCAATATACACAAGCTTCAGCTGACACAAAACTGATCTTAACAACAGGTGCCCAAGACACGCTAAGCATTGCTGGGGACGTCTTAAAACTATCTTACCAACTCGAAACAGCATTTACTTGGGTAAAACTTCTTCTTGTAGACGGTGGACATCAACTTTCTCCACAGGAACTAGACGACGTTCAAGCAACGTTAGCAGAAATAAATGACTCAACACCAACTCTTTAATTAAAAAGAAGTAGCGTATGATTTTAAAAATCATACGCTACTTCTTTTTGCTGAATCATTGTTTGATACGTATCCAGCAATAAGAAAAAGTCATCCACAAATCGATCCAATCGAAATTCAATATCGGGATTCTTGATTTCTTGGCGAATAATATCTTGATCGGTAATAAACACATAATTTGGCACTAAATTAGCTTTCATATAGCTTAGTACAGGACGGATTTGTTGCTCAGGAATCAAAAAATGTTTCTCAGACCCCGCAGTGACGATCATTCCTGCTACCTTATTTCGGAAAGCGTTAACTGGCAATATATCAAACAAATTCTTCAATGTTCCTGGCATCGATGCTTGGAAAATCGGCGTGCCAATGATCAAGCCATCTGCCTCCATGATTTTTTTCAAGGCTGCCCCAACTTCGCCTTCATGCTGAAGGTATTCCCGTCCGTCAGCGAAAGGAAATTGTATTTCTGAAAAATCAATAACATCCACAACAGCCTCTTTGCGCACTTCTTTTATTTTATTGACCGTATAATTAACAGCCACTCTTGATTTACTACCAAAAGCGGATCCGATTATTGCAACGATTTTCATAAAAATCCCACCTTATTCTTTGGTATACTTTTTAACTTCCGGCATCACTTTTGTCGCAATCAATTCAATATTTTTCTTCACTAGATCAAGCGGCACACCACCAAAATCGATTTGCGCCATAAAACGTTGATGTCCGTATAACTCGTATTGATAAAGCATCTTCTCGATAATTTCATTGACGCCTCCAACCATTAGCGTATCTCTGGTATCTTGTGATTGAGCAAAATGTTGTTTTGGATACGTTCCACCACGAATCGCTGACCAACCGGCATTTAAGAATGGATACATTTCTTTCCGCGCTTGGCTACCAGTCTCTGCAACATAAAATAAACTTGTTGTTGCAAGTGGAAATTCTTTTTCATCATACCCTGCTTCTGTTAGAGATAAACGATACGCATCCACTGCCCGCTTGAAAATCGGTGCAGGTCCTGCTAATGTCGTCAACATCATTGGAATACCATCTAATCCAGCCTTGATAGCACTATCTGCTGGACCACCCACTGCACGCCAAACAGGTAATTGGCCACGAAGCGGTTGAGGTAAAATTTCTGCATTTTGTAGCGGCGCACGAAATGCACCTTCCCAGTTCATTCGTTCATTTGGTGCCGCTTCATTCAATAATTTTAACAAGTGCATTTTTTCTTCAAACAATTCTTCATAATCTTTTAAATCAAATCCAAGAAGTTCATAAACACCCACACGTGAACCACGACCAGCCACGATTTCAGCGCGACCATTTGAAATTAAATCTAGCGTGGCATATTCTTCATACACTCGGACTGGATCGTTAGTACTTAAAACTGTCACTGAGCTAGAAATTTTAATATCTTTTGTTTGCGCTGCGATTGCCGATAAAATCACTTGGTTCGCTTGTCCGATAAAATGACTTTGATGACTTTCGCCAACACCAAACACGTCGATACCTGCTTCATCAGCAAATTTTGCCGCTTCGATAATGTCATTGATTCGTTGTTGCTCGCTGATCAGCTTCCCTGTCATTGGATTTTTAACGTGATCTCCTAATGAATATAACCCGATTTCCATGCCTTTTGAAGAATCGATTCCGAATTTTTCGTTCATTTTTTTATTCATTTTCCTACACTCCTTTTTTATTCTCTAACTATTGTTATGATTTCATCAATTTTTTACTGATTTTTGCTAATTGAAGGACTTCTTGTTTCGTTAAATTATCAAATGCGGATGCTTGCAGCTTACTTTGGGCAATAAAACAATTATCTAGTTGTTCTTGCCCTCTAGCGGTCAAGGAAATGTATTTTTCCTTCCACTCCTGTTGGCGTGTGATCCAGCCATCCGCTTCAAACTGTTTGATCATTTGCGAAACACCACCCTTGGAGATAAGTAATTTCTCTCCTAGCTCCTTTTGCGTGATTGGTTGATTTTCCTGAATCTGATGAAGCATATCGAATTTTGAAGCATTTAGGTCATATTGTTTTAGAAACTCATTGGACTGAAGATTACTCTTTTGAACAAACTGCAAGATGGACATCCAACAACTTAATTTTACTTTTTCTGTAAGTGATAGTTTTTCCATTTTTCTGAACCTCTCTTTAGTTTAGAACTAAACTGATAACGCTAGTATAATATACTTACTAAAAATAAGCAAACTATTTTTACTTTCTATCTTTAACTTGTATTACGACTAACACTAACCTTAGCTGAAGTACAGTTCTTCCCTTTGATTCTTTCTAGTATTATTAGTATAATGAGTATGTTTTTCAGAACATAACCGAAAGCAATAGAGTGGAGAGTATAGAATGATGAATAATTTTTGGGCAGAACTACCAAAGCCTTTTTTTATTTTAGCACCGATGGAAGATGTGACCGACGTTGTCTTTCGCCATGTTGTCAAAGAAGCAGGCGCACCTGATGTCTTTTTTACTGAATTTACGAATTCGGATAGTTATTGCCACCCAGATGGTAAGGAGAGCGTGCGTGGACGTCTCATTTTTACCGAAGATGAACAGCCGATGGTCGCTCATATTTGGGGTGACAAACCTGAGTTCTTTAGAGAGATGAGCCTTGGATTAGCCGAAATGGGTTTTAAAGGTGTCGACATCAATATGGGGTGTCCTGTCCCTAATGTAGCCGGACGCGGAAAAGGGAGCGGTCTTATTTTACGACCAGAAGTAGCAGCTGAACTGATTGAAGCAGCCAAAGCTGGTGGATTACCTGTTAGTGTAAAAACACGGATCGGCTATGCGGAAATTGCTGAAATGGAGGATTGGATCACACACCTATTAAAGCAGGATATTGCCAATCTTTCTGTTCACTTACGGACACGGAATGAAATGAGTAAAGTCGATGCCCATTGGGACTTGATTCCTCAAATCATGGAAATCCGTGATCGCATTGCGCCACAAACACTGATTACAATCAATGGTGATATTCCTGATCGTCGAACAGGATTAAAGCTGGCAGAACAATATGGTGTAGATGGCATTATGATCGGCCGCGGAATTTTTAAGAATCCATATGCGTTTGAAAAAGAACCAAAAGAGCATTCGCCGAAAGAGTTGCTTGGATTATTAGAGATGCAACTTGATTTACAGGATCATTATGCAGAAATGGTTCCACGCTCGATCGTTGGTTTGCACCGTTTCTTTAAGATTTATGTGAAGGGATTTCCTGGCGCTAGTGATTTGCGTGTTAAATTGATGGGGACGAAATCGACGGATGAAGTTCGTGAGATTTTGGGGGCATTTTACATGGATGACTCAAGTGATTCGTTGCCCGAGCAACTAGAGAATTAATTCTTGTTATGATGAAAGTTCATACACTTTTCAGAAATGGAGAGTGTTTTTTTATCTACATAGATTGATTCAAAAAAGCTTATCAAAAGACTTTAAGGACTTTTGATAAGCATAGAATTAAACAAATATAGAGTAAGAATAAGTTGGTCCAAAGTTCAATCATAATACTTGATTTAATTTTTACGATTCTCTTTATCAGGCATACTTAGCTAACTTGCTCTATTTAATTTTGATCGCTTCAAATAAATTTTTTCCTTGCATTGTACTTATTTAACAATTCAAAATAATCGACGGCTCAATAAAGAACTATATTTCTTTTAAAAATGAATGATCATTTCTTATGTATTTTAAAGTTCCCTCTTTTCCTTACTATGTTTTTCTAGTATCTTTCGTTCTATATTTTCTACCAAAAAATCAAATTCTGATACCCTATTAATATAAACTTGTTCTACTTGCTTGTCAGCAAAGACTATATTTGTATCTGTAATTATAAGATCTGGATTTAAATCTAATCGATCTACACACTTTACTTTACTCCCAAAAAAGCAGCTGATTTTTTGTTTTAGCAAATTACTCATAGTAATATCTGCATCTTGAACAAAAATTTTAATAGACTGGGATTCTGAATTTTTCAACTCAACAAACAATGCGTAAATGGAAAAATATATGTAATCAATCAAAGCTGTTTCTGTGATATATTTAGGAATCTGTTTAAAAAATTCACTATAATGTGTTTTTTTTAACTGCTGAAAAATCCTTATTGTTTTTTCTCGTATTGTTTTTTCAAATTGATCCATGTTCGTATATACTCTTTCATCATAAACATAATCAAACTTTTTTGAGTCGATAAAGCAAGTTTTTACAATCAGATGATATAAATCGATCTCTTGCCTGACTCTTAAATATAAATATCTATCAGTCGATTCATCAAAAAAAGCATTTATAATTTTTTTGACAAAAATATTACTATGTTCTATGAAAGAAAAGTGCTCTTTTGAAAAAAACATTTCATACTGCTCTACTTCTAAAGGGTCGTTAAAAATTTTTTCCTTATAAAGAATAAACAATGTTGCACTTGCTTCAGACCAAATTTGTTCATTCGTTTTATTTTTACTTTTTGAGAAATAATCAAATAGCGTTTTTAAATTAGGAGAGTTTATCCTTTTTTTTGAGAGTTCTATTAATTTTTTATTATTCGTAAAATTTCGTTGTTTGGATCGAACAATACTAATATACGTAATTAAACTAATATGATACTGTTGAATCACACTTTTGTTTTCCCATTCAACAATTCTTTGAGAAAAGTAATCATTTAATTCGTGAAACTCTTGTGGCCTAAATAACCATGTGTTTGACGCTTTAGAAAAAAATTGAAAATAAAAATTTCTTATCCGTAATTCCTCTCCGATAATTCTATTTTCCCTGGATAGATTTAATCCACACTCTTGAAGAATTTTTTTTAATTTTTTTCTACGCCTTGAAAAAGTTGGCTGACTTATATACTCTGTCTCACAAAATTTGCTAACATCAATTTTTTCATAAAGAAATATTTGTTCAATGATTTTGTACATTATTGATTGTAGTAGGTACTTACGTCCTATCGCATTTATATCTATATTCGTAGCGTAAACATTTTTAATTATGTTATTCGTGTAGTTAACTTTAAACACATCTTCATCCAGCTCTTGTTCAAATTGCTTAACTATCATTGAAACCGTTCTTGACACTAAACCCGTTTCATTTACAATATCTTTAATGCTTACTTCTTGTTTACTATTGTTAATCATGCTAAGTATTTTCATTTTTCTATCATAAATATCATCTAAAAATAATCTCATTTTCTAGTCACCTTCTTTATTATATCCATTTTCCAAACACACTATACTAAATATACACATTAGATTTTTAAACGAATTTCTTTTTTTTCACTCTAAGAATACTTTATTGAAAAACTTATTTATCATGATACAACATTTCTTTATTTAAAAATCCTTTTTTTTTAAAATTTTTTCTAAAAAAAATAATAATCTCTCTATACAACTTATCTCAACAAGGAATCTAAGCTATTCGATTTTAAAACTGACAAAAAAACCTTCAAGTAATTGAAGGCTTTTTATTTTCCTCATTCATTTTGATGCATTTATCTGAAATAGTATATTATTCGTTTGATTGAATAACTACTTTTTATTCTAACAACTGTGCTCTTTATCCATTCCTCACATGACTATGCAATTTCAAATACGCTTTCCATAACCATGGATGAACTACCTGAATGTCATGATTTAATAGATAGTCGATATAACAATAGGCAGCCTCTTCTAAAGAATTATCTAAAGCCGTCATAAGTTGAGTAAGATGTTGAAATATTAATCTCATAATACCATTTTACAGGTGTTCTCGCTGCCATTTTTATACTATATAAAAGATATATTCTTTCAAAAAGAAGAGAGTACAAACTCTATCAGTACCTCTTAAAAATCATATTTGGCTTCTTTTTGTTGAATCATTATTTGATACATATCCAGCAATAAGAACAAGTCATCCACAAATTGATCCCATCGAAATTCGATATCAGGATTTTTGATTTCTTGATAAAGTGCGAGAGATTTTAGGGACGTTTTATAAAGTGAAACCAAATGAGCCTTTATCAGAATAATACGGTTATATAGTTGTTTTAAGCGCATCTAGAAATAGAGCGCTTTTTCTTTTTTACTACCGAGATTTAGTAAGTACGAAAAAAACAGTATAAAAAAAGCACCCACTTTTTGTAGGTACTTCATATAAGATATCCCACTGTTTTGTTATCAAGGTATCCTAACAACTTAGTCAGCTTTATAATAGACATACTCTGCTCGAACTGATGTCGCGGTATTTTGCGTACCCACCGCAACAATTTTATCCCTGCTTATATCTCCCTCTATTATATCGCCCATTACACCTTTGGGCAAAAATGATACATAGATTACTGCACCAGGGAGATTACTTCTTAAAGAAATAAATCCTTGATTTTCTTCAAGTCCTAATTGCTGTTCATAGGACTTAACTTTGTTACTATCGCCCATATATGATACTAAATTAGGTGTTCCATCTGCTGAGTTTAGATTGGGAATATCTACGTTTAGCCCTGTTATTTCTCCTGCTTGCTTCTGGTTAGAAATGTCTGTAAAACTCATTGTAGCGTTTTCCACAAAAATTGTATTCCCTAATCCATTTACCCAAGTTCCATTGAGGCTTGTGAAATCACCTTGTTGAATTTGAGAAAGGTCCATCGATTCAATGACTTCGTTTGTTTGCTCTTCTCCTGCTTGTTCCTGTGATGCATCTGTTTCTTTTGTCTCCTGAACTATGCTAGATTGCGTAGTTGTTCGTTCTGTGGTTTCTGTGGTTTCTTTAATACTAGTAGTCAACTCTGTAGTTTCTCTACTGCTAGATGATGTTGTAGCCGTATCCACGCTTGATTTACCGGAATTATTACACCCTACTAGCACCCCCAGAAATACCAGGCTCAAACCTAACAAAATAGTTCTCTTCATTTTTTCCACACCAAACCCTCCAAGTCTTTTGTATATCGTTATAAGTCTCATAGTAATATACATTATGAGTTCCGTCTACATTGACCGAAAGAAAACAGGTATGGCTTTGCGAGAAATGGGCAAAGGTATGCCTGTTTTCATGCAAATTTTTAATGCGTCCCAAATTCAATAGAAGGATACCATTTCTTCTTTAAATACATATTTAAAAACAACACGATCGCCGCTCCCATTAACACATCACTAGCAAAGTGAGCCCCCATAATGACACGACTTAGCATCACACAGATGATCCATATACCAGAAATAAGAGATAGCAGCGTCTCTCTCCCTTTTAATCTTTCTAGCCATAACGGTAACCAAGTGATCCAAATGATGGTAGCACTATTGGCCGAATGTCCCGAAGGAAAAGACATAAAATCATCATTCATGGTAAATCCGTTTATCACATACCAAGGCGTAAACTCGGCTGCTGGATCGAGCATTGAGCGGAAACGTTGCCGTCCCCACAGCATTTTGACTAACGTCACGATGAGGATCGGAGCAAGGGAAATCACAACACCTGCTTTGGCTATTCGCCGAACCACTTCAAAATCAGCAGGTTGAATGTTAAACCCAATTAAAGGGAAGATAATCACGCAACAAATTCCTAATAACCCCATAGCAAAAGTTGGTAATTTTAAATAATGCGTAATTAAAAAGCTTGCCATAAAGGTATCAAACAAAAATAGAGTTCCTAATAGAATAGTGCCAACAGACCATTTTTTCCCACTTGTTCTGATCATTCCAACTGTACTAAAACAACCAATCAATGCGATAATCACTTCTCCAAACGATTCAAAGAACCAACCAAACGTGCTCTTTGGATTGTAAAGCATTTCAGAAATCTGTAAATCAGTAAAAGTAAAGATAAGTAGTAAACAAGCAACGAAACCAAAAAAGATTTTTGTTTGTTTTTTCATCTTCTATCTCCTATTTTTCTTAATAAATTCACTAATATCTTGCATGCAATCTTCTGCCTGTGGATAATTTCCTACGTGATCAATGTATGCATGCCCCATACCTTTGTATAAAGTAAAAGTCGTATCCACTCCTAAATCAACCAATTTTTTAGCATATGCTAAACTTTCAAAGGTTAAGAAATCATGCTCTCCTGAAGTGATCATCGTTGTTGGCATTTTTTCACTGACTGACATATAGGGTGTTAAGTATTTATTTAAAATATCTTTTGTCCCTAAAATATCGGATAAACTGGTCGTCATTTCACCAAAAATCTCAATACCGGGACGAATAACATTGGCTTGTTTCGCGTAAATCGCTACATCCTGATCAATATCAAATTCAGTATATTGATCCTTAATCCCACCCATGTTAAGCGTCGGATAAAGTAAAATTTGACCACAGACATCGTCACGATTTTCTTCAATATTTCGGTTACTACAATAGGCTGTTAAGTTCCCACCAGCGCTATCTCCCGCGACGAAAATACTCCGTTTATCAGCTTCCCATTCTTCCACATGGTCGGCTAACCACCTTAAGCCAGTGTAACAATCCGTATGCCCAATTGGGAAAGGATTTTCAGGTGCTAAACGATAATCGATACTGACCGCAATCATATTGGTTTGACTAACAAATAACCTCAAGGCTTCTCTCACAACATCCGTACTGCCAGCAAAGAAACCACCGCCATGAATAAAATAGAGAACAGGTGAATGAGTCATCGGTTTTTCCGATTGAAAACGAGTCATGGGAATATCAAAACCATCTTCCGCTTTAATCGTAAAAGTCATTTCTTTAATGTCTGCTTCAACCATTGGTGTTGAATCTACGCTATTAAACATTTTTCGCAAACGTTTGATCGATTTTGGACTACCATCCATTTTCAGCATACTTTTGGGGATAAATTTCATCAGTAGACTCATTTTTTTAGCCCCTTTATACACCCGTGGATCCATCGCACCATCAATATCGCAATCTGGAATTGGTTTTACGATGACCGACACATCACGACGTATTTCTGTATATTGCTTATTTTTAATCGCTTCTACTAATTTTAGATCGTATTCCCGTGCCATTATGATTCCTCCCAAAAGTGAAATGATTAATTTTCTTCTAATTCTTCAAGTAAATGATACAAAGCTCCCAACAATCCAGCTTCATTTCTAAAATGACAAGGAACAATTTCTACTGGCGTCAACATCGTCTCTAACACTGGAGCAGAGGCAAGTAATTGTTGATATTGTTGCTTTATTTCTTCCACAAGAATTGGTTGTGCGCTGATACCGCCACCAATAGCGATTCGTTGTAAATCAACGACTGATTGAACATTCATGATGACAATGACCACATTGCGACAGAATTCTTCAAATAATGGATAAATCAATTCATTTTTCTTTTCTAATTCTTCGAATACTTTTTTACCATCTAAAGGGTCTTCTAACTTCAATAAGTTTGACGCTTGTCGAATGAAATTTACTGCCGAACCTTTCGCTCCCGCCACAGTCTTTAAACTGATTGGAGCATCGGTTGAAAGGAGCATGAAGCTTAATTCCCCTGCTTGGAAATGGCTACCCGAGTGAAGTGATTTATTTAAAACAAGACCGCCGCCAATGCCTGTACCAAGCGTCATCACACCGCCATTTTCGATGTCTTTTAATTGTCCTAACCACAATTCAGCAAGTGCAGCTGATTTGCCATCGTTCATTATGGCACATCGCAGGTTCATATAAGATTCAATAAATTCTTTCAAACGGAATTGATGTAAGTAAACCAACGCTCCACCATGATAGACAACTCCTTCTTTTGAATCGATTTTACCTGGACAGCTAACAGCTACCGCTTTAACTTGTCCTTTGTATTGATCAAGAATACCAGTTAAACAGCTTTTGAACTCTTCAATATTCTTTGGTGTCTCTTCTTTTTTCACAAAAATAATTTGGCCACTACGATTAATTAAGGCATGCTTAATGTAGGTGCCTCCAATATCAATACTTAAAAAATGAGTGGTTAATTCAGTCATTCGGGTTTCCTCCTATTATCTCTTGAAAAGATTTTAACAGCGCTTTCAATTGTATTCTACTCATTTCAGAGAGAAATAATAGTATAATTTTATGATTAATGGTATTTTTATATCAAAGGAGCTGAAAACGATGATAGCGCTTATAAAATTTTTGAATCATCTATCCGATATCGCTATTTTTTCTTATATTGTTGTGGATAAAACAAATGGACAGATCAGCCACCAGAAGAATCTTACGAATCATCAGTTGACAGCTAAACAAATTCAACGAATAATCACGCAAACAAGTGTCATTCATAATTATTATTTCAAAGAGCAGAAATTGCTGCTATTCGCTTACGATACCGACGAGTTAAATCAATTGGTTTGTCTATTCATTGATGATGAAGTCGGCAATTTCATTTCTCACAACGACCGGTTATTGAAGATTTCTGAAACCATTCATCTATTTATGAAGGAAAAAGAATTCACAGCTAAAGAAGTTCAGTCTCTCAATCAAAACATTCTCTACCTAAGAGAAACGATCATTGAAAAAGTGCTAAGTGAGCAAATCGAACAACAACTGTATCATCACGATTTCGAAAGCGAAGAGGCTATGTTTATCGAAGTCATGAACGGTAATGAAGAAGGATTAAAAAGATACTATTACGCTTTTCAAAAAAATAGCCAGACAGGCATACTTTCAACTGAATCAGAATTGAGAAATCAAAAAAACATCTTAATTGTAGCCGTAGCGGTTTCCACAAGATATGCGATTAAAGGCGGCGTTCCGTATGAACGAGCGTATACTTTAAGCGACAACTTGATTCAAGACATTGAACGAAAAAATCACTTTCATGGAGCCCAACCGCCCGTATTAGAAATACTCCTATTATTTTGTAAAGAGGTACGTAAATACAACTATATCAAGTACTCTACCACTGTCAAAAAAACATGTGAGTTCATCCATAAAAATATCTACTCGAATTTATCTGTCCCGATGATTGCGGCTTACACCAATTACTCTGTCCCTCATTTATCTAAATTGTTTAAAAAAGAAGTCGGGCTTTCTATCAATCAATATGTGATGAAGCAGAAAATAGAAGAAAGTAAACGACTATTGGAATTTAAACAGTACGATTTAAATATGATCAGTTCCTTGCTTCACTTTAATGATGCGAGTTATTTTATCAAAGTATTCAAAAAATATGAACATATGACTCCAAAGAGCTATTGGCATGAAAAAAATTAAAGAGGTGCAATTATGGTTTTTGAGCATGAATTTATTGAATATACACACGAATTGATCCCCGTCAATTGGATTATTCATGGCGCGGATCATTCAGCAGGAACGGTGTTACCTCATTGGCATACTTCTTTTGAAATCTCCTACACTTATTCTGGAAAAATCGAAAACTATACGATCAATAATGTGACATATCAAACAGAACCTGGCACCATTTTATTCATTAATTCAGCAGAGGTTCACGGTGCTGTTTCCAGTTATTGCGCTGATCTAGAAGCATTGACGATCCAGATTCCTTATGAGTTTTTAAGTAAGCTGATTTCTAACTTTGAGTATATGCGTTTTGATCATCTACCTTCAGGAAAACTTGCACAACTCAATCAATTACGGGAAGTTCTCAGTCAATTTTATCATCTGGTCAGACGGGAACCGGAAGCGTTTTTAGAGCTGCAATTGATCCGTTTAACTTACGAATTAATCTATTTAATGGCAAAAGATTGGATGCACCGCGAAAAAATGCCGATCAATTCTAATGTCTATCAGCAACATTTAGGTCAAATACAGCCAATCATCTCTTTCATTCAAAAAAATTATCAGCAAGAATTATCTGTCGGGAGCCTAGCTGATCATTTTCACGTATCGACAAATTACTTAAGTAAACTTTTTAAGAAAAGTCTTGGATTAAGTGTTATGAAATACGTCCAGTTGGTTCGAATCAATCGAGGACAAGAACTATTACTTCATAGTGACAAACCAATTCATGTGATTTCTGATATCGTTGGGTTCCCCAATGAGAAATCATTCAGAAGAACCTTCGAAGATGTTTTTCATCAAACACCAAAAAAATATCAATTGGACTATCGAAAAAAACAAAATGGCAGAAAATGACCTTTTTTCCGATAGCTTCCGCCCTTTTTAATGAGTAAATTCGTGATATCCTTTCCTTGTAATCGATTACAATAACCTTTCGGAGGAGCTATCATGAATAAAAACAGCTTTTTATTTAAACCGTAGGATGACATAAAGACAAGATCAAGGATTGAACCTGATTCCCAGATTAAAAGTCTCGTGCGCTACCGTTTACGCTCTTAGCTATGATTATCAAGAGAAACATTAGATAGACGATTATTTTTGTGTGAATAGTCTAACTTTTTTAACCCTCTCGTAGACAAGCGGGAATGGTTTACAAGATTTCAGATTTTTAGAAAAGTGAAATTTGATGTCCGAATTCAAAATACCGATCAATTTTATTTTTTATTCTTTGAGACATAGATTTTACAGTTCCAACTTCAATTTTCATTTCTTTAGCAGCTTCCCCATAGGTCATGCCAACAGTATGAATATAATAAAATAAGTCTTCTTTTCTTTTGCTAAAAATTGAAAAAATCTCTCTTACTTGAACCCATTGATCTTTTTTCTTTCACTATAAACTTCCTGTAACTGAAACAAAGTCTAAAAAAACAGTGGATGATTTTGCAAAATTTATGGATATTTAGAAGAGTTACATTTTTTATGCATTCAATAAACTTAAAATGATAAAAAAAAGGCACCCTCTCTTAATGAGAAAGCGCCTTGAAATGTTGATATATAAAGATATATTAACGTTTAGAGAACTGTGAAGCTTTACGAGCTTTTTTAAGACCTGGTTGTGTGTCAGAGATTTTGACAGAGTTGAAAAATCCTTTAGTAGAAATGGATTGAGTAATATTTTAATAGGTACAGTTTTAATGGATTTCAGCACATTTTAAAACTCTCGTACCTCAAGACGTACCCAAAAATACACGTGAATCAGAACAAGACTATTTTTATAATCATGCCTCATCCTCGTTGAAAATACATTTAGACAGTCTCTTTTCTTAATTTCAAAGTAATACCGATAAGAACACTAACCACAGCAATATAACAAACAATACTCATCACAGAAAATCCAAAAGTAATTTCTGTACTTGGTAGCGGGGAATACGCAGTTCCTCCAATAACTATATTAGGAAAGTTCATAAGATTTGTCAGACTGTACTTACTTGAAGTGATATTAAAGTTTGAAATAAAAACAAATGAAATCAGCAAAAATATATTGATTATAAGATTTCCAGTGAATAACGAGACGAAATAACTAACCAGGGAAAAGAAAATAACCAATATAGAAAAAAGAAAAACACATTGGAAAATGAACGTTGTAATCGAAATTATCTCAACATTTCCAGTCTCAGTAATTTTTGATACTGGATAATTAAAATTACCAATTCCATTCTTTAATGCCGAGACAACAAAAGAAATAGCTAAGCTAATATAAATCAACAATAATGCGCTAAATATTGTTCCTACAATTTTTACTAACAATTTTTTTGAAGTAGCGAGTGGGGAAACATTGAAAAAATCAATCGTTTTTCTTCTTTTTTCAAATGTTGAAAAATTGGCAATGATAATAAAAGATACAAATAAAAAATACATATAGGGCAGTAAATCAGAAAATACATAATATAGATAGTTCATCGCTGGAATTTTATTAAGCGAATAATCAACTTGTTCAATTTTATGGGAAATCAAATAATCAAGTTCACTAACCTTTTTTTCCTGCTCTATTTGGGGAGCAGCCACTACAGATCCTTCTTTCATTGAGTTTAGTAAAGCAACCTCTAATTTATATTCTACTTGTAACAGCTTTTCGTTATCGTTGTTTTTTAATGCACCTAAGGCTTCTTCAAAATAACTATTTTCTTGCTTTGCTTCAGCAATAACTTTACGGGCTGTGGGATCATTTTTTGTTTGTTCTAAAAATACCTTATTGTTTTGTAATCGCTGTTCGTACTGACTATTTTTAAAAGACTGATCACCATTCATAAAAAAAATAGGAGCAATCAAGATTATTAATAATAACAAAAACAGTAAATAGAGGCTTTTTTCCCTAACAATTTTTATAATTTCAAATTTAATCATTCTATAAAAGACCTCCTTTTTCAAAAATTTGTTTATACAACAAATTTAGATTACCTAAATTTTCAGTATCATAAACAATCTTTTTCTCATTCATAAAAACGACTCTTGAACAAATTTGTTCTATATTGTACAAATCATGTGAAGAAATCAAAATAATCTTCCCTTCTGTTTGAATTTCCTTCATGACCTTAATCATTATAGAGACGCTAGAAGGGTCAAGTCCATTTAAGGGTTCATCAAAAATAAGAACGGGACAATCACTGACCAAATACATTGCAATAATAAGATGTTGCTTCATGCCTAAAGAAAGATTCTTTATGCGTTTTTTCGCATACTCTCTCATTTTTAATTTATCAATGATTGTTTCGACAGAGATGTCACTCTTCCATACCTCCTTCACATAAAAAAGATGTTCATTAACTGTCAAATTTTGGTACAAACTTTCAGCGCTCTCAAAATAAAAGAATTGTTTTAAATAATTCACTCTTTCTTTAGTAACTTTAAAATTATTAATCGTTATACTCCCTCTACTATGGTTAATAAGGGTTGCAATTGATCTAAAAAGCGTTGTTTTTCCTGTACCATTAGGTGCAATGACACCAACCACTTCGTTTTTTAAAACCTCTAAGTTCAGTCCAGAAATAATTTCATTTTTCGATAGTTCAACAGATAAATTTTCTATTTTTAACATAACTTCCTCCTTCCTTAAAACAGAGATAAAACAACTACCCAAACAGCTACATGAAGAAAACTTAAAAAAATGTTGCAAAGAAAAAATAGAGTTTCATTCAAAAAAATATCTTTAAAATCATTTTTGCCAAAAAGCTATTTATAAAAACATTATATATGTTATACTTTACATAATAACATATATGATGAAAAATCTTAAACTATTTTTAAGGAGGAAAAAAAATGAAAAAAAAGGTAAATGCATTGGCAATATCAGCTATGTACGGCGGGGTATTCTTATTTGGATTATGTAGTCAGACAGAAGTACATGCTTCTACAGAAATACCTAACAAACTCTCATCATTGGAAAAAAACTATTCTAGTCCAGAGGAAGCTATGAACGATTTTAAAATCCCTAAATCACAAGGTCCAATTTCAAGAGCTTGGGTTGAAACAGTTCCAAACATTGCAGATCAAGATCGTTATGGGAGTAATACTTGGAGCGGTCTGTATAATGTTCAGTATAGAACTATAAGAGTTCCTAACAACTATAACCGGACTTATAATGAACGAAAACCATCAAGATGGTGGCCTATTAACAATAGAACATACTATTGGCAATTTTTCTACAGAGTCTGGTAATACTTTAAATTTAGAAAGTTTAAAAAAATTCAATAATGAAAGACAATGGCTAAAAGCAAGTTGCTTCTAGCCCACTCATTCGTAGTCGCAAAGAATGCAAAAGAAAACCACTCTATTCACCATAGAGTGGTTTTTGTGCTTCATTGATAAAAATATAGTATCGTTTTGCACAATCATCATACCAAAGATAAGATTAAAAATCAAATTTAGTATCACTTGAGTATTTTTTATTGCAATGATTTCAGCATAGCTAAAATATTTTCTAACTTTTCAAGATTATGTTTTATTTACACTCACATTGAATCTAGGTGACCGAAAAAGTGAAAGTTATGCCTTACAGTGGAAGCACATTGATTTAAAAGAAGGGACAATTCTTCTTGTTCAGAGTAAAGACAAAATCGGAAATTTAACTGCTACAAAAGGACGAAAAAATACTAAATTCCATTTACCAACTTCACTGATTGAGCTTTTAACAAGGTGGAAAAAAGAGCAAGCAAAAGAATTATTAAAAGTTTGTATTAAGCAAACTTCTGACCAATTTCTTTTTACTTATACAGATAGAAAAGGCAATATCAACGTTCCTGTTCACATTGATTATCTCAATTATCGTATCAATTCCGTGAAGCGTAGACATCAACATTTAGCTCATGCGACACCTCACAAGTTGCGACATACCTTTAGTACCTTAGCATATGAAGGTGGGGCTTCAACGGAACAAATTTCAAGAGCTTTAACACATTCAGATACCAAAACAACAGAGGTTTATGTGAATACGCCAAATATTGTTGATTTATCTACTTATGAGAAATTTGAACAGCGATTGCAACAAGCCAATGTACAAATTAAATAACAGGTCTAAGATAGCACACTTCACACCTTTCGCTTACGAGAATAATTGATTTGAAAAAGTCGTACCCATTTTCGTACCCAAAGGCATAAAAAAAGACACTCTCCAAAATTTGGAAAGTGCCTTGAGACGTTGATATATAAGCAATATTAACGCTTAGAGAATTGTGAAGCTTTACGGGCTTTTTTAAGACCTGGTTTTTTACGTTCTACCATACGAGCATCACGAGTAAGAAGTCCAGCGCGTTTTAAAGCAGCA
This sequence comes from Enterococcus haemoperoxidus ATCC BAA-382, assembly GCF_000407165.1. Classification (NCBI taxonomy): domain Bacteria; kingdom Bacillati; phylum Bacillota; class Bacilli; order Lactobacillales; family Enterococcaceae; genus Enterococcus; species Enterococcus haemoperoxidus. Next base: position 905,345 of record NZ_KE136480.1, on the reverse strand, counting down.
CGGAAATCAGGATCTACTTCTAATAATGCACGAGCGATTCCGTGACGGATCGCACCTGATTGACCAGAGTAACCTCCACCATTAACGTTTACCATTACATCATAAGCGCCTTTAGTTTCAGTTACGCCAAATGGTTGGTTGATAACTTCACGCAAGTCAGCGTGTGGAATATATTCTTCAACATCTTTTTTGTTTACAGTAATTTTACCAGTACCAGGTACTAAACGTACGCGGGCAACTGCATTTTTACGACGGCCAGTGCCGATATATTGTACTTGAGCCAATGAATTTCCCTCCTTAAATTAGGTTAGTAATATCTAATACTTCTGGTTGTTGTGCAGCATGTGGATGCTCAGCTCCACCGTATACGTTTAACTTAGTAAATTGTTTACGGCCTAAAGTGTTTTTAGGAAGCATACCTTTTACAGAAGTTTCGATTAAACGACGAGAGTTTTTATCGCGTAATTCACCAGCAGTAACAGATTTCAACCCACCTGGGTATTGGCTGTGACGGTAGTAAATTTTATCACTTGCTTTGTTACCAGTTAATTTGATTTTATCAGCATTAATTACAATTACGAAATCTCCAGTATCCACATGTGGTGTGAATGTTGGTTTATTTTTTCCACGTAAGATAGAAGCAACTACAGTTGAAAGACGTCCCATTGGGATATCTGTTGCATCTACTACATACCATTTACGTTCTACTTCGCCAGATTTGGCCATATATGTTGTACGCACGATTCTTTCCTCCAATTTTCTATTCGATGTTTGACATTCACTTGAGTTTCCGGGGCTCATTGTGGGGCAAACAATACCATTTAATATGATACCTTCTATCACTAGTAAAGTCAATGAATTTCTAAGGTTTTCCACTATTTTTCTTCTAATTTTTTACGATTAAAAAATTTTACTTCTAATTTCAAAATGGAAAATACCTAAATATGCGTAATGTATATTACGCGCCTTTTAAAAACTAAAATGTATATTATTCCTAAAATATTTAATTTTATGTATATTTATTTATAAAAAGTGTTGATTTTTGCATTTTCAAGTGATATGATGAGAACAATCAAAAAAGACAATTAGAAAATAAGGAGTGTTACTCATGAAAGAAAAAGTTGTTTTAGCCTATTCTGGAGGACTAGATACCTCTGTTGCTGTCAAATGGTTAGTGGATGAAGGCTATGATGTTATCGCTTGCTGTTTAGATGTTGGTGAAAAGAAAGATTTGGATTTTATCAAAAATAAGGCATTAGAAGTTGGTGCTTCTGCTTCTTATACGATTGATGCTAAGGAAGAATTTGCACAGGAATTCGCTTTGATTGCATTACAAGGTCATACCTTTTATGAACAATCTTACCCACTAGTATCGGCTTTATCCCGCCCGCTGATTGCTAAGAAATTAGTAGAATTAGCTCACGAAACTGGCGCAACCACAATCGCTCATGGCTGTACAGGAAAAGGGAATGATCAAGTCCGTTTTGAAGTCGCGATCAACGCCCTTGCACCTGAGTTAAATGTGATTGCACCAGTTCGTGAATGGAAATGGTCACGTGAAGAAGAAATCAATTATGCCAAAGAAAAAGGTGTACCTGTCCCTGCGGACTTGGACAATCCTTATTCTGTCGACCAAAACCTTTGGGGCCGTGCCAATGAATGTGGCATTTTAGAAGATCCTTGGGCAACACCTCCTGAAGGTGCATATGAGCTAACTGCTAGCTTAGAAAATGCGCCTGATGAAGCTGATATTATCGAATTAACTTTTGTTGAAGGCGTTCCTACAGCAATCAACGGAAAAGAAATGCTGTTATCCGATTTAATTTTAGACTTGAATGATTTAGCTGGTAAACACGGCATTGGTCGGATCGATCATGTGGAAAATCGTTTGGTTGGGATCAAATCACGTGAAGTCTATGAGTGTCCAGCAGCGATCACACTAATGACTGCGCATAAAGAGTTGGAGGACTTGACCTTTGTTCGTGAAGTAGCCCATTTCAAACCAATTATTGAAAATCAATTATCACAAATCATTTATGACGGATTATGGTTCAACCCATTAACTGATGCCTTGATTGCTTTCTTAAAATCTACCCAAAAATACGTAAATGGCACAGTACGGGTCAAACTATTCAAAGGACATGCAATCGTTGAAGGTCGTAAGTCTGAAAACAGTTTATACAACGAAAACTTAGCGACTTATACTTCTGCCGATACCTTTGACCAAGACGCTGCTGTCGGATTTATCAAACTATGGGGGCTTCCAACCAAAGTCAACGCAGAAGTCCAAGCATCGCTACACAAAAAATAATCACTGATACGCTTATTTTTTCTAGGTTGAATCTATACGTGAGTTAACTTTTACAGTGTTGTAAATAAGGTTATCCGATTCACCTATTTTAAATGACTTATCCGAGGAGAATTTCTTTTTGGTCTGCGGATCGAAATAAGGGAATCGATACGTCTTCATTTTAGTCTCAAGAAATCAGAACAAACGGTTGGTACAGAAACCACTACTTCTTATTTTCTCGGAGTAAAACACTTCTGTCCAACTTTCTTTCTTATCATAATGAATAATAATACATAAATGAGGTGTACAGCATGGAAAAATTATGGGGTGGACGTTTTGAAGGAAAAAGTGAAGCATGGATCGATGCGTTCGGCGCTTCGATTCCTTTTGATCAAAAATTAGCCAAACAAGATATTATCGGGAGCTTAGCTCATGTAAAAATGTTAGCTAAGACAGGGATTTTAACGGCAGATGAAGCCGAACAAATCAGTTCAGGACTTACGACGATTCAAGAAAAACTGTTTGCCAGTGAACTGACATTCAGTATAGAAAATGAAGATATCCATTTAAATATTGAAAAACTGCTCCATGATGAAATCGGTCCAGTTGCAGGAAAATTGCATACAGGCCGCAGTAGAAATGATCAAGTCGCTACAGACATGCATCTTTATTTAAAAGAAATCGTTCAAGAAGTCATTAGCAAGATCCACTTATTCCGCCAAGTTTTAGTCCACAAAGCCGAAGACAATATTGAGACCATTATGCCTGGCTACACCCATTTACAACATGCACAACCGATTTCGTTTGCTCACCATATGATGGCTTATTACGGTATGTTGACACGTGATCAAGAACGTTTTTCTGAAAGTCTGAAGCGAATCGATATTTCCCCCTTAGGCTGTGCAGCACTTGCCGGCACGACTTTTCCAATCGATCGTGCTTATTCAGCTGAATTACTAGGTTTTTCTTCCATTTACGAAAATAGTCTAGACGGCGTAAGTGATCGGGATTTCATTTTAGAATTCCTTAGCAATAGTTCCATTCTAATGATGCATCTTTCCAGATTTTGCGAAGAACTCATTTTATGGTGCAGTCATGAGTTTCAATTTGTTGAACTAACAGATACTTTTTCTACAGGCAGCTCGATCATGCCACAAAAAAAGAATCCAGATATGGCAGAATTGATTCGGGGAAAGTCAGGTCGCGTATATGGCAATTTATTCAGCCTTCTAACGGTTTTAAAAGGATTACCGCTAGCTTATAACAAAGACCTGCAAGAAGACAAAGAGGGCATGTTTGATACGTCTCATACAGTTTTAACTAGTTTAGAGATCATGGCTGGCATGGTAGCGACGATGAAACTGAATCAAGAGATCATGGAACAATCCACTGAAAAAGATTTTTCAAATGCAACAGAACTAGCAGATTATCTAGCAAGCAAAGGAATGCCCTTTAGACAAGCTCATGAAGTTGTTGGAAAATTAGTTTTAGATTGTACAAAACAAGGCATTTATTTACAAGATGTTCCATTAGAACAATACCAAAAAATTACACCTTTGATCCAATCTGATATCTACCAAACCCTATCGTCAAAAACCGCCATTGAGCGTCGACATTCGTATGGCGGAACTGGGTTCGATCAAGTCAAATCCGCAATTGAACGCAGTAAGCGCAAATTAGAAAGCGAAGAAAACTAAAAAATCTTCTGAAAGATAGTATGCTATCTTTCAGAAGATTTAACTTTTTTGATTAACGAGTTTTTGCACGTGAATCTGCATCAATACCAGGTGCTTTACCTAATTTTGCTTGCAACATCCAAATATTTTTCTCGATATCTGTTTTGTTTGCAATAAAAATATCTTGTGTAGAATCGTCGCCTTCTTCACCAGACACTTCAATTCCTTTTTGGTATAAGTCAGCTAAATAACGGTAGCCTTCAACTAATTTTTCCATACGCTCAGGAATTGTACGTTCATATGTGCCGATTTCATCTGAAATACCAGTATGATCAGCAAATTCTTGTAATGTTGAGTATGGAGCGCCATCTAATGTGATCAAGCGTTCAGAAATAACATCTAATTGATCATTGATTTGGTCCATGTATTCGTCCATTTTAGGGTGTAATGTCAAGAATTCTGGGCCACGCATATACCAGTGAGTTTGGTGGATTACCACTGAAAACTGGCTTAGATCTGCAACTAGTTGGTTCAATACTTCTTTAGTTTGTTCAAATTTCATTATACATCATCCTCCTAAATTTTTATCTATATACAATTGTAGTACGAAATCATGGAAAAGTACACTAAAATCTTCATTTTTATATCATTTCTCATTTAATAATAATTATAAACTAACTCCTTAGTCACTATCAGGTATCGTTATAGTATCCAATGAGTTGATAATTTCTTTGGCAACCTCATTCAATGCTTCCTCTAATTCTTTATTCATCGTATCTATATCTTTTGAACCTGAAATGAATGCCATAAACAAATTAGATACTGCTTTTTTTTGATTATCTGGCACAAACCATTTCCCTTTTTCTTTCTCCAAGTGCAATGTCATTTTAACTGGGTCTGTTTTGATTTTGATTGCTTTGACACGTTCTTCTAAGATAGAAAAAGTTGCTTCTAGTGTTTTTTGTTCGTCCTTCGCTATTTCCGGATCAGCCAAGGTGTCTTTCACTAGCTGCCTCGTCATTTCCTGCATTGCACTTACAAGATCAAGTCCAGTAACATAATAAGTGATTGTTGCTCCGCTTTTTGTTTCATCTATTTGAACGATTTTATAAGTTGTTTTTTGTCTTGCTTGCTGTAAAAGTTCGTTGGTCAACTGATCTGCCTCTTTTTTTGGAACTTTTGCTCCTGTAGAGGATAATCCTTTGGCAAAATTTTCTTCGAAAGTTTTGCTATTTTCATCTAGCTCTTTACCGACTTGCTCACCATCGCGAAATTCTTTAGCAAATTTATTTTCTTCTTTTTGATAAACCAAACGATCGACAAACAACGCACCCGCATCCTCCGCCGAGATCCCTTTAGATCCACAACTTGTCAGAAAAACTCCTGCTAAAAGCAAAGAGATAATCCATAACTTTTTCATTTCCTTTCCTCCGTTCTCTTACTACTAGTAAAGCAAGTTCAGCCTTATTTGTCAAAAAAATTTATTCTAAATCTGCTCTTAGTTTAGCTAACTGATGATAACTGGCAGATAATTGCTGTTGCGTTGTTATAAACAAAGGATAAACCTGTTGGTAAATTTGATTATTTTTAAAATCTGGCTCGATTGTTTTATAAATTTCTACTTGTTCACTAGCTGTATTTAAATCTGCAATTTTCCCTATACTTTGCCAGCCTAATAAAACAGCACCTAACGCCGAAGCTTCAACACTTTCTGTTAATGAAAGGCGCTGACCTAAAACATCTGCCATCACCTTTTTAAAGACTTCTGAATCAGCAAAACCACCTGTAGCGCGAATTTCTTTCACTGCTCCGCCCAAGTCTTCCAATTCGGTCAAAATCCGCTTCAGGTTCAAACAAATCCCCTCAACAACTGCACGCATCATCAACTTACTATCGTGGTTTCGCTTCAATCCAACAAAACTGCCAGTTGCTTCTGCATTCCATAAAGGTGCGCGCTCTCCTAACAAATACGGCTGAAACAATAATCCTTTAGCACCAACAGGCGTTTCTTTTACAAGATTCATCACAGCATTATATGGATTTTTTTCAGCCGAACGAGCTTCACTCTGAACTTCCGTCAATAAGTTTTCACAAGCCCAATCAAAAATCCCAGCACCATTACTCGTTGCTCCTCCAATCACCCAATGCGTCTCATCTAGCACGCAGCAAAAAGTCTCCGCTTGCGGATGGACTTGAGGTTGATCCACGATATACCTTAAAGCACCACTCGTACCAACAGTCAGTGTAGCCGTTCCTTTTGTCACAGCGCCTAAACCTAAATTAGATAATGGACCATCCGCTCCTCCTAACACAAAAATCGTTTCAGCCGGCAAACCCAGATGCTCTACCCACTTATCTTTTAAATCAGATACTTGATAAGTAGGGGGTACTAGAAACGGCAACTGCTCCACAGAAATACCCATCTCTTCCAAAGCAAGCTGATCCCAAGTCAAGTCATAGATATTCAAAAATCCCGTCCCCGAAGCAGTACTGATATCTATAATATATCGATCAAATAACTGGTAAAAAATATACTCTTTCATTCCAATAAACTTGTCTGCTTGCTCATAAATATCAGGAAATTCTTCTTTTAGCCAACGAATTTTATGAAACGGCGTCATCGGATGCATTGGCAATCCTGTATTTTGATAAATAGTTTTTCCAAGAGCAGTATCTCTTAGTTCTTCTGCATATTTTTCCGCACGATTATCAGCCCACGTAATGACTCTTGTCACAGGCTGATTATTTTTATCCATGACAATCAACCCATGCATCGCAGTAGAAAAAGATATCACCGAAATGTCTAAGGGTCGCACTTTAGTCACTACTTGTTCGATACATGTCACCACTGCTTGGAAAATCTGATCTACATCTTGTTCTGCCATTCCTTCTACTTCTTGAATAAGTGGATAACGAATATAAGCAGATGCTTGAACTACTCCATCTTCCCTAAAAGCAACAGCCTTTGTTTGCGTCGTTCCAATATCTACACCAATTGCTATTTTTTCCATATTCTCGCCTCAATTCTCACTTTCATTATTCCGAATAAAAAAAGAATTGTCTAGTTAAAAAGCCATTTATTTGCGTATTTTTTTATGAAAGGAGTTTTTATATGCTGATTATTTATTTTATCCTTGGGTGTGTAGTCGGTTCATTTCTTTGTTTAGTCGCAGAACGTGTGCCGATTAACCGATCAATATTTTTCCCAGCCTCACGCTGTTCATTTTGCCAGACTAAATTAAAGAACTTTGAGTTGATCCCGATCATTTCTATTTTATTTCTACAATTTCGCTGTCGTCATTGTAAACAACAGTTGTCTTGTCTTTATCTCTTTAGTGAGGGAATCTGTGGGTTATTATTTGTCTATAATTTCTCTGAAGGAGTCTCTAGTTTCACTATTTATCGTTTGCTTTTTTTGCTGATGGCATTTTCTCTCTCGCTAACTGACATTTACTACTTTGTTGTTGACCCGAAACTTTTTTATAGCTTTTCCCTGTTTCTATGTATTAACCATTTATATTTAGCTCAAATCTTTCATTGGCAATTGGGTTTACTTACTTTTATGAGCCTCTCACTCCTAAATCGATTAGACACATTCTGTTTAGGCGGTGGAGATGTTTTACTCATTAGTATTTGGGGAACTTTATTAGGTCTCCATTCACAATTACTCATGCTTTGTATTGCCAGCAGCAGCGGACTGATTTTTTATATTTTCTCGAACTATGTACTAAAGAAAGAAATTTACGAGATTCCATTTGTCCCTTTTCTTAGTTTTGGTTTGTTTTTTGTGTGGATTATGTAAACTATTTCATAAAGACTTGTCCTTCCTTGATTACTACAAAGTAAATGCGTCATCAAAATTTGATGACGCATTTTAAACTATTTTTAGTCTATCCCCAACATACGGCTCCCCATAATACACAAACCCAGCCTGCTTTTACTTCGTTTTTCTCTTGTTTTGTCATTTTTTTCATAGTCGTTCCTCCTTCTTTATTTAGCCCCAACATACCGCTCCCCATAATACGCAAACCCAGCCTGCTTTTACTTCGTTTTTCTCTTGTTTTGTCATTTTTTTCATAGTCGTTCCTCCTTCTTTATTTAGCCCCAGCATACGGCTCCCCATAATACACAAACCCAGCCTGCTTTTACTTCATTCTTCTCTTGTTTTGTCATTTTTTTCATAGTCGTTCCTCCTTCTTTATTTAACCCCAGCATACGGCTCCCCATAATACGCAAACCCAGCCCGCTTTTACTTCATTCTTCTCTTGTTTTGTCATTTTTTTCATAGTCGTTCCTCCTTCTTTATTTAGCCCCAGCATACGGCTCCCCATAATACGCAAACCCAGCCCGCTTTTACTTCATTCTTCTCTTGTTTTGTCATTTTTTTCATAGTCGTTCCTCCTTCTTTATTTAACCCCAGCATACGGCTCCCCATAATACACAAACCCAGCCTGCTTTTACTTCATTCTTCTCTTGTTTTGTCATTTTTTTCATGGTTATTCCTCCTTTTTTATTTAACCCCAGCATACGGCTCCCCATAATACGCAAACCCAGCCTGCTTTTACTTCGTTTTTTTCTTTCATCGTTAATTTTTTCATATTCATTCTCTCCTCTGGTATAGTTATTTTTTATATTTCCAATTCTTTTCACAATAGTATTAAAGTTTTTTTTCTTTGGTTAGTTATTTAAATCGATTCTAAGGTTTCGATTGTTTCTGCTAGTTCCATCACCCCCTCAAAACGCAATACCTCTCCTTTTTTAATAATGATCATTGTAGGTGTTCCGGTGATATTATACTTTTCACTAAATTTTTTTGTTGAAAAGTTATCCCCATCTAAAAAGTAAACTTTCTTCTTCGTTGTTTTAATCGCTTCTGTTAATGTAGGTTGAAATACTCGGCAAGCACCACACGAGTCTTGCCCATAATAAACAATCATATCCTGTTTGTCTTTGATTGCTTTCACAACCTCCTGCTCGTTGACACTTATGAACGCTTCTTTCCCTTTTGAAAAAGAAAGTTGAGAAAAACAGAAACTTCCTGCTGCAAACATTGCTAGTATGATTAATATGCCCAATATTTTTTTTCTCATGCCGCACCTCCCTCTTCTAATAAAATAATTTCATCACATTGATTTAACAACTGTTGATCGTGTGTAATTAAAATAACTATCTTATTTTTTGACAATTCTTTGATGATTTGAAGAAACTCTTTCGCCGATTCTTTATCCAAATTTGTAGTAGGTTCATCAAAGATATAAATTGATTTTTCTACTTCTAAAGCTCGAAGTAGTAGTATCTTTTGAATTTGCCCCTGAGATAGATTTCCGCCTTGAGAAAAAACAACATGATTGTCTGGCAAATCAAAGTTAAGACGTTTTTTATAACTTTCAATCATTTTATTAGAATGAGCCATTTTTTCATTCAAATTAAATTGAATATTATTTCCGATTGAGTTTTTGAATACAGACATTTCGGGAAAATAAGCGTTAGTGTACTTGGCAATGTTTGTATGTGATAGCGAAGTAAAGCTATGATCATCTAAGCTTACTTCACCGCTGTCCGGTTCTAAAATTCCTAATAATATCTTCGTTAACGTTGTTTTTCCTGAACCATTTCCTCCTGATATTCCTGTCACATGTCCCTTGCGGAAACGCAAATTTAAATTAGACAAAACCGAAGTGTCTTCGTTATATGAAAATGAGATATTCTTCAACTCAATTTTCTCAATATCTTTAGATACCCCAAGCTGTTTCGTTTCTTGATCAACTTCACTACGCTCAATATTATTTTGAATATAGGATACAGCCATTTCACTTTTCTGAACTTTTAACCACGTTTGCACAATTGGCTTTAATTTCGATATCACAATGGAAATAATAAATACACTGAGAATTAATTCTGACATCGATTGATCTTCACCAAAAATATAGGAATAGATAAATAAACCGAATGTACTAAGCATCATACACGAACTAATCAATTCAAATAAAGAATCTATCCTAGCCGACAATTCATAGCTGATCAATTTCTTATCGAAATAATCAGACATTTTATCCAATACTTTCTCTTCTGCGACTCCATCTTTCGTAAATAAACGGATATCTAAAGAGTGACTAACTTGCTCTTCAATTGTGGATGATAAACTATTTGAACTCGTCACTAAAGCTTTTTCAAAATTCTGGATTTTCTCTGCTTCTCTCATCACTAGAACCATGTAAACAACTGACCAAAACATCATCATCACTGCTAAGAATCCATTAATATTGAACAAAATCCCATATAAGAAAACGATGAATACACTATCAAATTTCAAATATAGTTTATGAAGAATTCCTGTCACCGATAAAAGCAAATTCCAGAAGTGCCCCATGATATTATCCATATTTCTCTTTTCGACAAAATTATTGGTTTTTTGCTGGTAATAATCAAACAATACTTTCTGTTGAAATTGATTTTCCAGCGCTGTTTTCAACTGGATATCTTTTTGGTTCACATAGTAGTATCCGCCCATTAATGTCAGGAAAAAGACAACCGATGCGAAAAAGTAAGGTAACGTCATGTTTTCCATTTGAAAAATCATAATATATTGCATAAAAAATGTCACACTAAGCGGTAAAATATATTTTAAAACAGTCAGGATAAACAATTCACATCGATCTTTCACTTTGACATTGCCAATAATTTCTTTGTACAGCTCTTTGACTCCATTACTTTTTTCCCGATCTATAGTTTTTATTTCCTCAACGCAAATCGCATAGCCCATAAATCGTTCCGTAAAATCTTCAATATCTTCTATCAAAATTTTGGGCTCTGCTGGATCAGAAAATGTGATTGCATTATTTTTGATTGCATGAACAACAATATAATGAGGCAAGCCATCTCGATGTATAACACAAATCAACGGAAATTGTTGTGTTAATAATTCTCGAATATTTGTTACCTGATAAGCCTCGCTGATCACACCATTGTTTTCTAATATCTGTTGGATTTCTAATAAAGATAACCCTTGTTCAATAGTATCTACTTGTTGTTCTACTTCCATCGCAACATTTTTTATTTTTAGCTGCTTGAATAGCGTTTGAATTGTAGCAAGACCACAATCATTGACCATATTTTGCATAGTATGTGCGTACATAGTTTCCCCTCTCACTTTCTTACTCGACAATATCGATATTGCCAAATCCTAATTCGACTTTGATCAACTCATCGGCATTATTTTTAACTGATTTCGGATTTGTTACCTCTCCTTTATTCGTTTCCAGTTCATATCTTCGTTCAAACTCATTAGGAACTTGAATAACTACATTTCCTTTGTTCATCTTGATATTCAGTTCTTTTAACAGCTTAGTGTCTGTAGTCTGAATAGTTACTGTTAATTTCTCCTTACTATTTTTAGCAATACTGACACCTATCTCTGTTGCAAATGAAATCAACATTTTATCTTTCTCTGGTTGGATCTCTTTTAGTTTATCTGCAAAAGAGACAGGCATTTCCCCAGCAACTTGCACCGTATTTGTATCCCCTTTTTTCAAAATAACATTTAAATCTTGACTGATTCCTTTTAACACTACATTAGATACTTGTTCATCCGTCAATGCCCATTCTTTATTTACCTTGGTATTTTCTTCATTCACGTAATTCAGGTAAAAAATACCTGCAATGACTACACCTATCACAAGAATAGCTATCTTTTTTTTCATTTGTTTTTCCTCCATTTTCAGATGTATTTAATTAGTAACTTTTTCCATGTTGTTTTCAATCCATTTTTTTACTTGCTTGATTGAAATGCCTGACTCTGGTGACCACTCAACTTTGCTAACAAGCTTTCCTTGTTCAAATTTTGCTAAAGTAGGAGTATAAAGTAAATCATAGTTTTTTTTGAACGTTTCCCACTCATTTTCCTGTGTCCTCAACTTTGCAACATTTAAATACTTGAGTTGATTTTCAATTTCATATTTTTCAATCAACTCGATCAACTCTGGCTCAAAGGCATTACAGTCTCCACAAGTCGGGCGACCAACGTAGACATAGAAATCCTCTTGTTTCTCAATTTTATTCTTAAAAGATTCCACAGTCATAGCATCGATAAAATCATAAACTTCTGGATAGTTATTTTTTGAAATGATTAACTCTTCTTCTTTTTTCTCCATCTCATTATTTAATGAATATGCCTTTGTAGCTGAGAATAAACTGCTTGCACACAGGACAAGTAAAAGAAGTCCGTAAATAACTTTTTTCTTCATATTTCCCACCTCATTATTTAAATTCTCTATTACGAAATACGTTAAAACTAATAAGTAATGCAATGACTCCATAAATGACACTACTGATTAACGCTGTCTGCAGCTGGTCGTTAGTTATCACTGCTAAATCTGTAATGTTGCGTAAATTTGAAAAGAACAATGTATCCAACAGAAAGTCGAACTTTTCAAGATAATTTGAAATGATATTAGATAAAATAGTATCTCCAATAAATGCAATGGCAATAAATGCTGCAACAGAAGTATACGAAGCTTGTAACACATTGAATAATAAAATTCCCACACAACTCGCTGCTAAATACAAAGGTAGCTGAACAAGTACAGGCTTAAGAGCTACAGTCAAAGGAAAGCTTCCTTTTAAAATAAATGCTACACTGATTAAGCTTGCTGCGTAAACAGTCACAAACAAAATAGTTAGCAGAAAAGTTAAGACTGTTTTACTAAAAAAGAATGTTTTTCTACTCATTCCTGCAATTAAAGAATTGTTGACTACTCGGTAATTAAATTCATGTCCCCAAGCAACCATGAAAACATTGGTCAAAAATACTGGTATCAGCATAGAACCATTTGACAGCCCTGATTGTATTAACTCCTCAGCAGTATCTGTGCTTGAGGCGCCTAAAAATCCGAAGAATACTCCTAAAAGAATCAAGCCTGCCATGGAGTAAAAGCATAGTGAACTTTTGATAATTCTGTAAATATCTGATTTTAGTAAATGCATCATTTTAAACTCCTCCTTCAATTAAATTTAAGAAGTACTCTTCTAAGTTTTCTTCTTTGTAATAATAATTTGTTAAATAAATACCATGGTCAAATAAGAGTTGAGCGATTGTTTCCATATTTTCCTTCTTTTCCTTGATATACAGTTCATTTTGATGAACTTCTACATAATAATCATGACTAGCTAAAATCTTATTTGCTTGATGATTATCTGAGCTTGTTAGCACAATATTTTGACCACACTCATTTTCCAATTCTTCTTTCGTCAATTCTTTGACTAACTTTCCTTCATTTATAATGCCGTATCTAGTGGCAACCAATGAAAGCTCTGTTAAAATATGACTTGAGATCAAAATTGTCGTGCTATACTCTTGATTCAATCGATGAATAATTTCCCTAATCTCAACGATTCCTTGAGGATCTAATCCATTGATGGGTTCATCTAAAATCAGAAACTCTGGTTGATCCAAAATAGCTAAGCCGATTCCAAGTCGTTGTTTCATTCCCAACGAATAATCCTTAAAAAGTTTCTTATTGTCGACTTTATCGAGTCCTACAAATGCTAGTACCTCGTCAATACGCTTTTTGTCTTTAATATTTTTTTGAATTGCATAATAATTTAAATTATCTTTGGCGGATAAATATGGATAACAAGCCGGCCCTTCAATAACCGCTCCCATCTTCAGCACATTTTCTGAGTTGAAAGACAATGACCCTGAGCTTTTTTCAATCAATCTTGTTGCTAAGCGAATAAAGGTTGTTTTTCCAGCACCATTTTTCCCGATAAACCCGTAAATATCCCCTTTATTGATAGTCATTGAAACTTCATTCACAGCCTGATACTCTTTATATTTCTTCACCAAGTCATTTGTTTTTAATAGATAGTTATTTTTTTCAATTAATTCCATTTTCAGCACTCCCGTTATTTGGATTTGTCATTTTATTTCTAAAATTTCGAGGTCTTCTACCTTTAAATGTTCAAAAATCAATTCCTTCTCTGTCTTTTTGGGAATCATCACAATCTTTAATAATTCGCCTTGATTTAATACCTTCAACAATTTGTCTTCTTTGCTACTATTCACAATGATTAATTTTCTATGCACAACTGTTTGATCTTCAATAAAATATTCTATATTAGACATTTCCTTTCCTTCCTTTCTTTTGACTTGCTTATGTATTGATCCTGTTTTCTGTTTTTCTTAATATGTCTTCTTTACAGGATATTTTTATCTTTTTAGATTTCCCACCATAATCCTAGCAATTCAAACATTTCACTCACCCGCTTTCTTTCGATTCTTATAAGTTTTTTTCCTCTTGTTTACATGTCTTACTTTACTGCTTGATCAATTTTTTCAACAGGACATTCTTGTCATCCTTTTAGATTTCCCACCATAGCCCTAGCAATTCAAGCATTTCACTCACCTGCTTTCTTTCGATTCTTATAAGTTTTTCTCCTCTTGTTTACATGTCTCACTTTACTGCTTGATCAATTTTTTCAACAGGACATTCTTGTCCAGCATCTGTTGTTGGTTTCATATATTCTTATATAGCCTATTTTTATGCACAAAAATAAACTATTAAAACATACTCATGCTTTAATAGTTTATGACTTAATTATTTACAAACTCTTCTTCCCATTGCCAATCTATTGTTTACGAGAGCTCACTCAAACTGCACCTATCAGATACTGTGTAGTAATCCATTTTGGTTTGCTAGTAATCGGATTTGTTCTTGATCCTACATTTAGCACTATTGTTTCACCTGTTTATAGAAATTTGAAATGCTATTAATAGTATCTAAATTATGTATATGATGAAGTATAGGAACGTTATTATATATAAAGCACCTTGATTAATTCTTCCTGTCTAGTCTTCAAATATACTTTCTTTTAAATCCAATTTCCATTCTTCTTCTATCTTTTTTGATAATAACTCTTCTTGATGAAGCCTCGCTAATAAACTAGCATCCTGATATTTTTGTTTTGCTTTTTCAATTTCACCCTTTTGTAACCAACATTTTCCTTCTAGCATATCTACAACTGGTTTTTTGTGAAAATCTTGCGTTGACTTCATGATAGTATTAAAAATCTTGATTACATTCATAACTTTCCCGTACTCATCTATACTGATATATACCCCCATGACAATGATTAAAATTTGACCCAGAATCAAGACACCGACATCTGAAGCATAATTAACTTGATCAAGACACTTCTCAACTAACTGTTCAAATTCCTTACTATCCACATCTGAATACCTACTGCAATGAAAGTAAAGGTTAGCAATGATCAAATCATTGTCTGTATATTTTGTTTTATTCTTTACTTGAAAAAAGTAATCACTTAAAATCCCTTCACCAAAGTCTATTTTTTCTGAATGATGAACATCAATGATTGCTTGATCAACATCAACTAACAATTGTTCCTCTTCAGGTAAAATATCATAAAATTGTTCATAGATTTCGTTAAAAATAGATTCTACTTTATCTTCCATCTCTTTATTATACTGAGGCGGCCGCCTAAACAAACTCATTTTTAATTCTAAATACCTCTTAGGTAAGGTCATTTGACTTTCATCTATCAAATGTGAAATTGGAACAAATAATCGTTGAGATATGTATGTAAGCTTGGGTAACGTAGGTAAAGATTCTCCTGACTCAATTCTTGAAAGCTGTCTGACTGTTAATTCTAACTCATCATCACAAAAAGCTTCTCTACTCATTTCTTTTTGCTCACGAAGTAAGCGTATTTTTTTTCCTAATTCTAATTTTATATCCATTTTTCACCGTCCTGCATAAAAATTATATCAATCATCATGTTAATTATATATTAATAATATTGAAATTACAACATTCTACTGATAACATTATCATTCCTCCTGCTGCCTTTGATATCTTCAAACTCGAGTTATATGCTCTTAAAAGAAGAGTTGATATTACCTACTATTCAAATAGCTGGTAATGTCAACTCACTTTTTTATTTATCTTCTTTCCAATTTTTCCGAATAAAACTAGCTCTGCCTGATCCTTCTCGATAGAGATTATAATGTATACTATGTTTCTTATAATACTCTTGATGATAGTCTTCCGCTGGATAGAACGGTTGAGCTGGTTCAATTTTAGTCACAATTGGTTGAGTAAAGCGACCACTCTTTTGTAATACATCTTTTGACTTTTCAGCGATCTTTTTTTGCGATTCATTACTATAAAAAATAACAGGACGATAGGAATCACCACGATCTGCAAATTGACCTAAGGCATCTGTTGGATCTGTTTGCTGCCAATAAGTTTCTACTAATTTTTCGTATGGAATGATTGCAGGATCATACGTTATTTCAACTGCTTCTGTATGACCAGTTGCGCCTGTTGTGACTTGCTCATAGGTTGGATATTCAACATGCCCTCCTGTATATCCTGACACCACGGAAATAATACCTGGTTGAGTATCAAAAGGTTTAACCATGCACCAAAAACAACCGCCAGCAAAAATCGCTTTTTCGTAATAATGATGTTCCATATTTACTTCACCTCATCTTTTTCCTTATCATAAGCCCAACAAAAAAATAATGACATTGATTTGCTTATACAAACTCTATTGACATGGGATGGTTCCCACATGATAAGTTAAATAAAAAGAAGGAGCTGTTAAAAAAAATGAAAATCATCATTGAAGAAAACTACGAAAAAATGAGCCGGGTCGCTGCAAATATTCTATTAGGTAAAATGTATCAAAATAAACGAGTGAATTTAGCCATAACCGCTGGATCGACACCAGTTAAAATGTATGAATACTTAGTTTCTGATGTAAAAAACAAACATTATTTTGACAATGTTCATTATTACAATTTTGATGAGATTCCATTCAAACAGAAAAAAGGATATGGTGTAACGATGACCAATCTCAATAATCTTTTCTTTAAACCAGCAGAAATTCCAGAAAGCCACATACATCCCTTGGACGAAAACAACTACAAGAATCAGGACAAGAGAATTGAACAAGATGGTGGATTAGATTTGATTTTACTAGGCATTGGAGCAGATGGACATTATTGTGGGAACCTACCAGGAACAACAAAAATTTGAAAATTTAACTTCTTATGTTGGGGAAGACGCTACTGAACATATGAAAGATATTTTATTAAGCGAGGTCGGCGGCGATGAAAATGAGCGTCCAGACTTTTACGTCACTATGGGACCAAAAAGTGTGATGCAAGCAAAAGAAATTGTGCTCTTTGCCACGGGAAAGAAAAAAGCTGCGATCATCAAACAGGCATTTTTCGGCCCTGTCACAAATGATGTCCCCGCCTCCTTATTACAAACCCATCCTAATTTAACAATTATTTTAGATCAAGAAGCTGCATTAGAACTTTATTAAATAAAAAAGGCTTGAAATCATATGATTTCAAGCCTTTTTTTTACTATTATTTATTCAACTCATTCAAAGCATCTTCAGCAGCCATTTGTGCTTCAATATCAGAGATACTGTACACATTTTCGCTCGCTACGCCAACTTCTTTTGGTTCCATGTTACGGTAACGAGCCATACCAGTACCAGCTGGGATGATCTTACCAATGATAACATTTTCTTTCAAACCAAGTAATGGGTCTTTTTTACCGCGAATTGCAGCATCGGTTAACACACGAGTTGTTTCTTGGAATGACGCAGCAGATAAGAAACTGTTTGTTTCTAATGATGCTTTTGTGATTCCTAGTAAGACTGGACGGCTTGTTGCAGGAACGCCACCAGCTACTAATGTGTCATAGTTACGATCTTTAAATTCAGCGATATCTAGTAATGTACCTGGTAAGATTTCAGTATCACCTGGATCCATGACACGAACTTTACGAAGCA
The DNA here is from genome assembly GCF_000407165.1 of Enterococcus haemoperoxidus ATCC BAA-382. Taxonomy (NCBI): domain Bacteria; kingdom Bacillati; phylum Bacillota; class Bacilli; order Lactobacillales; family Enterococcaceae; genus Enterococcus; species Enterococcus haemoperoxidus. The sequence goes on along the minus strand of NZ_KE136480.1, from coordinate 887,549 downwards.
TTTGACGAACCATTACCTCGATATGTTTATCGCCAATTTCCACCCCTTGCATACGGTAAACACGTTGTACTTCACGCAATAGGTAGTTTTCAACAGATAAAACATCGCGAACTTGTAGCAGTTGCTTAGGATCGATCGAACCTTCTGTCAACGGCTCACCACGACGGATCGTATCGCCTTCAGCGACTTTCATACGAGCTGTATAAGGAACTGTATACGTACGTGTATCAGTTTTCCCTTTGATCGTTACTTCTTTTTGGCGTGTTGCAGGATCTTCAGAAATATCGATTACTTCACCTGTTACTTCTGTAATGACTGCTTGTCCTTTAGGATTACGTGCTTCAAAAATTTCTTGAACACGAGGTAGACCTTGAGTAATATCATCTCCGGCAACCCCACCTGTATGGAACGTACGCATTGTTAATTGAGTACCAGGTTCTCCGATTGATTGAGCAGCAATTGTACCAACTGCCTCCCCAACTTCAACACCTGAACCAGTTGCTAAGTTACGGCCGTAACAGTGTTTACATACACCATGTTTGGTATTACATGTAAATACGGAACGAATCGTTACAGTTTCAACACCAGCGTCAACGATTTCTCTTGCAAGATCTTCTGAAATCAGTTGATCTTCACCAATAATCATTTTGCCAGTTTCAGGATGCATCACTGATTTACGCGTATAACGTCCAAGTAGACGTTCTTCTAACGGTTCAATGATTTCATTACCTTCACGAATTGATTGGATTACTAGACCGCGGTCAGTTCCACAATCGTCTTCACGAATAATAACATCTTGTGCTACGTCAACTAAACGACGAGTCAAGTAACCTGAATCGGCTGTCTTCAAGGCTGTATCGGTCATCCCTTTACGAGCTCCATGGGTAGAGATAAACATTTCCAAGACAGAAAGTCCTTCACGGAAGTTCGAGATGATCGGCAATTCCATGATACGTCCGTTTGGAGCGGCCATAAGTCCACGCATACCAGCAAGCTGAGTAAAGTTGGAGATGTTACCACGGGCCCCAGAATCTGACATCATGAAGATTGGATTTTTAGCATCCATACTTTCAATCAGTTTTTGTTGGATCTCATCTTTGGCTTTGTTCCAAACAGCAATAACGCGTTCATAACGTTCGTCATCTGTAATCAGACCTCGACGGAATTGTTTCGTAATATTTTCGACTTGTTTATGGGCATCATCGATGATTTCTTGTTTCTCATGCAATACCATGATATCAGCGATACCAACGGTCATACCAGCATGAGTAGAATGTTTATACCCTAAGTCTTTCATTCTATCAAGCATCTTAGAAGTTTCAGTGATATGGAATCTCTTGAAGACTTCAGCGATGATATTCCCTAAGTTTTTCTTTTTGAATGGTAAAACTAATTCTTGCTCTTTAATGTGCGCAGGAATATCTGTACCAGCTTCTACAAAATACTTGTCAGGTGTTTGTACCGTTAAGTTGTAATCTGTTGGTTCATTCAAGTAAGGAAACTCTACAGGCATGATTTCATTAAAGATAATCTTACCTACAGTTGTGATCAAAATACGTTCTTTTTGCCAATCCGTAAACGGTTTGTCGCCAAGCAAGGTTGTTTGAACACCGATACGTGAGTGTAAATGCACGTATCCATTACGCCATGCTAAAACAGCTTCATTCATGTCGCGGAAGATCATGCCTTCCCCTTCACGTCCTTCTTCTTCCATAGTTAGGTAGTAGTTACCTAAGACCATATCTTGAGAAGGCGTTACAACTGGTTTACCATCTTTTGGATTCAAAATGTTTTGAGCAGCTAGCATTAGCATACGTGCTTCTGCTTGTGCTTCTTCGTTCAATGGAACGTGAACGGCCATTTGGTCTCCATCAAAATCGGCATTGTAGGCTTCACACACTAATGGGTGAAGACGTATTGCACGACCTTCAACTAGCACTGGTTCAAAGGCTTGGATACCAAGTCTGTGTAATGTAGGTGCTCGGTTAAGCAATACTGGATGCTCTTGAATAACTTCTTCTAGAATATCCCAAACTTCATCTTCTCCGCGTTCGATTTTACGTTTTGCATTTTTGATGTTTGTTGCGATTTCGCGTTGAACTAATTCACGCATTACAAATGGTTTGAATAATTCAATTGCCATTTCTTTTGGCAATCCACATTGGTACATTTTAAGGTTAGGTCCTACGACGATAACTGAACGACCAGAGTAATCCACACGTTTACCTAATAAGTTTTGACGGAAACGACCTTGTTTCCCTTTTAGCATATGAGAAAGAGATTTCAATGGACGGTTACCTGGTCCTGTAACAGGACGGCCACGACGACCATTATCGATCAACGCATCAACCGCTTCTTGCAGCATACGTTTTTCATTTTGAACAATGATGTTTGGTGCGTTTAAATCTAATAAACGTTTCAAACGATTGTTACGGTTGATTACACGACGGTATAAGTCATTCAAATCACTTGTTGCAAAACGTCCACCTTCTAGTTGAACCATCGGGCGCAAATCAGGTGGGATTACAGGAATAACATCCATAACCATCCAGCTTGGTAAGTTTCCAGAAGCACGGAATGCTTCTAAAATATCTAAACGACGGATTGCACGTGTTCTTTTTTGACCTTGAGCTGATTTTAAGTCTTCTTTTAAGCCAGCAACTTCGCCATCTAAATCAACGTTATCCAATAATTGTTTAACAGCTTCTGCACCCATTGCCGCTGTAAAACCTTGACCATATTGATCACGTTTATCACGGTATTCGCGCTCTGTTAATAATTGTTTTTTCTCTAAAGATGTATCTCCGGCATCAATTACTACATAAGATGCAAAGTAAATAATCTCTTCTAAGGCACGAGGACTCATATCTAAAACAAGACCCATACGAGATGGAATACCTTTGAAATACCAGATATGTGAAACGGGTGCTGCTAACTCGATATGTCCCATACGTTCACGACGAACTTTAGAGCGAGTTACTTCTACACCACAACGGTCACAAACGATACCTTTATAACGAATACGTTTATATTTTCCACAGGCACATTCCCAGTCTTTAGTTGGGCCGAAAATGCGTTCACAGAACAAACCTTCACGTTCAGGTTTTAACGTACGGTAGTTAATCGTTTCGGGTTTCTTTACTTCACCGTAAGACCAGCTTCTGATCTTTTCTGGAGAAGCTAAACCTATTTGCATACTTTCGAATTTATTTACATCGATCAAAAGGGATTCCCTCCATTTCTTGATAGGAAAAGTTAGGGTGGGAAGAAAAATACAGTACTTTTAAACACTCATTTTCTTCCACCAACTGTATCAACTCTCTTTCTACAAAGAGAGATTGAAACAAAACTAACTTGACAATTTTAATAAGACTTCAAACAATTAGTCTTTTGTATCTTCAGCAGTTTCTATTTCTTGTTCAAGAACTGCATCTGCAGCTTCTTTCGCTTCAGCTGCTTCTTTTTCTAATTGTTTCGCTGATTGTTGTTCGGCAAATTTTGTTAGGGCATCAACTGTGATCAAGTCATCATCATCGTCATCCATATCACGTAATTCGATTTCTTGTTCTTCAATGTCCAATACGCGCATATCTAATCCAAGTGATTGTAATTCTTTTACCAATACGCGGAATGATTCTGGCACGCCTGGTTTTGGAATTGGTTCACCCTTAACGATCGCTTCGTATGTTTTCACACGACCAACTACGTCATCAGATTTGTACGTTAAGATTTCTTGTAATGTGTAAGCTGCACCGTATGCTTCCAGTGCCCATACTTCCATTTCCCCAAAACGTTGTCCACCAAATTGAGCTTTACCTCCAAGTGGTTGTTGGGTAACAAGTGAGTATGGTCCAATAGAACGAGCATGTAATTTATCATCGACCATGTGGGCCAATTTGATCATGTACATCACACCAACAGAGATACGGTTATCAAATGGTTCACCAGTACGTCCGTCATAAAGAACAGTTTTCGCATCACGAGCCATACCCGCTTCACGAACTGTTTCCCAAACGTCATCATCATTGGCGCCATCGAATACTGGTGTTGCAATGTGGATACCTAACTGACGAGCAGCCATACCCAAGTGCAATTCTAGTACTTGTCCAATATTCATACGTGATGGTACCCCAAGCGGGTTCAACATGACATCGATTGGTGTGCCGTCTGGTAAGAATGGCATATCCTCTTCCGGCATAATACGGGATACAACCCCTTTATTACCGTGACGTCCGGCCATTTTATCGCCTTCGTTGATTTTACGTTTTTGCACGATATACACACGAACTAACATGTTTACGCCTGGAGATAATTCGTCTCCGGCTTCACGAGTAAAGATTTTCACATCATGAACAATCCCGCCGCCACCGTGAGGCACACGTAGAGATGTATCACGAACTTCACGGGCTTTTTCACCAAAGATTGCATGTAGTAAACGTTCTTCAGCAGATAACTCAGTTACCCCTTTAGGCGTTACTTTACCTACTAATAGGTCACCATCTTTAACTTCAGCACCGATACGGATAATGCCCATTTCGTCAAGATCTTTCAAAGCATCTTCTCCGACGTTTGGAATTTCACGCGTGATTTCTTCAGGTCCTAATTTTGTATCACGAGCTTCTGATTCGTATTCTTCAATATGAATAGAAGTATAAACATCATCTTTTACCAAACGACGGCTCATGATGATTGCATCCTCGTAGTTGTATCCTTCCCAAGTCATGAATCCGACAAGTACGTTTTGCCCTAAAGCCATTTCGCCTTCTTCCATAGAAGGTCCATCTGCTAATGTATCGCCTTTTTCAACTTTTTCGCCTAAAAGAACGATTGGACGTTGGTTGTAACTTGTTCCTGAATTTGAACGACGGAATTTTGTTACCATATATTTATCTAATGCGCCATTGTCACGGCGAACGCGTACTTCTGATGCATCCACATATTCAACGACACCATCATGTTTACATAGTAGAGCAGCACCCGAGTCATGTGCTGATTTGTATTCCATACCAGTTCCCACAAGTGGTGAACGAGGTTGGATCAATGGCACTGCTTGACGTTGCATGTTGGCACCCATCAAGGCACGGTTGGAGTCATCGTTTTCTAAGAAAGGAATACAAGCCGTCGCAACAGCAACTACCTGTTTAGGTGAAACGTCCATGTAATCGACTCTATCGATCGTCACTTCCAAGTTTTCACTTTGCAGACGAGCCATTACTAATTCTTCAGCGAATGTTCCATCTTCATTTAAGCGTGAGTTTGCTTGCGCTACAATGTAGTGATCCTCTGTGTCAGCAGTTAGGTAATCTACTTTATCTGTTACTCTGCCAGTGGCACGATCAACACGACGATAAGGTGTTTCAATAAAACCAAATTTGTTCACTTTGGCATAACTTGACAAGCTGTTGATCAACCCAATATTTGGTCCCTCAGGTGTTTCGATCGGACACATACGGCCATAGTGGGAATAGTGAACGTCTCGAACTTCATAACCAGCACGGTCACGAGTCAAACCACCAGGTCCTAAGGCAGATAGACGACGTTTGTGTGTCAACTCACCTAGAGGATTTGTTTGATCCATGAATTGTGATAATTGAGAAGATCCAAAGAATTCTTTGATACTTGCAACAACTGGACGAATATTGATCAATTGTTGTGGTGTTAGTGTTTCAGTGTCTTGAATAGACATTCTTTCACGAACCACACGCTCCATACGAGCTAAACCAATACGGAATTGGTTTTGTAGTAATTCACCAACTGAACGAATACGACGGTTTCCTAAGTGATCGATATCATCTACATTGCCGATGTCTTCTTGTAAGTTAAAGAAATAACTCATTGAAGCCACGATATCTGCTGGACGAACAGTCTTCACACTTGTATCAGGATACCCATTACCGATGACGTTCACGATGCGTTCTGGATCTTTTGGAGAAAGAACTTTGATCACTTGAACTGTCATTGGTTCAGTAACTACACCATCTTCGCTTGGGTAATACGTTACACTGTTTAAGCCGTTATCGATATGTTCACCTAATGTTTCCATTACTTGGTGAGTTAATACTGTTCCTTTTTCAACGATGATTTCGCCAGTTTCAGCATCGATCAATGTTTCTCCTAAAGTTAGGTTCAATAGACGTGTTTTTAAATCTAATTTTTTGTTGACTTTGTAACGACCAACGTTCGCTAAGTCATAACGTTTTGGATCGAAGAAACGAGCGTTCAGTAAGTTACGAGAACTGTCAGCCGTTTTCGGCTCACCAGGTCGAAGACGCTCATAAATATCTTTTAACCCTTCTTCAGTACGAGAGTCGCTTGCGTTTTTGTGTAAATCTTTTTCGATTGTATTACGTAAGCTTAATGTTTCACCGAAAATTTCAAAAATTGTATCATCAGAGCCAAAACCTAAGGCACGAACTAATACAGTCAAAGGAATTTTACGTGTACGGTCAATACGTACGTAAGAAATATCTTTTGCGTCAGTTTCCATTTCTAACCATGCACCACGGTTAGGGATCACTGTTGAACCAAAGCCTTCTTTACCATTTTTATCTACTTTTCCATGGAAATAAACACCTGGTGAACGTACCAATTGAGAAACGATAACACGTTCTGCACCATTGATGATAAATGTTCCCATTTCAGTCATTAGAGGGAAATCACCGAAGAATACTTCTTGTGATTTGATTTCTCCAGATTCACGGTTTGTCAATCGTAGAGTAACGTGTAACGGTGCAGAATAGTTTGCGTCATGTGCACGCGCTTCTTCTACCGTATACTTAGGTTCTTTTAATTCATAATCCACAAATTCCAAAGATAGGTTTCCTTGAAAATCATCGATCGGTAAAATGTCCTCAAACATTTCTCTTAGTCCTTCATCTAAAAACCATTGGTAAGAGTCTGTTTGAATCTCGATCAAGTTGGGTAATTCCAACACTTCACTGATCCGGGCGAAACTTCTACGTTCGCGGTGTTTTCCGTATTTTACTACGTGTCCAGCCAAGCTCTTCACTCCTCTAATTAAAAGTCTATCAAAACACTAACCGAAAATATTTCTTTAATATTACAAATATTAAATATCTGTAATATTGAGCATTTTTTGCAGTTTTTAGGCAAAAAAAAACCAAAAATAGAATGTGCTCTTGAAAATTTCTCGTGCGTCTCTACTTTTGTTTCCCTATTAAAAACCGGAACGGACAATATTTCGCTCCTGCTTTGTCATTTTTCAGATAGTTTTTGCATCTATACATTGTACTTCCTTCTATAATAAAAGTCAAGGTTTTTCGCAAGCTTCTAGTGCCCTGCTTTCTACAAAAAAAGACACTCGATAAACACCGAATGCCTTCTTACATATTCTACTATTTTTTCTTATTGAACTGTAGTTTCTCCAGTAATTTCAGCGCCTTCTTTATCTAGAGTAGCAGAAGTTTTGTATTCTTCTTTTTCGAAGGTTACGTTCCCTTCAACTTTTGTGCCATTTAAGACAAAACCATTGGCTTTAACTAAGATATCCCCTTTAACAGTTCCATTCACAATATTGAAGTTTTCTGTTTCAACAACTAGTTTAGGAACAGTAACTGTATACTCAGCTGTCACTTTTTTATCTGAGTCTTGTGCATATAATGCTAATTTTCTATAAATATCGTTTGAAGCTTCCCCTTTATCGTGGAACTCACCCGCTACTGTTACATCTTTATCAAAAGTCAGATCAGCTGTTGCCGCAACAATCCAGTTACCATCTTTACTCAACGCTTTTTCAATTACTTCTGGTTTGTCACTTATTGAAGCACCACTCACTGCATCAACACTTGAACTCATTGATGTTTCTGTTTTGCTATCAGAGGAACTATCTTTAGAAGCTTTATTGTCACTGTTACATGCACCCAATACTAATACAGTTGCTGCTAATGTTCCTAATGTGATTAATTTTTTCGAAATCATATACATCCTCCTAATAATTTACTATTTATTCAGTTAAATAGTAGCATGAAATCGTTTAAATTCACAAAGATATCCATTTTTATTTGGTTTATTACAATTAATTTAAAAATTTCACAAATTCATGTTCATTACATGAATGTTCAGAAAATTTAAAAAATGAGTTGACAGTAGACCTCCTTTTCCTTTATACTAAACACAATTCAATTTGCGGAGGGATCTTTTATGACATACTCAATCAACGCACAACTGAATAAAGCTTACTTTAGCTACTTTAGATAGTTTTGTATTCATGCAATCGTGGGTACAAACAGCAAAAACCTGTTTTTGTATCTATGATGGCTAGAGCGCTTTGTATTGAACAAACAGCCACCTAGACATTCCTAAGTGGCGAATAAAGAAGTGTTTACCTACGACTTTTATCAATCCATTTAGGCATATTGTCTAAATGGATTTTTTGTTTTATCAACATCAATCATAATTGGAGGAATCAAGATGAAAAAGAAACTAGTAGGACTAAGCATCATGTCGGCAGTAGCATTATTGGCTCTTGGCGCATGTGGCGATGGCAAAAAAGCAGCTAACGGAACAAATAGTGACAGTAAAAAAATCGGTGTGTTACAACCTGTTGAACATGGCTCACTAGATGCTGCATTTGAAGGATTCAAAGAAGGCTTAGCTGATAACGGATTTAAGGATGGCGAAAATCTGACGATTGAATACAGCAATGCCCAAAATGATCAAGCCCAATTAAAAAGTATGAGTGAAAAACTAGTCAAAGAAAAACCAGACCTACTTTTAGGAATCGCAACACCTGCCGCTCAGTCTTTATTGAACGAAACAACAGACATACCGATTCTAGTCACAGCAGTTACTGACTTAGTCAGCGCTAAATTAGTCAAATCCGATGAAAAACCTGGCGGCAATGTTACAGGAACTACGGATATCGTCCCAATCGACAAACAAATTGCCCTATTATTGAACATTGTGCCCGATGCTAAAATTGTGGGGATTATGTACAACGCAGGGGAAGCGAATTCTAAAATTCAAGCTGATATGGCTGCAAAAGCCTTAAAAGAAGCTGGAATCAAAGCAAAAATTTTAACGGCAAATTCAACGAATGACGTACAACAAGTAACGACAAGCTTAGCAAAAGATGTTGATGCCATTTATATCCCAACAGATAATACTTTCGCCTCAGCAGCTGCTGTTATCGGTGAAGTAGCGAAAGAACATAAGATCCCGGTTATTGCAGGTTCAATCGAACAAGTTGAAGAAGGTGGCTTAGCAACTGTCGGAATCGATTATAAATCACTAGGTAAACAAACAGGTGTTATGGCTGCAAAAATTCTAAAAGGTGAAGCAAAACCTGAGGGCATGCCTGTTGAAAAAGCGAAAGACTTAGAACTTTTTGTAAATAAAGACATGGCGAAAGCCTTAGACATCGATCCTGATACTATAAAAGCACCTTAACATCTAAACAATTGTTGAGAAAATAAGCGACTAGCTTTTTCTCAACTGTTACATACTAATTATTGAAAGAAGCTGATTTTATTGTTAGACATACTACTATCCTCAACCTCTCAAGGTCTTCTTTGGTCGTTACTTGCCATTGGAGTCTTTCTAACTTACCGTATTTTAGACATTGCTGATTTGACGACAGAAGGAAGTTTTCCTTTAGGCGGCGCTGTAGCCGCAGTTATTTTAGCAAAAGATCCGACCACTTGGCCGGCGCCTATCCAGTCTTTATTTGATATCCATTATATGATAGCGCCAATCGTGGCATTGCTTTTTGCTTTTATTGCTGGCATGTTAGCAGGTCTTGTTTCGGGACTACTGCATACAAAATTAAAAATCCCTGCTTTATTAGCAGGAATCATCACAATGACAGGTCTTTACAGTATCAACTCACGGATCATGGGCGCTCCAAATATTTCTTTGATTGGGACAGATTCGATTTTCTCTCACGCTCAGTCGTTAGGTTTCACTAAAGTCAACAGCGCGATAGTTGTCGGTTCGATCATTGTACTTTTGGTTATTGTCTTACTTGTCTTATTCTTTAAAACTGAAATCGGCTTAGCCACACGAGCTACTGGTGACAACATCGACATGAGTGAAGCCAATGGGATCAAAACAGACAATATGAAGATCATCGGATATATGCTATCTAATGGTTGTATTGCACTATCAGGTGCTTTACTTGTACAAAATAATAACTTTGCTGATTTGAATTCTGGTATTGGAACGATCGTTATCGGGCTTGCTTCGATCATCATTGCTGAGGTTCTCTTTAAAAATAAATCACTTGGTCTGCGTTTGATTACAATTGTGATTGGTGCCATCTTGTACCGTTTTATCCTCGCTTGTGTTTTAGAGCTACGCGTTGATCCCGCGGATTTGAAATTATTCTCAGCAATCATTTTGGTCATCTGTCTCTCTTCACCTCTGATTCAAAAAAAATTAGGATTTTCTAAGCTTGGAAAACGTAAAGGAGGAGCAAATTAATGGAGCCTGTATTAACAATCAAAAACTTACACCAATATTTTGAACGCGGAACAGTTAATGAAAATCACGTATTAAAAGGAATTGATTTGACCATCAACCAAGGGGAGTTCATTACAATCATCGGTGGAAACGGCGCTGGTAAATCTACTTTACTAAATAGTATCGCTGGCACATTGCCGATCGAAGAAGGTCAGTTAGCTTTAAACGGTAAAGACATCACAAAACAACGTGTCGTTGCCCGCTCAAAACAAATCAGCCGTGTTTTTCAAGACCCTAAGATGGGGACGGCTGTTCGTTTAACTGTGGAAGAAAATATGGCACTTGCTATGAAACGTGGAAAAAAACGTGGTTTAGGCAATGGCGTTCGCAAAAATGACCGAAATTTCTTCAAAGAACAATTAGCTAGTTTGAATTTAGGATTGGAAAATCGTTTAGGTACAGAAATTGGTTTACTATCTGGCGGACAACGTCAGGCGATTACCTTGCTAATGGCTACCTTGATTCGCCCAGAATTGATTTTGCTAGATGAACACACAGCAGCACTTGATCCTAAAACATCGATCACTGTCATGGAGTTGACAGAAAAATTGATCCAAGAGCAAAATCTAACGGCATTTATGGTGACGCACGATATGGAAGATGCGATTCGTTACGGCAACCGTTTGATCATGCTACATCAAGGTCAAGTCGTAGTAGATGTACCTGCTGAGCAGAAAAAGGATTTAACTGTCAATGAATTGATGGAGATGTTCCATAAAAATAGCGGTACTGAATTAAAAGACGATCAGTTATTATTAGTTTAAACAAAAAGGAAGTTCAAGTGATCCGTACACTCGAACTTCCTTTTTCATTTATTTAGTTGGCGATTAGCCACCTATTAAAAAGTCTAAAACATTCCAACCATCTGATGTTTGTCCACGGTATAATTCCGTAAAGCCGCATCTCGTACAGCTGACTGTGATAAATTTTTTATTTTGTACGTCAAATATTTTTGCGAAGTTTCCTCCTGTTGCTTGAAACTGATCGGAAACATAGTGCTCATTTCCACACTTATCACAAATATATTGTTGCTTTTCCATTTTCCCAACTCCATCTCTCTATTAACTTTCTAGTTCAATACTTTGCTTCTCATTCCTACCATTTGATTATAACAATTTTTCAAGGTGAAATCATACATCTTTAGAAGGATTTTCCTCTCCTCTTTCAGACGTATTGCAGTTGACCACTCTTCCTCACATCAGATACAATGAAACTACTATAAAGGAGCGAGGTCTATGTCTACAAAAAGTCAGGTGTTAACTTTATTAATGAAACAAGCGCCAGCGTTTATTTCAGGAGAAGAAATGGCGCAACAACTTTCTTTATCACGTACAGCGATTTGGAAAGCCATCAATGAACTGAAAAAAGAAGGTCATATTATTTCAAGTAGCCGCAATAAGGGCTATCGCTATGATAAATCAGACGTTTTATCCGCGGAGGGAATTCGTTTAGCTTTAGGTTCTGCAACTCCTAACCTGTCAATAACGGTTCTAAACTCTTCAGAGTCCACAATGAAAGATGCTAAACTGGCCGCAATAAACGGAGAACCAGATAATACATTGATCGTAGCGGATATCCAAGAAGCTCCAAAAGGACGGTTTGGCCGACCGTTCTTCTCAAAAGCAGGCAGTGGTATTTACATGAGCATGTTATTAAGACCGAATCAAAACTTTGAAGAAATGGCGCAATATACTGTGATCATGGCGGTAGCGATTGCTCGAGCAATGGACAATCTGACACCTGTACAAACTAAAATCAAGTGGGTCAACGATATTTATATCAATGGCAAAAAAGTCTGTGGGATTTTATCAGAAGCCATGAGTGATGTAGAATCAGGACAAATTTCAAACGTCATTATCGGTATGGGAATCAATTTTTCTTTAAAACAAAATGAGTTTCCAAAAGAATTAAGAGAAAAAGCAACCTCTCTATTTCCAGAAGATGAACCAATCATTACAAGAAACGAATTGATTGGAGAAATTTGGAATCAATTTTATGCCATACTAAATCAACTACCGGAACAAAGTTTTTTAGAAGAATATCGCCAAAAATCGTTTGTCCTTGGGAAGACCGTCTCTTTCACGCAGACTGGCATTGACTATAAAGGGATCGCAACAGCAATCAACGATCATGGTGAATTAGTTGTCCAACTTCAAGATAAAAAAGAAAAAGTACTTTCTTCTGGAGAAATTAGCCTGAACAGTATAAATCCAACACTTTAGGATTCATAACTAAACATAAACCTTAAGATTCCCTTAAGAAACGCGAAAGTTTTCTTACCCCTATTTGCTATATATTTCCGTTATGTTACATTTGTATTGCAAATGATACAAATATTACGAAAAGGAGAATAGTTATGAAAAGAATTGTTTTTTGTTTGGTTGCATTATCGCTTGCTCTTCCAATCACAAGTTTTGCAGAGGAAATATTATCTACCACTGAGGATTCAAAAGTTGAAAGCTCTTCAGCCTCAACACAAGACACAGAAAAAAATGATGAGAAAATTGTGGAGAACAGTTCTTCTTCCACATTAGATTCAAGTTCCTCCGAAACATCCAACACTATTGGAAATCTGTACGGTGACATTATCCACACAACACTCGTTGTCTTTCAAGGAGAAAAAGTGACGGCTGAAATGCTCTACCAAGATGGAGGTTTTCATGGTGCTGCATTTAGAGATCTTAAACTTTTAGACGAAGCTCCAACAGATAAACTAGGAAAAAATTTAGTCAACGTTAGCTTCATGCTTTATCCTTGGGAAGAGGATCAAGGAGAAAAACAAGAAGTTATCCTAAATATGGCGTATACAGTAGTAAAAACTGCCCCAACTTACAATATACAGTTTATCTCCTATGATTCTGACAACAAACAAGTTAAAGGAAAAGTATCATCAGTAGATGGCGTAGCAGCAAGTAACGTTCATATATACGGAGACAATACTGCTAACTATGATTCAGCACCTGCAAACATAACATTATTTTATCCATTTGTTGATCTAAATAATCCTGTTTCAACAGATGCTGAAGGTTACTTTACACTTTCTTACCAAGACAATTACAGTTTCTTTGCTTTTAACAGTGAAACTAACGACTATTCACCTGTCTACACATTGAACGATAAAACCTTCGCTGGTGTCTCTGCAACTACAGACACATCTAACCCTGTGGAAAGTACACAGTCCTCTTCTGAGAAAAAAGAAGAAAAGAAAAAAGATCTATTTCCAAATACAGGGGAAAAGAAAACAGTTTACGTTTCAATTGTCGGTATTGCCATTATTTTACTAGCTATACTATTTCTATTCATTAAGAGTAAAAAAAATAAAAAGTAGTGTTTGAAAAAGGGTTGTTAAAATAGAGCGTAAAAAAGAAGGAAGCAGAGTCGTTGTTGGTTACTGCTTCCTTCTTTTTTATTTAAATTTTTTCTAAAATAATCGTCAGTAATAGACCTAATAAATAACTTCCATTAAATACCATCAAATTTTTTATCGAATAACCAAAGCTTTTAGGATGCGGCAATTCCTTTTTGAACAGCTGAAGATTGTTCAAAATAACTGGCAAAGATAAAAATACAGTTAAAATCGGCCAGCGATACACGCCAAATGGCAAGCCAATCAAAACAACCACATAACACGCCATCATCAATAGTTGAAATAAAATCAAACCTTGCTTTCTACCAATATAATAAACCAATGTATAACGGTGATTCTCAATATCTGTATCTAAATCTCTCAAATTATTTGCCAGCATGATATTCGCAATCGTAAACACCATCGGTAAAGAGGCCCAAATGATCGCTAATACTGCCCACAGATTGCCAGTCAAAGCGAATATTCCACGACTCCAATCAAGCATTAGATAAAACGGAGGATTCACTTGTACATTCAAATAAATCGTCAGCGCAAAAATCCCAAGTCCCATAGTAAATCCGCTAAATACTTCACCTAAGGGCATACGAGAGAGCGGAATCGGACCAAATGTGTAAAAAATACCAATAAAACAGCACACTCCACCTATTACCAAACATAACCAACCTGTTTTAGCAGTCAAAAAAATTCCGATAACTGCTGCAAAAGCGATCATTCCAAAGATCATATTTCTAACTAAAACTGGCGCAATCCCTGAACTGCCAATAATATTCTCTTCATATTTGTATACTTGCGATTTTGCTTTCTTAAAATCCATATAATTATTGATTGCGGTCGTCGCCATATCGAATACAACCATTCCAATGAAAAATAACAGGGTATACCCTGCGTGAAACTGATTAAAATAAGCTATCGAAAATAGCACCCCAATTGCAAAGGGAAATAGACTTGCTAATTTCGTCTGAATTTCCACAACTTGCAAAAACACTTTCAAAGACATATCCGTTCTCCTTATTTCAGGTCTTTACGATCACCCATTGTATAACCTGAATCTTTTCCTAATTCAAAAATCTTTTCGATATCTTTACTTACAAATACTTTATCCTCTTTTGTAACAAAAATCACATCGACATCTTTCAGACCTTCAGCATACTCCAAGCCTTTTTTGACTCCCATAGAAAATACAGCGGTTGATAATCCATCACCATCGATCGATTCATTTGTAATCACTGTCACACCAGCAATATCATTATCAAAAGGATAACCTGTTTTAGGATCAAATAAGTGATGATATTTTTTCCCATCTACTTCTAAAAAGCGTTCATAGATACCTGAAGTTACTAATGTCTTATTACTTTCTTGAACCGTTCCGATTACGGTATTACGTGCTTTGTTAGGATCTTGAATTCCGACATTCCAATCCATATCCTTACCGCGAGGACTATGTCCAAGTACATAGACATTTCCACCTAAATCCACGATTGCAGTCGTTACACCATTGTCTTTTAAGACTTTCACAACTTCATCTGTAATAAATCCTTTTGCAATCGCACCTAAATCAAGCTGCATGCCCTTTTCTTCGAGATAAACTGTTTTTTCTTCATCATTTAATTTTACTTTATGATAATCAACTAATTTTAGCGCTTGATCGATTTCTTCTTGTGAAGGCTTACGAGCATCGTCAAAGCCAATATGCCACAATTGGGTGATTGGCCCGATCGCCATATCAAAACCGCCGGAAGAATCTTCACTGTATTCATATGCACGTTTCAACAATGGATAAATATCATCAGAAACTTTGACGGGTTTTATACCAGCTTGTTCATTGATTTCATCGATTTCTGAACCTTTTTCATTTACAGTGATTTTATCCCCTAGTTCCTTGACACGAGCAAAGGCTTTTTTCAGGACATCTTCTTTGCCATCATCATAGATTCTTACTTGTACATACGTCCCTAGAAGTGATTGTTGATCTGAATAAGGTTCTTTGTTGATTTTTGATCCCTCATTTTTTGAGTTACATCCTGCTAGAATGACTAAAAATAGTGCTGTTATTAAAATGATCAGTGATTTTTTGTTTTTCATCGTATCCCTCTTTCTAAATAGAAAAATTATCTTATTTATAGTAGCGCTTTTTCTCTTGAATGGAAAGGATTTTCTATTTGTTGATTGTGTTTTTAAATAAATGGGAGTAACTAACCTTTTACTGTTCATCATCCACTCTGGCAAAGCTCGTCAGGGTGGTTCTTTGTATTTATAAAATCACTTTTTTTGAACCCGGATTACCTTTGGTGTTTGAGATTATGGCGTTGGGTGGTTCCTAGTATGGTTACTTCTCTCCCTTTGGTCGCCAAGTACTGTTCATCATCCACTCTGGCAAAGCTTGTCAGGGTGATTCTTTGTATTT
The DNA here is from genome assembly GCF_000407165.1 of Enterococcus haemoperoxidus ATCC BAA-382. Taxonomy (NCBI): domain Bacteria; kingdom Bacillati; phylum Bacillota; class Bacilli; order Lactobacillales; family Enterococcaceae; genus Enterococcus; species Enterococcus haemoperoxidus. The sequence goes on along the minus strand of NZ_KE136480.1, from coordinate 871,299 downwards.
ATAAAATCACTTTTTTTAAATCCAGATTACCTTTGGGTGTTTGAGATTATGGCGTTGGGTGATTCCTAGTATGGTTACTTCTCTCCCTTTGGTCGCCAAGTACTGTTCATCATCCACTCTGGCAAAGCCAATCGTGGTGATTCACAGCAAAAAGCAGAATCCAGATAAGTATCTGAATTCTGCACATCATTATCTTTCAATTTACACTATGAAAAATTATTTTTTCATTACAATATTGTCTACAACGATTTCGTTAGTATCGCCTTTTTCAGCAGCGTTGATCAATTGTTCTGCATAAGTTACAAATGAATGTGAGCTGTGAGTTGCGCCAGTTACGACTTCTACGTTTGCAGCTGAGCCGTCTTTTTCGTTCATCGCTTTAACTAATTCTTCGTTTAAAGTTTTAATATATTCAGCTGGACCTACGCCTGATTTGTCTTTCATGTTTTTGTTGTAGTCAGCATCATCTTTTTTAGATTTGCCTTCATCATTAACGTTATCGTAGTTAGATTCTGTTACTTTGCCGTCTTTAACAACGATTGAAAATTCAGTGTGGTAGCCGTTTGAATTATTTTTTTCTTTCAATGAATACTTACCATCTTTAAGGTCAGCCCCATTGTCGATTTCGATTGTTTTAGTATCTCCAGCTTGAGCTGCTTGGATCAATTGTTGTGCATAGTTTTGGAATGATTCACTAGAGTGAGTCGCACCAGTTACAACTTCTACACCGTCAGCGCTTTGTGCTTTAACAAAAGAATCGTTTAATTCTTTGATGTATTCAGCTGGGCCTACGCCTGATTTGTCTTTCATATTTTTGTTGTAGTCTTTATCATCCGCCTTTGATTTACCTTCAGCGTTGATATTGTCATAGTTAGATTCAGTGATTTTACCATCTTTAACAGTCATTTCGAATGTTGCACGGTAACCATTTGATTCATTTTTTTCTTCTAATTTATAAGTACCATCTTGTAAATCTGCACCAGCTTCTTTTTCTGTTGCTTTAGAAGATTCAGCTGTTTTTGATGTTGCAGTACTTGAATCAGATGATTTTGCTGTATCTTTCTTTTGATCTGATCCACATGCTGCTAATAAAAGAGATGAAAGTGCGATAGCTGTGAAGCCCTTTACAATTTTGTTCATTTTCATTTTTGTTCACCTTTTCCTTTTCTTAAACGTTCACAAATTAAGTTTGTGATATAATTTACATTCTATAGAAAATTTCAATTATGTCAATTAAAGTTATAAAAGAAAGACAAAATTTTACCCGTTTTTCACACTTTTTTAATAATAAAAATTTATTTCCTATATTTAAGAATTGTTATTAGACAAAACCTGAATATCGCTATATAATGAATTCGATTGTGTAATTATTATCATTTTCTATTTTATTTTTTTAAGGAGCGGATTATCAATGACAAAGCAAAAAATTGTCGTTGTGGGAGCTGGTTATGCTGGAGTTTCAGCTACTAAATTTTTAGCCAAAAAATTGAAAAAAGATTCTGACGTTGAGATTACTTTAATTGATCGTCATTCTTACCACACCATGATGACTGAGTTGCATGAAGTAGCTGGAGGACGTGTTGAGCCTTCTGCGATTCAATATGACTTGCAACGTTTATTCTCACGTAAAAAGAATGTTACTCTTGTAACAGACACTGTAACTGGTATCGATAAAGACAAAAAAGTCGTTCAAACGAAGTTAGGTTCTTATGAATTTGACCAATTGATCATCGGTATGGGTGGCGAGCCAAATGATTTTGGTACTCCTGGAGTTAAAGAACATGGATTTACTTTATGGTCTTTTGAAAACTCTCTGAAAATTCGTGAACATATCTTGGAAACAGTTGAAAAAGCTGCAATCGAGCCAGATCCAGAAGTCCGTAAAGCGATGCTGACATTTGTTGTCTGTGGTTCAGGATTTACTGGTATCGAAATGGTCGGCGAATTGATCGACTGGAAAGATCGTCTTGCAAAAGAATTTAAACTTGACCCTAATGAATTTACATTAATGGTCGTTGAAGCAATGCCAACAATCTTAAACATGCTTTCTCGTAATGATGCAGCAAAAGCTGAACGTTATTTAGAAAAGAAAAATGTGAAATTGTTGCTTAACGCACCAATCGTTGAAGTAGCTGCGGACCATATCAAATTAAAAGATGGTTCTTCTGTTGCAACTCACACATTGATCTGGACTGCTGGTGTTAAAGCAACTTCTGATGCTGCTGACTTCGGTTTAGAATCAGCTCGTGGCAATCGTTTGATTGCAAATGAATACATGCAAGCGAAAGGCTACGAAGACAAAAATATTTATATCGTCGGTGACTTGGTATATTACGAAGAATTTCCTGAAACGCCAACACCACAAATCGTTCAAGCTGCTGAACAAACTGGTCATACAGCCGCTGCAAATATCGTAGCTGACATCAAAGGTAGCGAAAAACACAAATTCAAAGGAAATTATCAAGGGTTCATGGTTTCTGTCGGCTCTAAATGGGGTGTGGCAAACTTATTTGATAAAATTCACCTTAGCGGTTTCTTAGCAATCATTATGAAGCACATCGTTAACTTGAAATATTTCTTTGATATCCGTTCTGGTTATTACATGTTCCAATACATTATGCACGAGTTCTTCCATATTAAAGACGACCGTAATGTAACACGTGGACATTCATCTCGTTATGGTAATGTTTTATGGAGCGTTCCGTTGCGTGTATTCTATGGTATGGTTTGGTTAGTCGAATCTATGAAGAAAATTGTCGGGACTGGCGATTACTTGAAGCCAAGCACTTGGTTTGGTGAGGGGTCATGGTTCACTGATAAAGTTGCCTTCCCATTCCCTTGGTTACAAGAACAAGTAACAACTGGTGCATCTGCTGCAGGTGGTGGCGCTGAGGCAACTGAAACGACAGCTAAAGCTGCTCAATTTGGTTTAAGCTATGCCTATGGTGAAGAGCCAATGCAAGTATTTGATCATATGCCTAAATGGTTTGAAAGTGTTATGAAATTTATGATGCCTAACCAAGAAGTTGCTTTGTTCATGCAAAAATTCATGACAATTGTTGAAGTGTTGATCGCTTTAGCATTGATTGCTGGATTATTTACTTGGTTAAGTAGTGCCGCTACAATTGGTTTAACGATTGCATTCTGTCTATCAGGTATGTTCTACTGGGTAAACATTTGGTTTATCTTTGTAGCATTTGCTTTGATGAATGGTTCTGGGCGCGCACTTGGTTTAGACCGCTGGGTTATCCCTTGGGTACAACGTACACTAGGTAAATGGTGGTATGGAACACCTAAATCTAGATACGGTAGTAAATAATTACTTTTATAGCAAAAATCTAAGAGAGTTCTAGGTTTACTCCTAGAACTTTCTTTTCTCATTATGATAGAATATATTCAACTAAAAACTACAAAGGAGAGGAAAGAGTTGAATTTTAAAGAATTTATTCAAAAAAGTTATATACGTCCGTGGGATATTGTTATTATTTTACTTTTAACGATCAGTTCTTTCTTGCCCCTTGTTGTTTTTGGCATACAAAATACCGCCCAAGACGATGCAGCAAAACAAGCCGTCTTGAAAGTAGATGGTGAAGTCATCAAAGTTTTTGAGCTAAAAGAAGATGGCCCAACTTATACATACAAATATGAAGCAGCTGATGGCGATTACAACTTAATCGAAGTCAGTGGAGACAGAATCCGTATGGTTGAAACTAACTGCGGAGATCAAATTTGCGTACAACGAGGATGGATATCCAAAGCAGGAGAAACACCGATTGCTTGTTTACCACATAATCTATTCATCACAGTTGAAGCTTCTGACGGGAGTGAGGATGGCAGTTTGATTTACTAAACGTTGCCAGTATATTATGAGCAAATTACAAAAAAACATCTATATTTCCATGTTAGTTGCCCAAGGTGTGATCATTGGCTTAATTGAAAACATGATTCCATATCCCTTTGCTTTTGCTCCAGGTGCAAAATTAGGATTGGCTAACTTGATTACAATTATTGCCATTTTTACCATGAGAAAAAGGGACAGTTTCTTTTTAGTCTGTATGCGTTTGATTTTAACTACTTTACTTGGAGGAACGATTTCTACCTTCTTTTACAGTGCTAGTGGTGCGTTACTTAGTTATTTAGGTATGCTCATCATCATGCAGCTAGGACCAAAACGTGTCAGTATTATTGGAATCAGTGCAGCTGGTGGCTTTTTGCATAACGTTGGGCAATTATTGACCACTTGTTTCTTTGCTCAATCGTGGGCTCCTATGCTATATCTCCCATTTCTTTCGTTTATCGGCTTATTATCTGGCATTGCGATAGGAATTGCGGCTAACTACTTGCTACGCCATGTTCAAACACTACGGCAATTCCAGTTAAACTATGAATCAACAACCAAACATAAATGGAGTCAATATTTCCAGTAACATCTTAGTCTGATCGAGTACAATCAAAGGAGTCATTTTATGAACATTCATCCAATGTGGAAAAAATATCCTGAACTAGCAAAAGATTTAAACAGCACACTAAAGCTAATGGAAAATAGTGTTAATTTAAAAAACAAAGAGGTCGAAAATGCGGTCATGTCTATGATCCATTCTGGTGGTAAATTGTTGCGACCAGCCTATCAACTTTTATTTTCACAATTTGGTGAAAAAAGAGAAGGAAAAAAAGCTGTTGCCTTGGCAGCGGCTATCGAGTTACTTCACACTGCAACCCTGATCCACGATGATATCGTAGATGATGCAGATATCAGACGCGGCTTACCAACTATACGATCTCAATTCGGCAATAGCACGGCGGTTTACGCCGGCGATTATTTATTTGTCAGCTGTTTTAAATTATTAGCTGATTACTCCTCTTCTTTAAAGAGTATCCAGCTGAACTCCAGAAGCATGGAAAAAATATTGAGTGGCGAATTGGGCCAAATGGACAATCGCTATAATCTTGGCATGACGATCGATCAGTACCTTGAAAATATTTCTGGTAAAACTGCAGAACTTTTTTCATTAAGCTGCTTTGTGGGTGCCTATGAAAGTGGAACATCAGATCGATTTGCTAAAAATTGCGGAAAAATCGGGGAAAATATTGGGATTGCTTTTCAAATCATTGATGATGTTTTAGATTATACACAAAGTCCTGAACAAATCGGTAAACCTGTTCTAGAAGATGTCCGTCAAGGGATTTATTCACTGCCACTTTTATATGCTTTAGAAGACGGTCGTGAAATGTTACTTCCTTACCTTGAAAAAGGAGAAGAACTAACTGATTCTGAAACAAATAAAATCTACGAACTCGTCCATTCATTTGGCGGTGTTGCTAAAGCACAGAAACTGGCAGAAAAATATACACAACAAGCATTAAAAGGGATTAATAAATTACCTGAAACATCTACTGATGCTAAAAATGAATTGTTAACAATCACACAGGCGATTCTTGCACGAACAAATTAAAAATAAGGATAAAACGTCAGCCGTTTTATCCTTATTTTTTATCTCATCGTCACAAATTCTTCAGAACCTGTCGGATGAATCGCTACCGTATTATCGAAATCCTTCTTCGTAGCACCCATTTTAACAGCGACTGCAAAGCCTTGCAACATCTCATCAACGCCAAGACCAATACCATGTAGTCCAACAATTTTTTCCTCTTCGCCAACACACACTAATTTCATATCGCATTTTTGGCGGTACTCTCCTAGTGCAAAATACATTGGAGTAAACGTTGATTGGTAGATCTTGATATTCTCGTCACCGTATTTTTCTTCTGCTTCTTTTTCAGTTAGACCAACCGTAGCAACTGGCGGATGAGTAAAGACAACCGTCGGAATTGTTTCATAGTCTAAATATTCGTGTTCTTTTCCATTAAATAAACGTTCTGAAAGTCTTCTCCCTGCTGCGATAGCAACAGGTGTTAAATCGATTTTACCAATCACATCTCCAACAGCATACACACCAGATTGTGTTGTATTTTGAAATTTGTCGACTTTTACATAACCTTTATCTGTTAGTTCAATATGAGTATTTTCTAAACCTAAAGTATCCGTGTTTGGTTGGCGACCCGTTCCGAATACGATACTGTCAGCTATAATTTTAGTCCCGTTTTCAAAAGTGATCATCAATTCTCCAGATTCAAACTTCTCAATCGAACGAGGAGTTGAGTGAGGATAAATATGCATACCATCTTCGCTATAATGCTCAACCACTTTTTCAGAAAGCATTTCATCGAATTCTCGCAACGGACGCTCTTTACGAAATGCCCAATGTGTTTCAGCACCTAATCCGTGAAGTGTTCCAGCAAGTTCAGCTGCTATATAACCTGCGCCAATAAATACGACTCGTTTCGGTAGCTCTTCTAAAGCAAAAAAGCCATTAGAATCTATTGCATATTCTTCACCAGGAATGCCCAATTTTTTAGGACGTCCGCCAGTAGCAATCAAAATATGAGGAGCTGTATACATTTCTCCACCTGCTTCAATCGTATGATCATCCACAAACGTTGCATACTCAGATAAAACGTCTACTTTGTTACTATCTAATCCGCGATGATACGCTGCATGTAAATTATTGATATATGCTTCACGATTTTGAACAAGTTTTTTAAAACTGAAGTCTTTTACATCCACGTCAAATCCGTATCCTTGTGTATCTCGTCTCATCATTTCCATCATCGAACTTGCTTGCCACATTACTTTTTTAGGCACACACCCAACATTGACACACGTTCCGCCAATATCTGCGGCTTCAATCAATAAAACGCTGGCCCCATGCATCCCTGCACGATTGGCAGAAGCAATTCCACCACTACCGCCACCGATTACGATGTAATCATATTGTTTTACCATTATTCACTTATCCTTTCTGCAATGAAAGGGATAAGCTATTAAAAGCCAATCCCTCACTCAAATTATTTATTTCTTCTTACGAATCATATCACCAACCGCTACTGGTTCTTCAACCGGCATCGTTAAAATCATCATTGGATTTGGTGCCCGATCGATCGACTCGCCATCTTCATTATACATAACTTCTACTGTTTGATGGAAGTGATTGAACCCAGGACCATAAAATTCAATTTCATCGCCTACACTAAAATGGTTTCTTTGACGAATCGTTGCGACTTTTGCCTCAGGATCATAAGCCATAACTTCCCCAATAAATTTATATTGAGGAATCTTGCGACGCTCTCCAAATAGTTGTTCTTCATCTGTCGGTACATGATAATAAAAACCCGTTGAAAGTTCTCTTTGCGCAACTTTCCAGAGTTCATCGATCCATTCTTGTTTGCATTCATAATTTTCAGGATCTTCCATATACGTATCGACAGCTTTTTTATATACATTCGCCACAGTTGAAACGTAGTGAATTGATTTCATGCGTCCTTCTATTTTAAAACTATCAACACCGTTTTGAATTAATTCAGGAATATGTTGGATCATCGCCATATCCACCGCACTCATTGAAAATTCTTCTTCGACTTCACCTTTATTAGTCAAACTTGTACGTTCACCGCCAAAAGGCATATCATAAAGCTCATATTTCCAACGGCAAGATTGAGAACAGCCGCCTCGGTTAGCATCACGCATAGACATATGATTAGACAGCGTACATCTACCTGAATACGATATACACATTGCGCCATGAATAAACGCTTCGATCTCAACATCCGTATTTTTACGAATTTCGGCTACTTCATCCATTGATACTTCACGTGCTAAAACAACACGTTCTAGCCCTTCGTTTTTCCAGAATTCCAATGTTTCATAATTGGTAGCTGAAGCTTGTGTAGACAAATGAATCGGTAAACCAGGCGCTTCTGCTGCACAAATTTCAATCAAAGCCGGATCAGAAACGATTACTGCAGAAATACCAACATCGCGGATTTCTCTGAAAAAGTCCCCTGCGCCTTCTTGATTCCCTTCATGCGTGACCATATTTGCTGCTACATAAACTTTAGCCCCGTGTTCTTTAGCGAAGGCTACACCTTCGATCATATCTTCTTTTGTGAAATTGCCTGCACGACTACGTAAACCATAAGCATTTCCGCCAATGTATACTGCGTCTGCTCCGTAATGAATTGCTGTTTTTAGTTTTTCTAGCGTCCCTGCTGGTGCTAAGACCTCAGGACGCTTCAGTGTTCGTTCTTTTGTCATGTGTTTTTTCTCCTTATTTTATCTCGTCTGGATCTAAATCAAAAAATCCAATGTCTAAACCACGATTTTCTGGATGCAAAGCTTCGATTTCATCAATTGCTTTTTGTGCCTCAGCATGTGACCAAAGACCTGATTCGAGTTTTTCTTTTGCATCTACGAATTGTTTAGCTACTTTTACAAAGTTCTCCCCTGGCGCGTAAATCCCATCAAGTTTCCATTTTGTGTAATTATGTTCATGAAGCTTGTCCAGTTCACCAATTAAATTCACATCATTATCTGCAAAAATATGCGTACCGTGACTGTCTTCATAAATTGAATAGTGTGTCTCTTCTTTTTTAGGTTCTGATATAAACAAACCACGTTCTTTGCCAGCTGTTTCATCATTTTTAGTAAAATTATAGTAGTTTTGCAGCAATGGTCGTTTTGATTGGTGGATGCATGTAGCACCATACACTAGAACTTCAGCTGGAACCATCAAGTTATCCTTCATCGCTTTCATTTCTTCAAAAGGAACTTCACGTGCCAATACTGCACCAGTTGCTCCACGTTTCGCCCAAAAATTGATTTGGCGAGAGCTAGTCACTAAGGTTTCGCCATCGTAAATATATGGGATATCAATGCCATCACGCTGCATCACAAATACAACACCTGGATCCCCAACTGTTACTTGGTCTACTTTGATCTCCTGCAAAAATGCCAAATATTCCGGAACCTTCTTCATTTTTTCAGGATGCATAATGCCATTCAATGCAACCGTTACTTTTTTACCGACTTCGTGTGCTTTTTCAGTAATAGTCCGCTGTTCCTCACGAGAAAATGACGTCGGCAAGCGTAACCCGAACAGCTCTTCTCCAATGTATAACGTGTTTACCCCTACTGCTAACAAAGCCTCTGCTTGTTCAATCGACTCAGCAGTCGCAATAAGTTCAATCATTTTGTATCCTCCTTTAAAAGCTGAATGAGCTTGTTCAGTCTCCAACAAGATCCATTAAAAACAATGCTATTATCTTTTCCAAACGTTCTTCTGACAACTGTTTTATAGTAGCACAGGTTCACAAACTTTCCAATAGAATCTCTTTATTTTAACGCTCATTTTTCATAAAAATTAATTCGTCATTCTCTTTTTTATGAAGAAAAAAAGCTGTACAAAACAGATTCGTTTTGCACAGCGAATTATTGATTTTTTTGATTAAATTGTTTGTAATACTTGTTTAGGTTTAGGTGATTTAACATTCAATGTTATCTTGCCTTTACTTGCACCAACCGTTACTTTATCACCTAAATGGATTTGACCGGAAAGTAATGCCTCACTTAAACGATCCTCAACCTCTTTTTGTAAAGCTCGTCTAATCGGCCGTGCGCCATATTCTGGATCAAAGCCGACTTTTCCAATCACTTCGATGGCAGCTGCTGTGATCTTCACATTGACATCTTGCTCTCTCAAACGCTTAATGATGGATTTGCTCATAATTTTCACGATTTCATGGATTTCTTCTTGATCCAATGAACGGAAGACAACTGTCTCATCCACACGGTTCAAGAACTCTGGACGGAACGCTTTTTTCAATTCTTCCATGATTCGTTTTTGCATCGCATCATAATCTTTTGTCAGGTCTTTAACGTTGAAACCGACATTTTTTTCTTCACGAATCGCTGTTGCCCCAATATTTGATGTCATGATCAAAATCGTATTTCTAAAATCAACTTTACGTCCTTTAGAATCGGTCAAATGACCATCATCTAATACTTGTAAGAGAATATTGAAGACATCTGGATGCGCTTTTTCTACTTCATCCAATAAAATGACAGAATAAGGTTTTTGACGGATTTTTTCAGTTAACTGACCGCCTTCTTCATAACCCACATAACCTGGAGGAGAACCGATCAAACGACTAGTACTGTATTTCTCCATAAATTCAGACATATCCACTCGAACAAGGGCATCTTCACTACCGAACATCGTTTCAGCTAACGCTTTGGCAAGCTCTGTTTTACCCACTCCTGTTGGGCCTAAGAACATAAATGAACCAATTGGTCTATCTGGATCTTTTAACCCACTGCGAGCTCGACGGATTGCACGTGACACAGCTTGGACAGCTTCATCCTGACCGACTACTCGATGATGTAAAATACTTTCTAATTCAAGTAAACGTTCACTTTCTTTTTTCTCTAACTGTTGTAACGGCACGCCTGTCCATTGTGAAACAACATTCGCAACATCTTGCTCTGTCACTTGGTTAGCATAACCAGAAGCTTCTTTTTGTTCTAATAGTAGAATGTTTTCTAATTTACGGGCTAATTTTTTCTCTTTTTGGCGTAGTCTGGCTGCACTTTCAAAAGACTGTGACTGAATCGCTTCTTCTTTTTCTTGAACTAAACGAGCAATGTCCACGCGCAAATTATTGATTTCAGAAGGTTCATCTGCCAAATCTAAACGAACTTTAGCTGATGACTCATCCATCAGATCAATTGCTTTGTCTGGTAATTGGCGAGAATTAATGTAGCGTACAGATAATTGAACCGCCGCATGTAAGGCGTCATCTGTGATTTCTACACCATGATGTTCTTCATAGCGAGAACGCAAACCTTTTAAAATCTCTTCTGCTTCTTCCGGTGTTGGTTCATCAACTTGTACTCGAGCAAAACGACGTTCCAAAGCTGAATCTTTTTCGATATATTTTTGGTATTCATCTAGTGTTGTTGCGCCGATCGTTTGCAATTCTCCTCTTGCAAGTGCTGGTTTTAAAATATTTGATGCATCGATCGCACCTTCAGCACCACCTGCACCGATTAAGGTATGCAATTCATCGATAAACAAAATCACTTCGCCATCTTGATAAATTTCATCGATTACTTTTTTTAGTCGATCTTCAAATTCACCACGATACTTAGTACCGGCAACTAAAGCACCCATGTCCAACATCATCAAACGTTTTTCCAGCATATCTTCAGGAACTTCACCATTCACAATTTTTTGTGCTAGTCCTTCAGCAATCGCAGTCTTACCGACACCAGGTTCGCCAACTAAAACAGGATTATTCTTTGTACGGCGACTTAGAATTTGAATTAAACGTCTAACCTCTTGTGAACGTCCAACAACAGGATCTAAATCATTTTCACGTGCTAATTTCGTTAAATCCCGCGCTAATGAATCCAAGGTTGGTGTTCCTTTTGGCGCAGCTTTTTGAGCTTGATTATTGCGCCGGCGTCCTACATTCCCACTCATTTGCGGATCAGTAATACCTATTTTCTTCATTAATAGCTGACGCATTTTAGATAAACTTAAACCTAAATTCAATAAAATGCGTGAAGCCAAGATATCTTCATCTCTTAATAAACCTAGCAAAATATGTTCCGTTCCGATATTTGGTGCACCCAAACGCTTCGCTTCATCGCCTGCATAAGCAAAAATTTGTTTTGCACGAGGAGAATACGGTAAATAAGCACCTTTAGGATATCCTTTCACGGTCCCATAGCCAGTTAAATGTTCGATTTCTTCACGAATATCGTTTTTATCTGCGTTCAACTGACGTAATGACTTCCCGGCAATTCCATTTGGCTCTAAAACTAACGCCAACAACAAATGTTCTGAGCCCACAGATTGATGCCTAAAATATTTTGCTTCTTCTTGTGCAATAGCTAATACCGCCTTGGCACTTTCTGTAAATAATTCATCCATACTATCATTCCTCCTCGTAACTCAAACGTTCTAAAAATGAATGCATCAATTGAGCACGTAAATAATCTTCATTTGATCCAGCTTTACCTAAAACTGATTTTCCAAGAACAGACAACATCAGATTACCTTCTCTTTTGGTAATCACGTCTTCTTCATATAACTTTTGGACAAAAATCAGTGCGTCTTTTTCTGAAAGTCCATCCCCCGTAAATTTGGCAATTTGTTTTAGCAATTGATCACTATCAGAAATCTGAACTTTGGCGATCCTAATATAGCCGCCACCACCACGTTTACTCTCAACAGAATAGCCACGTTGAATTGTAAAACGTGTGTTAATAACATAATTAATCTGGGAGGGAACACAATTGAATAAATGAGCCATTTCAGCTCTGCGAATCTCAATCTTACTGCTTTCTTCAAGAATCTTCTTTAAATATGCCTCTATTAAATCCGAAGTATTTTGATTACTCATCACTCTCATCCTTTTCCCTTGACTAATACTGACCTTAATTATACATAATTTCAAGTGTTTAATAAAGGAGAATGCCTAATTTGATAAGAAAAGATAAATATATTAGACTATTAAATTGTTCTTTAACAAAAAATATCGATTTATTTTTTTATTAAAATTTAAAGTGTGTGAAAAAAACTAAAATCTAGTTTTCCCACACACTTTTCTATATCTTAAGGTATCTATCAAAATATAACGCTAACTGCATAAGATATAGCTAACTAAAATATTTATACGATCGATAATGATTGTTCTAATCTATCAGTGACATAATGATTATCATATGAACCTTCTGTAAATATACGTTCATCCAAAATTGAACTTAAAAATAAAACATTACATAAAAATCAGAAATTTCTTTCAGCTCACAAGTCAATAGAAAATCTACAACTGTCACTTTTTCATCTTTTATGACTTGGTATGAATTGTTTCGATTAAACAATTCAACTACACTTGGTATATCGTTATCTTCTAATCTGTTTAATTTATATTTATTGTGTTTCAACTTTACTCACTACTTTAGTAAATGTGATATTAAAGACTAGAGCAATTGCAGCAAAAGCGAATAGATAAATCAGCATCTGCTGAGCTGTTAGAATTGTTTCTGTATTAAAAGATAAGTCGATACCATCTTCAAAATTCATATCAATTCCTTTTAAAACAGTTATATCACCATAACTTTTCTTTAAATCTTTAATTTCAACTTTCATTTTTACTCACCGTTATCTTTCCTTATAAAATATTTCCTGTAAATTAATTATACCAAATGATATATTAGAAAAGTCAATATATGTGTAAATCTATTTCTTATGTATAAAATCATTTAAAAGACACCAGCCGTAACAAGCCAATTCTTTAAATTATCGTAAAGTAAAAAAACACCACTCAAAAAATGAGTGATGTTTATACAAAATTAAATAAATCGGGAAGACAGGATTCGAACCTGCGACCCCTTGGTCCCAAACCAAGTGCTCTACCAAGCTGAGCTACTTCCCGTAGCTATAATAATAAAAAAAGACTAATCACTTAAAAGGAACTAAGACCCATTACCTTCTAAATCGTAGTCAAAAATTTCAACTATGCACCCAAAGGGAGTCGAACCCCTAACCTCTTGATTCGTAGTCAAGCACTCTATCCAGTTGAGCTATGGGTGCTACATTTCTATGCCGAGGACCGGAATCGAACCGGTACGGTGATCACTCACCGCAGGATTTTAAGTCCTGTGCGTCTGCCAGTTCCGCCACCCCGGCGAAAGAACAAGCTAAGCGGAAAACGGGGTTCGAACCCGCGACCCCCACCTTGGCAAGGTGGTGCTCTACCACTGAGCTATTTCCGCAGTCTGGATGCCGGCTAAAGGATTTGAACCCTCGACCCTCTGATTACAAATCAGATGCTCTACCAACTGAGCTAAGCCGGCGTTATAATCGCCTAGTAATAAAACGAGACTAAAAATGCGGGTGAAGGGACTTGAACCCCCACGCCGTAAGGCGCTAGATCCTAAATCTAGTGCGTCTGCCAATTCCGCCACACCCGCAAAATATTCCTATGAGCCGTGCAGGGCTCGAACCTGCGACCCTCTGATTAAAAGTCAGATGCTCTACCAACTGAGCTAACGGCTCAAAAAATGGAGGTTGACGGGATCGAACCGCCGACCCCCTGCTTGTAAGGCAGGTGCTCTCCCAGCTGAGCTAAACCTCCAAGACAACACTTTAGCGTGGCGACGTCCTACTCTCACAAAGGGAAACCCTTCACTACAATCGGCGCTAAGAAGCTTAACTTCTGTGTTCGGCATGGGAACAGGTGTATCCTTCTCGCTATCGCCACCACACTGGGTGTTGTTGCTATTCAATTGAGTGATTATTCACTCAAAACTGGATTGAAGTAATGTGATCAAACAGTCCGAAAAACTTTTTTATTTCGTTTCTTTGGTTAAGTCCTCGACCGATTAGTATTGGTCCGCTCCGTACATCACTGCACTTCCACTTCCAACCTATCTACCTGATCATCTCTCAGGGGTCTTACTTTCTTAAAGAAATGGGAAATCTCATCTTGAGGTGGGCTTCACACTTAGATGCTTTCAGCGTTTATCCCTTCCCTACATAGCTACCCAGCAATGCCCTTGGCAGAACAACTGGTACACCAGCGGTAAGTCCATCCCGGTCCTCTCGTACTAAGGACAGCTCCTCTCAAATTTCCAACGCCCGCGACGGATAGGGACCGAACTGTCTCACGACGTTCTGAACCCAGCTCGCGTGCCGCTTTAATGGGCGAACAGCCCAACCCTTGGGACCGACTACAGCCCCAGGATGCGACGAGCCGACATCGAGGTGCCAAACCTCCCCGTCGATGTGGACTCTTGGGGGAGATAAGCCTGTTATCCCCAGGGTAGCTTTTATCCGTTGAGCGATGGCCCTTCCATGCGGAACCACCGGATCACTAAGCCCGACTTTCGTCCCTGCTCGACTTGTAAGTCTCGCAGTCAAGCTCCCTTCTGCCTTTACACTCTGCGAATGATTTCCAACCATTCTGAGGGAACCTTTGGGCGCCTCCGTTACTCTTTAGGAGGCGACCGCCCCAGTCAAACTGCCCACCTGACACTGTCTCCCACCACGATAAGTGGTGCGGGTTAGAGGGTTCATAACACAAGGGTAGTATCCCACCAGCGCCTCCACCGAAACTAGCGTTCCGGGTTCATCGGCTCCTACCTATCCTGTACATGTGGTACAAACACTCAATATCAAGCTACAGTAAAGCTCCATGGGGTCTTTCCGTCCTGTCGCGGGTAACCTGCATCTTCACAGGTACTAAAATTTCACCGAGTCTCTCGTTGAGACAGTGCCCAAATCGTTACGCCTTTCGTGCGGGTCGGAACTTACCCGACAAGGAATTTCGCTACCTTAGGACCGTTATAGTTACGGCCGCCGTTTACTGGGGCTTCAATTCTGAGCTTCGCCGAAGCT
This sequence comes from Enterococcus haemoperoxidus ATCC BAA-382, assembly GCF_000407165.1. Classification (NCBI taxonomy): domain Bacteria; kingdom Bacillati; phylum Bacillota; class Bacilli; order Lactobacillales; family Enterococcaceae; genus Enterococcus; species Enterococcus haemoperoxidus. The sequence continues at coordinate 855,997 of NZ_KE136480.1, read as the reverse complement.
AACCCATCCTCTTAACCTTCCAGCACCGGGCAGGCGTCAGCCCCTATACTTCATCTTTCGATTTTGCAGAGACCTGTGTTTTTGATAAACAGTCGCTTGGGCCTATTCACTGCGGCTGACCGAAGTCAGCACCCCTTCTCCCGAAGTTACGGGGTCATTTTGCCGAGTTCCTTAACGAGAGTTCGCTCGCTCACCTTAGGATACTCTCCTCGACTACCTGTGTCGGTTTACGGTACGGGCAGTTGTTTTCTCACTAGAAGCTTTTCTTGACAGTGTGACATCAGGAACTTCGGTACTATTATTTCCCTCCCCATCACAGCTTGTCCGTATAGAGTAAAGCATTTGACTCTACTCAAGACTTACTGCTTGGACATGCACTTCCAGTCGCATGCATTCCTTAGCCTCCTGCGTCCCTCCATTGCTCAAACAAAAACAACTGGTACAGGAATATCAACCTGTTGTCCATCGCCTACGCCTATCGGCCTCGGCTTAGGTCCCGACTAACCCTGGGCGGACGAGCCTTCCCCAGGAAACCTTAGTCATACGGTGGACGGGATTCTCACCCGTCTTTCGCTACTCATACCGGCATTCTCACTTCTAAGCGCTCCAGCCGTCCTCACGATCGACCTTCAACGCCCTTAGAACGCTCTCCTACCATTACACCAGAGGTGTAATCCACAGCTTCGGTAATATGTTTAGCCCCGGTACATTTTCGGCGCAGGGTCACTCGACTAGTGAGCTATTACGCACTCTTTAAATGGTGGCTGCTTCTGAGCCAACATCCTAGTTGTCTGTGCAACCCCACATCCTTTTCCACTTAACATATATTTTGGGACCTTAGCTGGTGGTCTGGGCTGTTTCCCTTTCGACTACGGATCTTATCACTCGCAGTCTGACTCCCGGATATAAATGAATGGCATTCGGAGTTTATCTGAATTCGGTAACCCGAGATGGGCCCCTAGTCCAAACAGTGCTCTACCTCCATCATTCTTAATTCCGAGGCTAGCCCTAAAGCTATTTCGGAGAGAACCAGCTATCTCCAAGTTCGTTTGGAATTTCTCCGCTACCCACAGCTCATCCCCGCACTTTTCAACGTACGTGGGTTCGGTCCTCCAGTGCGTTTTACCACACCTTCAACCTGGCCATGGGTAGATCACATGGTTTCGGGTCTACGACTACATACTCATTCGCCCTATTCAGACTCGCTTTCGCTGCGGCTCCGGCTCTTCACCTTAACCTCGCATGCAATCGTAACTCGCCGGTTCATTCTACAAAAGGCACGCCATTACCCATTAACGGGCTTTGACTTGTTGTAGGCACACGGTTTCAGGATCTATTTCACTCCCCTTCCGGGGTGCTTTTCACCTTTCCCTCACGGTACTGGTTCACTATCGGTCATTAGGGAGTATTTAGCCTTGCGGGATGGTCCCCGCGGATTCCGACGGAATTTCTCGTGTTCCGCCGTACTCAGGATCCTCCTAGGTGTTGCCAACATTTCGTCTACGGGGCTATTACCCACTTTGGCGAACCTTTCCAGGTTCTTCGACTATCTTGACAGACTACCACAACGGAGTCCTACAACCCCAACAAGCAAGCTTGTTGGTTTGGGCTCTTCCCGTTTCGCTCGCCGCTACTCAGGGAATCGAATTTTCTTTCTCTTCCTGCAGGTACTTAGATGTTTCAGTTCTCTGCGTCTACCTCTAACCAGCTATGTATTCACTGGAAAGTAACATCCTATAAAAGATGCTGGGTTTCCCCATTCGGAAATCTCTGGATCATAGCTCACTTACAGCTCCCCAAAGCATATCGGTGTTAGTCCCGTCCTTCATCGGCTCCTAATGCCAAGGCATCCACCGTGCGCCCTTATTCACTTAACCTTACGATCTTACGATCGGTTTTGTTTGGTTCGTTTCTCTAGCGATAGAGGCGTGACCAATAAAATAAGCTTCGAACTATTTTAATTAAAAAACTCATTCAACGCGGTGTTCTCGGTTTGTTTTGATTACTTTTTTACTTCAATATCCAGTTTTCAATGAACAATTCGTTTGAGAGAATCATATAAATAAGAAAGAGAATCAAATGATTACTTTTCACTTATAAGAGTAAACCTCTCAAAACTGAACAAAGTGTCGACGAATGTGTAAGTTTCCGTAATATTCCTTAGAAAGGAGGTGATCCAGCCGCACCTTCCGATACGGCTACCTTGTTACGACTTCACCCCAATCATCTATCCCACCTTAGGCGGCTGGCTCCACAAGGGTTACCTCACCGACTTCGGGTGTTACAAACTTTCGTGGTGTGACGGGCGGTGTGTACAAGGCCCGGGAACGTATTCACCGCGGCGTGCTGATCCGCGATTACTAGCGATTCCGGCTTCATGTAGGCGAGTTGCAGCCTACAATCCGAACTGAGAGAAGCTTTAAGAGATTTGCATGACCTCGCGGCCTAGCGACTCGTTGTACTTCCCATTGTAGCACGTGTGTAGCCCAGGTCATAAGGGGCATGATGATTTGACGTCATCCCCACCTTCCTCCGGTTTGTCACCGGCAGTCTCGCTAGAGTGCCCAACTGAATGATGGCAACTAACAATAAGGGTTGCGCTCGTTGCGGGACTTAACCCAACATCTCACGACACGAGCTGACGACAACCATGCACCACCTGTCACTTTGTCCCCGAAGGGAAAGCTCTATCTCTAGAGTGGTCAAAGGATGTCAAGACCTGGTAAGGTTCTTCGCGTTGCTTCGAATTAAACCACATGCTCCACCGCTTGTGCGGGCCCCCGTCAATTCCTTTGAGTTTCAACCTTGCGGTCGTACTCCCCAGGCGGAGTGCTTAATGCGTTAGCTGCAGCACTGAAGGGCGGAAACCCTCCAACACTTAGCACTCATCGTTTACGGCGTGGACTACCAGGGTATCTAATCCTGTTTGCTCCCCACGCTTTCGAGCCTCAGCGTCAGTTACAGACCAGAGAGTCGCCTTCGCCACTGGTGTTCCTCCATATATCTACGCATTTCACCGCTACACATGGAATTCCACTCTCCTCTTCTGCACTCAAGTCTCCCAGTTTCCAATGACCCTCCCCGGTTGAGCCGGGGGCTTTCACATCAGACTTAAGAAACCGCCTGCGCTCGCTTTACGCCCAATAAATCCGGACAACGCTTGCCACCTACGTATTACCGCGGCTGCTGGCACGTAGTTAGCCGTGGCTTTCTGGTTAGATACCGTCAAGGTAAGAGCAGTTACTCTCCTACTTGTTCTTCTCTAACAACAGAGTTTTACGATCCGAAAACCTTCTTCACTCACGCGGCGTTGCTCGGTCAGACTTTCGTCCATTGCCGAAGATTCCCTACTGCTGCCTCCCGTAGGAGTCTGGGCCGTGTCTCAGTCCCAGTGTGGCCGATCACCCTCTCAGGTCGGCTATGCATCATGGCCTTGGTGAGCCGTTACCTCACCAACTAGCTAATGCACCGCGGGTCCATCCATCAGTGACACCCGAAAGCGTCTTTCAAATCAACACCATGCGGTGTCGACTATTATGCGGTATTAGCACCTGTTTCCAAGTGTTATCCCCCTCTGATGGGTAGGTTACCCACGTGTTACTCACCCGTCCGCCACTCCTCTTTTCAAATGAGTGCAAGCACTCGGTAGAAAAGAAGCGTTCGACTTGCATGTATTAGGCACGCCGCCAGCGTTCGTCCTGAGCCAGGATCAAACTCTCATAATAAAAGTTGAACACAATCCGAAAATTGTTAAGCTCATTTGTTTGCTAGCATATTGCTTCGCTTTGTTAAAAATTGTTGTTTGTTTTTACCGTTGTAAAAACAACCTACACATTTGGTTCGTCTTACTTTGTTCAGTTTTCAAAGGTCTACTGTGTTACCTCGCAGCAACTTTTATATCATATCAAATCTTCGATTCGATGTCAACACTTTTTTAAAAAAGTTTCAAAGTTTTTTTCTGCTTGGTGTTATCGAATGTTTCGTGACAACTTCATTAGTTTATCAGGTTACTCGTTGTTTGTCAACAACTTTCTCGCTGATTTTTCAAGTTTTTTCAAACTTGAATTGTTATTCTATTTTAGTTGATTGTCACTCGTTTCTGCGACAACTTCACTAGTTTATCAGGTCGTCCGTCGTTTGTCAACAACTTTCTCGCTGATTCCCAAAGTTTTTTTCAAACTTGGTTTGTTATGTTATGTGATCGTTTGGCGTGTTACATCAGTGCCTTGCGACAAGATATAATATACCAAGTTTACGGGCTCAGGTCAACTAAAATTTGCACTTTTTTTAAACTTTTTTTCGTTACCGATTGTTTTATTACTTTTGTTCTTTATTGTTCGTTTTTGAGCAAAAAACCAGCTCTTTTCCCCCTATTTCTTAATTTTTGGTAACATATTCTAAATTTACCGTAACTTCTCTTTGTTTTTGTCAATTTTTCTATTTTTTTGTTAGAATGAAGAAGAAGAATTCTACTATATATATGGAGGAAATGAATGATATGAAAATTTTAGTTGCTGATGATGATAAAGAGATTGTAGAACTACTGAGCATTTATATTCACAATGAGGGGTATGAGGTGGTTAAAGCTTACGATGGAAAAGAGGCATTGTCCAAGATTCGAACAATTTCAGATATTGATTTACTTATCTTAGATATCATGATGCCAATCATGGACGGTATGCAAGTAGTGAAAGAATTGCGTAAGGAATCTCAAATTCCTATTATTATGTTGACTGCTAAAACAACTGATATGGATAAAATAAAAGGTTTGGTAGCTGGAGCTGATGATTATGTTACAAAACCATTCAATCCATTAGAAGTTATGGCTCGAGTTAAATCTATTTTAAGACGTAGTCAAATGCAACTGAAAGCAGATGAACCTGATGTACTCGAAATAGGATCATTAATCATCAACAAAGATTCCCACGAAGTAAAAACAGTTGAAGGAAAAGAAATTCAATTAACTGCTTTAGAGTTTGGTATTTTGTATCTATTAGCTAGCCACCCTAATCGTGTTTTTAGTGCTGATGAAATTTTTGAACGTGTATGGCAGCAAGAAAGCATTGTTTCTGCAAAAACGGTTATGGTTCATGTAAGTCACTTGAGAGATAAGATAGAAGAAGCAACTGGCGGAGAAAAAGTCATTCAAACAGTTTGGGGAGTTGGATATAAGATCGATGCTCGTTAGACAAAAGAAAATCGAAAAACAAAAAAGAATCACCCTAACATCAAAGGAAATTAGCGAATTACTTGCTGAAGGAATCGTCACGATCATCCTGTTACTTCTATTAAATGTTTCAATTACAGTTATTCTTAGTGGTAACCAAACATTACAAGGCATCATCTGGGCAACTAAAGGTGCTTTTGCAACCGAGCTAAATACAGATTTATTTTGGAGTTTGAGTAAATTTGTTATTCCAATCTTTTTTATAGTAGACGTCGCTGTATTGTATTGGCGTTTGATTCGTCGTTATCGTCAAATGCAGTTGCGGCATATTATCAGTGAGCTGCACTATATCGCTGATGGTAATTACGACCACCGTATTCCTTTTGAGCTGAGCGGTGATTTAGCAAAAGTTGTTACTAGCATCAACGGTTTGGTTGATAGCACCGTTGCAGCTATTGAAGACGAACGTAAAATTGAAAAATCAAAAGATGAGCTTATCACAAATGTGAGTCATGATATTAGAACACCTTTAACTTCTATTATAGGATATTTAGGTTTGATCGAAGATCGGCAATTTCACAATGAAGAAGATTTGTTGAAATATACCCATACAGCTTATGTAAAAGCAAAACAGATGAAATTACTTGTTGATGATCTCTTTGAATATACGAAAGTTCGCCAACCTTCTGTCCCTATTAATACGATCAACTTTGATATGACTCAACTGGTTGAACAGCTTGCCGCTGATTTCGAACTAGAAGCTGATAAAAATAATATGACCATTCAAGTCAACGCTAACCCTACATCAATAAAAATGGATGGAGATACTGAAAAATTAGTTCGTGTCTTCAATAATTTACTATCAAATGCACTTAAATATGGTAAAGGTGGTAAAAACATTGTTATAGATGTTGAAAAAGTTGGAACCGAGGCTGTAATCGCCGTTAGAAATGATGGCCCCCCGATTCCTAAGAAATCTCTTGATCAATTATTCGATCGTTTCTATCGTGTCGAAGAGTCTCGCTCACAAGAAACGGGCGGGACAGGTCTTGGTTTAGCAATCGCACAAAGCATTATAGCTCTGCATGGCGGCTATATCTATGCGACTTCGGATAATCGTTGGACATCGTTTATTATTCATTTACCTTTAAAAAGAAATTGATATACTGAGGTTGACATCTAAACAAAAGTTTTGTATCCTAATGACAAGCAAAGAGAAAAAGTATTTATAGTGCTGAATTAAAGAGAGTTTGCGGTGGTGAGAGCAAATATTCTACTATAAAGAAGTCCGTCTCTATTACATGCGTTTGACGAAATAAGTCAGACCGGTCGTAGCCGTTATCTGCATTACAAGGGCAGCGTTATAGCTGAACTTGGGTGGTACCGCGAAATTCAAGTCATTTCGTCCCAAGAATTTTTTTCTAGGGATGGAGTGGCTTTTTTTTTACAATGTTATTTAGCTATATGTGCTAGCCCATGTAGCTTTAAAATTGAAGGAGGAGTAATTATGTTAGATGTAAAAATGATTCGTCAAAATTTTGATGAGGTTCAAGCAAAATTGAAAAGCCGTGGTGTAAAAGAGGAGATATTAGTAGAATTCTTGCGTTTAGATGAAAGCCGACGTAATTTATTAGTAAAATCAGAAGAACTAAAAAAATATCGGAACGATGTTTCAGCAGAAATCGCACAATTAAAACGAAATAAAGAAGATGCTACAGTCAAGATTGCTGAAATGAAAGAAGTAGGCGGTAATATCAAAGCCTTGGATACTGAAATCGAAGACATCGATACTAAACTTCATGAAATTTCTACAACATTACCAAATCTTCCACATGATTCAGTACCTGTCGGCGCAGATGAAGACGATAATGTTGAAGTACGTCGTTGGAGCGAGCCTAGAAGCTTCGCTTTTGAACCTAAACCACATTGGGATGTAGCCGAAAATCTTGATATTCTTGATTTTGAGCGCGGAGCAAAAGTTTCAGGTAGCCGTTTTGTTTACTATAAAGGACTTGGTGCTCGACTAGAACGTGCCCTATACAATTTCATGTTAGACTTGCACGTCTATGATCACGGCTATACAGAAATGATGACACCTTATATCGTAAATAGTAATTCTATGTTCGGTACCGGTCAATTTCCTAAATTCAAAGAAGATGTCTTTCAGTTAGAAGGTACTGACATGACGTTGATCCCAACAGCTGAAGTTCCTCTAACAAACTATTATAATAATGAAATTTTGGATGGTAAGGATTTGCCAATTTATTTTACAGCTCTTAGCCCATCTTTCCGTTCGGAAGCTGGAAGTGCTGGCCGTGATACTCGCGGATTGATCCGTCTACATCAATTTAATAAAGTAGAAATGGTAAAATTTAGTGACGCGCAAAATTCTTATGAAGAACTAGAAAAAATGACAGCCAACGCTGAAGATATTTTACAAAAGCTGAACCTACCTTATCGTGTAATGTCACTAGCTACAGGCGATATGGGCTTCTCTGCTGCTAAGACTTATGATTTAGAAGTATGGATTCCAGCGCAAAATGCCTACCGTGAAATCAGTTCTTGTTCAAACTGCGAGGATTTCCAAGCTCGACGCGCTATGATTCGTTACCGCGATGAAAATGATAAAGTTCAATATGCCCATACTTTAAACGGATCTGGTCTAGCTGTTGGACGAACTGTTGCTGCTATTTTAGAAAATTACCAAAACGAAGATGGATCTGTCACGATTCCAGAAGTTTTAGTTCCTTATATGGGTAACTTGAAATTAATTAAATAAATGAAAAGAATCGCTAATTTAACCTTATGTTTGTTGAAAGTATAAATCAAGCATGATACATTTGAGTTACTATAAGCAGTCAAATTTATAAATTAGAAGGATTAAACGTTATGGACAGAAAAAATCACCCACGAAGTACTCGAAATAGCCGGCGCGAAAAAAAGAAACACATTTTCACAAAAAAAATAGCTTTTGCATCTATACTTGGTGTTTCTTTTATTTTAATCTGCGGTGGTGTTTATGCAACTTATGCCGTGCAACACAAACACGATGAGGTAAATGAAGTTGAAGAAGATAACCAGTATGAAGAAAAAGAAACCGCCTTATTAGAAAAAATCCGAAAAGCTCAAAAACAAGAGGTTCTCGAAAGTTCTGAACAAGAAAAAATAGATGGTAATATCCAAACATTAATCTATGAACCCGTTGCTACAGACATTATCCCTCAATTACCAGAAATAAAAACAGAATTAACGGCTTTAATAGAAGCTACTAAAAAAAATAGTTCTAAAGAAACCCCCATAAAAATTATTGGGCGCGTAAAAGCAGATAAAATCAATGAACAAGTGATAGGCTATTTACCCGCTGTCGACACCTATACATGGGATCAAGAAAAAGAAGACTGGTCTGAAAAAACCGAAGTGGGTAAAAATACAGCTTACGTCAACAAAAAAACGAAACAGCCATTGACGCTACAAGATATTTTCTTAAGTGAAGCAAATATTCTAGCTGTCCAACAAGTTGTTCAACAAAAATTGCTAGATGAAAGCTCTGATGGTAATGCTATCATTGATGCGGTACTCAATATGCCAAATCTCTCATTAGATAAGACTACTTTCACTTACTATTCTGATAAAATCAGCTTAAACCTACCTGACAATTCGACTGGTAAAAATGAAATCACATTACCTTATAAAGACATTGCTGGTTACGTAAACCCAGAATTTGTAGATGCATCTTTTATTAAAGACGTATTACCCGCACCTTTAGATCCAAACAAAAAATATATTTCACTTACGTTTGATGATGGCCCAAATCCTGAAACCACACCTCGCCTTCTAGATATTCTAAAAGAAAAAGGTGTCAAAGCTACATTCTTTATGTTAGGACAAAATGTGGTAAAACATGAATCACTTGTACAACGAGTAGCCCAGGAAGGCCATGAGGTAGCTAGCCATTCCTACTCACATCCACAATTGACTGGCCTCGATGCCCAAAGAGTGAAAGATGAAGTCCAAAAAACAGACAAAGCCATCTATCACGCAATTGGCAAGCTACCAACTGATTTTAGACCGCCTTATGGTGCTGTTAATAAAGATGTAGCAGCAATCATTGGTAAGCCGATTATTCAATGGTCTGTAGACTCTCAAGATTGGCAAAGTCATAATGCTCAAGCGATTATCAAACGTATCGATGATACAGCCTACAATGACACAATTGTGTTGATGCATGACATCCATCCTGAAACAGTGGACGCTGTAGCAACTGTGATTGATCATTTGCGTGGAGAAGGCTACGAGATTTTACCTTCTAAAGAATTACTAGGAAAAAAAGCTAAGCCGCTTCATATGTATTATGGTTCTAAAGATGAACGGCCTGTCCAATAACAAAAAAACTACCAATGTCGATTATGACATTGGTAGTTTTTTTATTGTTCTACAGAGTAATTAGGTGCTTCTTTCGTAATTTGTACATCATGAGGATGAGATTCTTTCAATCCATTTCCACTCATTTGAATAAATTGTGCTTCTTCACGTAATTGTTGTAGATTTGCTGCACCGACATAGCCCATACCAGATTTTAACCCACCGATCATTTGGAAAACAATATCTGATACGCTACCCTTATAGGCAACACGTCCTTCAATACCTTCTGGAACTAATTTATTTGCTTCGTTAACTCCGCCTTGGAAATAACGATCACTTGAGCCTTTTTCCATTGCACCCAATGATCCCATTCCACGATACGTTTTAAAACGACGTCCTTGATAAATTTCAAATTCACCAGGTGATTCATCTGTACCGGCTAACATACTACCTAACATAACAGCATGTCCACCAGCTGCTAAAGCTTTTACGATATCTCCAGAATACTTGATTCCACCATCAGCGATAATAGCTTTACCATATTTACGTGCAACAGAAGCTGCATCATAAATCGCTGTTAATTGAGGAACACCCACACCTGCAACGACACGTGTCGTACAGATAGAACCAGGTCCGATCCCAACTTTAACGACATCAACACCTACGTCATAAAGAGCTTTAGCCCCTTCAGCTGTTGCGATATTTCCAGCAATTAATGTAGCTTCTGGGAATGTGTCACGAATTTCTTTGATTTTACGAATCACACCAGCACTATGACCATGAGCAGTATCGATAATGATTGCGTCAACACCTGCCTCAAGTAATGCTTCGGCACGTTCAAAAGTATCACTTGTAACGCCAACTGCTGCCGCTGCTAGTAAACGACCATGTTCGTCTTTCGCTGCATTGGGAAATTCGATTACTTTTTCAATGTCTTTGATTGTAATCAGACCGCTCAGACGATTGTTTTCATCTACGATCGGTAATTTTTCAATTTTATGCTTTTGTAAAATCTTTTCAGCATCTTTTAGAGAAGTACCTACTGGGGCTGTGACTAAGTTGTCTTTTGTCATGACTTCATCGATTTTCATTTGATAATCTGTTACAAAACGCATATCACGGTTCGTAATGATACCAACCAATTTACGATTATCCATTGTTTCTACGATAGGTACACCGCTGATACGATACTTGCTCATTAGATTTTCTGCATCTGCCACTAAATTCGTTGGGGTTAAGAAAAATGGATCGATAATCACGCCGCTTTCAGAACGTTTTACTTTACGAACTTCATCTGCTTGTTGCGCGATGCTCATATTTTTGTGAATAACGCCTAAGCCACCTTGACGAGCCATTGAAATAGCCATTTTACTATCAGTTACTGTATCCATACTTGCACTGATTAGAGGAATATTCAACTTTATATTTTTTGCTAGTTGGATACTCATATCCACCTCATTTGGCAAAACATGACTTTCTGCTGGAATCAATAAAACATCATCAAATGTAAGACCCTTTTTCGCAAATTTTGTTTCCCAGTTAGACATTTTTCAGACCACTCCTCTATTTAATTTTATATAAGAAAATAACAGATAATAAAAGGTAAGTCAACCGCATTTCCCTGTTTAGAGAAAATTTCTTACACTTTCTCTAAACATGAGTTTTCTCTCATTTTTTTGTTATCCAATTAAAAGAATAACTATAGTTATTTCTTTAAGTTCAGCTCAGTTGAAGTCCAAGGTCTAGATTTCCAAATTATACAAATTAAGAGGGTGATGATCGATAAGCTTAATGAAATTTTTTGCGCCCAAGTTGTTTGGTAAAAAATAGATACCCGACCTTTTTCAGCTAAACGAATAGCAACTAATCCATTTTCTTTATTTAATGATGCTGGTATTGTTTTGACGTTTCCATTACTTACTATTTTAGCCTGATAACCATAATAATAGATAAACGGAATCGTAACCATCGTTTCTTGTGTACCCTTTGTATGATAGTCAAAAGCCACTGAATCAAAGTTCATTTCGGTATTCGATATGTTTATTTGGTCTGAGTCATAAAGTACTTTACGTTTTTTATTCTTTTTAATAGTAGAATAATCAACTTCTTTTGGTAAATACTCATGTCCTGCACCAATATAATAGCTATTTGTTTGATCATATGAGTGGTGTGATAAGATTCGTTTTCCTTCGGTATCAATACTTTCCTTCTCATACAACCCGACACCAATTAAAATAACCATAATTAGAATTATTTGGCTACTTGGAATTTTTTTGAATAATCCGATGTCATCATTTGCGATGAGATACGCCAACAACAAGGTCACGATCGATAAAAAACGCCATGGAAATTGAATCGTATTTAGTGGTGTTTGATCAAAAAAGTGCCATGGAAAAAGATCTGTCACTATAATCATAAAAAACAGCGCTAAAATGATTAAGTCCCGATGTTGTGCGTCTCGTTTGAATAGCATTACTCCATATATAATCAACCCCGCCAATAAAATAATTCCAATATTCGCAGATGACGCATGAAAAACTGTATTTTTAAAACTATTTGCCAACAATTCGCTAAAAGAATAACTTCTATCTGAAATCAACGTTAGCGGGTTGGATGTAACTTGAAAAGTCGTATGCTTCATCTGTTCAAAAACTGGTACTAAATAAAAAGCGAGTAATAAAATAGTCACCCCAGCGGCTTTTAGAATCGCAAAGATTACCTCTTTTTTTAAAAAGCTCCTCAGATTTAAAAGAATATACATGCCGATAAAAATGCTGATAATTTCTATCGAAATAAAATGTGCTAAGCCAATTCCTGTCATCGCAACGGTCAACAGTAACCATTTTTTCTCTTTACCATGTTTCAATAAATAGAGACTTGCTAAAACTAATGGAAAAAAGCTCATTGCCAAGAGCTCACCAATAGCCTGACGATTAAAAAAATCCTGCAGACGGTAAATCGATAGCGTATATAATAATGAAAACAAGTAACTTTTCATTTCGGATAAACCCATGTACTTTCCTGATATATAGGTTAAAATAAATGTACCTAAATTTATCCCAATAGCAAAGATAATAAAACTGGTTGCAAGCGAAAAACCAAAAACGCGCAAAATTGCTGGAAAGTATAGATAAAAATCTGGATAGAACAAACTAGAGGCATACCCATATCCACCAATAAAAAAGTAACTTACTTTTGGCAATAATAGGCCATGACGTAAAGATAAAGCCAATCCTTCGATCCTATTTTGATGAAAATGGTAATCGTCACCTATCATGATATGATTATTTTGAAGATAAACAATATATAAAGACAGTACACTTAATATAAAAAAACTTAAAAAAATTAGTAATCGACTATGTTGATTGATCCATGTTTTCATTGAGCCACCTCTTCATAATGAAAATTGATTGAAACTTTCATTCTTATTCTCTATGGTATCGTGCCAACGCTTTTCTTTCAAACATGAACTCTTTCAGATTAAAACTATGAATAAATTTAGCCATAATTTAATACTTAGCTAAAAAAGAGAAAAGTCTTGGACAAAACGACGTTTAGTTTTGTCCAAGACTTTTCTCTTTTTTATTCTTTAACGTGCCAAGCTACTACGCATATTATACTTTTTCTTTAACAAATAACGAGTACCTAACGCAATCCCACCAATAATGATAACTACAACTGGATCTAAAACTGGGTTAATAACAGCTGGTAACATTGCTGAGCCCGTAAATACAACTAGCCATAAAAGCATAGCACCAACTAAAATGAATCCTGTTTTGATCCAACCCGGGCGTTTAGATTTGTCCACGCCAGGTCGATCATATTGATATACGTATTTATACATTAGATAGAATGCATATCCACCAGCCATTGACGCTAATACTAATGTCAATAATCCCAATGGTTGTGATTTTCCTTTGGACCACATCATCATAACTGAAAACATAATCGTCATTACACCGAATAATAACAATGTATTATCTAACCACATCAAGATCGGTGTTGATTCTGGAAGTTCTTCCGGTTTATTTAAGATAGACTCCGTACGTTCAGCCACTGTTCCGAAAAGCTGACGGGCAGTTTTCCCACTTTTTTGACCTTCTACTAAATGAGGTAGAATTTCGTGCAAAGCAAGTGTCTGTGCTTCTTCTGAAAGATTAGCAGCAACCAATGATTTTTTTAAGTCAAAGATGTACTGTTCGTTTCTCTTTGTCAATTTTTGTTCAAGTTCACGATTTTCTGAAACAATATCTCGAAGTACTTCTGATTCCATTTTTGCGTCCTCCTCGCCCGTGGCCAACGGGGCAGTCTTTACCTAAAAAGTATTCTAACACATTTTTTAGGGAGAAAAACAGTTTTTAGCAAATTTTTCCCTATACGTTGAAACGGAAAAGCATAACATCGCCATCTTGAACAACATATTCTTTTCCTTCTAAACGAACTTTTCCTGCTTCTTTTGCGGCTTGCATATTACCGTACGTATTCAAATCATCAAATGAAACCGTCTCTGCACGAATAAATCCACGTTCAAAATCAGTATGGATAATCCCGGCTGCTTGAGGCGCTTTGATCCCTTTACGGAAAGTCCACGCACGTACTTCTTGCTCGCCGGCAGTAAAATATGTTGCTAAGCCTAAAAGGTCATATGCTGCACGTATCAATTGATCTAAACCAGACTCTTCAATACCTAACGCTTCTAAAAAGTCGGCTTTATCTTCATCATCTAATTCAGCTATTTCTTCCTCGGCACGAGCACAAACAACGATTACCTCTGCTTGTTCATTTGCAGCGAAAGTACGAACTTGTTGAACATATGGATTATTATCTGAATCCGCTACTTCATCTTCTGACACATTTGCCACATATAAAATAGGTTTTGCTGTTAGTAAAAATAAGCTTTTAACGATTTTTTGCTCATCTTCGGTAAATTCGATCGTACGAGCAGACAACCCTTCTTCTAAAACAGGTTTAAGTTTATCTAATACTGCTAATTCAGCTACCGCATCTTTATCTTTCGTCTTAGCTATTTTAGCTACACGAGTATAGCGTTTCGTGATAGAGTCCAGGTCAGCTAATACTAATTCTAAATTGATCGTGTCAATATCTGCCAACGGGTCTACACGTCCTTCAACGTGGGTAATATTATCATCATCAAAACAACGTACTACATGACAAATAGCATCCACTTGACGAATATGGCTTAAAAATTGATTTCCTAACCCTTCACCTTTGCTTGCACCTTTTACGATTCCGGCGATATCTGTAAACTCAAAAGTAGTGGGTACTGTTTTTTTAGGTTTCACTAACTCTGTTAAACGCAGCAAGCGCTCATCTGGTACTTCAACCATACCTACATTAGGATCAATTGTTGCAAACGGATAATTTGCCGCTTCTGCTCCTGCTTTTGTAATTGCGTTAAAAAGGGTAGATTTCCCTACGTTAGGTAAACCTACGATTCCAGCTGTTAATGCCATTGATCATTCACTATCCTTTATTAGTTTTTTTTCCAAAATTTTCTTCATCTTTTTTTCAAAATCACGGCGTGTCAACATCACGATATGACCGCAGTTTGTACATTTTATTTTAATATCAGCGCCCATTCGGATAATTTCCCAACGATTTGCCTGACAGGCATGGGGCTTTTTCATTTCTACAATATCACCAAGATCATACATAATAGATATATCCCTTCTATCAATAGTCGTTAATAGTCAGAAAATCAGACATAAACATACAAGGATACAATACCATTTTTTGGGCAATCAAGCAAAGCTATTTTATTGATTGGCTTTTTTTATATGATTCGTAAGGAAACACTAGGAATACAAACCGTTATTTCTCAAAAAATCAAAAATAATTCAATTTAATTAAGATTGTATTTGTAATATTTATGTTGGATAATAATGAAAATATCACTACACAAACAGTATCTACATTTCTGTTCAAGATACTATTATCTATACTGATATTTAAAGGAGTTTTACTATGAAAAAATTTGACTTACTAGAAAAAGTAGAAGTTTATCAACTTGACTTACTAATATATCTAAGTAACGTTGGGGGTAGCGCAACAAAAAAAGAGCTCATGCAACATTTAAATATCGGAGATTATTTTTTATCCAAACTGATTGAAGGATTGATGGTCTCCGAAAAAAAAGCAAATAGTCGCTTTTCTATTGAAGTAACTAAACAAACAATCACTTTCAAAACTAAACCCGACTACTCTCTTCACACTTTGTATAATGAAATGATTGTCTATGCACCCAAATATAAAATTTTGGAAGAATTGTTACTACACGGGTCGATTGATAGCTCTCGTTTATGTGAAAAAATTGGATTAAGCTATTCAACTTACTTTAGAAAAATCAATGAATTAAACAGCTTATTAAGCGAATTTGATTTGACCATCCAAAATGGCGTTCTACTAGGTTCTGAATTACAAATTCGTTTTTTTTATGTTTCTCTTTATATGGTCACAGATCCTAAACAACAATTAAAAGTACCGAATATTGATCCTAGAATTTACGAAACAGTCAATAATATTCAGCAGATCATTGACTGCAAAATGCCCTTTTTTGCTCGAAAAAAACTTATTATCTATTTCAGTCTATTAAAAAGGAGAAATGCACAAAAGTGCGTACAAAACGACTATGATCAGGAAACTTTTTTCAGTAATAAAACAGATATTGACAGCCAAAAACTATTTATAAGCGCCCTTAAAAGATCCCACTTATTCAAAAAAGTAAATAAAATACTTGGATCTTTTTTAGTTTATTACTCCTTTAAATTACTTCCTAATGAAACGATCTTATTGCTTCTCTTCATGTTTGGTGAAGAAATCATCTCTGTTAATTCTCCCTGTTTAAAGGAACTTGATTTAATTGAACGTTATAGTAATTTTTTTATTCGAACTTTAAATAAGGAATTTCTGAACTTAATGGAAAAATGCTTCCCAAATACTTTTTTAAAGGATACACAAAGTTCAATCCTCTACTATTATTTAAACTCTATTGGCTACCGTCATTTAATATTTAAAGGGCATATTGATTATTACTGGGAACGAAATTATATAGAGTCAGTGGATACGATACACTCCGAAACTATTCATTATTTTATTGATTACTTAAAAGAACGATACCCAGTGCTCTTTATGGATGACACTCATGATACCATTCTCATTTCAAAATATGCTCATGCTATAAATTTTTATGAAGAATGCATCAAAACTAAAATTTCTGTTGGGGTATTTATCGAAGGTGATTTGCTCCGTAAACAAAAATCCATGGATTGGTGGATTAAATACATTGAATTAACCACCTTTGCCCAAGCCACTCCCCTAACTTCAAATCAGCTTTATGATCTAGTTATTAGTAACGTAGATTGCTCCTATCTGAAAAAAAGAGGGAAGTATTTTTTCTTTTTGAGTAACTATAACGAGAAAAAAGATGTATCTGATCTAGATCACTTACTGTATGATATTTATTCCTCTAATCGATAAATTCTGCTTACTCTCTATGAAAACATTAGGTCTGAGGCATAACTATAACTCTGTGAGTCATATACAACTTTAAGGAATCCCAATAAACGGTAAACTCCCTCTTAGTGCTGTAAAACATAACAAGCTATGAGTTTATGTTGCACTATACCTACTTGATTCTCAGAGTTAAACGTTTTTCCCTCAAGATCAGTCTCCAATTAGCACCCTTAAAAGATAATCGTTCGTTTTTTTATCAAACAAATTCAAGTTTTTCTACAAGTTGACGTTCTTCTGTAAAGAATGAATTCGTATAACAATCAAGTGTCATCTTTGTTGATGAATGTCCTAATAGCGAACTTATTGTGGCGATGTTTCCCCCAGCTTCTAAACAACGGGTTGCAAAAGTATGCCTTAAAGAATGGAAGGAAAATTTTTCTAATCCAATTTTTTTGCGTATTATTTGAAAACGATACGCAATTGTACGTGGTTCTAAAGCTTTATGCTTGTTTGAAATAACATACTCACTAGTTGATACTTTTTTAAGTTCTAATAAATTTTTCCTTAAAGTCTTCGTGATTGGAATTTTACGTTGTGAATTACTACTCTTCGGTGTAACCTCAACGATCTCAGTCTTTCTTCCAGCAGTATCTTCCGTTTGAATTCTAAGCACCGTTCTGTTAACACCTAACGTATTATTTTCAAAATCAATATCTTCCCATTTTAATCCACAAATTTCTCCAATTCTAAGTCCAGTTTGCAAAGCAAGCATGATGGAAAAGAATTTCTGATTTGTATTGATTTCTTTGACTAGTTTGGCTTGGTCTTTAATTGATAAAGCTTGTACTGTTTTTTTCTTTGTTTTTGGAAGCTCTACTCCCATACAAGGATTTTCTGTCAATAAATTCAACGATATTGCCTTACCTAGACAATTTTTTAACACTGAAAATATTGACCGAATGGAGCTTGCCTTTAGTGTTTCATCCATTTTTTCAAGTAAAGAAGTCAGATCTGATTGCTTCAGCTTCTGTAATTTTATTGAACCAATTCTTGATAATACATGGACATCCATTTTATTTTTATAGCTAGCAAATGTGCTGCTTTTTACTTTTGGACGAACAAATGTCTCTAACCAATAATTCGTCCAATCCAATAACTTTCCTTCATAAGGTAGTAGCTTTTTACTATCGTTTGTCTGTTTTTCGTATTTTTTCAAAATAAGTTGATGCTTTACCTCTGAATATTTATATCCATAGATATAACCATAATGAATTCTCCCATTATTTTGTCTACCTTTTATGTATCGGCCTTCCCAACGACCGTCTTTTCTTTTATAGATATTTTCTCCTCTTCTTGCCATAATTAAGATCCTTTCTAAAACTTAATTTTCAATGCTTTAAGAAAATGAATTACTACAAATTTCTAAATAATATATGTTATTTTTTTCAACTAAAAACCACTTATTTGAAACCGATGCAAATAATTCTTTTTTCATTTTACTTCCAATCAAAACCAACTATGATCATACAATACGTTTACTTTTCTTAACCAATTATGCATTATTATTTTTTTTACTTAGTTTCAAATTTTCCAGAAAAAAAGAAAATTTTTGGAAGTATAATGTCACTTTTTTTGTTATAGAAATACTATTTGTATAATATAAAAGAGAAAAAGAAAGAGGTCTCGTACATCTGAAACTGTTCTAGTCTCTAGTACACCACCCCTTTTTCAATTCAGTCCGTCGATTATCATGCTTCCTTTACTAAAGTACTATTGCTTAATCTTAAAGAACTGCTCAAAAAATCTTTTAGTGCAGCATAGCCTTCCATTTTAATCAGTATTTCTTGTGAGCAAAACACCCAATAATTAAAAATTGTAGGACCAACAGCAACCTTTTCGACAGTTTCCATAAACTGACCTAATTCTTTAATCAGCTTTCTACAGCTTAACTTGCCAGCAATAATAATTTCTTCTCTTCCTTCAAGTTCCAATAACATCCATAAATAATCTATAAATTCTACTTTCGCTTTTAAGATCAAGAATTGCTTTATTGGTACCATGCGTTTTTTTTTTAATTCTTTGTTTTCTGTAAAACACGTTAGCACTTCCAACTCAAGGTTAGAAACATATTCTTTAAAATCATTTTTTTTAATCGGTTCTCTTCTATTTATATTTTTTAAGGGAAAATAGTTTGATGTCCAATTCTTTATTTTTAAAGTTGATTTTAGTTGTTTTGATCGATCAAGAGTGTACTTACGTATGTGCGATTGTTCTTTCCTCACGCTTTTTTTTTGCTTTATTTTCGTAGTTCCTAGTTCTTTTTTTGGGGAATCACTTGAAACTTCTTTTATGCTTTGTTCAGCTTGACCCATTTGTTCTTTAATCGTTTGGCTGACTTTTGTAAGCTCTGTTTTCAGTAACTCACCAGAATCTAAAACAATTGTTTCATTTTTTGTAAGTCTCTCTTCTAAACCATCCATCTTCTTAGTTAGCTGGTCAAACACTTCATAGATCTCTTTTTCTTTTCGTTTATACTCAGCTTCTTTCTCTTGCTTGATTAAGGTATCATATGATTCAATCAATTCTTTGGCATGCTCTTTTAATTTACGTAAATGCTTTACCTGAGCTTCTTCATAAAAACCTATGGTGAACGTTAATACAATATACGCAGCCGACGTAAAAATATTGATTTTTTTTATAAGTAATTCATTATTTTTTTCAGTCCATGTCTCATATATCTTTTTTGCAATTTCTTCTAGTTCCATCAATGATTGAACATCTTTTTTAAAAATCAATTTACATGATAAGTATGCTTCATGCGGTGTAGCTAAGTGTTTGTTGAGCAACTCTACACCTAAAAGTCTTGGATTAACTTTTTGATGGAGTATATATTTTTTAATTATTCTTTTTCCCTGTTTTTGAGAATTTTGTTCTACTTCATTCATAATTCTCCAACTCCTAAAATCTCTATACTATAAATTCACTTTCTGTGATTTAAAAATACCGATCAATAAACTTTATTATCAAAAACCGTAATGACCAACTGTACATATTTTTAGTAGATAGGAAACACACTAACTTTTCTATGCAAATATTTTTAATAGAGCTCCGAATTCTTTTCTAATACGAGGATCTTATCAAATTTCTCTACACTTAAATTTTTTAAGTCAGAGAACGAAAATCTTATAAAATCCACTTTATGCACAATTCTGTTTAGAATTACGAATCAATTTACAAGATTGTGGATAGTTCCATAACCTTTCTTCTATTTCTAAAAAAAGGGAAAATCCCCTCTATGTGTTTGCTGTCATTTTATTTTTCTAAGTGATTCTGATCTGTAGGACGTTTTTTCTTTGCTCCTTCAATTTTGTTTCTCTTACGTTTTCTGTTTCGTTGCGTATTTTTACTGTCTCGGTCGCGTTTTTGCTTTCTGTAATGCAATGCTTCTTCATAGCGCTTTTCTTTACGCTTTCTTGAAATCAGTAAAAACAAAAGGAGTATTAACAAAAATACAAATGTAATCATGCAAATAATTGTGTAAAACATTATATGTTCTTTAGTTGATTTAATCGTAGACGTTCCTACTTTTTTATCTTCAGCTTCTATGATTTCAAGCTCTTTATCCCATTTCCATTCCTGATTTGTTGCTTTAGATTTAGCTGTCAACGCAATGTGATATTTTCCGGCTAGAAATCCCTGTTGCTCCCCATCAAGTATAAAAGTAAAGCTCGAATTAGGTGCCATCCGATAGCCAGTTACTTTCGTTTGAGAATATATTTCATCTGAGTTTTCTTTGTATGCTTTGCCTACAAATTCAATATCTTCTAAGTTAACTGCTTGTTCATTTTGAATAACTGCTTTGATAATATTTTTTTTCGACTCTTTTGAAAAACCAACATCCAATAAGTTCAATTTTGCTGCAACAGGTGCGTCTGTTTCGGTTAGTTTTACCGCTACGATATATGTCTTTTTATGCTGCTTATCTTTACTTTTAGAATCGCGTGCTTCGTTATTTTTTTCTGATGAAACAACTTTGATTCCACCTAATATCATTCCATCAAACTGATTCTTAGGCATTTTTAAATGAATCATTGTTTTTACTGTTTTTTTAGCTGGAATAATTAGCTCTGACTCAGCCGTAGCAATGTCTTTTAAAGAGACTTTTAGACTTTTTTCTCTTGGGACGATTTTTGATCGATCAGAATAATCTATATCTCCACTGTCATTTGTTGTAGCATCATTGATTTGTAGAGTAACTTTTTTTTCTTTATCAGAAGTATTGACTAATTCCAATTCTAAATCTTGTTCCTGATCTGGTGTCACTCTCAGATCGTAATAGGTTGCTTCAGAATTATGCTGGTTCTTCGGTAAAATTGGATTTACTGAAATAGCCCAAGCAATTTCCGATTTACCAACGATCAGTATCAGTGATAAAAGAAAAAATCCTATCATTACAATAACCTGGTGCAATAGTTTTCGTTTATTAATCATTGAATTTTAAACTCCTTGCATAGTAAAATCATATGTATATATTAAAAAAAGAATCAAGTATAGTAACTTTGAAAACCAAATGAACAATAGCTAAAAATGAGTATTTTCAAACTATTGCTCTCTTTTCCCAGTACTTCAATTGATTTTCTTTTTAATATACAGGTAGTTATTTTCCTTATATCATTGATTATTTTGCCACTTTAACAATGTTCTATTTTCGATATCGCTTGTAAGCAGTTCAATCATTATGTAATAGCGGACGGGAAAAGCCGACTATTCCCAATCCTTTTTATTTTTCAAGCAAAGAGCTATTTCAATCGACCTCGATTGACTCCTCGCTTAACACAATCTGTTCAAGTAAATAATTTTCTCCTTGTATAAGATCAAAATAAGCTGCTTTATTCAGTATACTGTCATAATCCATTTTCATGATTCGGACATGGGGCTGACGAAACCAAGATTTTTTCTTAATCTTTACTCTTGATTCAATTAACTTACACTCATCTAAAATCAAATAAATTTCGTTTGTAGAAACTGCATCTTTAAAGCTTCTTACTTGTTCTCTTTCATAAGTCAATTGATTATCAGAAATCGTCATCTTTTCTGATTTTGTAACTAACTCTTTATTCATTAGCCAAGATTGCTCTAAAAACTTAGCCTTTTGTAGTAGTTGAGAATATTCTCTCAAATCAACTTTTAGTATATGATCCCAGTTCTCATTGTCATCATCGCTGGTTTTACTCAGTTCCTTCATGGCCCGAGATAGATTTTGCCTTTCCATTTGATCGATTACAACTTCTAATTTTTTATTTGCAAGCCGCATTCTTTCTTTTGCATATCTTTCTCTACTGACAGCTTCTTCCATTTTCAGTAAATAATTTTCATTATCATCACTATATTCTACAACCTCAGTTTTTTCTATTGGAGCAGAAGTCGCTGCCTTAAATGGTTTGATAAACTTAGCTACCAGCCTTTCGATCTCGTAAATGAACGATTCTAACAAATCATCACTATCACCCAGTAACTGCTGATCTAATGACTGCAGTAAATTGACCATGAAAGGAAATCCAGTATCTCTATAAGCAATAGGAACAAAATCTATATAGTAAACAACTCGATTATCTTCTTTCTCTTTAGAACCACCTATCCAAGCGATTTGGGGAAAGGTATGAATCAATTCATCCAATAAAGCAGACCAATCAAGATCTACAAAATCTAAGGTAATCTCCACATGTTTAAAAAAAGAAATTATGGTATGAAATTCTTCAAAATATTCTTCTACTTCTTTTTGAGGATAAGGGATTTGTTTATTTTTTTTTTGAAAAATCTCTTCGCATATATAACAGATATCCCGCAACATATCGTCATCAAAAAGACGTTCACCTACAGCTGGAGAAGCGGCTTGATAGATGTCAACCATGATATTTTGATAAACCACTTCTTAATCCCCTTTCCTTAATCCAATGACTGATCAGCTAGTCGGCTAGATTTACTCAATAAATCTTCCATTAACACACTTGTTTCACTTTGCAAACGAAGTATACGTGTATGATAATTTGCCGCTTCCTGATTGATCATTTTTAACTCAATTGAGGCTTCTGAAACTGCTTTTTTAGTTTCATGTCTGGCAGCTTCTACTGTACGATCTGCTTCAATCGTCGCACGTTCAATAATTTGCTGCGCTTTTTCTTTAGCTTCCATCAAAACTTCTGCAATTTGATTTTTCATTAAGTCTTGTTGGCGTAGTTGCTTTTCAGTCTCTGCGCTCTTATTGCGCTCTTCTAGTAACTGCTCGTCTAACTGAACTCTCAGTTCTTCTAAATTCCGCACTTGCTCTTCGAGCGAAATAATTCTTTCTTTTGACTTAGAAGAGCTTGTCAAACGCATGGTCAGTTGATCAATTTCTTGTTGCTTATTCTCAACTTCTGCCTTCAATCGTTCAGCCATTGTTTTTTGACGTTGCATTTCTTTTTGAAATTGTTGATTTTCATTATTCAAATGTTCAATTACAGCTGCTTGTTCTTGTTGTAATTCGTTCTCTTGTTTTCTCATAATGTTTTCCGAACGCTCTCTTTTAGTTGAAGTTTCTGGGCGGCTTTTTTTAGGGGGCTCATACTCCTCTTCTTCGAATTCATCGTCATCATATTCATCGTACTCGTCGTATTCATCATACTCATCATAGTACTCCTCGTAATCATCATCATAGTTCTTTTTTTTTTTGTTTTTTTTGTTAAATATTGCCAAATTTCCCGCTCCCTTTCTGATTTTTCCTTTTAGTTATACGCTACCTACCAGTAGTTCTCTTGTTTTTTCATTATTTTGTTCATCTAATTCCACAAACTCTTGATTCAGATAGTAACCTATGCCTTTTTTATTTAAAATAAATGGTTCAAAAATTGACGTTTTATCCATTATCTTTTGTTTGATACGATTAATCAGATTACTCAACAGTGCTTGTTTATTTTTTTGCTTGGCATTTGTCCAAATTGCTTCACATAATGCTTGACTTGAAAACACTCGTTGGTCAGATTCAATAAAATGTTCCAATACCTGATGTTCTTTTTTAGTTAATGGAATCAACCAATTGTCAATGATTAATGTACGATCTTTTAATTGAAATGAATATTGTTTTTTTACTTTAGCTATGTTTGAATGGGATAATGGATTTTGAGAAGCTCCTTCATTGTTTATAGAAGAATTCATCGCTCTTTCTTGGCCACCGTTACCTTGACTATTCACTGATTCCTCAAAAATAGACGCTAATTTACTTGCTAAATCAGTGACAGATATTGGATAGCGAACAAAACTCACATTTCCATTGTTCGAATACTTAGACTTGTTGACCTGTTCTGCCTCAAACGTTAAAACAACGATCGGCTTATTCAGTAATGCTAAATTATCTAAAAACGATTCTTTCAATCCACTGTACATTGATTGTTGATAAATAATAAGATCAAAATTTTGCAGAAAATAAAACTCTTTGTCTTTCGGCTGAGTTAAGATATCTTTTGAAACCATTATTTCGTAATCCATATTCAACAAACTATTTTGCAATAATCCATTTGCACTTAATGTGTCGGTCAATATAATTATTTTTTTCCTCATAATAGAAAATCCTCCTCTTAATTTTTTATACATAGTAATTCCAACCATTTATATTCGATAAAATTCCTTTGAAATAGATGTCAGTGATACATATTTTTTAAAACATGTACTACATAAAACTGTAAATATTAGATAATAGGAATTTCCTATTCTTATATAAAATAAGAAAAATGAACTTAAAATGTTTGTTTATTAGCATTCTAAATAAAGTAGTGACGGTTAGATGACGGTGAATCAAACTTAAATACATAATTTAATATTCAAAAAAAAGATGATTTTAGCAAAATAAATGAATCAAAGCGGTTGCTCTTTTCGACGAGCTTTAACAAAAGTATGATCACATCAAGTATTTTGTTGAAGTCTTTTTAGCTAAAAATAGCAGGTGTGTTAAGAGTAAAAATAGAATTATTTTAATTTAGTTACACTTTTAAAGAGACAGACTTAGATTTTTAACTCAGGATACAGATACACTTGGAGACTATATTAACGAATCGTTCGTTGTTGCGTATATATCTAACGTGATTTATTTGACGGTTCATTTGACGGCGTATAAGAATAAGTAAATATAGTCCAAATTACTATTTATTATTAACCACAGTAAAGCTATTGTATTTCGATATAAAATTTATATAATAATATAGCTGTTTATCAACATTTTATTTTTAAATATCTAATATACTTTCTCTCGTACGCTGTAATATACATAAATTAATATATTATACTTTGCTTATTACTCATTGACATGTCCAAATTATTTATTGTATACTTGATGTATAGGTATTTAACAATAAGTATCTATTTAACACTATTCAGATAGTTTAATTTAAACAATTATAGATTTTTCTTATTTTATATAAGAATAAGAAAAATAGATTTAATTTATACATATATCATTTTTATAAAAAACAAATTTAGGTAAATAACATTTTCTTTATTACTACCTGTAGTTCAACGATAAAAAAAGAGTAGGCTCCAAAACTAATGTTTAGTTTTGGAGCCTACTCTTTTTTTATCGAATGAATTATGCTTCATCAAAATGAATCTCTAAAATATCTAAAATTCTAGCTAAATCTGATTGTGAAAGGTACTCAATCTCAATTTTCCCTTTGCCTTCTTTTTCTTGGATTGCAACAGTCGTACCGAATTTATCCATTAAGCGATCTTCGCTTTCACGAATATAATATGGCTTATCTTTGATTGCTTTCTTTTCTTTCTTCGGTGCTTTTTTTCCTTGGTTTTCATTGAAGTCATTCACGATTTGTTCTAACTGACGAACAGTTAAATTCTCTTCTACCACTCGTTTAGCCAATGTTAAAATCAAGTCTTTATCTTTTAAACCAAGTAATGTTCTTGCTTGCCCCATTGATAAGATTTCGCCTTGCACCATTTCTTTAACTTGAGTTGGCAATGTTAGTAAACGTAAGTAGTTGGCAATGTATGGGCGGCTTTTGCCTAGACGTTCTGCAACTTCTACTTGTGTTAGCTTCAAATTTTTCATCAACATGTCATAAGCTTCAGCTTCTTCCAGCGGATTCAAATCTTCCCGCTGTAGATTTTCTAAAACTGCGACCTGCATCATTGCTTCTTCATCAAATTCACGGACAATCGCTGGAATCGTTTC
Organism: Enterococcus haemoperoxidus ATCC BAA-382; assembly: GCF_000407165.1. Classification (NCBI taxonomy): domain Bacteria; kingdom Bacillati; phylum Bacillota; class Bacilli; order Lactobacillales; family Enterococcaceae; genus Enterococcus; species Enterococcus haemoperoxidus. Next base: position 829,778 of record NZ_KE136480.1, on the reverse strand, counting down.
TTTATCTGCTAATTTTGAAGCACGAAAACGTCTTTCACCTGCAATGATTTCGTAGCCTTTGACAGCCGATTTTCTAACGATGATCGGTTGAAAAACACCTGATTGTTGAATCGAGTTTGCCAATTCTTGAAGTGATGCCTCATCAAATGTTTTTCTTGGCTGATATGGATTCGGACGAAGTTCATTTAAAGGAATTTCAAGTACTTCTTCTTTTTGAACATCTACATCTTCCAAACTAGCAAAATCTTGAAACAATGCATCAATACCTCTACCTAAACCTTTTCCTTTACTCATTATCCAACACTTCCTTTGCTAGTGCTTGGTACACTTCGGCACCACGTGAACGGGGATCATAATCAATAATCGACAAACCATGACTTGGCGCTTCAGACAAACGAACGTTTCTAGGAATGATCGTATCATACACTTTCTCACGGAAATATTTGCGAACTTCTTCTACGACTTCAGCACCTAAATTCGTGCGGGCATCGTACATCGTTAGCAAGACTCCTTCGATACGTAATTCAGGATTAAAATGCTTTTGAACTAAACGAATAGTATTTAATAATTGGCTCAAGCCTTCCAAAGCATAGTATTCGCATTGTACGGGAATCAAGATCGAATCACTCGCTGTAAAGGCATTGATCGTTAAGTGTCCTAATGAAGGTGGACAATCAATCAAAACAAAATCATAGATATCATTTATTTCTTCTATAGCAGCTTTTAAGCGAGATTCTCTGGCCATCATCGAAGTCAATTCAATTTCTGCTCCAGCAAGCTGGATCGTCGCTGGAACAATATCTAAATTCTCTCTAGAAGTTTGTTGAATCACATTTTTGATTGGTTCTTCATTTACTAATACATCATAAACATCTGTTGCAACATCTGGTTTACGTACGCCGATACCACTTGTTGCGTTTCCTTGTGCATCAATATCGATCAGCAACACTTTTTTGCCGTAATAGGCAAGGCAAGCACCTAGATTCACAGTAGTCGTTGTCTTACCAACGCCACCTTTTTGATTCGCTACAGAAATTATTCGTGCCATTTGTGTCCCTCCATCTTATTTGATTGGCTGTTTATTTGGTAATCCAGGTTTTCTCGGGTATTTTTTAGGTGTTTCCTTCTTTTTTTGAATCACAACGATATGTCGCTCGTCTTCTGTGATTGGTAATTCAAATGAAACTTCTTTTTGAAATTTACCACCTAAAATAGCAATTGCCGGTTTAGCTTCAATAATTTCTTCTTCACTTTTGGCAGCTTTTAAAGCTAAGAAAAATCCATCTTTCTTTACTAAAGGTAGACATAACTCGCTCAAAACATTTAAACGAGCAACTGCACGAGCTGTAACGTAATCAAATACAGCACGAAACTCTTCTTTTTGACCAAACGTTTCCGCACGATCATGATGTAAAGAAACATCTTCCAACTTCAACTCATTGACTAATTCAGTTAAAAACGTGATTCGTTTATTTAAAGAATCAACGATCGTTACTTGCAATGTTGGAAAAACGATTTTTAACGGAATACTAGGGAATCCAGCTCCTGCACCTACATCACAAATTGATTTATTGGTTGAAAAATCTTCAAAGAATGCCAACGAAATAGAATCATAGAAATGTTTTAGGTACACCTCTTTTTTTTCTGTGATCGCAGTTAGGTTCATTTTTTCATTCCACTCAACGAGCAATTCAAAATAACGGGCAAATTGTTCCATTTGATGATCCGATAAATGGATCTCTTTTTGGCTTAATAGTTGTTTAAATTCTTCTGGTGTCATATGTTTCCTTCCTTGCGTGAAACAGAAAATGTTTCACAGTTGTCTTTTCTTACTTTAACGCAAATAGAGATTTCTTGCAATGTTTTTAGTAAGATTTATAGCAGTTGTAATAAAATGTTTCTTTCTATAGTATTGTTGAAAAAAATCCCTCTCTTATTTCTTGTAGTAAAAAGAAAAACAGCTAGTTTAAAACCCAAAAAGAGTCTTAAACTAGCTGCTTCATTTTATACATTATTTAGTCTCCGCCAGCCGTCATTTTAATTTTTTGATTGTAGATTGGTTCTCGGTTGATCAGATCATCGATTGTACCAATTTTAACTCCTTTAGAATAATATCCATCTAAGATACCTAATTTTTGGAAAATAGTTTGCTTATAGGCAATTTCTGCATTCCATTCCACCGTATCCAAAATTGCTAAAGCTGAATGGATTGCTTCCATTCCCGTTTCTCCACCTGTTGTGATCAATACACCGTGACTGTCTAATAAGAATTCATGCGGTAATGTTTTTCTCTCCATCGTTTTAATGTGATTACTGACAATTTCTGCTAGTTCTTCCGAACAATTCGGTTCAAATTCCAGCACTTCTATATATTCTACTTTCTGAGTTGCTTCTGTTAAATTGGGCATATCCAAACCGCTAGTCGCCCAAAACATACTGTTTGGCGCATGGGCATGCAATACAGACTTGATTAAGGGATTGGCATCATAGACAGCTTCATGCATATTGATCTCCCTGGTCAAGCCGCCTTCTCCTGCAATAACGTTCCTCGTATGAGGTTCTACCACTAAAATCTGCGAAGGCGAAACATGCCCTAGATATGCTTGTGACATCATGGTAGGAGTCATGATAATATATTCCTTCCCCTTTTCATCCGTTGTTTTGAATGAAAAATTCCCTCCTGCAACGTTAGTGTTTTTACGCTCAAAAATCAGTTGTACAATTTTCGCCATATCTTCTCTTTCACGTTCAAATAAAATTCTTCCATCTGCCATGATTTATTACAGCTCCTTCTTCTTTTTTAATAATTTACCTGTTTGGATCGCTTCTTTGGCCGCATTTTGCACTACTTTATACTCTTCATATTTTTGTTTTTTTCTGTCATCGTTTTCTTTAAAAAGCACTGCATTTCCGTTTTTATAAATGAAAAGAGAAAGGAGCATGACTAGTAAATACAATGGGACGATATTGATCGATAGCGCCAATATAAAAAGGAAACTATCTAAAAATAGTAGCGTCATCCATTTTCCTTTTTGGTTCATTTTATCCAGTCCTTTCAAGGCTTTAATCAATTTTCCACTTCATCATAACGTGCACTTGGAACAGGCTCTTTTGCCATATACTTATATAACCAGACAAACATTGCGATAAAGATAATGAATCCAACAATTGCCATACTATTCAAATTAGCTGCTTCAGCAAATAAAATTCTAAATTCTGGACCTTCAATGGATGACCAAGTAATACTTCCGCCCTTTAAATCGACTGCGCCAGTTTTTTTGGCTAAACCAGTTAAGACTGGTGCAAGATACGTTGCGCCATACAAATAAAGCGGCGTATAGATAATCCCTAACGTAATCATGCGATATAAGTTTCCGCCAGTCAGTAACAGTCCTCCAACTGCAATCGAATAGTTGATAATTCCAGCAAGTGGCAATACTTGATTGCCCGGTAAAATCATAGCATATCCAATGAACACCGGGACTAAGATGATCGCCGTCACCCAGATTTCAGAGCGTCCAGCTAAAATTGGCCAATCTAATCCTATATAGACTTCACGATCCTTAAACCGTTTTTTCATCATCTCTGACATCGCATCAGCCAAAGGAGAGAGTGATTGCATAAACATCTTACTAATCATTGGAAACAAGGCCATTGCTGTAGCAACTTGAATCCCTAAGTTCAGCGAACCAGAAATACCATATGCCGCGCCGAAACCAAGTAGCATACCAATAATAAATCCCATCACACTATTTTCTGAAAAAATTCCGATTTTCGCTTTTAATGCTGATGTATCTGCCTTTTTATTAAAGAATGGAATTTTATCCATCACAATATTAACTGGCAACATCAATACCGCAGAAATGTTCATTAAATGTGTTACAGTTACCAACGGAATACCTGTTAAATCCTGAATATGGCGTTGGAACATATCTCCCATTTTCAACTCTAAAACCACTTGAACAACTGCTGCGATAAAACCAGCAACGAGCGATCCACTGATAAAATAAACTAAATAAGCAGTCAACGCTTTGCCCCAGACATTCCACATATCAACGTTCAGTGTTTTCGTTAAGTTCAATAACAGCATAATAAAATTAACACCTAAAACGACCGCGAAAAAAACAAATGCATAAGACCAAGACCAGGTAATACTCGCTGCACCTGTCCAACCTAAATCAAGTGCTGGTAAACTGATTCCTGTATTTTTAGCCATCGCAACAGATGCTGGACTGACCGCATCAGACATAAACCCGATTACCATACTCATTCCAGTAAATGCAACCCCTAGCGTAATCGCCGACATAAAGGCTTTTTTCAATGGCATACGAGCTATTACGCCAATAATCAGGATAATCAAAGGAACAAAAATTGCTGAACCAAGATTTAATATATAATCAATCACAGATTGAAAAATTCCCATCTCTTTTACCTACCTATCTATTTGTTTTTTTGGTATGATTAGTTTGTATTATTATTTAAGTGGAGTTCGGATTCGTCATAATCTGAGCTCCCGTTTTTATTTTCTCGTATCGTTAACGATTCCTTCATAAATTTCGTCAACACCCATGCCAGTCAAAAATGGAACCCCTGCATATACAGTAACCCCTAAATTTTCAGCTTCTTGCAATACTTCATCATCGGGTTTAGCAATATAAACATAAATACTAGCAGTTGGTAACTCTTGTAAAATCGACTTATAGTCGACAGCTTCTACTGGGTAATCAATATGATCTGTATCAAATTTACTTTTGATTTTTTCTGCTACCGTAGTACTTGTTGCTACACCACTACCACATGCTACAATTAATTTTCTAGCCATTTTTAACTTCCTCCCATTGTTTCATAAATAAGTTGAATAACTCTTCATTTTCTGTTGTCGCATTTAACGTTGACACAAATGCTTCATTTTGGAATAAGACCATTAATTCCTGCAATAAGCCTACTTGTTTTGAGGGTTCTTTGATTCCTAAGAAAAACAAATCTCTCACCTCCATTTCTTGATTGTCCCCCATTTGTTTGACCTTGATTGGCTTTGTTGTTCTAGCGACATATATGAAAGGCCTTTCAATATATTCCGTATCAGAATGAGGTAATGCAATATTAAGATATTCAGTGATCAATCCTGTTGGAAAATTTTTTTCCCTAGACTTAATCCCTTCCAAATATCCATTTTTCACATAACCAGCCGCTTGCAACCGCTTTGCAACCAGTTCAAATAATTCTTCTTCGTTACGAACTTCTACATCTAAATCGATTAAGTCCGGTTGGAACATCTCCTTCATCACTTTACTTCCTCCTCTATCCCTTTTAAATATTTAAACTTTTTGTGTTCAACTTTGTGAATGTATGTTAAACTTTGTTTATACAAAAAGAATACATCTTGTACAAAGGTTTGTCAACGCTTTCTTTCGATTGTTTTTTGTTCGTTTTACGTATAAAATATAAGAGATGAACATTTTCGAACAAAAAGGAGAACTTTTATGCTAAAAAGAGAGCGACATGCACATATTTTAGAATTATTGGAAAAAAGTACGTTTATGACTGTGTCCGATATAGCAAAAGAACTACAAGTTTCTGAAATGACGATTCGTAGAGATATTAATGAACTAAGCGATTCTAATCAACTCGTTCGTTTATATGGTGGTGCACAAAAAATTGATCGAAAAGACAAAGAGCTAGCCACTCATGAAAAAATCAATCTACATATCGAGCAAAAAGAATATATTGGAAAAATCATGAACTCTTTGATCCAAGATCACCAAGTTGTTTTTGTTGGTGCAGGAACGACCATTCTATATGCACTGCCTTTTATCAAAAAACAAAATTTAATGATCGTTACAAATAGTTTGTTGGCGTTCAACTATATTATTGAGCACACTGACTATCGGATCTTGTTAACGGGGGGGGATTTTACACCGATCACAGAAGAATTTATTGGAGAGCACGCGGAGCAAACATTCGAAACGATCAATATCGATATTGCCTTTGCTGCAACGAATGGTATTTACAACAATAACGTAACGACCTCAAATTATTTAGAAGGTGGCGTTCAGCGCGCTGCTTTTAAAAACGCTAAGAAAAAAATTGTTGTAGCAGACAGCACAAAATTCAATGTTAGCGATGTCTATACTTTTTATAAGCTTTCAGATTTAGACTATGTGATCACCGATGATAAAATCGACGAGCAAACATTCAATTTTTATCAATCTTATGGCAATTTATTAAACAAAAAAAGTTAACTGGGTTTGATCTACTCTTTTCAGGAACCCAGATTAACTAGGGATCTGAAAGAGAGGAAATAACCATGATTTTAACAGTAACACTTAATCCATCAATGGATTCTATCTATTTTACAGAGACATTTGTTTTAGGAGAAATGAACCGTTGTAGTAACCCTGTCAAAGCTGTGGGTGGAAAAGGCATCAATGCAGGAAGAACTGCTGCAATTTTAGGTGCAGACGTAATAGCAATGGGGGTTTTGGCTGGAACAAATGGAAAATCGATTCAAACCGCACTTGATCAAGAACCATTTAAAACCGCCTTCCTCTCAATCAATGGTGAATCTAGAAATGCGGTCACGGTTATGGACCAAGAGAAAAACCAAACTGAAATTGTAGAGTTAGGTCCTGAAATAACAGAAGAAACAGCTCAAAAAATTGTAGCGACTGTGATTGATTTTTCATCTCAGCAAAAAGAACTACCGATTATTGCGTTATGTGGATCTGCAAACACCAAAAATGAGCGACTGTACCAGAATTATTTGTACCAACTAAATCATCAACTTGGATCGGAAATAAAAGTATTAACTGACCTTTCTGGAAAACAACTGCAACATGTCCTTAAAGGTACAATCAAGCCTTATTTTATCAAACCAAATATCCATGAGTTTTCAGAGTTATTGGATATTCCTATCCATGGTAAAAATGACGTGATCGAACATCTAAATCATCCATTGTTGAAGGGTATTCCGTTTATTTTAGTTTCTTGTGGTGGAGATGGTGCAGTGGCTAAATATAACGAGCGGATCTTTGATGTTATCATACCTACACTCGACATCATCAATCCAACGGGATCCGGGGACGCAACAGTTGGCGGTATTGCATTTGCTTTAGATCTAGGTCTTTCTATAGAAGAAACATTGCGTTATGGGATGGCTTGTGGAATAAGTAATGCCCTTGAAAAAGCTGTAGGATATGTATCCGTTGAAACGGTGGCAGCTTTGAAAGATAACATCATTTTACAAGAAACAGAACAAATGTTTCACGTGTAACAATACATGTTTAAAATAAAATAAGGAACCACTCTCCTATCTGAAGAGTAGTTCCTTATTTTTAATAATGATTAAACACGACGAAATGCTTGGTCTTTCGCCAAATAAAACGGTCGTAAATACCCAACTGTGTTAGACAATGGAATAATATCTTCACTTAGATCAATATTCAATACTTCTTTGATATAATTTTTTCTTATGGTTATTCGTTGCCATAGCTCTGGATAATTCTCTTTGATTTCTTTTTGTAAATTCGTATCAGCCAAAGCCACACACTCCTCGGCACTTACTCCTGTATAGCCCGTTACAGATGGAATAATATCGATTTGTAAAATCATACCACTCTTTAATCTCTCTTCTGACTCAGCGTAGATTGGGGAAGACATCCATTCTTCGTCTGATACTAAATGTCCAGGATTTAAATGCCAATGATACTCTGCTTTAGGAAAAACAGTCTCGATTGCTTGATAAAGTTCCTTTCCAGCCATGCCAATTTTTATCGTTTCCAGCCATGTTACAACAGCTTGATAGTATGGTTTCGCGACTCTCTCTAAGTAATCATGCTGATTTACTGGAAGTTGTGTCTCATTTTCTATCACAAAACCTGTACGGCTAGATAGACCACCTTTGAATGCAGTCGTTAAAGATAATGGATCGCCTAATTTCACTTGTTTATGCGTCGGATACACATTACCATATTCAAAACGCTGTCCAGTTGCGGCAATCGTTACAACGGTATTGGTTTGACCTTCAGCAGTCAATTCATTACCTAGTACAGCCTCAGTTACACCGATTTCAACGGCATCCATTGCATTCAAAATGCAACTAGATGATAAATTAGCACCATATTCATAATGTGCGATCTCATTTGAATTATTCGTCGTGCGTGCACCTTTATCTCCTCGAATAAATAGGTGCGCAGCATTTTTAAGCACCGCTTGCTCATCTTTACTTGTTAATAGTGCTTGAATAATAAAATAAGGAAGATCAAAATAAGTATCGTTGTCTGATTCATTTGTTGTAAACATTTTCCAGCCAACGACCCCGATTTTACTTTTTTTAGATAAATTGATTGTTTCAAAAATATCTTCCAGTCTTGCTTCATTATCCATCGGTTGATTTGGTAATGAAAACAACGGAGAATGGATTAATTGATTTTCGATTCGAGCAACTTTTGCCATTTTTAAGTTTTCATTTCCCAAAATCAATGTACAATCACCATTGACATCTAAAATAAGCAATCCTTCTTCAAAGCGTGGAATAAAACCTGTTAAATACTCAAAATTTCCACCATGCTCTTTATCTGCATAAAGTACTAGTGCATCAAACCCTTCTAATTTCATATTGTCCAATACTTTTTGCTTTCTCTCATCCATAGTTTCATCTGTTAAAAAAGTTGGAGCCACATCCATAAAGATCGTTGGTTTACAAATGTTTGTTAATTGAATTTCCGAATTATTCATTTCATTACTTTCCCTTCAAGTAAGCTAATTTTTATGCTCAACATTCATTCAGTGATTTTTTTTGCTCTCCGTCTGCAGTAAAGTTTGAGATAGACAACCATGATTCCAATTTAGACTTTATTTTGGGCCACTCACTTTCAATGATAGAAAACCACGCAGTATCACGATTGCGCCCTTTATAAACTATAGCGTTCCGAAAAACCCCTTCAAAAGTAAATCCTAAACGCAACGCAGCTTTTCGGGAAGGTTCATTTAACGCATCACACTTCCATTCATAACGTCGATAACCTAACTCATCTAATGCATAACAAGCCAAAAGGTACTGCGCTTCTGTCGCTATTCTGGTTTTCTTTAACTGATCAGAATAAATCACAAAACCAACTTCAACTGTTCCCTGTTCTCTATTTATCCGCATCAAAGCCAAAGTACCTACAGCTTTTTTGCTGGCTTTATCAATAATTGCATAATGAAATGGATCTTGTAAATGGCTGATCGATGTAAGATATACTGAAAAATCCTGCTTATTTTCAAATGATACTATTGGAATGTATGTCCAGTTCTTGGGATTGGTTTCTGGTCCATAGACATTATTGTATAAGTCTTCTAAATGTCTGCTTGGATCTATTTTTTCTAATCGACAATAGGTTCCTTCGAGGATTGTTTTTGTTGGATAATCTCTTGTAGACCAGTTGTTTACTGGGTAACTGATTGGTTGGTTGTATGAATTGTATTGTGTCCCTATTTTCATTTTATTTTCCCCCCATTACTACCTTTAGTGTATCAAAAAAAGACAACTAATTATACATATAGGTTTCCGCAGTTCTAACTTCTTTCCCATGTTTATTTCAAAGAAGTATGATCAGAACGCGAAAATTTAATAGTCAGTCCTTTAACTAAACTATTTATTGCTTCTACCAACACAGAGGGGAAAAATAAAAAGAGCAGACAATACTCAGATTTTCTCTGCCGTTTGTCCACTCTTTTTACTCATAATTCCAATTAACGCTTCTCTGAAAACAACGCTTGCGCAATCCCTGGTACGCCACACGGATCACCATAGTTCTTATGTGTTTGAATCACTGTATATTTTTTCCCTTGATACGTAACTTCTTCCCCTTGATAATACTGGATAGGCTTCGTATCCGTCCCAATCTTAAACTCAAGTGTATCTATAAATCGACCAAGATAATCCACATTCGCGTCAAATACTCCTGTCACACCTGAAAATTCCACTTGTGAACTCCATTGCCATGCAGCTGTATCGGAATGCAATAAATTTTCATTCGACGGTGTTTTCGGCCACTCAGCAACCCAACTATTTTCTTTTCCTAAAACTGGAAACTCTAACCAATTATTCGTAAACCAGCTTGCCATACTATAATGAATCACGTTCTTGAATCCGCGCTTATTTAATTGATTTTTAAAAGCAGTTGATGTGATCGTTACGTCTGCCGGGATCATTTCCCCTTCTTCTGCATCATTGACCATTATTGTATCAGGATTCAACCCAAGTTCTTCTGCAAAATCCGCAAAGTAATTGGCTTCCTCAACAGCCTTTTGCTCATCTACAAACCAAGAATAATGATACGTTGAAACAGTTAACCCTGCTTTTTTTGCATTTTCGATTTGAATCTTCGCAAAAGGATTTTTATAAGTTGTGTACTCTGTCAATTTTACGACGACACCTTTAACACCTTGTGTATTCATTTTTTTATATGAATCTACAGATATTTCACCATTCCAAGAAGAGATATCGATAAAGTCCGCTCTCGGAAGAGATTCCTGCGTGTAAGGTAGCGAAACTTGTCTCTTTTTTCTAGTAGATTCCGCTTTTTTTAAATTATTTCCCATAACATGATTATTTGATTCATTGATTCTTACATCTTGAGCAGATGCTTGCACACCCATAGAAAATAAAGCTGCACTGCCTAAACAGACGAATAATACATTTAATAACGTTTTTTTCAAAATAATTACCACGCTTTCTTTCATTTTATTGTATATCATTTTAACTTCACCTTTACAATAACACGTTTTTATAAATCTTTTAGCTCAGAATAGTAGCTTTTTTGTATTTTTTTGAATTAACATAAAATAACAACCGTTACTGAAAAATGCCCTTTTCCTCTGGCCAAAGGAAAAAGACACGCTTTTCATTTTATATTTAACGGTACTCCCGTTCATGTTTCAATAACCATTTTTTCCGCTCAATACCGCCACCATATCCACCTAAACTACCATCTGACTGGATCACACGATGACACGGAATAATGATTGCCAACTGATTCGCACCATTAGCATTCCCAACCGCTCGCATTCCATTAGGATTTCCAATTACAGCTGCCAATTCTTTATACGAAGAAGTTTCACCACGTTCGATTTTCGTCAAAGCCTGCCACACACTTTTCTGAAAATCAGAACCTAGACACAAATAAGGTGTCTGAAATTTACCCAGCTTCTTTTCAAAATACAAACCTAATTCCTCTTTGATTTGGTTATTGATTTTTGTTTTTCCCGGAACGATTGAAGCATTCATTCGATTACGTAGCCGCTCGATTTCTCTTTCCAAGCCGCGTCGATCAACAAATTCCAGTAAATATAAATATTCATCGTCCGCAATACTCATCATTGGTCCAAGAATCGTATCGATCCAATCAGCAGATAAGCTCTTGATGTCTTTTGAATGTTTAGGATTTCTACCCATAATTTTTGAAAAAGCGTCATAGAATCCACTGGAAGAATCATAGCCCATATCCAATTGCGTATCGATCCGTTTTTCACCATTTTTGATTGATTTCAAAGCCATTCCCATTCTTCTTGAACGTGCATATTGAACAAATGTCATGCCATAAACCTTCTTAAATTGTCTTCTAGCCGTTATCGAGTGAATGCCCAACTCTGCAAAATCTTTATCTTTCCATCGTTTTTCTGGATTTTTTTCTACTAATTCGATTATTTGCTGAACCAAAGGCGGGATTTCTCTTGGGTAGGATAATGGTTTACAACGTTTGCAGGGTCTGTAGCCAGATAAAAGTGCATCTTCTGCCGTTTCATAAAATGTACAGTTTTCGTACTTCGGTTTTCTTGCAGGACATGTTGCATGGCAGAAAACGCCTGTCGATTTGATGCCAACAAAGAAAATACCGTCATATGAAGAATCTTTCGCCAACAGCGCTTGATAATACTGTTTTTGTTCTTTTTCACTGATCATTGGGCATTCCCCTCTCTACTTTATTTTGAATAATTCAATAAGATTTTGTTTCTCATGTTGAACAATCTCTGCCAGTAACGACGTATAAAATGTATCTAAGTCACTATTTTCATGTTCACTATAAAGCATATAAATCGACGGACCAAAGCTGATTCTTGAAATTCCTATATTTAGATATTCTGCAACTGAATCTTCTTTAACATCCAGCATAATGTTGATCGGTAAACTCGTTTCACCTGTGATTTTCTCGATATGTTCTTTATTTTTTAAGCCTGGTACAAAAATACCATCGATTCCTGTTTTTTCATAGGCTTTGATTCGCGTGATCGTTTGGTTTAGTACTTGTTCATCTTGATTATTATTAGCAATATCTCCAATAAAATACTTATCGGTTCTCACATTGATAAACAAATCTTTTTTCATGAAGTTGAGTTTTTGTTTGATGCAAAGCAACCGCTCACTTTGCTCTTCTATAGAATAAAGTGTCTCTGTATTTGATTTTCTATCTTCAATATTGATCCCGATAACACCGCTGTTTATGAGCGCTTCAGTATTCTTTTCCAGATCTGTTAAATTTTCGGCATATCCTGATTCAATATCTGCTGTGATGTAATTATTCCCCGTATCCATGTGTTGAATATAGCAAAGTATCTCATCAAAAGGCATATTTTCACCATCTTGATAACCATAATGATCAGACATTGCGTAACTGCCCGTTGGAATCAAGTTGATTTTTTTCTTTGTCAGTTCATTTGCGCTTGCTACATTCCAGATATTTAGTAGAACCAGTGGTTTGTCTCTTTTGTGTGCATTTCTAAATTGAGCTATTTTATTTTCGTTCATTGATCGCCCATCCCTTCATTTTGTCTCTTTAGTTTACTGCGGATTAAAAGAAGGTTCTTTCGAAAAATGAACATCAATTTTTTATTTTGGGAATAGCAGGAATTAAGACTTCTTTGATAGCAAAAAAAGACCCACTCTTTGGGGAAGAGTGGGAAAAGGAGTTAAAAAATGAAAAAGTGTTTTGTTAGGGTTGTTTGTCTAGTATGAATATATATTAACTTGAAATTATGACTATTTTGTGTTGAATTTGCGGTTTCTTTGATACGTTTGTTAGACGAAAATCTGAATTTTAAACACAAACGAGATGCTAACTAAAGAAGGTACTATTTCTAGTCGTGTTATCAGCTATCGCTCTTTTTATAACAAACTGTAAAACTACAGTAAGAATATCTCACTCTAATTCAACAGTAAATGTCCTATTTCTGTAACTCAAATGATTACATAAATCAAAGAAACAATCTATTAAATGATTTAGCTCAGTAAATACATATTATATCGTTTTTATATTCGTATTTTAATTATTATCTATCAAAAAACTTATGCTTATCTGTTAAATGAATTCACTTCTTTTTTGTTATTTACTATAAAAAAAGCATCTCCTTCATTGTTATTTATCAAAAAATTAGAATGATACAGAAAAATATGATAAATAAGTTACTTTTACCTGTTGTATAATTACATTTATGTAAATATAAGTTCCTTTAAGATTTTATATTTTTACCATATGAACATTATTAAAAAAAGGAAGGTACGTGTGCTTTAATGAATGATTCATGTAGAAAAGGTTCGTTTAAATTTTTATTGTATTCGAGTACGCTTGTCATAGCAGCAAGTAATTCTGTACAAGGATTGGCCGCAACGCTGGAACAGATACCACCATCCTCATCAGTTCAAACGATTTTAGAAAAAGATTATAAGACTGTATTACAGGACTACACCCAGGCAAAAGAGGAATATGAGCAAATAAAAGAACGTTACGACATTGCATTAAAAGATTATAATACATCGAAAAGTGAAGCAGACAAAACTTACAAAACTGCAGATGAACTAAAGACAGCTTTAGATGAATTAAAGGAAACCTATCAAACACAGCTAACAAAATTTGAAGAAGCTAGTAAGAATTATGAAGTAAGCAGGGCTACATATGAAACAAACAAGTCTAATTATGAAGCACATATTGAACACTATAATACAGCCAAAAATGCTTACGAAACAGAAAAAATACTTTATGAACAATCAGAATCAACATTTACGACTATGCAAAATGAATATCACGATGCTCGAACAAAATATGAAGAATTAAACGAAGATGCGGAGAAAAAAAGAACAGACTACGAAACCCTACGTATCGCATATGAAAACAAACAAGAAATCTACAACGAAGCCGCGGCAGCTTACACAACAGTTCGAACTGCCTATAATAAGGCAAAAGATACTTATAATACCCAATTGAATGACTATAACGTACAAAAACTATCTTATGAGAATCTACTTAACACTTATACTACTAAAAAGACAGCTTATGATGCTAAAGCTAAAGAATTTAATCAGGCAACTATATCATACAGTACATTAAAAACAGAACTTGAAACTGCTAAAAATGACTACTCTGAAGTCAAAACAGAATATGATCAAGTGCTCAAAGAATATAACGTACTATTGACAGAGTACAACAAGGCTAAAGAAAGTTACCTAGCGGATAAAGTAGCTTATGAAAAACGGCTGTCCGAATTGAACACCTCAATAAATAATTACAAGAGTAAACTTGCTGAGTATAATAAAATCAAAAACGATTATCAAACAACGAAACAAAAATACGAAGAAACAAAGACTAATTATGAGACTCTATCACAGCAATTAAAAGAATTAGCGAGTCAATACGAAGCAGAACGCACAACCTATGAAACCAAAAAGACAGCGTTTGATCAAAAAACGAAAACATATGAAGCAGCTAAAACCACATATGATCAACAAAAATCTGAATATGATGGGAAACTTGCTGCTTACGACACAGATTTGAAGATTTATAATGAAAAACGAACTGCAGCAGAAGCTCTTCTAAAACAATATGAAGAAGGTACCGTGGAATATTCAACGGCACTAGCGGCATACACTGAAAATAATAATCGTTACAATGAAGTGAATAAAGAATATCAGCAAGTAAAAGAACAATCTGACTCGCTAACTGCTTTATTCAAAGAGGTCAAAACAAGTTATGAGACTGCAATAAGTGCGTTCCAAGTCATTACTAACGCTTACCAGTCTATCAAACAAACATACGATTCCCTTGTAAAACAATGTGATCAAGCAAAAATTGATTATCAGCAAGTAGAAAAAGAGTATCAAACCATCAGTACTAGCTATACTCACGTAATGAGTGTCTATGCTGAAACAGAAACAGCTTATAAAACTACACTTAAAGAGTCTGATGAAGTAAAAGCTCAATTTGATCAAGTAAAATCATCCTATGATACTATCTCAGATAAATTTACAATTGGATCAGAAATTTTGAGCACGACCGAAGCTAACTACATTGAGGCAAATAAAACATATGAAGCTGTTATCCAAAAATATGAACTAGCTCGCGCAGAATATGATCGGCTTTTCCAAGAATATCAAGCACTAAAAAATGAATTAGCACAATTAAAGTCAGAGCTTTCACAGACAGAAACAACTTTTGTAGATTTAGGAAAAATATTAGAAACAACTCAAAAACAATACACTAATTTAAAAACACAATATGCTGAAACAATGGCTGATTTCGCAGAAGTTAAAAAGCAGTTTTCTGATCTAGGAGTAGATTACACAACTGCGAAAACAGCTTATACAGCTGCAGCAGAAGCAATTTCAAAAGTAAAAGAAACTTTTGCATTACGAGAAAAAGAATATGCTGATTTAGCTGCTTACTATACTCGTCTTAAAACTAAATACGAAGAAACTCTGGAAACCTATAACACAACTTCGGACATGTTAGTTGAAGTTACAGCTGAACAAAAGGTACATGAAGCTGAGTTCATTACCATTTCACAAGAATATAAAAGCTTAACAGAATCCTTTACAGCAATTAAGTCTGAGTACGATGACGTGAATACAGCATACAAAACTGCGAATGATGCGTGGAAATTAGCTGATGCTGCATATCAAGGTGCAAATGGAAAACTAAAAACACTTAAAGATGACTATGATGCTGCTCTTAGACTCTTTAACAGTCTACAAACTAAATATGATCTTGCTAAAGAAAGCTTCAGTACAGCTGCAAAACCTTATGAAGATGCACTTGCTGCTTATGAAAATGCAGTTACTGCCGAAGAGCAAATTAATGCTGCGGTTACTAGTATGGAGCAAGTTCTTGGAAAATTTCCAGAGGATAAAATTACACAAGAAAATTATACAGAAATTCCTGATATTTTAACTACTTGGGAAACAGAATATAGTGCAGCTAAAAAAGATCTAAAAACAGCTTTAATTGATTCTTGGCCAATCATTGAAGAATATCAAGCAAAAAATGTTATCTACAATGCTAGTCCAATTGCACCTGATATTAAACATGATTTAGTGTATAATCCAGAAACTTTTGAAGCTAAATTAACAGACTTTATTGCAGATGCGGAAGAAATGATGCAAAAAAATCTTGATAAAGCTAATGCTTATCAAAAATATTATGAATCATATAGTAACTATCAAAAAGCATTTGATGCATATACATCTGGCTGGAAAATTGGAAATGATGGAGATCCAAATGATGACTATACTAATGTTTGGCAACCAATTTTTAATTCATTAACTACAGGAGATTTTACTCCTATATCAGCCGATTTCACAACTGATAATCTGCAAAAGATGAACACTTTAGAAGATTGGAATACATTTGTAGCCGCTTATGAAAAAGCAGTTTTAGAGCAAGTCACAAAATTCTCCGAGTATGGAGCTTATTTAGAGGGAGTTGCATCATCGTGGGCACAGGCGCAAAAAGATATAACAGAATCAATTAAAGCTTTTAATGCTCAAACTGGTAGTAATGTTCAAATTTATTATTTGAATGATCCTCTCCCGAAATCAATTGAAAGTATGTATGAAATCACTTCTACTGTTTCTGCAGCAAATATAAAAAGTCTAAAAAATAACCCTTTTCCAGAAATACCTGGGTCCCCAATATCAATTTATTATTGGTTAACAAATCAATTTAGACAAAGTGGGCAGTATAGTGGTTTTATAACGGGACAAAATCTAGATATTATTTTACCAGCTCCTGATTTTAGTGTGGAACCTATCAAATCAGGTTTAGAATTACTAGAGCTTAAAAAAATCACAGCTCCAGTAATTCCAACAGTACCCGATATGCCCGGAAATCCTGTAGAGCCAGAGGGAATCAACACTCCTAAAAAAGTAGATTCTGTAGCAGAACCAGTGAATCCAGCAATTGCACCTTCTGCAGCTTCAACAAATAGTTTCACGGGTATCACTGGAATTGATCTACCAACACTAACACAGGATCACGCATCTACTCCTCCTGATTCAATTATAGAATTAGGTACTTCTGAAGACATCACAGATGTGGAATTAGATAGTGAAGAAGCCGAAGAAAGTATTCAACCTGACGCTCCTGTGGAGTTAAATGATCTAGAAGATATTACTAACGCAGATCCACTGGAAAAGCCTAAAGAACTAGAAAAAGTACCTGAAGTGGAAAAACCAGTTATTCCAGAAGTTACGGCGCCAGAATCGGCAGATCCTGCAGAAGCTCCAGTAGAAAAACCAATTGAGATTACTACGCCAACAAAACCTAAAACAGTAGAAAATCCTATGCCAGTAAAATTATCTAATACTCCTGAAGCGTTGGAAGAACCTAAAAAGAAAGCTGAAGAAAAGGTTTTACCAATGACTGCCAGTACTAAAACAACTACCATCGCAGATTCTTCAAAAACGAAACTTCCCAATACACGTTCTGGAAGAAAACTGCCAAATACCGGAACCGAAACGTCTCTGATGGGACAAGGAGTGGGCGCCTTTGTGACAGGAGCAGCTGGATCACTTCTTTTCTGGAAGAGAAAAAAAGGAAAACATAGTAAATAGATTTTGATTTTCTATTTAGCTAGTACTATATTAGTTAATTGAATTTAATTACTATAATGATTAAAAAACACCAAGAATCAATCACTTCAATGTTGAATGATTGATTCTTGGTGTTTTTCTATTTTAAAAGATTTACTACTTTGGTAAAGTCTATTTTGGTACTTTTGTCTTAAAAAATTGATTGATCAAAACGTTGCGTTGGGATTCACTAATACGGAAACTTCTCTCCCTTTGGTCGCCAAGTATTGTTCATCATCTGCTTTGGCAACGACTAGCTTGATGCTTCTTTCCTTAGGATTTGACGGGCTTGATTCGTTGTACTGTGATTCACTAGTACGGAAACTTCTCTCCCTTTGGTCGCCAAGTATTGTTCATCATCTGCTTTGGCAACGACTAGCTTGATGCTTTTTTCTTTAGGATTTGATTGGCTTGATTCGTTGTACTGTGATTCACTAGTATGGTAACTTCTCTCCCTTTGGTCGCCAAGTATTGTTCATCATCTGCTTTGGCAACGACTAGCTTGATGCTTTTTTCTTTAGGATTTGATTGGCTTGATTCGTTGTACTGTGATTCACTAGTATGGTAACTTCTCTCCCTTTAGTCGCCAAGTATTGTTCATCATCTGCTCTGTGGGCAGTCGCAGTGATTCACAACAAATACCCGCTCTTCGGGGAAAGAGCGGGAAAAGGAGTTAAAAAATGAAAAAGTGTTTTGTTAGGGTTGTTTGGTATAAATATATAATAACTCCAAATTGTGACTATTTTGTGTTGAAAAATTGGATTCTTTACTACGATTGTTTGTTGAAAATCTGAATTTATTTTAGATTTTTATAATCTTTGGTTGGGTTTTATCAAAAAGTTAGTTGCTTGTTCTCAATAATGCTTGTGTCGTACATCGAAAAGAGCCGCCAAATATTCTTGAAATTTCATAATCTAACGTTTCCACCTTCATCCCATAACTTTGCAACGCAGCAATCAATTCTGTAAATGATTGATCGGTAACGTACACAGATTCATTTATTGGGAGACCATTAGCCATTAATAAGGACGCTTCTTTTAAAGAAATGTTTATCTTATCCCAATTGTTTAACTCTGTCGGTAAACCATCTAAAAATGCTTCCTCACAGTAAATCATCAAACCATCTTTGACCATGCTCAGTGCACAATCTAAATGTAGTATGTCTGGATGCAAACGTACTGGTATGACATCATAATCCCAGTGAGCTAAAAGTGACTTCAACCAATTGATTCCATTTAGATTACTCGCCAATCCAGAGTAACCCACAAATATTTTTTTCCCATAAACTAAAACATCGCCACCCTCTAGAAAAGGACCTGCTTCACTTTCTAATCCTTCGGAAATATCTGGTTGTGGCGCAGCTAAATAAACTGCTTCTGAATGTTTGGATTCTCCAGTTAAAATATCTCGAATCGGTAATATTTCCAACCGTCGATGAGCAAATCTCAGATTTCCTTCAATAATGAAATGACCAAATGTGAAAAACGGATCTCTTGAAAAAAAATTAGCATATCCATGTCCACTCTCTTTGCCTAACGTCTTTTCATATTCTGTTAACATTCTCGGTCTAATAACTTCTACGCCATAAGATGTTAATAGTTGAAACATTTCCTCTTTTTCATTTTCCCATTTTTTTTGCATATCTGGGTAAAGATCACCTACATCACCAACTTTATTACTGAAAAGAGTGAGGTTCTCTTCTGATAGAAAGCTTGTATCTAACTCATCTTCCCCTTCTGGTAAATAAAATTGTGATTGCGCTAAAACAACTCTTTTTAACGGAGCAAATTCACTCTCTACAAAATTAGTCTTCATTACTTGTCACTCCACCTATCGTTACTTTTTCATCATTATAGCAAAATTCTACTGATTTTTATAGAAAGGCAATCTTTACCAGATTATATCTTATTGCTTAATTAAAGAAACCCGTTCCCCAAGTCGTGCCTGTCTGCCCATCATCTGGTCCCACAGCAATATAACGACGGGCGCCCCCTTGACTGATATAACTGATCCAAACATAGCCGTTACTATGAAGATAATAATCATAATTGATGGCCATGCCAGGTAAATAATAATCAAGTGCTGGACTACTATTGTCATCTGGATTCGTATCACGGCTAACCGCTAATTTTCTATCAGGATAAAATGTGCCTGACATTGAAATCAAGCCAGATTGTTGTTCTTGCGGCACGGGTTTTGGTTTTGGGGAATTTGGCTGTGGTTTCAGCTGACTGCTTTCATTTTTTCCATACCGATATACCGTTATTGCTGGACAGCCATTTAATTTCCAAATCGTGTCGTGATCATTGATTGTGATACCATTGTAGCCATAATTACAATGAATAATTTGGTCTTGATCATCTGCAAAAATGCCTGTATGACCTGCTGCTCCTCCTGATGCTCCACGATTTCCCCAAATAAAAATATCTCCTTTTTTAGCAGGATAATTACCGGATGCATCTGCTTGTACCTGAGTCCAGCCAGCCTTTTCTAAATGTGCGAAAAGAGTATCTGTATTCCCCATCACTCCACTGGTTAAAAAATCACCGCTGATCAAAGCGAAATAAACTGCGCTTGAACAATCATAGCTGTTCGGACCTAGTCTTGCATTCATCGAGTAGGTGACTTTTCCTTTACGGTCCGTCATCCATTTAATCATATTTTCTATATTAGCCATTTTTTTACTCCCTTAATTTATTTTTTATAGAATCGTCTTAGCAACTTCTTGAACCTTTTGAATGATTTCTTCATCCTCCATCCAATTATCAGCTTGAATCCATTGGAGAATCAACTTCATTTTGTTGGGCGTCTCCGGATCTTTATCAACTAATTGTTCAGATTCAATTAACTCATAGACAAACGTGTTCATGATATCTATATCTAGCTTTTTCTGTATTTGAAGAATATACGTCAATGGAGGATTCCACCGTTGACTAGCAGCTAATTTTGCTTTTCCTCCAACTAAATCTGACCAATTTAGTTCTCTTTTTATTCTGATTTCATCGATTACTTTCCAGAAATCATCGACTGTTTTAATTGTATACATTGGTTTTACTCCTTTATTTTGGTTTGTATTTATGCTTTGATCTTACTCTATAATCAAGCGTGTTAACTTTTAACTTACTTTTAAAAGTCTCCCAAAAATCGTTTACGTCTACATTCTAAAAATAAAAAATGTTTCACATGAAACAAAAAAGGCTTGGTATCAAGCCTTTTTAAAGAAGAAGCATTATATTGAACAAAAACAGTCATGCCGAACCTACATAAAATAAGAAAAAATTTAATATAAACAGTGCACAATATATATATTATGTTAAAATTAACTAGTGTTATATAAAATAATTTATTTTAAAAGGAGAAATGGGAATGAAAAAGTTAAAATTGGGAATGGTTTGTTTATTTATGGGCGTATTAATTTTTAGTGGTTGCGGTCAGACAAATAATAAGTCAAATTCAGCAAGTACTGATACTAATAGTCAGGAAGAAAGTTCAGAGTTGTCTACTAACGAGAGTGTAGAAAAAACATCTGAGTCTAAATCTAGCAACTCAAGCGGTTTGAAGCTTATGATAGAAGCTGCTCAGTCACAAATCCCGAGTTTGAAAAAACAATACGAGGGAATGTATTCTGATATTTCTATAACTGAAGGTGAAGACAGTACTATTGTTTACACCTATACATTTGCACAGGAACCCGTTGCAAATATTGATACAGAAGCATTAAAACCAACATTGGTTAAAGGATTAAAACCCGTAATAGACGGAGCTAAAACGGTAGTTCCAGATGTTAAAATTCAAGTGATTTTCCTCAATCCAGATAAATCAGAAGTCATTAACTTTGTTATTACACAAGCTGACACAGATAGTATTGAGAGTGATACTCAGTAAACAGAGAAACCACCCTATTCGCTATAGGGTGGTTTTTTGTTGTTTAGTTTGTTTTAGTTACCTTTGCTATCTTACCCTGTTCGATATAAACCATCAAAATCGATACGTCAGCTGGATTGACACCACTGATTCGACTTGCTTGGGCAATCGTTTCTGGTTGAATTTTTTGCAATTTTTGTTTTGCTTCAGTAGCCAAACCATTGATTGCAGCATAATCGATATTTTCTGGAATTCGTTTGGCTTCCATACGTTTTAATTTATCGACTTTTTCCAAAGCTTTTTTTATATAACCTTCATATTTTAGTTGAATTTCAACTTGCTCAATGACTTTATCATCTAATTCTACCTCAGAAGATGGGATAAATTGTGTCACTTCATGATAGCTCATTTCTGGGCGTTTTAAGAAGTCTCCGGCTAGGACCCCATCTTTCAGCGGAACAGAACCTTTCGCTTCTAAAAACGCTTGTACGTCCGCTGTAGGCTTCACTCTGACTGAATTCAAGCGAGCAATTTCTGCTTCAACCGCTTTTTTCTTTTCAAGATAAGCTGCGTATTGGTCTTCTTTGACTAGTCCAATTTCATACCCTTGCTCTGTTAAACGTAAATCTGCATTGTCGTGGCGTAAAATCAAACGATATTCTGCTCTTGATGTTAGTAAACGATACGGTTCATTGGTTCCTTTTGTCACTAAATCATCGATCATAACACCGATATAACCATCGCTGCGTTTCATCACGAAAGGTTCTTTATCTTGGACTTTTAAAGCTGCATTGATTCCTGCAATTAGGCCTTGGCCTGCTGCTTCTTCGTAGCCGCTTGTACCATTTGTTTGTCCAGCCGTAAATAAACCATCGATAACTTTAGTTTCTAAGGTTGGACGTAATTGATGCGGCACGACAACATCATATTCGATCGCATAACCAGTACGCATCATTTCAGCTTTTTCTAAACCAGCAATTGAATGTAAGATATCCGTTTGGACATCTTCTGGTAATGAAGTAGACAGTCCTTGAACGTAAACTTCTTCTGTGTTCAATCCTTCTGGCTCCAAAAATAGTTGATGGCGAGGCTTGTCAGAAAAACGAACGATTTTATCTTCGATCGAAGGACAATAACGAGCGCCAACTCCTTCGACGATTCCTGTAAACATCGGTGCACGATGCAGATTGTCTTGGATGATTTCATGCGTTCCTTCATTTGTGTAAGTCAACCAACAAGAACGTTGATCTAAATTATAAGCACTATCCGGTGTACTAAAACTAAAGTGATTTGGTTGTTCATCACCAGGCTGTTCTTCTGTCACAGAATAATCGATCGTACTAGATTTCACACGTGGTGGTGTTCCTGTTTTGAA
The DNA here is from genome assembly GCF_000407165.1 of Enterococcus haemoperoxidus ATCC BAA-382. NCBI lineage: Bacteria > Bacillati > Bacillota > Bacilli > Lactobacillales > Enterococcaceae > Enterococcus > Enterococcus haemoperoxidus. The sequence goes on along the minus strand of NZ_KE136480.1, from coordinate 806,658 downwards.
ACGATCCATTTCAAGTCCAAGTTCTTTAAGATGATCCGCTAAACCAATTGACGGTAATGAATTGTTGGGTCCTGAAGAATATTTTAGTTCACCGATAATGATTTCTCCGCGAAGAGCTGTTCCTGCTGTAATAATCACGGCTTTACTTTGATATTGTGCACCTGTTGTTGTGATAACGCCTTTACAAATACCATCTTCTACGATCAAGCGTTCAACGATTCCTTGACGTAATGATAAGTTGTCCGTCCGCTCGATTGTGTGCTTCATTTCTGTTGCGTAAGCGTGTTTATCCGCTTGGGCGCGCAACGCGCGAACGGCCGGACCTTTTCCAGTGTTTAGCATCCGCATTTGGATGTATGTTTTGTCTATATTGTGACCCATTTCGCCGCCTAACGCATCGATTTCTCGCACAACGACGCCTTTTGCTGGCCCTCCCACAGACGGATTACATGGCATAAAGGCCACCATATCTAAATTGATTGTTAGTAGCAGTGTTTTACTGCCCATACGAGCGGATGCTAAGGCTGCTTCTGAACCGGCATGGCCTGCTCCGACTACAATTACGTCATAAGATTCTGCTTTAAATTGATTCATCGACTCTTCCTCTCTATTTCCCTAAACAAAATTGACTGAATAATTGAGTGATCAGTTCATCTTGGACACTGTCACCGACGATTTCACCTAAAAAATCCCAGCAGCGTGTCATATCCATTTGAACGAGATCGACCGGCATTCCAGCTTCGATTCCTCGAATCACTTCATCCAGCGCTATAGCTGCCTGATCTAGTAATGCGATATGGCGGGTATTAGATACGTATGTGGCATCTTTTTCCCCTGTTTGCCCGCCGAAAAATAAGTCTGCGATTTTTAATTCTAGTTGTTCCATCCCAGTATTAGATAAAACAGATACGGGTAAAATTTCTTCATCTTTAACGAGCTGTTTTAATTCTTCTCGATTTAATTGAGAAGGTAAATCCATTTTATTCAGTAAAATCACGCGCTTTAACCCATCTGTTGCTACTAACAATTGACGATCTTCATTTGTTAATGGCTCATTTTGATTCAGAACTAGCAAAATCAAATCAGATTCAGCTAATGCTTTACGGCTACGTTCTACGCCGATTCGTTCCACAATATCTTCTGTTTCTCTAATACCAGCTGTATCGATCAATTTCAGTGGTACTCCACGAACGTTGACGTATTCTTCGATAACATCACGTGTCGTTCCGGCAATATCTGTTACGATCGCTTTTTCTTCCCGTAATAAATGATTCAGTAGACTAGATTTTCCAACGTTTGGACGACCGATAATCGCTGTGCTTAAACCTTCGCGCAAAATTTTCCCTTGTTTCGCTGTTGTTAGTAATCCTTCGATCTGAGCTTTAACAAATCCAGCTTTTTCAAGCAATAATTTCGTCGTTAATTCCTCTACATCATCATATTCAGGATAATCGATATTTACTTCGACCTGGGCCAAAGTTTCTAAGATTTCCTGTCTTAATGAGCGGATCAAAGAAGATAAATTGCCATCTAATTGATCTAACGCAACATGCATCGCTCGATCCGTTTTCGCCCGAATCAAGTCCATCACAGCTTCTGCTTGAGATAGATCCATTCGACCATTTAGAAACGCTCGTTTCGTAAATTCGCCTGGTTCAGCCAAACGTGCACCTTCTCTTAACAATAGCTGCAATAATTGGTTGACAACGACAATTCCGCCATGACAGTTTATTTCAACGACATCTTCTCTGGTAAACGTTTTTGGTGCCCGCATGACAGATACCATCACTTCATCCAGCAAACTATCATCTTTAGGATCAAGAATATGACCATAATGAATCGTATGAGAGGGAACATCTAATAATTGCTTACTGCCAGAACGGTAAACTTTATCTGCAATAGCAACTGCTTCATCGCCACTTAAGCGAACAATACTGATTGCTCCTTCGCCAGGAGGCGTTGAAATTGCGGCGATTGTATCAAATTCTAATGTTATTTGTTGCATGTTTGACTGACTTCCTTTCGTTATTGAATTGAGCTGTTTTTCGCGTAATACTTACTACGTTAAGCAACACCTAACTTTTTTAACTATGTATAAATCAATTTTTGGCTACAAAAAAAGCGCCCACTCCACCCCTATTTTTTCAGGTTGGATCTAGCACTTTCACTGCATCAATTCCTATTAATTTCTTGACATAGAATAGCATATTTTTATATTTTTCGCAAGATTGTTTATTTACTAAAATCGTTCGTTAACTTTGCATTTCTTCTGGTTTATCTTTAAAATAAACTTATATAAGGCAAGGAGGTTCCTATAATGAAACGAATAAAAAAAGAAGAATTCGATGAACAAGAATTAGAAAATCGTTTAAGTGGAATCACATTATCTACAGGAAATGTTAATAAAAAGTATATCGTTCGAGATATTGTTTTTGCGACAGATCGAATCGAGACAGATTTATTTTCACCAGATGTCAATCCAAATGATGTTTTCAGCGGTGTTTACCGTCAGTTGAAAGTGATTGCGTTTGAATATGAAGCAGATGCTGTAATCAATTGTCATTTTGAAGAAAAATATGTGGAATATCAAGGAAAATGGGTCGTTGAGATATTTGCTTATGGAACGGTCGTTCAGTTTACACAGACAAATATTGGCTAAATGTACTTCAAAGAGAGATTGGGACAGAACAGTTTAACTCTAAGAACTAAAGAGGTATTCTCCGATATCAGTTCATATCTCACTGTGTTTCACAACAATTTCAGCTTATTTCCGAAGCCTTCAAAACTCAGCGCTTTAACACTTTGAACTTGATGTGAGTAAAGCGTAGTAGTTGCTTTTGGCCCACTGTTTATCTGGATTCCATGTGACTGGGATATGACTCACAGAGTTATGTCTCGGTCACTTTTTTCTTTCTGTTTTTTAGCAGAATAAAAAACCTGATTCTAAAAGAACCAGGCTGGAAGAAGCACGACTGCTCCAACTACTTTATCATCGTATTTTGTACGTTGATAAGAATGATTTCGTTTAAAATATACTTTGTTTAACTGTGTTTGTCAATGTATTTTTTTGAAGAACTATCTAAACAAACAATAAATGCTCCTTTAAAAAAATTACTTTTTAAAGGAGCATTATCTATTGTTTAATAATATTTTTTCGCAGGTTCAACAACCAAATAACGATACGGTTCATCGCCTTCTGAATGTGTTTTGATATGATCATCTTTGCTCAAGGTAAAGTGAATTTGTTTTCGTTCAAATGCAGGCATTGGTTCTAGAAAAACAGGTCGACCAGTTTGTTTGACTTTTTCTGCCGTTCTTTCTGCTAAACGTTGCAAGATTGCTTGACGTTTTTCACGATAATCACCCACATTTACCACAACAGACAACTTGTTTTCTGCAACACGATGAACAAAAACTTGGGCTAAATATTGCAGTGCATTTAAGACTTTTCCGTGTTTTCCGATCAAGATTCCCTGTTTATCTGTATCTAAATGGAAAACTAACAAACCATCTTTACGTTCTAAGCGGACTAATGCTGGTGCATTCAATTCTTTTGAAATTGTTGTTAAATACATCGCTAATTCAGTGATGGCTTCTTCATCTTCTAGGTTTTCCAAGATTTTTGGTTGAGAGGAATCTGAGGTTTTGGCAGCTAATAATTCTTCAACAGCTGTTTCTACTTTTACTTCCTCATCTGTCACAATGATATCTTCAACTGTCTGTGCAACTGCTTCTGTGATTTGCTCACTGACAGTAGGTTCAATCGAAACTTGAGCAAGTTTTTTACCCAAACCCAAGAAACCTTTCTTAGCGTCTGCGATCACCTTGATCTCTACTTCTTCTTTTGACAAATTCAGTGCGTGTAAGCCCTTAGTTGTTGCTTCTTCAATTGTGTTTCCCTCATATACCGGCATCTGGAAAACCTCCTTTTATTTTTTCTTATTTTTTTTCTTAGGATTCATTGCTTTCTTCAATGCTCGTTCGCGTTCTTTCACTTGTCGTTCAGCTTCTGCACGCTCTTTACGGATTTTGAATGGGTTATTGATCAATAATGTTTGACCAACTTGGAAAGCATTAGAAACCACCCAGTAAAGTGATAATCCGCTGGCTAAGCTCATACCCATTACAAAAATCATAACCGGCATTACGAAGTTCATGATTTTAAGTGAAGCATTTGATTCTATTTGGCTCATGCTAGTCAAGTAGCTGCTGGCAAATGTAAAGACAGCCGCTAAAATAGGTAAAATCAGATATGGATCGGGTTGGCCTAAGTTCAGCCACATAAAACTTCCCTGCTTCAATTCTGGTACACGTGAAATTGATTGATACAGCGCCATCATGATCGGCATTTGAATCAACAATGGTAAACATCCAGCATAGGGGTTTACGTTATTTTCGGCATATAATTTTTGCTGCTCTTCACGGAATAAACGTTGTGTTTCTGGATCTTTTGATGAATATTGTTTTTGTAGCGCTTTTAATTTTGGTTGTAATTCTTGAGTCTTACGCATGCTTTTCGTTTGGAAATGCATTAATGGTAATAAAATGATTCTGATTACTAATGTAAATAGGATGATCCCGATACCAGTATTTGCTGAAATGGATAAAAATTTAATTGCTTCAGCGAAATAATAGACAATATAGCGGTCCCAAATTCCTGTACTACTCTCGTTGATCGGGGCTGTTCCACAGGCAGACAACACCAAAACAAGTGTCACTAAACCTGCCATCAATAATAGGCGTTTATACTTCTTCACAAAACTGTTCCTCTCTTATTTCAAAATTTTTGCAAGTTTTAAAACATGCGTCACGTTGCTATGAATTTCTTCAGAAGTCAACTTTTCGACGCCAGGTCTTGCGATGATAATAAAATCACAAGTTGGATCGATTGATTCTTTTAACTGGTAGATCGACGTACGAACTTTACGTTTTACAGCATTTCTAACAACCGCATTCCCAACTTTTTTCCCTACAGAAATTCCTACTCGAAAATGCTTTTGTTCTGGCTTTTCTAATACGTAGACGACAAATCTTCGGTTAGCACAGGACTGTTTATGTTGAAATACTGCTTGAAATTCTTTTTCTTTTTTTACTCTATAGGATTTCTTCATCTGCATCCCTTTGTTTCTTTCTATCTTTCTTTTTTACTCACTCTACAATGATAGCATATTTTAGTCATTTTTTTGCAAAATTAAAGGAAAATATCTAGAGATTTTGGCGATAATGACTCTAATTTCATATCTTATCATTTTTTTGGTTTTTTTTCACTTTATTTTACGGGATTGAAAGATTTTTTGAGGTAGCGGGGTTAATTTTTAAAATTTTAGTTTTTAGAAATTGGTGAGGTTGAAATGAAATGGGTTTTATTTAGAATGTTGCTGTTACCTTCATCTGATTAATAGTGTTACATTTCAATATTACTGCACTATTTTTTCAGAGTTAGGCGTTTGGTGATTCACTAGTGATGAACAACAAAAGAACCCTTTATTATTTCCACACATACATTGTGAAGATAATAAAGGGTTCTTAGTTTAAACTTGATTCGTTATTTAAAGTCAACATAGATTATGCTGAAATAACTTTTCTGCCTTTACGACGTCTGCTCGCTAATACGTTGCGACCATTTTTTGTGCTCATGCGTTTACGGAAACCGTGAACTTTTTGACGTTTGCGTTTGTTTGGTTGATACGTTCTTTTCATCTCTTGTTCCACCTCCTGAAATTGTAACTATCCATCAATACATAGACATACTTTGATAGTATAACTAGTATTGGGTCAGTTTGTCAATAAATTTTCAGGAAATATTTTTCCTCCTAATCAAATAAGTTATCCACAAAATGGAAAATTTTAGGGATAACTTGTGGATAGTTTTTTTGCTGCCTCCATTTCATTTTTACTTTTCTCAGTGTTTATACACAAAAAAACAGGGTGTTAAAAAGTTATGCACATCTTATTTTTTTATTGTGTATAACTTCCTAAAAAGCTTGGATTACTTGGTTTTGTTTTGCAGAATCTGTTGTGGATAAATAAAATAACAATAAGAAATCCACTGTTTGTTTTCGTGTTGTGGATAAGTTTATAACCCTCTGTGAATTTTTTTTCCACAATTCACAATTTGCCTGTGGAAAAAGTTCCGAAAAAATGCTAAAATTCTATTTGCTTATCTATTTATATTTGTTCTGCTTTTTTATATAGAAAATTTGTTCCGTTCTATGGGTCAGCTTCTTGTTAAATTTGGAAAAAGAATACAAACTGATTCTGGCAAAAAATGCCACTCTCTTTTTTCTTATCAGAACTGGACGAGCCCTATGCACTTTTACTTTGAAACATGCCAAATCATGAGAAGATATTGATTGGTCTGAGATGTCTAGTTGCCTCTATTCATTATTTGATGTTAAGAAGTATAAGGTGAGGCAACGCGGAACGTTGTTACTGTATATTACCCTAGCTGCACAAGCCAGCTCTTCGGAAAAAAGATAAACTATGAATAAGGAAAAAATACCTTAGTCATAATTTCCAATTTTTCTATCAGAGCTAAATGGTTTGTTCCGCTTTTAAATTAAGGAGGTCACCATATGCCCGATATGGAAAGTTTCTGGAAAGATCTGGAAGATACTTACCAATCTGTTTTATCTGCGCCAAGTTTTGACGCTTGGATAAAAACAACGCAACCGCTAAAGTTGGAGAATAACCAATTATGGTTAGAAGTTCCTTCTGCTGTTCATAAAGACTATTGGGAAAAGAATTTAGCCGCAAAAATCGTTGAAACCGGCTTTAAATTGACTGGTGCTGAAGTGATGCCTCATTTTGTTATTACTGGTGAAAAAGAAACGATGCCTGTCACAGAAGAGAAAAAAGCCCCTGTTACGCAAGAAAAAATTGCTGAACATGGGAAAAAAGCTTTGTTGAATCCAAAGTATTCTTTTGACACATTCGTTATCGGAAAAGGGAACCAAATGGCTCACGCTGCAGCCTTAGTTGTAGCAGAAGATCCTGGTTCTATCTATAATCCGTTATTCTTTTATGGCGGTGTTGGTTTAGGAAAAACACATTTAATGCATGCTATCGGTCATCAAATGCTGCAAAACCAACCAGATGCTAAAGTAAAGTACGTCAGTAGCGAAACATTTACAAATGAGTTTATCAATTCAATCCAAACCAAGAATTCAGAACAATTTAGAAAAGAATACCGAAATGTTGATCTTCTACTTGTCGATGATATTCAATTTTTAGCCGAAAAAGAAGCAACATTGGAAGAATTTTTCCACACCTTTAACGATTTGTATAACGAAAACAAACAAATCGTACTGACAAGTGATCGACCACCTAACGATATTCCAAAACTACCTGAACGGTTAGTTTCTCGTTTTGCTTGGGGCTTATCTGTAGATATCACGCCGCCTGATTTAGAGACTCGAATTGCCATTTTACGTAAAAAAGCCGATGCAGAACGCTTGGAAATTCCTGATGATACGCTTAGTTACATTGCCGGCCAGATCGATTCAAATATTCGTGAATTAGAAGGCGCTCTAGTCCGAGTTCAAGCATTTGCTACGATTAATGGTGAGGATATTACAACAAGTCTAGCTGCTGATGCATTAAAATCTTTAAAATCTGTCGGCAGTCAAAATCATCTATCGATTTTACAAATCCAAGAAGAAGTGGCAAAGTATTACCATATCCAATTAAAAGATTTAAAAGGCAAAAAACGTGTGAAATCAATTGTTGTTCCTAGACAGATCTCGATGTACCTTTCTAGGGAGATGACCGAAAATTCTCTACCAAAAATCGGTGCCGAGTTTGGCGGAAAAGATCATACTACGGTGATCCATGCTCACGAAAAGATCCAACAATTAATGGAAAAAGATCCGACAATTCAAAAAGAAGTTGGGGAAATCAAAAACTTGCTTAATTCATAGCCTGTGGATAAAAAAGTGAAAAAGCAAAAAGTTTTCCACAAGTTATGCACAGGTGGAAAACTTCTGTTTTATTTCATTTCCTGACTTTTCCACAGAATTAACAGGACCTACTACTTTTATTATTTATTTATATATAAATACAAAACTGTCTTAGCAAAATTTATGCTTTTAAAATCAATTAAAAAGGAGTTCAATCATTATGAAATTAACCGTAAAAAGAAATACATTCTTACAAGAATTACAAACCGTTCAAAGAGCGATTTCTTCTAAAACTACTATTCCAATTTTAACAGGTGTAAAAATCGTTTTAACTGACGAAGGATTATCCCTAACAGGTAGTAACGCAGATATCTCTATTGAAAGTTTCCTAAGTAAAGAAGACGAAAAAGCTCAAATGACAATCGAATCAACAGGGAGTATTGTTTTACAAGCACGTTTTTTTGGAGAAATCATCCGTAAATTACCAGAAGATATGTTTACTTTAGAAGTGTTAGACAACAACCAAGTAGCAATCACATCCGGAAAAGCTGATTTTACAGTTAACGGATTAGATGCAGATAATTATCCACATCTTCCTGTAATCGATGCTAAAAACCAAATTCAATTACCAGTGCACCTGTTGACAAAAATTATCAATGAAACAGGTTTCGCAGTTTCTCTTCATGAAAGTCGTCCAATTTTGACGGGTGTTCACTTTATTTTAGAAAATCAAAAATTATTAGCTGTAGCAACAGATTCACATCGTTTGAGTCAACGAATCATCCCAATTGAACAAGCAGCTGAAAATTTCAATATTGTAATTCCAGGAAAAAGTCTGACTGAACTTTCTCGTTCATTTACAAATGAAGAAGAAATGGTCGAAATCAGTATCATGGAAAATCAAGTATTATTCAAAACACAAAATATGTATTTCTATTCTCGTTTGTTAGAAGGAAATTATCCTGATACAAATCGTTTGATTCCAACAAGCTTTAATACTGAAATTGATTTTTATGTTCCCGAACTTTTATCAGCCATCGATCGTGCATCTTTATTGTCACATGAAGGTCGTAATAATATTGTTCGTTTAGCTATTACTTCTGATTCGGTTGTTCTTTATGGAAATTCTCCAGAAATTGGTAAAGTGGAAGAACCATTAAATTACGAAAAAGTAACAGGTGATCCATTGGAAATTTCTTTCAACCCAGATTATATGAAAGATGCCTTACGTGCATTTGGAGATATGAGCATTACAGTTAAATTTATTTCTGCGATTCGTCCATTTACCTTAGAACCAACAGAAACTGATTTAGACTTTATTCAATTGATTACGCCAGTTCGTACAAATTAAAAAATTTAAAAAAACGTGTGAGTGAAAAACTAAATTTCAGTTTTTCACTCACACATTTTTATGTTTATCGTAGCTAAGATCAAGATAGGGATATTATCCAGTCTCATATTTCTTTATAAGTTTTTTTGCTTTGGTTCCCATAATTGTAAAGTAGACAGCACCAAACATAAAAAACATCATAGGCATTATCTGAAGGCTCAAAAAGAATGTTTGCACAAGGATCATTCCAAACAATTGAAAACCAGTATATGCCCAAATACTTGAAGTCAAATACCATGAAGAGATATTTTCAAATGAAGGCTGCAACAGAAAGAAATAAAGAATCATCAATGTCGCCCATAGAATAGCTTGATCATATAAACGTTTATACCGTTCATTACTTGATGAGGTATCTGAAAATATATCTAAATCTTGATTGTTACTGTTTAACGGTACAAAAAATTGAAAACCACTACTCTTTGTACCACTGATATGCTGCCAACCACTATCTTCAAATAAAGTCAGATACGCAATATAATCAGCTTTCTTTTTGAATGTCTGATAGTCAATTCTGTAATTCAGCGTTTTTGGCGCTATCTTTTCAAATGTATAGATACCCCAAACGTTACATTTTACCAGAGCCCAACCTTGTTCAGCCATTTCCTTTAAATACTGTTCTTCTTTTTTTATATCAATGAATAATTTTAACTTTTTCATTTGTTCCTCCTATAATAAATTGTTAGCAAGTATTACTAATTCTTTTAACCGTTCGACTTCAAGCTTTAAAACTTTTTTGCCAGCAGTTGTTAATTTGTATACGCGCCGACGTTTATCTTCTCCAGGAACCTCACAAATTAGCTTTTGTTTTAATAAATTTTCTGTTGCGCCATACATTGTGCCAGCTGCAATGCGTACTCGACCATTGCTTATTTCTTCTACTTTTTGCATGATGGCATATCCATGAGAAGGTTCAATGAGTGACATCATAATATAAAAAGTTGTTTCTGTTAGAGGTAAAATCTTATTTATAGCCATTTAGTGTACACCTTTTATAAAATTATTGTATACAGTGTGACTGTACAATTAGATTGTATATCGTTAGACTGTATAAGTCAATTATTTTTCAAAAAAAACCTTAAATGAGAAACACTGAAAAAAATTTTAAGAGACAAAACTTACAAATTTCTCCTTAAAATGCATTTTAAGCCTTTTTTAATCGATAGAATATTTTTTATCGATTGCATTCAAAATTGCTTAGAAAGAAAATTAGACGGATAAATTTGTTTTTTGACGTAAAAAAGAGTATAATATAAGAGTAAAAGTGAAGACAAAAAAGAGGGATGCATTTTGAAAAAGACGATTGTTTTAGAAACTGATTACATGACACTAGGTCAAGTCTTAAAAGAAGCCGATGTTATCAGCAGTGGCGGTGCTGCCAAATGGTACCTAGCCGAAAATAGTGTTTTCGTAGATGGAGAGTTAGAGAATCGCCGCGGTAGAAAATTATATGCTGGTATGATGCTCGAGATACCTGAAGAAGGTACTTTTTTTATGGTCAAAAAAGGCGAGGCAGTCGATGAGACTGAATGAAATCGAGGTGCAGCATTATCGTAATTATGATGGGCTGACCTTAGATTTTCCTAAAACGTTAAATATTTTTCTAGGGGAAAACGCACAAGGCAAGACAAACCTCTTGGAAAGTATTTATGTTTTAGCAATGACTCGCAGTCACAGAACCAGTAACGAGAAAGAATTGGTTCATTGGGATTCCGATTCAGCAAGAATCAGAGGAGTTATTGAAAAAAAGACAGGAACGGTGCCGCTTGAGATCATTATTTCTAACAAAGGCCGCAAGACAAAAGTCAATCATATTGAACAGAAGCGTTTGAGTTCATATATCGGTCAACTAAATGTCATTTTATTTGCGCCAGAAGATTTATCGTTAGTTAAAGGCTCACCACAATTACGTCGTAAGTTTATCGACATGGAATTAGGTCAGGTCAATCCGATTTATCTATATGATTTGGTTCAATATCAGTCTGTCTTAAAACAACGTAATCAATATTTAAAGCAGTTAGCTGAAAAAAAACAGTCAGATCTTGTTTATTTAGATATTTTGACAGAACAATTGGCGGAATTTGGTGGTAAGGTTTTGTTTGCTCGCCTAGAATTTATCAAAAAATTAGAGCATTGGGCGAATTTACTGCACAAAAAAATCAGCCATGAAAAAGAAGAATTAGCGATCGACTATTTTTCAAGTATCCCGTTAGACAAAGAAAATATTTCACTAGAAGAGATCCAAAAGCAACTGCTGCAGAGCCTTCTTGACAATCGGAAACGCGAATTGTTTAAGGCAAATACTTTTTTAGGTCCTCATCGAGATGATCTGATTTTTAATGTAAATGGACAAAACGTCCAGACATATGGTTCACAAGGTCAACAAAGAACCACGGCTCTTAGCGTAAAGCTTGCGGAAATTGATTTAATGTATTCAGAAACAGGGGAATATCCTGTGTTGTTATTGGATGATGTCATGAGTGAGTTAGATAATGAACGACAATTGCACCTGCTAGAAACGATTGAAGGAAAGGTTCAGACTTTTTTAACAACGACAAGTTTGGATCATTTAAACAATAAATTAACTGTTGAACCAGATATTTTTTATGTTCATCAGGGAGAGATAGAGAGGGAAGCATCTATATGACAGAAGAAGAAAAAAATATGAAAGAACGTGCACAAGAATATGATGCCAGTCAGATTCAGGTATTAGAAGGTCTTGAAGCGGTTCGTAAACGTCCTGGTATGTACATAGGATCAACGAGTTCGGAAGGTTTGCATCACTTAGTTTGGGAGATCGTTGATAATTCGATCGATGAGGCTTTGGCAGGCTTTGCATCAAGTATCCAAGTAGTAATTGAGGAAGATAACAGTATTACCGTTGTCGATGATGGACGTGGGATTCCTGTCGGTATTCAAGCCAAAACAGGCAGACCAGCGGTAGAAACAGTCTTTACCGTTCTACATGCAGGAGGAAAATTTGGCGGCGGCGGATATAAAGTTTCCGGTGGACTTCATGGGGTTGGTTCCTCTGTTGTTAATGCCTTATCAACAACATTAGACGTAAAAGTCTACAAAGAAGGTAAAATTTATTATCAAGAATTCCACCAAGGTGCTGTAAAAGATGATTTGAAAGTGATCGGTGACACAGATCGTCATGGAACGACTGTCCATTTTGTTCCAGATCCAGAAATTTTTACAGAGACAACTGTCTTTATCTTTGATAAATTAGCAACACGTGTTAGAGAGTTAGCGTTCTTGAATAAAGGGCTAAAAATTTCTATTGAAGATAAACGTGAAGAAAAACCAGTCTTGAAAGAGTATCATTACGAAGGTGGAATCAAGAGTTACGTAGAGCATTTGAATGCAAATAAAGATGTTTTGTTCCCAGAACCAGTTTTCATTGAAGGGGAACAGCAAGATATCATCGTTGAAGTCTCTATGCAATACACAGATGGCTACCATACTAACTTACTAAGTTTCGCCAACAACATTCATACGTATGAAGGCGGAACCCATGAATCAGGTTTCAAAACGTCATTAACACGTGTAATCAATGATTACGCCCGTAAACAAAAGATCATGAAAGAAAATGACGAAAACCTAACAGGGGAAGATGTTCGTGAAGGATTAACAGCGGTTATTTCTATCAAACATCCAGAACCACAATTTGAAGGACAAACGAAAACAAAATTAGGAAATTCAGAAGTTCGGACTGTTACAGACCGTTTATTCTCTGAGTATTTCAATAAATTCTTGATGGAAAACCCAACTGTTGGGAAACAAATCGTTGAAAAAGGCCTACTTGCTTCTAAAGCCCGTATGGCTGCTAAACGAGCACGTGAAGTAACGCGTCGTAAAGGAGCACTTGAGATCAGTAATTTACCTGGTAAATTAGCCGATTGTTCAAGTAAAGATCCTGAAAAATGCGAAATCTTCATCGTCGAAGGAGATTCAGCCGGCGGTTCAGCAAAACAAGGACGTAGCCGTGAATTCCAAGCGATTTTACCAATTCGTGGGAAAATCTTGAATGTTGAAAAAGCCAGCATGGATAAAATTTTAGCGAATGAAGAAATCCGTTCACTATTTACAGCGATGGGTACAGGCTTTGGTGCTGATTTTGATGTATCTAAAGCACGTTATCACAAATTAGTAATCATGACCGATGCCGATGTCGATGGTGCACATATCCGTACACTGTTGTTGACACTGTTCTATCGCTTCATGCGTCCGGTTGTTGAAGCGGGATATGTATATATCGCTCAGCCACCTTTATATGGGGTCAAACAAGGAAAAAATATCACCTACGTTCAACCAGGAAAAAATGCTGAGGAAGAACTAGCTCAAGTTTTAGAGAGCCTACCAGCCAGTCCAAAACCAAGCGTTCAACGTTATAAAGGTCTTGGAGAGATGGATGACCATCAATTATGGGAAACAACAATGGACCCTGAAAAACGTTTGATGTCACGTGTCAGCGTTGATGATGCAATCGAAGCCGATCAAATCTTTGAAATGTTGATGGGAGACCGTGTTGAACCACGCCGAGCATTTATTGAAGAAAATGCCCATTACGTGAAGAATCTAGATATTTAATGAAGAAGGAGATAAATTCATGAGTGAAGAAATCAAAGAGAACATTCAAGACGTCAATCTGACCAGTGAAATGAAAGAATCCTTCATTGATTATGCAATGAGCGTTATTGTGGCGCGTGCGTTGCCGGATGTTCGTGATGGGTTAAAACCAGTTCATCGCCGTATTTTATATGGGATGAATGAGTTAGGTGTAACACCAGACAAACCACATAAAAAATCAGCTCGTATCGTTGGGGACGTTATGGGTAAGTACCATCCACACGGAGATTCATCCATTTATGAAGCAATGGTACGAATGGCTCAACCGTTTAGCTACCGTAGTATGTTAGTTGATGGACACGGGAACTTCGGTTCTGTCGATGGTGATGGCGCTGCTGCCATGCGTTATACCGAAGCTAGAATGAGTAAGATTGCGTTGGAAATGTTACGTGATATCAATAAAAATACAGTCGATTTTCATGGAAACTATGATGATTCAGAACAAGAACCAGATGTACTGCCAGCACGTTTCCCTAACCTGTTAGTGAATGGAACGACAGGGATCGCTGTTGGGATGGCAACCAATATTCCACCTCATAATTTAGCGGAAGTAATCGAAGCTGCAAGTTTATTGATGGAAAATCCCGATGCAACAACCAATGAATTGATGGAAGTATTACCTGGACCAGATTTCCCAACAGGTGGTTTAGTTATGGGTAAATCAGGTATCCGTCGCGCCTATGAAACAGGTCGAGGATCGATTACAATTCGTGCTAAAGTTGAGATCGTTGATATGCCAAACGGTAAAGAGCGTATCTTAGTATCTGAATTGCCGTATATGGTCAACAAAGCTCGCTTGATTGAACGGATTTCAGAATTACATCGTGAAAAAAGAATCGAAGGAATCACTGATTTACGTGATGAATCTTCTCGTGAAGGTATGCGGATCGTCATTGATGTTCGTCGTGATGTCAGTGCCTCTGTTATCTTGAATAACCTTTATAAAATGACGGCATTGCAAACCTCTTTTGGTTTTAATATGTTGGCAATCGAAAAAGGGATTCCTAAGATTTTGAGCTTGAAAGAAATTCTTGAAAATTATATAGAGCATCAAAAAGAAGTTATTACACGTCGTACAGAATTTGATAAGAAAAAAGCTGAAGCGCGTGCTCATATCTTAGAAGGGTTACGAATTGCGTTAGATCACATTGATGAGATCATCGCAATTATTCGAAACTCAAAAGCAGATGATGAAGCAAAAGCTTCTTTGATTGAACGTTTTGAATTTTCAGATCGTCAAGCACAAGCGATTTTAGATATGCGTTTACGCCGTTTAACAGGTTTAGAACGTGATAAGATCGAAAATGAGTATCAAGAATTATTGAAATTCATTGCTGATTTGAATGATATTTTAGCTCGACCAGAACGTGTAGTTGAAATCATCAAAACAGAGTTAGGTGAGATTCATGATAAATACGGTGACGCTCGCCGTACAGAACTATTAGTCGGTGAAGTTCTAAGTTTAGAAGATGAAGACTTGATCGAAGAAGCCGAAGTCGTGATTACTTTGACGAACAATGGCTACATCAAACGAATGGCAAATAGTGAATTTAGAGCACAACGCCGTGGTGGTCGTGGTGTTCAGGGAATGGGTGTTCATGATGATGATTTCGTGAAAAATCTTGTTTCTTGTTCAACCCATGATACGTTATTATTCTTCACGAATAACGGTAAAGTCTATCGTGCTAAAGGATATGAAATTCCTGAATATGGCAGAACAGCTAAAGGAATTCCTGTAATCAATATGTTAGGTATCGACTCTAGTGAGAAGATCCAAGCAATCATCGCTGTTGAAGGACAAGCAGAAGAAGGACATTATCTATTCTTCACGACTCGTAAAGGGACTGTTAAACGTACAGCAGTCAAAGCATTCTCTAACATTAGAAGCAATGGTTTGATCGCAATCGGTCTAAAAGAAGATGATGAGCTAGTCAATGTTGTTTTAACGAATGGCGAACAAAACATGATCATCGGAACCCATAATGGTTATTCTGTGACATTTGCTGAAACAGCAGTCCGTGATATGGGACGTACAGCATCTGGTGTGCGTGGTATTCGTCTAAGAGAAGATGATTACGTCGTAGGAGCCTCTCTACTCGACGCTGACACGGAAGTTCTAGTGTTGACGGAAAATGGTTACGGCAAGCGTACAAAAGCCTCTGAGTACCCTGTGAAGGGCCGTGGCGGTAAAGGAATCAAGACAGCCAACATTACAGCGAAAAATGGGCCGCTAGCGGGGCTTACGACTGTTCGTGGTGATGAAGATATTCTAGTAATCACCAATAAAGGTGTCATTATTCGTTTCAATGTCGATTCAGTTTCTCAAACAGGGCGTGCCACATTAGGTGTTCGTTTGATGAGAATGGAAGATGACGCAAAAGTTGTGACGATGGCAGTTGTAGAGCCAGAGCCAGATGAAATCGTTGAAGAAGTTGAGAGTGTAGAAACGACAGTTGTTGAAACTGAGACATCAGACATAGAGACAACAGAAGAATAAACAAAAAAGAACATTTCAGTGGAAAGCTGAGGTGTTCTTTTTTTGCATCTTTTTTATATTCAAAAAAAACATAATATCGTTTTGCTTTGTTTTGAAAAAAAGTATGATTATAATAAGGGTAATAAGAAGTGAGAGGTAAAAAATATGACACAAGAAAAATTATTATTATCTAAAACTTTTTCAAAGCAATTAAATATTGGAACGGCATTATCTAACTTTCTTGAAAATATATTAGAAATATTTGGAGGAAAAACAACAATTTATGAACGTAGACCGATTACTTTTTCAGAGTATCTTTATGTTGAGATGATCACCTTCTCAAATGGTTTTCAGATCAGAACGAGCCTAAAGCGGAATCCGGAAACATTTGAAATAGAAGCATTTGCTTACTCTGAGCCGAATCATGTTTATCTATCAAATTTAACCTCAGAAGAGTTGAACTTGATGTATTTACTTGTAAAAAAAGAAAGAGAAAAAATTATGAATCAAAAATATTCAGAAGTGGATCAAAGGGAATTAGAAGTGATGTCTTCTTTGCTAATGAAGCTAAAAGTTATCACAGGGGAGATCATTTAGCGAAAAGTTAAATGATCGTTTAAAAAGTGTCTATTTATTTATTTATTTTTGAATCCTTCATAATAAGCATTCAACGAATTAGAAACAAATAAAGAGGTTTGACAAAACTATTTTTACGTTTTGCCGAACCTCTATTTATGTATCCATTTTGCGACTCATCAATGTACAGCGACCAACTGCTGTCAGCTCATCTGAGGTGTTAAAAATTTTTCCTTCCCAAACTTGAACTGCTTGTCCGATTCGATCAGCAGTTGCAATTACTGTTAATGTACCATCAGAAACACCTTTTAAGTGATTGATTTGAAGATCGATACCGACTGCATAAGAATTCTCATCTAGCTGTTCATTCGCACCTAAACTACAGGCTGTTTCAATCAAAATACCATTCATTCCTCCATGTAAAATTCCATAAGGCTGTTTATGGAAATCTTCTATTTTCATTGTTAAAACTACTTTTTCTTTAGTTAGTTCAGTTGTTTTAACATTCAAATAGTCTAATAAATGCATACCAATCAATCCTTTCATATTATTGTTCAATCGACTCTAGAAATTTGAGAACTTTATCTAGATTTAACTCATGATAACGTAAAGAATCAAAATAAAACACTTTTTCTTTAGGATAATTCTTGATATCAAACTGCTTTTGCAATCCAGGTACACAAATAATGGCATCAGCTTTTTGAGCAATAACGTCGATATCAGCTATAGAGTTGTCTAAAACAGCTAACCAGTGACTACCCTCCTTTTCGAGGGCTCTATTTAACGTTGTTACTAGTTTATTTTGTTTAAACATCCCTAGAATATTACCATTGGGAAATTTATTTTTTCCAAGCATGGGTGTACTTTGATAAACTACAATTGCTGTACTCATAAAATCCTCTCCTTCTTAGTAAAAGAATGATTCATACTTACGATAGTAACTAAGTTATTGATTGTTCACAAGTGATTTTATATAGTTTGGTAAATTTATGCTTTTAGTAGGAGTTTGTTTTCTATTTTTGTAGTATAATCTATTTTTATCTAATTAAAGTAGAAATAGGAGGAGTTAAGATGGGTTGTCTAGGAAATATTATTTGGTTTATCTTTGGTGGATTTTTTGGAGGATTGACTTGGCTTTTAGCAGGAATTCTTTGGTGTATTACGATTGTGGGGATTCCAATCGGATTACAGTGTTTTAAACTGGCAGGTCTAAGTTTTTGGCCCTTCGGTAAAAAAGTTGTGTACAGCACAAGTACTACCTCATTTTTAGTGAATATTCTTTGGCTGGTTTTTAGTGGCTTTTGGTTAGCGGTAGGTCATTGTGTCAGTGGCATTATTTTATGCGTGACAATCATTGGAATTCCATTTGGGATGCAGTCATTTAAACTAGCTAAGCTTGCGTTGATGCCCTTTGGAGCACAGGTAGTGCCTACAAATAGTGTTTATATGGAATAATATTAAAAAAGTAGATAAAGACCAAGAAAAAAGCGTAATTGTTTTTTTCTTGGTCTTTTATTTGTATCTTGACAACGATAAAAAATATTGTTATATTCTCATGTGGTTAAAACGTAATCATTACGTTTTGTAGAACGCGAATCGGAAAGGAGCGGTCAAATGAACAATTAAATTCTTTAACAAATGCGTTTTTCGCACTAGTAATTATTTGTAAGGTGCGGTGCATCATAAATAAAATGATTGAGGAGATCAGAAATGAAAAAAAAGTTAAAACTAATTATCACAGGACTATTGTTACTAGGAGTTATTTTAACAGCTTGTACCAAACCGAAAACGGAAATAAAAGAGAATAAAAATAACAAACAGCTAATGATTGTTACCTCTTTTTATCCAATGTATGAATTTACAAGAAATATTGTTGGAGACATTGGAGAAGTTAGTTTAATGGTGCCTGCCGGAACGGAAGCCCATGATTATGAACCTTCTGCAAAAGAAATCGCTAAACTACAAGACGCAGATGCCTTTGTTTACAATAGTGAATACATGGAAACGTGGGTTCCTAAGATGGAGAAATCATTAAAAAATGTGAAGAGTATCAAAGCAAGTGAAGGTATGGTTCTTTTACCTGGTAGTGAAGATCACGATCATTCAGCAGAAGAAAATCACGATGGACATTCCCATGCGTATGATCCTCATTTATGGTTGAGTCCTTTTCGAGCGATCAAAGAAGTTGAAACGATCAGAGATGGTTTGATTAAACTTTTTCCAGAACAAAAAGCGACATTTACTAAAAATGCAGCTGATTATATCGAACAATTAACGGAGCTTAATGAGCTATATGAAACAAAATTAGCGAATGCCAAACAAAAGAATTTTATCACCCAACATACAGCTTTTTCATACCTAGCTTTGGATTATAATTTAAAACAAATACCAATTGCAGGAATTTCTCCTGATCAAGAACCACAGCCTTCTCGGATTGCAGAACTGAAAAAATTAGTTGAAGAAACAGGAATCAACTATATCTATTTTGAAGAAAACGCAAATGACCGAGTAGCGAAAACCTTAGCAAACGAGACAGGTGTTGAATTACTTGTATTAAATCCGTTAGAAGGCCTTACCAATGAAGATATGAAAGCTGGAAAAACATATATTAGCGTGATGAAAGAGAATTTGGAAGCATTGGTAAAATCAACAGACGTTACCCCTAAAAAAGAACTAACTGAAACTGCCGTAAACAAGACGGTCTCAAATGGTTATTTTGATGACAAGAACGTTAAAGATCGTGCCCTTTCTGATTATGTAGGTGAGTGGCAATCGGTGTTTCCTTATTTAGAAGACGGCACGTTTGATCAAGTATTTGATTATAAAGAAAAACTAACGAAAAAAATGACGGCAGAAGAATACAAAGCCTATTATCAAAAAGGGTATCAAACAGACGTGGATCGAATTGATATTAGCAAGGATGCTATGACGTTTATAGTAGGGGATAAGAAGTATTCATCGAAATACAAATACGCAGGCAAAGAAATCTTAACGTATAAAGCAGGAAATCGTGGGGTTCGCTATTTATTTGAAGCCACAGAAGACACGCCTTATAAATATGTTCAATTTTCAGATCATGGAATCGCACCGTCAAAAGCAGCACATTTCCATATTTATTTTGGTAATGAAAGCCAACAAAAGTTATTGGAAGAAATGGATAATTGGCCGACTTATTATCCTGTTGGTATGACTGGATTTGAGATAGCACAGGAGATGTTAGCGCATTGATAGTGATGTAAATCGTTAAATTTAAACCCATCAAAAATCAACTAGTTGAGATTTTTGGTGGGTTTATGTTTAGTTGTTTTTCTAAATCAAATTGCAAAACGGCAATGCAGAACGAGATACTACTCCACTTTAAATGCTTGATTTTTTTTAATTTTCTTTATAACCATTATATTTTGTCTAGTAAATTTCCATTCAATTTCACCACCCTCTAAACCGTCTATCATTCTAAATTTTCTATATTTGTGTATAATAGAAACATTGAAAACAATCTGCTCAGCTTTTAAATTATCTAGCTGCACAAGCTAGCTCTTCGGAAAAAAGATAAACTATAAATGAGGCAAAAAGCACCTTAGTTATAGTTTCCTACTTTCCTGTCGAGGCTGAATGAGCCTGCTCAGCTTTTAAACTATCTAGCTTCACGGGCTAGCCTTTCGGGAAAAAGATAAAAATGGAATGAGGCAAAAAGCACCTCAGTCAATTTTTCCTATTTTCCTGTCAAGGCTGAACGAGCCCGATCCGCTTTTAAAGCTATCTAGCTGCACAAATCAATCCTTAGGAAAATAGATAAATTGTCAGTGAACCAAAAAATGTTTCAATGCCAATTTCCTAATTTTCTACAGGATTAACCGATTTGTTCCGCTTTTATGTTATCTAGCTACGTAGGCTAGCCTCTCGGGAAAAAGACAAATTATGAATGAGGCAAAAAGCACCTCAGTCATAATTTCCTATTTTCCAGTCGAGGCTGGACGAGCCCACTACGCTTTTAAAATTATAAGGAGGTTTCCTAATGAGAAACTGGACAACGATCAAAGAATACGATGAAATTTTATTTGAACAAGAAGGAAAAGTAGCGAAAATCACGATTAATCGTCCTCAGGTGCATAATGCCTTTACACCAAAAACCGTTATGGAAATGATTGATGCATTCAACATTAGCCGTGATAAACAAGATGTTGGCGTCATTATTTTAACTGGTGCAGGAGACAAAGCATTTTGTTCTGGCGGAGACCAAAAAGTTCGCGGTCATGGTGGCTATGTAGGGGAAGATAGTGTTCCTCGTTTAAATGTATTAGATTTACAACGTTTGATTCGTGTGATTCCAAAACCTGTTATTGCAATGGTCAAAGGATATTCAATCGGCGGCGGAAATGTACTTCAACTTGTATGTGATCTAACGATTGCAGCAGATAATGCTAAATTCGGCCAAACTGGACCAAATGTAGGTAGTTTTGATGGCGGCTATGGTTCTGGTTATTTAGCTCGTGTGGTTGGTCATAAAAAAGCAAAAGAAGTGTGGTTCCTATGTAAACAGTATTCAGCTGAAGAAGCCTTGGATATGGGCTGGATCAATACAGTGGTACCTTTGGCAGATGTTGAAGATGTTACAATGGAGTGGGCAGAAGAAATGCTGAAGAAAAGCCCTCTTGCATTGCGCATGATCAAAGCTTCTTTAAATGCTGATACAGATGGATTAGCTGGGATTCAGCAATTAGCAGGAGATGCAACGTTACTTTATTACACAATGGATGAAGCCAAAGAAGGACGCGATTCTTTTAAAGAAAAACGTGACCCTGATTTCGACCAATTCCCTAAATTTCCATAAAATAAAAGGGTGAAAAAAATGAGTAGTTGGCTGCAAAAACAAGTGAATGAAAGACCTGATCACCCTGCTTTTTATTGGCAGGATGAAGCCTGGACATTTGCTGAGGTTGCTCAAGAGGTCAAGCAATGGACAGCATTGTTTTCGTTAAAGATACCAAATAAAGAAAAACGAGTTGCTCTATTTAGCCGTAATTCAAAAGAAATGTATTTTTCAATTTTAGCTTTGTGGGAATTAGGTAAAGAGCTAGTTTTATTAAATACACATTTAAGCTTACAGGAACTCCACTACCAATTGACCGATTCAAAGGTGAAACTGGTGGTGGTTTCTACTGAAAGTTTGCCATTTTTTACTGAATTGGATCAATTGACACTAATTGAAATGATAGAGCCAGAAGGTACTGAAGCAGTTGTAGAAACAGAAATAGACTCTATCTATCAACTTAAAGCTACGGCTTCAATCATGTACACATCAGGTACGACAGGAAATCCTAAAGGTGTCGTGCAGTGTTTTAGTAATCATTTGGCTAGTGCTATGGCAACGCAAGAAAATATGAACATTACAGATGAAGATTGTTGGCTGTGTCCAGTACCGTTATTTCACATTAGCGGTTTGTCGATCATTATTCGTCAATTAGTGCTGGGGTGCAGTTTCCGTTTATATCATAAATTTGATGCAAAAATAGTCACAAATGATTTAGCCGAAGGTCGGGGGACCGTGATTTCTGTTGTGGCGATTATGCTGCAAGAATTACTGGAAAATTATCCTAAGAAGGGCTATAGCTCAGCTTTTAAAGCAATGTTACTTGGTGGTGGACCGATTTCTCCCAAAGCGTTGGAAAAATGTGAAAGCTATGGTATTCCTGTGATTCAATCATATGGAATGACCGAAACCTGCTCTCAAGTCGTGGCACTAAGCTTTAAAGATGCGGGAAATAAAATTGGTTCTGCTGGTAAACCATTGATGGGGATGGCAATCAAGATCGTTGATGAACAAGAAAAACGAGTGGCTCCGAATGAAGTTGGAGAGATTCTATTAAAAGGAAAGAATGTCGTTCGTGCGTATTTAAATGGTGAACAATGGCAAACGGTAAAATGGACAGTAGATGGCTGGTTTAAAACGGGTGATATGGGGTATTTAGATGAAGAAGGTTATCTGTATTTAGTGAGCCGTTTAAGTGAGTTGATTATTTCAGGCGGCGAAAATATTTACCCCACAGAAATTGAACATGTAATTCAAGAGTTTCCTGGGGTAAAAGAAGTTGCCGTAGTTGGTGAAGCCGATGCAAAATGGGGCGCTGTTCCAGTAGCTTACATTGTTGGAGAATCAACGATCACAACAGAAAGAATCAATACATTTGCCAAACATTATTTAGCAAAATATAAACTACCTAAACGAATTTATTTGTGCCATTCACTGCCTAAAACAGCTAGTGGGAAATTAGCGAAACACCGCTTAACAACAAGAGAAAGGGAGGCTTTTTTAAGCAAATGAGCATTCCTAAAGAATTAGAACAAGCTTATGAAGATGGCTATCGTCAATTTAGTTGGGTCAAAGAAATAAATGAAAATACAGTTTCTTTGCGTACTTCTTTTGAGAAGGGGCAAAAAGCATTTAAAGGGAAACGTTTTTATTGGCAAACACCTGATAAAAATTTTACGCTAGTCGGTTTCGGTAAAGAAAAAGAATTAGTGCATGATCAAGCTTCATTTGAACAAGTAGATGCATTTATTTTAGGAGAAAAAGATAAAATTTATCAAAATTGTTCTGTTTCTGGAACAGGGGCTATTTTATTTGGAGGATTTGCTTTTGATAGCAAGCATTCTAAGCAAAATGACTGGGGAATGATGGAACAAGGGCTGTTTTATTTACCGACTTTTTTACTTACAGAAACCGCTGGAAAACAGTATCTTACGCTGAATTTCAGTGCAGAAAATAAAGAAATAGTACAGCAAAAGTGGTTGGAACTCACATCTCAATTCGCAGAAATAATGGATACTCAGGCGATAGAAGAAAAAGATACTACCAAAATAAAAGCAGAAGAAATCGCTGTGTCCGAATGGATGACGGTAGTGGATGAAACGGTAGCAAAATTAAGAGAAGCAGGTCCCTTAGAGAAAGTTGTTTTGGCAAGAAGGATGGAAGTGAAAAGCGATCGTCCATTTCAGGCAGAGGTCATTTTAAAGAATCTTCAACAACAGCAAACTAATACGTACTTTTTTGTGTTTGAATCGAATGAACATGTCTTTATTGGGGCTACGCCGGAGCGCTTATTGAAAGCTTCTACAAAGACTTTTTCAACGGCCAGTATCGCGGGTTCTGTTTCACGTGGAACAACGGAGACAGAAGATGATGCGCTAGGTAACTATTTATTGAATGATATGAAGAATAAACAAGAGCATAAAATTGTTGTAGATAGAATCATCAAAGAATTAGAAAAAATGACAGGGACTTCTATACAAGTTCAGAAACCAGAATTACTAAAGAATCGCGATATTCAGCATTTACATCTACCGATTGAAGGACAGCGACAAAAAGAGTATCGTTTCTTAAAAGGCATTCAACAGTTACATCCAACACCCGCATTAGGCGGTGAACCGAAGGAATTAGCTTTGGCATGGCTTAAAGAACATGAACGGTTAGATCGAGGTTTATATGGCGCTCCAATCGGCTGGGTCGCTATTAAAGAAGATGTAGGAGAATTTGCGGTTGGGATTCGTTCAGCAGTATTTTCTGATAATGTCGGTTACTTATACGCGGGTTGTGGGATTGTGAAAGACTCTGTAGCAGAACAAGAGCGAATAGAGACGAAAATCAAATTTCAACCGATGTTAAGAGGAATAGGGGGGACGAATCATGACAAATCAAAGTGATATGACAAATTATTTACAAACCTTTGTTGAAGGGATGATCAGCAGCGGAGTAGAGCAAGCTGTGATAAGTCCTGGTTCTCGTTCTACACCATTAGCATTATTGTTGCATCGACAAGAAAAAATCGAAACCTTCATTGAAGTTGATGAACGATCTGCGGCCTTTTTTGCCTTAGGATTAAGTAAAACTAGTCTCAAACCAGTTGTGTTATTGTGTACATCAGGAACGGCCGCAGCAAATTATTATCCAGCGATTTGCGAAGCAAATGCTAGTCATATTCCATTAATCATTTTAACAACAGATCGGCCGCATGAATTACGACAAGTAGGGGCACCTCAAGCAATGGATCAATTCCATTTATTTCAAAGCCATGTAAAAGAATTTATAGAAATGGCAATTCCAGAAGGAACTAAAACGATGTTGGATTATGCTTATTGGCAAGGAATGCGTGCTACAGATACTGCGTGCCAAATACCCAAAGGTCCTATTCATTTGAACTTTCCGCTGCGAGAACCTTTACTACCAGATTTAGATCGAACGTTGATTATTGAAAAGGCAACTGAAATATTAGTAGGTAAAAAGCAATTGTCAGAAGAGCAACTGCTTGAATGTGTTGATGCTTGGCAAGAAAAAAAAGGTGTTTTAGTTATTGGTGGAAGTCATACGCCAAAAGAAGCTGAAGTATTTATAAAATTAGCAGAAACCTTAAATTGGCCGATTATTAGTGATCCACTAGCAAATATCACATCATGTGGTAAAACTAGTCCTTTGATCATGAACTATGCGGATCTTTTTATCCAAGAAGTTGAAATGTCCCAACGACCAGAAGTAGTGGTCCGCTTTGGTATGTTGCCTATCTCTAAAAATACGATGTTCTGGCTACAATCACTCGATGATGCGACAACAATCTACTTTGTTGATGAAACGGGTGACTGGCAGGATCAATTAAAACAAACTCAAGTTGCCATCCAGGCAGAAGAACAAACTTTTGCTCGAGCAATCATAGAAAAGGTTAAAGTTAAAACAGTGGATTCGTGGTGTAATCAGTGGATTGATTGGCAATTAACAACGGAACAACAATTAAATGAACTTAGCGACATGAACACATTAAATGAAACAACAGCAAGTATTCTTGTTCATAAAAAAATGGCAGAAAACGGTCAGTTGTTTGTTTCGAACAGTAATGCGATTCGCTTTTTAGATCGTTTTTCAACGGCGGAAGCAAATCATTACCAGTTATTTGGTAATCGTGGAATCAATGGTATTGATGGTATTGTTTCAACGGCTTTAGGAATGTGTGCGACTAATCCAGAACGTCAAAATGTCTTGTTGATTGGTGATTTAGCGATGTATCATGATATGAATGGTCTACTATTAGCTAAACGCTATAATCTGCCTTTGACAATTGTTTTATTGAACAACAATGGCGGTGGTATTTTCTCTTTTCTTTCACAACGTCAGTTAGAAGTGGCTGATTTTGAACCTATTTTTGGAACGCCGATCGATTTAGACTTTTCTTTAGTTGCTCAATTATATAATGCAAAATATATAAAAGCTGAGAGTTTGGAACAGTTAGCGTTATTATTGGATGCCACCCAGAAACAGCCAAAATTCCAAATAATTGAAGTTGTTGGTGACCGTCAGGAAAATGTTCAACTATACGAAAAAGTGGTTGCAGGATTAAAAGAAAAATTTGGGAAAAACAAATGAATACGACTATAAATGGCGTAAAATATTATTATGAATGGATTTCACCCTATGAAGAAAATCGACCAACATTGGTTTGTCTTCATGGGTTTACAGGCACTAGTCAGACCTTTGTACCAGTTTTTCAAAAAGAAAATGGACTCAATATTTTAGCAATTGATTTGATTGGCCATGGCAAAACGGATTGCTATGTCCATCCATATCGTTATCAAATGGATTGCTTGTGCCAAGATATTGCATTATTGACCGAAGGGTTAGGTATAGTTGAGTTTTCTTTATTAGGCTATTCAATGGGCGCTAGAGTGGCTTTAGGATTCACCTGTCTATTTCCTCAAAAGATTCATCAACTGATCTTAGAGAGTGGTTCTCCGGGTTTAAAGAGCATGTCAGAACGAATGATGCGCAAATGTGCTGATGAACATCTAGCTGGTTTTATTATGAGTCACTCTATTGAAGCCTTTGTTGATAAGTGGGAGAATCTGTCTCTTTTTGATAGTCAAAAGCGATTATCAACTAAAGTTCAGAGAACGCTTCGTCAAGAGCGGTTATCTCAACAAGCTTTTGGATTAGCCTGTAGTTTATGGTTTATGGGGACTGGGGTTCAACCTGATTTTTGGCAAGAGTTGGACAAGATAAAAGCACCCATGTTATTGATAGTAGGAGAATTAGATGCTAAATTTCAACACATCGCCCAAAGTATGCAGAAAAATCACCCCAATATATCTATTGAAATCGCAAAAGATGCTGGTCACTGTATTCATTTGGAAAAACCAGAGATAGTTGAGAAAGTCGTTTATACGTTTTTAGCTAGCTACAAAATCAACCCTTAAGAAAATAGGAAATTTTCAGTAAAACAAAGAGGAATTCAGGGTTAATTTTTTAATTTACTTACAGGATTATCCTGTTTGTTATACTTGTTAGTGCACAAGCTAGTTCTTCGGAAAAAAGATAAAATCTGTTTGAGGAAAAGAATATTGCCTGCAGATGATCTTATTTTTTTATCAGAGCAAAACAGCTTGTTCCGTTTTTAAAAGGAGGAAACTAAGTTGGAAATTCACCGTATCGATCGTTATCGCGTTCGACTGCCTTTAAAGAGTCCATTTGAAACAAGTTATGGTCGTTTAACAGAGAAAGCTTTTGATATTTTATTAGTGACAGATGAATTAGGTAACCAAGGTATAGGAGAATTGGTTCCTTTTGAACAGCCAGATTACATAGAAGAGACAATCGATACAGCTAGAATTATCATTGAAAAACATTTGATTCCGTTATTGATAAATGCAGATATTCAACATCCTAAGGAAGTCTCCGTGCTCTTTGAGGAAGTAAAGGGCAATCAAATGGCTAAATCTAGCCTTGAAACAGCAATCTGGGACTTATATGCAAAACGTAGCAACAAGAGTCTGAAAACGTATTTGAATGATACCAGAACACAGATTCCAGTTGGTGTTAGTATTGGGATTCAAACTGATCTAACAAAATTAACAGATCAAATTACAAAGTATATTGATCTTGGATATAAAAGGATCAAATTGAAAATACGTCCAGGTTACGATTTAAAACCAATCGAAGCTATTCGACAAAAATTTCCTGATATTCTGTTGATGGTCGATGCCAATTCAGCCTATACTATTAAGGATATTCCGCACCTAAAGCAATTAGATACGTATAATTTAGCAATGATCGAACAGCCCTTTGCGGCGAATGATTTTCTGGATCACGCACAATTACAAAAAGAAATAAAGACCGATATTTGTTTAGATGAAAACATTCGATCGCTTAAAGATTGTGAATTAGCTTATTCTTTGGGGAGTTGTCGAAGTATCAATTTAAAGATTCCTAGAGTAGGTGGGATTACAGAAGCTATGAAAATAGCCGATTTCTGTAAAGAAAAAGAGCTGCTTGTTTGGTTGGGGGGAATGTTTGAATCTGGTATAGGGAGAGCGTTGAATTTACAATTTGCTTCTCAAAAAATCTTCACTTTTCCAGGAGATATTTCTGCTTCTGAACGTTATTACTATGAAGATATTTTGACAGAGCCTATTGAAATGAAACAGGGTGAAATTAGAGTGCCAGATGGAGTAGGAATAGGTGTTTGTCTATCCCGAGATTCATTATTAAAACATGGTGTTTATGATACATTATTTACTAACTAAAAAGAATCACAGACTGGAATTAAATAGTCTGTGATTCTTTTTAGTTAATGCTATTTATTTTCTTTCAAAGCTTTCTCAATCTGTAATCGTTGGACTTTCATCGTAGCTGTACGAGGAATTTCGTCCCACTCCATAATAATCGGTTTATTTAAATGTGGTAAATCAGTCACTTGTTCCCACCAAGCATCCCAATTCATCCCTTGTTTTGGATCAACAGCTAAAATTGGTTGAGGAGAATTATCTTTCGCTCTAACAATGATTACTTCTTGAAGAAAATCAAGCGCATCTAACAAATGATCCTCGATCGCCAAATTACTATCAATTTTATCAATCAAATCTACTTGACGGTCTTTAAGGAATAAATGACCATTTTCATCCATAAAACCATAATCACCGCTGTCCCACCAAGGGCCAAAAACAGTTGATTGGAAACGTTCATCTTCTTTATAGTAAGTTAGTGCACGCCCTTTAGATAAAAATTGGATATGTCCATCTGTCATAGCAGGTAAAACATTGCCTTCTTTATCTGCAATTCGTGCTTCAGTCAATCCTTCTAAACCAACCCCCATATCACGAGCGTCGGACGTTTTAAGAGAGTCTAAAGTATGAGCTTTCAAGATCATTGGGCCACATTCACTTTGCCCATACACTTGAAGGAAAATTGGATCATTCTTCTCTGAAGCTTTTAAAAAACTTGCCATTGTAGCATTGTTGATAGCATCAAAAGTAGAGTGATAATAACGAACACTTGCAAAAGCTTCAGGCTGTCTTTTTGCCAAAGATGTCCACTGAACGAAATTGTTAGGGTGTGTTTCAACAGCGATCGGTTGATGCTCTGAAAGCATTTTTGAAACGGATTCGCTATTTGAGATCGATAATGGCATCATCGGAAACCCCATTGCCATCAAAGAAGAGATTCCAATATTAAAACGAGAATGGACGGGTGAAATATGAAATCCAACAAGTTTCTTATCGGCAATTTTTGTGAAAATCGTTTTTTGCCACTTTGTACGCCAGCCCATAGAATTAGCAGAGTGACAAATCAATTTAGGAATTCCAGTTGTTCCAGACGTGTGTGTCATATAAGCAATCATATCTTTAGGTAATTCTACTTGGGGTACCTTGTTAGCAGGAGCTTGTAAAAGTGCTGCGACTGAAATCTGTTTTTCAGGAGCACTATTTTTTACGTTCCCAATTTTCTCTTCTGTTTCTTCATCAAACAGGATAAACGGATCTTCTAAACGATCGACAAAGACTTCAATTGTTTCAGCTGGAAAATGATAAGAAATCATCGCTGGAACGGCACCTAAATAAGAAGCAGCCACTGCCAACAAATACGTATCGAATTTTGAGCTTTTGAAAATAATGATTTTATCTTCAGCTTTCACACCTAAACTAGCTAGTTGATAAGCGCGGTTTAAAATTGCCTCGTGACTTAATTGATAAGTGTAGCTAGTTCCAAGTTCAGGAAAAGCCGGCAAAGATTCATCATGAATGATGGCAGTTTCTGGGTTATTACGTGTAGCCTCAAGATAATTCGTGTACAAGTTGAGCGGTTGGTATTCTAACAATTGATTCAATGTAACAGCATCCTTTCAAACGACATAAAATTATTTGTGTAATTTCGAACAAGGATAGTATACCACGAAAAATAAATAACCTGAATTATAAGTAAAAAGTGAGACTAGCGGATTTATACGTATATTAAAGTAAGACATGAGAGAAAAAATGATTGCAAAAAAAAGATCAAAAATTGCTAATAACACTTGATTTTATCAGCTTTTAGCTGTATAATGAAACATTGTGAGTAGTCTATATATTTTAGATAACTCTCCTTGCTCTTAGCAATCTAAGAGCCTAAAGTCCATAGGGAGGTGAAAATCAATGAGTCAAGTTACGAATTATGAAGTTATGTATATTATTCGTCCGAACATTGATGAAGAAGCAAAAACTGCTTTAGTAGAACGTTTCGACACAATTTTGAAAGATAACGGAGCAGAAGTTATCGAATCAAAAGATTGGGAAAAACGCCGCTTAGCATATGAAATGAACGGATTCCGTGAAGGCATCTATCATATCGTTAAAGTATCTTCTCCATCAACTGCAGGAGCAATCAATGAATTTGATCGTCTTGCTAAAATCAATGACGATATTATCCGTCACATGATTATCAAGGAAGAAGCATAACCAAATGTTTCACGTGAAACATTTGGATTGACGAAAGGAGATGTTTAAATGATTAACAACGTTGTATTAGTTGGAAGACTAACAAAAGATCCCGATTTGCGATATACATCTAGTGGTTCAGCAGTTGCGACATTTACTTTAGCAGTAAACCGTAACTTTACGAATGCAAATGGAAATCGTGAAGCAGATTTTATTAACTGTGTGATTTGGCGTAAACCTGCTGAAACAATGGCAAACTATGCGCGTAAAGGTACATTATTAGGCGTAACTGGTCGTATTCAAACTAGAAATTACGAAAATCAACAAGGCCAACGTGTTTACGTGACCGAAGTTGTATGTGAGAATTTCCAGTTGTTAGAGTCTCGTTCTGCATCAGAACAAAGACAAACAACAGAAGGATCAGATTCGACACCAAGTTATAATGCTGGTGGCGGAAGTTTCCAACAACCACAGAATAATAATTTTTCAGGGCAAAACAATTTTAATCAATCATCCTCTCAGTCTAGCAATAACGGTATGCCTGATTTTGATAGAGATTCTGATCCATTTGCTGGAACAGGTTCTACTATTGACATTTCAGATGATGATTTACCATTCTAAACGAATTTGATAGGAGGGAATAAGAATGGCACAACAAAGAAGAGGCGGACGTAAACGTCGTAAAGTCGATTATATCGCTGCTAACCATATTGAATATATTGATTATAAAGATATCGAATTATTAAAAAAATTCATTTCTGAACGTGGGAAAATTTTGCCACGTCGTGTAACAGGTACTGGTGCTAAGAACCAACGCAAATTAACAATTGCAATCAAACGCGCACGTATCATGGGCTTATTACCATTTGTTGGTGAAGAGCAATAATATAGAATTATGAGAATCAAAGAACTAGTTTCTTTGGTTCTTTTTTTATTTAATTTATTGATAAAATGGAACGAAGCTTTTATATTATATAACTCAAAATAAGCTATATAGAGATACTGAAATGTTTCACGTGAAACATTTCAGTATTCGCAGAAATCCTTTTTTTATGCTAAAATAGTCTTATCTGTAGAACACGGAGGAGCCTTTATAATGAGAAAAATTAGAATGAAACGGATTTTGGGTTCTGTATTCGTTCTCTTTTTATTAGAAGTACTTATATTTTTCTTTGTATCTAATAAATATATTGCTATAGCTGGTTTGCTTGTACTCAATCTCATATTGATAAATAGAATCTTTAATTTAATCAAGAAAATTGAGATATCTAATACGGAGAAAATTAGAGAAGCCAGTACGATTGCAGAAAAATCATTGGATTATGCATTTAATGAAGTGTCTGTTGGGATTATTAATTATGATGTTGATACAAAAGAAGCAAAATGGTTGAACCCATTTGCAGAGAGTATTTTTCGGAAAGATGGTCAAACTCTGATCAGTCCTGAATTAATACAAACATATGTAACGTTAGCAGAAAAAGGGAAAGATATATTTAAAGTTGGGGATCATGTTTATCGCTTCAATATTGATACAAAACAAAACACGATTACGTTTAAAGATATTACAGAAGAAAGTAACTTATATCATGAAAAATTAGAAATGCAGACCGCTATTGGTATTGTCTCAGTTGATAATTATGATGATATTACAGATAGTATGGATGAAAAAGAAATTTCCTATTTGAACAGTTTTATTACTACAATGGTCTCTGATTGGATGGATGAGTATCAAGTTTTTTATAAACGATTGAATGCAGAACGTTACTTCTTTATTGCACAGTTGGAAGATGTAAAAAAGATGATGGAATCGAAATTTCAAATTTTAGATAAAATTAGAAAAGAATCTAGTACAAGAGAGATAGCGATTACATTAAGTATGGGAATTTCTTATGGTGGAGAAACTTTAAGCCAGACGGGTAACACAGCTCAAACGAACCTAGATACAGCACTGGTTAGAGGTGGAGATCAAGTTGTTGTGAAAGAAGCTAAAGACAATGCTAAACCTATTTTTTATGGAGGTAGAACAGCGTCAGTTGCCAAAAGAACGCGTGTTCGGTCTCGTGCTATGAGTACTGCCATCCAGGGAATTTTAGCAGAGTCTTCAGATGTTTATATTATGGGACATCGTTTTCCCGATATGGATGCAATCGGTTCAGCATTTGGTATGGCAAGATTAGCTAAATTTCATAATAAGGACGCCTGGGTTGTTTTAGAGAAAACTGAAAGTATACCTGATGTTGATCGAGTTATGGCTGAGCTAGAAAAGTATCCTGAATTAGCAAAACAAATTATCACACCAAAAGAAGCAATGAAAAGAAAAACGGATAGCAGTTTATTGATTATGGTAGATTACCATAAGCCTTCACTTTCAATTTCACAAGAACTATATGAACAGTTTGATAAAGTTGTGATTATAGATCATCATCGACGTGGGGATGAATTTCCAGTTAAGCCATTACTTTCTTATATTGAGTCTTCTGCATCATCTGCTTCAGAGCTAGTGACTGAATTAATTGAATATCAAAGTAATACGCAAAAACAGTTGGATAAATTTGAAGCAACACTCTTACTTGCTGGGATTGTTGTCGATACAAAAAGCTTTAGTGTTCGTACTACAGCACGTACCTTTGATGTGGCTAGTTATTTAAGAACTTGTGGCGCCGATTCATCTTTAGTACAATATCTATTAAGCTCAGATTTAACCAGTTATTTGGAGATGAACAGTTTAATTGCCCAAAGTGAGTACGTCACACCAGATACGGTTATTGTGACAGGCAGTGAAGAGAAGGAATATGATAGTGTTACTGCGGCGAAAACAGCAGATACGTTATTATCAATGGTAGGAATCAATGCTGCATTTGTGATAACCAAACGAACCGATAAGCAAATTGGGATTAGCGCACGTAGTAATGGGTCAATAAACGTCCAACTAATCATGGAAAATTTGGGCGGAGGTGGTCATTTCACTAACGCTGCGGTACAATTAACGAATGTAACGGTAGCTGAAGTAAAAGAGCAGTTATTGAAAGTGATTCAGCAAAATATAGATGTGATGTATGATCCAGCTCCATAAGCTAGTCTTCTGGAAAAAAGCATCACAAGTTTGTTTTCCTATATTTATTTCAATGCTGAATAAGCTTATTATGCTTTTAAAATGAGGAGGAATAATAGTATGAAAGTTATTTTTTTACAAGATGTCAAAGGTAAAGGAAAAAAAGGGGAAGTAAAAGAAGTACCAACAGGATATGCACAAAACTTTCTAATTAAAAATGGTTATGCGCAAGAGGCAAATAAAGGCAGTATCAGTGCGTTAGCTGGACAAAAAAAAGCACAAGATAAACACGAAGCTGAACTATTAGCAGAAGCTAAAAAAATGCAGGATTTCTTAGAAAAAGAAGAAACTATTGTAGAGCTTAAAGCGAAGGCTGGAGAAGATGGACGTCTTTTTGGATCTATTCCTTCAAAACAAATTGCGGAGGCCTTAAACAAGCAATATAAGGTCAAATTAGACAAACGTAAGCTAGAACTATCACAACCAATTCGTTCACTAGGTTTTACAAAAGTTCCAGTGAAATTACATCATGAAGTCACTGCAACGATTAAAGTTCAGGTAGTAGAAGAATAATTAGAAAAGAGGTTGGAGCAAAGTTGTTCCAGTTCTCCCTGTTTATAAGGATTCCATGTGATTGGGATATGACTCGAAGAGTTATGCCTCAATCACTTTTTGCTTATTCTTAAGAAGAAACGATTCGATATTGTCATTGTACATTTCAGTTGTTTCTTGTTAAAATAGAAAGACTGAAAAGCGTAATTTTAGCTATAGGAGAGAAAAAAATGAATGAAGTATGGCAAGATCGAGTACCGCCACAAAGTATGGAAGCAGAGCAGGCCGTTTTAGGGTCGGTTTTTTTAGATGCTGAGGTTATTATCGATGCGTTAGAGTACATAGAGCCAAAAGATTTTTATCGCCGTAATCATCAATTGATTTTTCAGACTATGCTTACTTTGAATGATCGAAATGAAGCGATTGATGTTATTACGATCAAAGATCGCTTGGAGCAAGAAAATTTACTTGAAGATGTAGGTGGCTTAAGCTACTTATCTGACTTAGCTTTAGCTGTGCCAACAGCTGCTAACATTGTTTATTATGCTAAAATCGTTGAACAAAAATCACTGCTTCGCAACCTGATTCAAACTGCCACAGAAATTGTTACAAAAGGATTTGAACAAGGCGAAGATGTTGAGACGATTCTGGATGATGCAGAACGCAGTATTTTAGAAGTTTCAGAAAAAAGAAACAGAAGTGGCTTCTTATCGATCGCAGATGTATTGAATACCTCGATAGCAAATATAGACCAATTGTATCAAAATGATGAAGAAATTACTGGTTTACCTACTGGTTATCCAGCTTTAGATAAAATGACAGCCGGACTACAAGCAGAAGAATTGATTATTTTAGCAGCTCGTCCTGCCGTAGGGAAAACCGCCTTTGCTTTAAATATAGCCCAAAATATTGGGACTAAAACTGACCGATCTGTTGCTATTTTCAGTTTGGAAATGGGTGCTGAATCGCTTGTTAACCGGATGCTTTGTGCGGAAGGTTCAATAGAAGCTGGGCACTTGCGGACAGGTCAATTATCAGAAGAAGAATGGCAAAATCTAATTATTGCGATGGGAAGTTTGTCCAGAGCCCAAATTTATATCGATGACACTCCGGGGATTAAAATTACAGAAATTCGAGCAAAATGCCGGAAATTAGCGCAAGAACGTGGCAATCTTGGGTTGATATTGATCGATTACCTACAACTGATCGAAGGAACCGGCCGCGAGAGTCGTCAACAAGAAGTCTCTGAAATTTCCCGTCAATTAAAAAAATTGGCGAAAGAATTAAAAGTTCCAGTTATTGCATTATCTCAATTATCCCGTGGCGTAGAACAACGTCAGGATAAACGACCTGTACTTAGTGATATTCGTGAGTCTGGATCTATTGAACAAGATGCGGATATCGTGGCTTTCCTTTACCGTGATGATTATTATGATCGTGGTGAAGAGGGGGAAGACGGTAATCGTGAGGAACCTGAAATCGATAATGTTATTGAAGTAATTATTGAGAAAAATAGAAGTGGTGCCCGAGGAACGGTCGAATTATTATTTATTAAAGAGTTCAATAAATTTGCTTCGCTCTCCCAAAGGCCAGATGACTTTTAACCATTAAATAAAAAACAGCTACAAGCAGGTATTTATTCCGGCTATAGCTGTTTTTTTATTTACCATAATTCTGTTATCATCAAAAATCCTGGAATCCAAGCAGTAACAATTCCTTCAAAAATCGCTAAATACAAAACATATTTCCCGATTGGAAGTGCTAGAACATTTTGTAAAAATCCAGAAAACCAGAGAATTCCCCATAATATCCAAATGATGGCAAAACGCCAATCACCGCTAACATATGAAAGGTAGGCACAAGGAATGGCATTTACAGCAACAAATAAACCGAAAATACCATATGCCCGCCAATCCAAATCAAACAAGTAGATAACCCCCATCAAGAGATTCGTACATGCAAATAAAAAACCAGTGCCAGCAGAAAAGTAGTCTCCACGCAATAAAAAAGTCGTATTGACTATGAACGTAACACTTCCTGTAAACAAGTTTAAAAAGGCAGTCGATTTACCATCTACTCCTGCTAACCCGCAATAACCGTTACTAATCAATGTAATTCCAACAAATAATAAAACAACACCCAACAAAATAAAAACCCTCCTATTTAAAATAAATTGCGTATTATATTTTACGTTAGTTTCCTAGAAAAAGAAATGTGAAATTTATTATTTTTAGATAACGGGCTTCAAAAAGAATGAGCCAACTTCCTTTCATTCCCAGTACAAGTAAATATTATTCGCTTTTTTATCTAATGTTTTTTTTAATACTAGTTAATGTTCGTGTTTTAAGTGTTTTTTGTTTTTCTAAAATGATAATATTCGATTTTTCCTTGAAAGCGTTCTGCTTTCTTGGTACAATGAATCAGGACAAAATAATTTAGAACGAGGTGTTCGAATGTCATCAGTTGTAGTAGTCGGAACGCAGTGGGGCGATGAAGGAAAAGGAAAGATCACGGATTTTTTAAGTGAGAATGCTGAGGTCATCGCACGTTATCAAGGCGGAGATAATGCAGGTCATACCATTAAATTTGATGGTGTTACTTATAAACTACACTTGATTCCTTCAGGTATCTTTTACAAAGACAAGATCAGCGTAATCGGAAATGGCGTTGTAGTTAATCCAAAATCTTTAGTAAAAGAACTGGCTTATTTAAAAGATAATAATGTCACAACAGATAATTTACGTATTTCTGACCGTGCCCATGTGATTTTACCTTATCATATCCAATTGGATCAATTGCAAGAAGATGCTAAAGGCGAAAATAAAATTGGTACAACAATCAAAGGGATTGGTCCTGCATACATGGATAAAGCAGCTCGTGTAGGGATTCGTGTAGCAGATTTACTAGATAAAGAGATTTTTGAAGAACGCTTGAAAATCAATCTAGAAGAAAAAAACCGTCAATTTGTAAAAATGTTCGATAGCGAACCAATTGCTTTTGAAGATATTTTCGAAGAATATTATGAGTACGGCCAACAAATCAAACAATACGTAACAGACACTTCTGTTATTTTAAATGATGCATTAGATGCAGGTAAACGCGTATTATTTGAAGGCGCACAAGGTGTTATGTTGGATATCGACCAAGGAACCTATCCTTTCGTTACATCATCAAATCCAGTTGCTGGAGGCGTTACGATCGGAAGCGGTGTTGGTCCTTCTAAGATCAATAAAGTCGTTGGCGTTTGTAAAGCTTACACATCACGTGTTGGCGATGGCCCATTCCCTACAGAATTGTTTGACGAAACAGGAGAAACAATTCGCAGAGTTGGGAAAGAATATGGTACAACAACAGGTCGTCCACGTCGTGTGGGCTGGTTTGATACTGTTGTGATGCGTCACTCTAAACGCGTATCAGGTATTACGAATTTATCATTGAATTCGATTGATGTTTTAAGTGGTTTAGACACGGTCAAAATCTGTACAGCCTATGAATTAGATGGTGAGTTGATTTATCATTATCCAGCTAGCTTGAAAGAATTGAGCCGCTGTAAACCAGTCTATGAAGAGCTGCCAGGCTGGTCAGAAGACATTACAGGATGCAAAACATTAGCTGATCTTCCAGCAAATGCAAGAAACTATGTGCACCGTATTTCTGAATTAGTTGGCGTGCGTATTTCAACATTCTCAGTAGGTCCAGACCGTAATCAAACAAATGTATTAGAAAGCGTTTGGGCACAAATTTAAATCTAAAAAGCAAACGAGAGACAACGTACTAAAATGTCTCTCGTTTTTTTAGTCATTTTTATCCAAAATACGGTCTTTTTTAGTCGGGTTTGATTTTAATAAAGCATGAGTATCCAATAATTATATGTTAAAATAGAAAAACAGTTAGGGAGGATTTAAAAATGACATTTAAATTAATGACAGATTCATGTTGTGATTTACCATATACATATTTAGAAGCCAATGATGTTGATTTTATTAGTATGACCATTCAATTAAATGGAAAAGAACTGGTCGATGATTTAGGGAAAACGTTTGACTATGATTGGTTTTTACAAGAAATAAAAACAGGCGGCATGCCGACTACTTCTCAAGTAAATGTGGGTCGCTATATTGAA
This sequence comes from Enterococcus haemoperoxidus ATCC BAA-382, assembly GCF_000407165.1. Classification (NCBI taxonomy): domain Bacteria; kingdom Bacillati; phylum Bacillota; class Bacilli; order Lactobacillales; family Enterococcaceae; genus Enterococcus; species Enterococcus haemoperoxidus. The sequence continues at coordinate 768,234 of NZ_KE136480.1, read as the reverse complement.
TTTTTTAGACCATTTGTAGAAAAGAAAACGCCGATATTGTACTTAGCTTTTTCTTCTGGGCTGAGTGGCTCTTATCAAAGTGCGATGCAGGCTGTTGACATATTGAAGGAAGAATACAGTGATGCAGAGATTTATGTAATTGATACAAAAGCAGCTAGTTTAGGCGAAGGGTTACTAGTCAGTGAAGTGATTCAATTGAAAGAAGATGGTCATTCTTTAGAAGATATTTTATTGTGGTTATCTGAAAATAAAATGACAGTTCATTCTTGGGTCACTGTAGATGATCTAAAGCATCTAGAGCGTGGTGGTAGAATCTCAAAAGCCGCAGCAGCAATCGGTGGATTAATGAATGTTAAACCAATTATTGTAGTAGATGAACAAGGGAAACTGCAAAATATTGGAAAAGTCCGCGGTCGCGGTAAAGCATTGAAGAAGCTAGCTGATGAGACCGTTCAAGGAATGATCGAACCGTTAAAACAAACGGTATTTATAGCTTATGCTGGTGATTTGGAAAGTGCGGAGAAAGTTAAAGAGATGATCGAAGAAAAAATCCAAGTCAAAGAGATTCGCTTACATCCGCTGGGACCAACCATTACTAGCCATACAGGAAACGGTTGTATCGCGGTCTTTTCTAGAGGGAAAAAGAGATAAATTGGTGATTGGCTTATAGTTAAATAAAGAACAGGAGGTTGGCATAAAAGTACTTGTTACTTTTGTTTCAACCTCTATATTTTGCATAGGTTTAGCAATGGATCATAGGCTAGGTAAGTAAGTATTTTATTACTTTTGATTTTTAAAACATGATATACTACTACATATTCTATAGACTAATTTTTTGGAGGAGTTTTTATTGAATTTTTACGGTATAGACTATTTAGAGACACAATCAAATTTAAACGATTATATCAAATATTTCTTTATTTTTGGTGCTTTGATCGTCTTAATCATTGCCTTTAGTTTGTATATGCGTCATCGTATTCAAACTAAATACCGTGATTTGAGTATTATCACATTTTTGCTACTACTGTTCTTACTGGGTGTACAGTATTCTGATTACACACAAAATCAAAGCAAAAATTCACAATCATCTCAAATGGTCAACTTTGTGAAACAGATATCAAGAGAAAAAGGTGTTGATAAAGAAGAAGTTCTTGTAAATTCAACTCAGTTAGTTGATGGAACACTTGTAAAAATTGGAGATAGCTATTATAAAACAACATTAAGTGGAGACCAAAACTCTTACATCTTAGAAGAAGCATATTTGATGAATCCAGAAATTTCAATTACGAAATAATAGAATAGAAAGGAAGATATCATGCAAGTTTATAGCCCAATCATTATCAAACTTGGCTTGGGGATTATTTGTTTAATTATTCAAATCAATTTAATGGGAAAAGGGAACCTAGCACCATCTTCTGCAATGGATCAAGTTCAAAATTATGTCCTTGGGGGAATTATCGGGGGTGTGATCTACAATGATTCAATTGGTGTTTTACAGTTTGTTTTAGTTCTGATTATTTGGACGTTGCTTGTATTGACTGTTAAGTTTGCGAAAGAACACAATCGATATGTGAAGTATATTGTGGATGGCAGACCAATTACATTGATCAAAGATGGAAAGGTTGATGTGAGTGAGTGTTTAAGATGCGGTATTTCAGCTAATGAATTAATGTTTAAATTAAGAGCTAATGCTATTTATGAAGTTGAAAATGTAAAAAGAGCCGTCTTAGAACAAAATGGTCAATTAACGATCATAGAATTCGGAGATGAAAATATTAGGTATCCGATTATTGTAGATGGTCAGGCAAATTATGACGTATTGGAATTGATCGATAAAGACATTGATTGGTTATCGGAGCAAGTGCAAAGTGAAGATTACAAAGGCGTTAATGAAATTTACTTAGGTGAGTATCTTTCAGGTAAACTAAAATTATATGGGTATGAAAAAAATACGTAATAGGGAAAGAATCTTAATTAATCAACAAATTGAAATGATCGATCACATATAGAACAGACGTTAATCACAAGTATTTTTGAGAGCTTAACTTTCAAAAATATTTCTGACTACGTCTGTTTTTTTGATCTAAAGTAGTAGATAAAATCATATGGGAGGAAATTGACAGGATTTTAAAAGAAAAAAAGCAGTAATTTACAGTAAGATTGTTTTATCAAACAAAAAAAACGTTTGATTAGACATATTTACGATGTGATCGAATGATCGTATTGGCTAGAAATAGTTCGTTTTAACTTTTTATTCAATGATAGTCAAAAAAAGGAGTCGCTGTGTTGGTAGCAATAGCGAAGATGAGAAGATTAAAAGGAGGAAAAAAGATGAGAAAATCAACATTTAACTACATTAAGGATATTTTAGGAGATTACCCCAGGATTGAAGAATATATCAAACAACGTGAAGAGGAATTAAGATATCCTCATCGTGAAAGTGATTTAAATGCAGGGATCAAAGGAAGTAGACAAGCTTATGACGTTCAAGATCGATTAATGATCACCATCGAGCAGGATCAAAGATTAGCTGCACTAGAAAGGAATAAACGTGTTGTTTCTACTATATTGGATGAGTGTTGTGATGATACTAAAATGATTATTCAAGAACTATATATGCGGCGCATGCCAAAATACACGATTCAAGGTTTGATTACAAATGGCCTGATTTTTGTTGGTAGAACAAAAGCGTTTGAATTACGGGACTGGTTCTTTTTACAAGTCGCAAAAGAGTTACACTTGACTATCTAAACTGTGAACGATAGTCGGATTTTTGGAACAAATTTCCATTGTAAGATGATAGTATCAAAAAATAAACAACAGCATAAATCGTTGAATCTTTTTTGATAAATAAATTCTTGCCTAGAAAAATGCGTCCGGATTTGTTGTCTGACATTCAGACGAAGTACAAAATATGAACGATGTCCGAATTTTTAGAAACACTATTTAGTATAAGATGATTTTATCGAAAACTAGTTATGAGAGCACTGGCTGACGGAAGCTCAAAATAAGTCTACTTCCAGTCAAGCACGCTGTAATAATTCAAGTTATCGTATGAGACAAATCCCGAAAATTCCGGCAGATAGATTTTTACAAATATCCAAAGAATCGAATAAGCGGATAAAAAATTTGTCTACGTTTATATAGATCATGATGTGACGATCGCACATCAAAAGAGATTTGTATAGGACACGTAAACAGAAGGTTCAAATCAATAAAAAAGAGTATAAGTAAGAGAAAAAAGCGAGGATACCTATGAGTAAGTATTTTAAATTGGTCAGTGTAATCGACACAGTCACTACATTAAATGTAGCCTACCAAAAAAATGGCAGGATAGCCTATAGCCATGTTCGTTTAAGTCCTGGTGAAAAATATGAATTAGGTAATGATGAAGTGTTTAACCAGACCTTACAAACTATTAAGATTGAAAGACCCTATTCGGAGCAATTAGCAAATGAATTAATATCGTTAGGTGTTGACTATACAGAAAAAGTTTGTAAGTCCTGTGGTGGTCACACAAAAAAAATCTCTTACTTGGCTATAGAAATTATTGATGAATGAATCTTCGTTTACTAAGAAAAAAAGACAATAATTGGAGGCGAAAAGATGAAAATCCAATTTCTGGGAATCAAGAATCAAGTGAAAAAATCAGGCTGTTCGTCTTGCGGCAGTCGGCAAGTGTCTAAGCATACATTTCAGCGTGAAGCTCGAATGGTTTTACCTAGCGGACAGGTCAAGACTTTTTATGTAGGTGAAGTGTATAACGTAATGGAGCAAGATGGCGAATTTCTGCTGAAGCAGATGTATAGCTTGGATGGACAGAATGTAAAAATGTTTAAAGCGGGCTGAAAGAGGCTGCTACGTTTTAAAATTATCTAGCTATGCAAGCTAACTCCTCAGAGAAAAGATAAATTATGAATGAGACAAAAAACATCTCAGTCCTAATTTTCTATTTCTCGTTCGGAGTTGAACGAGCCTGCTACGCTTTTAAAATTAGGAGGAAAGAAAATGGCAAAAGAGAAAAAAGTAAAAGAAATTGCTAAAAAAGATACTGTTGATGCACAAGTATTTATTCAAAGAAAATTACAAATATTAAACCAAAAAAATGGCGGAAGATATGAGCGCGATGCAACACGTGTCGTTCAAAATAATCAATAATAGGGGGAATTATAAATGACAAGATGTAGCAATGATACATTGATTTCTAAAATTGGGATGAAATCATTAAATAAATTAATGGAAGTTGATTTTGCCGTATTAACGGATATCGACAGCTGTGTAAAAGTAAATACAAAAAATTATATCGATTATAACGGAACCAGTGCAGTTTACAATGTTTACAGCACACCAGAAGATATGTTTAATTGTTTAGCGGAAGGATGCAAAAATTCAGGAACATTGACGGTTATGAATGCTGCTGGATCCGCATCAGGCGCTTCATTTGCAGTCAATGCAGATGCGACAGAATTCGCAGCGGGTGTGATCACGTATTACCTTCACTTCCCAGCAGCTGGAACGTATAGAGTTGACACAGCTATTTCTGATATTGCAGATCAAAATCAATCAGATTCAGATATCTATCAAAAACAAGTAACGGTACAAGGTGCCGGGTTCCATCCTGTAGTGATCGATTTATCTAAACTCTCTGAAGCTGGAAGTGGTGCAGGTTGGGCAGCAGGCGAAAATGGGATTATCATTCATGTGGATGTAACACCAGAAAATTCGATTATTTCAACGATTGGTTTTTCTTCGATCTATGTTTATAACAGTATTGAAGATTTTGAAGTCAATGATGTTGTTAAGATCGGCTGTATCGATGAATTTGCTGGAGAATTAACCGTTGACCCAGTTGAAGCAAGCTGTTTTGGTGCAGGCTACGATGCAACAAGTATTGCAATTGAAAGAACATTAACTGGTAAGAGTGCAACTGCGAACTATTGGAAATTGAACCCTTTGATGTCTAAAGGAACATTGACAAGCGGCTGGTTGATTCAAACAGCTGAAAAAGCAGTTTCTGCTACTACGATCGATGGCGTGGATTACGGCTATGTTCAACTTGCAGATATGAATATGGACGAATGTGCCTTTACATCAGCTGCGATTGCCGACAGCTGTAATGTTACAGAATCACTATTGAATCGCGTTAACACACCAGCAGTAGTTGAAATCAACGAAAAACAATTTATCGTTTTAGCAGATGGAAAAATCTTATTCCATAAATCATTAGTAGGAAAAGATCTAGTGATCAGTTATCCGAAAAAAGTTGATGTAGAGCACTTTGTTGGAAATGAAGATGTCTTAGATGCACGTCGTGTGCGTATGTCATTTACACAAGAACAAACAGATGGTGTGAAACAAAACTATGTTTATAACAACGTCTTGATCACGTCATTCCCTGGAACTGTGAATAACGAAGAAACTACTTTTGAGTTTACAATTTCAGTACAACGCGATAAAAATGGTAACTTCTTTGAAATGTACCGTGTAGCAGAGTAATATAAATCATTTAGCTTCAAGAGCTAGCCTTTCGGGAAAAAGAGAAAAAATAAATGAGGCAAAAACCATCTCAGTTATTTTTTCCTATTTTCCAGTCAAGGCTGACCAAGCTCTTTCAGCTTTTAAAATTAGGAGGAACAGAGATGGAAGAAAAAGGCATGAAAGCCGCTGATTTTTTAGCAATCAGCAATAATTTGAAAAAAACGAATGAAAATGATACCCCTTTTGCGGTGGTAAAAGATCAAGAGGTGTCAGTGATCGGTGATGCAAATAAAACCGAAGTGAAAAAAGCGGACTATAGCGTGAGATTTCGTGTCCCTCAAACTCATTTTGAACAAAAACCGGAAGGCGCTAAAGAGGTCGGATCTTATTATGTTTTCAGCGTTGCGTTTGGAGATATCACGATCACACCACGTTCAGATTTAAGAATTGTTGATGCGATCATGAAAATTATCCCATTTTTCAATAAGTTGAAGGAAAATGGCGATATGGAAGACTTTAGCAAAGAAGAATTGTTATCTGTTTTTGTAGGTGCAGGTGATGAAATTCATTTAGCTATCTACAATTTAGTTGCAACATTCTTAGGGATCGACGATCAGATGGGCGAGTATATGCTGCCATTCTCTGTGATCGAAAACCTAAACAAAATCATGGAAAATCATCCAGAAGTCTTTAATGAAGCAGATGTTTTTTTCGGTTAATCTACAGACAAGCATGTGAAAATGAGACTTCAGTAGAAAAAGAATCGGAAACATTTTTTGCGAATTTGAATATTTACACGTACATGGCTCATTATGTAGCCAAAGTGTTAAAGCAACGCCCGAATATTATCTTAGATGAGTGGGGCGTTGCTGAATTATTGGTGGCTTACGGGCAATATGCAAACGAAGAAAGTTATAGTAATTTTCTAGAATGGAAATCGCTTGGGAATGAAACGAAGCGCAAAGTGAAGAAACCAAAAGAGTACGCTGTTTTGTTTTATACAAATGATGATTTGGCGGATTAATTGGTTCAGTGAAAAATGTTATGAATAGTGAAAACACACTCTTTCTTTTATATTCAGGCTCTATACTTTCTGATGTTGGTGAGAAATCACTGGCATCTTTTTAATGCAAAATAATAGAAAAGACACCCTGATATCCTTTAGAATTAAGTCGACTAAAACCAATCAAAAGGAGGAAATCAAGATGTCCTATACAAATCTTATCAAAAATACCTTAGATATTCTAGACTTAAATATTACTTTTAATGAAAATTCTTTAAAAAAGGAACGAATCAAAGGACGAATCTGCCACGTATTTTCTGGTACATTGGACTATTCCGCTCACTCCTGTCATCATTGTGGTGCCAAAGAAAACGGATCGATTATTCTTTGGAGCTTTACAACGTGTCTGATTTTACTGAATGATGTCTCTGAATACCAAACATACTTACGCTTGAAGAAACGTCGTTTCTTCTGCCATTCTTGTGATAGAACTTTTGTCGCTGAAACAAGTCTTATCGAAAAGTGTTGCTCGATTTCTAAGAAAGTCAAGCTTTCGATTGCCGAGCGTCTACGAAACACTTCGTCTATGAGCGAAATTGCCCGTCAAAAGAAGGTCTCTGTTTCCTCTGTTTATCGCGTATTGAAACAGTTTTACGAACCAAAAAAAATCAATCGACTCATCTTGCCAGAAGTTCTTTGTTTTGATGAATTTAAATCAGTGAAACAAGTCGCTGCCTCTATGAGTTTCATTATGATGGATGGACAAACAAAGCAATTACTCGATGTCGTTGAAAACCGCCAGTTGCCTTTTTTAGAACGCTATTTCTCACGATTTTCTTTATCTGTTCGTGAAGGTGTAAAATACATTGTTTGCGATATGTATACGCCTTATTTTTCTTTAATTAAGAAACTATTTCCCAAGGCTCAGATTGTTCTTGATCGCTTTCATATTGTGCAACACATCGGGCGAACGTTCTTAAAACACCGTATTCAACGAATGAATACCTTTCTCCATCAAGGATCTGTAGAAGCCAAAAAATACCGTCACTTGAAGAAATACTGGAAACTACTTCAAAAGAATCAATCGAAGCTCAATTTTGAAAAACGCCAATGGCATCCTTCCTTCCGTGCTTATTTAACAGAAACCGAACTCGTGGATCGGTTACTTGCCTATGATGAAGAATTAAAAGCTGGCTATACCTGTTATCAGGATTTTCTCTATGCCATACAAACAAGAGATTACACACGGTTTCACGCGTTATTAGAACAAGATTATTCTAGGCTTCCAGCTTATTATCAAACAACCATTACTACCTTTAAAAAAGTTCAAACGGGCATTAAAAATGCGTTGGATTTGCCTTATTCCAACGGACCGTTAGAATGCTTGAATAACCATATCAAAGTATTAAAGAGAAATGCCTACGGCTTCCGCAACTTCTATAATTTTAAATTGAGGATTACTTTATGCTTTGGTACTATTCTTTTTCAACCAAATAGAAAAACCTAGAGGAATTTCCCTCTAGGCTTCATCATTGATTTAATTCTTTAGATTTTCTTCACCAACATTAGTTGACAAAGAGCCTATATTCAAAAGAAAGAGTGTGTTTTTAGCTTTATTAGCAAATTACTTAGTTCTTGTCATCTCTAAAATATTTTGTTTAGAAGTAATCGCAATTCGATCTCCATCTACTAATTTAAAAGCTTTTAAATTTTTTGTAGATTTTCCTAGATAATATAATTGAGGGTTTCCATCTTTATGATAAATTTTAAATTGGACTTTTTCATTTTCTATAGGTTTAATTGTATATTGTCTTGCAGGTAAATCTTCACCTACAGCCACATCATTGCCAGAAGTATAAGCAGTTTCACCTTTGGCTAGATTAGGAAGAGGATCATTTAAAAGTTCTGCCTCTAATATCATTCTTTTAACTGTTAACTCAATGCGATCACTTTTAGATAATTTGAAAGCTGCCAGTTCTTTTGTAGATACTCCTAAATAGTAAGTCTGAGACTCTCCATTACTATAATGTATTTTGAATTGTACAGGCTCATTTTCAGCGGGTCTGATAATATAACGTCCAGGCTCAATATCTTCTCCAACAATAAAATCACTACCAGAAATTTCAGTGATGTCTCCGGTTATGAGTTTTTCCATAGCTATATCTAGATTTTCAAAACTACTTGTTTCATCAACAGAATGTTCACTAGTTGCTTGTTGCGTGTTTTCTGTTTGTTTAGTTTGAGTAGGTTTGTTAGGAGAAGAAGTATTACTAGAGCTTTCGCAGGCAACTAATATTAAACTGCCTAACAAAAAGAACCCTATAATTTTTATTTTATTCACAAAAAATACTCCTTATTTAGTTCGAGTTAGTGCCAGTACATCACTTTTTACAGCCAATTTAATTTTATCACCTTGATTTAACTTGAAAGATGTTAACTCTTCTTTTCCTTCTCCAAGAGTATATATTTGGGAGTTTTCTTTGTTATGATAAATTCGTATTCGTACTTTTTTATCACCAATAGGTTTAATTGTGTAAGTTCCCGAAGCTAAATCTGTGCCAACAACTGTATCGCTACCGGAAACATAAGCAATTTCATTTTTTGAAAGGTTTGAGAAATTATCATTTAAAAGTTCTGCCGCCAAAATATCACTTTTATTGGCTAATGAGATTCGATTACCTATATCTAATTTAAATGCTTTTAAATCTTTTGTTTCTTTCCCCAGTTGGTATGATAAGGAGCTTCCATCATTTTCATAAATCCTTACTTGTACAGTGGTTCTATCCTTAGGTTGGATAATATAACGTCCAGGCTCAATATCTTCTCCAACAATAAAGTCACTGCCAGAAATTTCAGTAATATTTCCGGTTTTTAGTTTTTCCATAGCTACATCCAGATTTTCTAAACCACTCGTTTCATCAACAGAATGTTCACTAGTTGCTTGTTGCGTGTTTTCTGTTTGTTTAGTTTGAGTAGTTTTTTCAATAGGCTTGTTGGGAGAAGAAGTATTACTAGAGCTTTCACAGGCAGCTAATATTAAACTGCCTAACAAAAAGAAGCTTATAATTTTCAAATTTTTCATGTTAAATCCTCATTTCTGTAAAATAAGTATTTTGCAGGAACTAAAAAGAAAGTATGTTACTCATAGATACAATAATAACACTTTTTGATTGGAATATCAGTAAATAAATAACAGAAATTAATGATGAATCTAGTCATGTTCGGATAAGTGCACACATAATCCATAAAGAAGTATATTCTGAATGATTTCCGAACTTTCAGATTTGAATTCTGCTATAGAATGGTATTATCAGTAAATAGTTACAATATCTGTTGATAGTAAAAGATCTATCAGTATTTTTTTATTGTGAGTAAAGACGCAGATATATACAGTCTTTAGTTTTAGTTTAGAGAAAATATTCTGTGAAAGAAGTGATAAGTGAATACTAGAAAAAAATATAATATTTAGAAAAAGCATGAGCTTGTTGCCATGTTTTTTTTGTTTAGTATCAGAAAAAGATCCACATAACAAAATAAGAAAGGAGGCGGCAGAGTGGCAATAGAAAAAATATCAATAGATATGAAATCCAACTCTGAAGAAATCGCAAAGCAGCTTTCTAAAATAGACAGTAAAATCAAACAATTAAAAATAGAGAAAAGTAAAGTTCAATCAAGCGTTAAAAAACTTGAAAAAAGCTTAAGTGAATTTAAAGGATTCAGTTTTATAGAAGATGCAGCTAAATCCATAGGATCAGGGGCAACAGCGCTCAAAGAAGTTAACGATAAAGTGCCATCCGATTTAAGCAAAATTGGGCCAAAATTAGGAAATATGGGAATCGCTATAGTAGGAATGGGGACCATAGCGGTTATAGCTGGTGCATTAGCCAGTGGCGATGGGAAAAAAGCCCAAACAGGTTTTAAAACGATTCAAGATATCGGAGAACTATTGGGAGACGCAGCGGAGACCATGAGCCAAATTGCTGTAAAAGTACCATCAGATTTAGGATCAATGGGCGCTCGTTTAGGAAATATGGGGATCGCCATCGTAGGAATGGGAGCATTAGTAGCGATAGCTGGCAAATTGGCAAGTAGTGATGCAAAAGTAGCAAAAACAGGCTTTAAAACGATTCGAGACATTGGCAAGCTATTAGAAGAAGCAGCGGAGACGATGAGCCAAATCGCCGCTAAAGTGCCATCAGATTTAGGGTCGATGGGTGCTCGATTAGGAAACATGGGAATCGCTATAGTAGGAATGGGCGTATTAGTAGGGATAGCAGGAAAACTAGCGCAAGATAATCCCAAAGAAGCGAAAAAAGGGTTCCAAATGATTCGAGAAATCGGCAAACTACTGGAAGAAGCAGCCGAAACGATGAGTCAAATCGCCACAAAGGTTCCAGCAGATCTTGGAGAAATGGGTTCTCGTTTAGGAAGTATGGGGATCGCCATCGTAGGAATGGGTATATTAGTAGGGATAGCAGGAAAGCTGGCCCAAGATAATCCTAAAGAAGCAAAAAAAGGGTTCCAAATGATTCGAGAAATCGGCAAATTATTAGAAGAAACGGCCGAAACGATGAGTCAAATTGCTGCCAAAGTGCCAGCAGATCTTGGAGAAATGGGTTCTCGTTTAGGAAGCATGGGCATCGCAATCGGTGGAATGGGTATTTTAATTGCCATCGCAGGCAAACTAGCTCAAGATAACCCTAAAGAAGCGAAAAAAGGCTTCCAAATGATCCGAGAAATCGGTAAATTATTAGAAGAAGCAGCAGAAACGATGAGTCAAATTGTCTCCAAAGTGCCAGCAGACTTTGGAGAGATGGGTTCTCGTTTAGGAAGTATGGGCATCGCGATCGGAGGAATGGGTGTTTTAATCGCCATCGCTGGGAAATTAGCGAAAGACAATCCCAAAGAAGCGAAAAAAGGGTTTCAAATGATCCGAGAAATCGGTAAATTATTAGAAGAAGCAGCAGAAACGATGAGTCAAATTGTGACAAAAGTGCCATCCGATTTTGGTGAAATGGGTTCTCGCTTAGGAAGTATGGGCATTGCAATAGGCGGAATGGGTGTCCTAGTAGCGATAGCAGGAAAATTAGCGAAGGATCATCCTAAAGAAGCAAAAGCTGGCTTTAAAATGATTCGTGATCTTAGTAGCTTATTAGGTGAAACAGCAGAAGCAATGGGACAAATTGCTGCCAAAGTACCAGGTGATTTTGGCAGTCTAGGTGGAAAACTTCTAGCTATGGGTGCTGCCATCGGAGGAATGGGTATTCTTGTTGGCGTTGTCGGCTTGTTAGCTGAAAAGAAACCAGAGATGGCTATGGCTGGGTTGGCATCTATCGAGGGTATTATAACGCTCCTCACAAAAGCAGCTGAAGCAATGAAACAAATCGATGAAAAAGTACCAGATGACATTGCCAATGTTGCAGCAAAGCTAGCCAATATTGGCATAGCAATCGGAGGCATGAGCGTTCTAGTCGGCGTTGTCGGTGCTTTAGTATCATCAGGTGTTGGCGCATTGATTGCTGGGGCAGGATTAGCAACAGTCTTTCTAGTAGCAGAAGAATTGATGCATGTTTCAGAAGCACTCTACCAGTTAGAGCAGAAAGTACCAGATGATACCTCAAGCATCAAAGGAAAAATAGAATCTGTTACGACAGCAATCGGTTATTTCACTGCAGCTAATCTAGGTGGTGTGTTAGATTTATTCAAGAATGCTGTAGGAGCTCTAAATACTGCAGTTGTAGCTGAGGGAATTATCCAATTAGCAAAAGTGGGAAAAGAACTTCAAAAGTTTGAGGATATTACTATTCCTGCGAATATAGAATCGAAAATCAATGAAATTCAAAGCGTCTTCGAATACTTGAAAAAAGGAGTAGGCTTCTTTAAAGAAATTGGTCAGTTTTTCAGTGGAGGAAAAACAGATACGAAAATCGGAGAAGATGCGGCAAAAGCTGTGGGGAATTTAGCTGATGTAGCTAAATCCATCGAAAAGCTTGAAGAAACTGAGATAAAAGATCCAGAAGGATTAAAAGACAGAATCGAAGAGATTCAAAAAACATTTGAATATTTTACCAAAACAAAAGGTTGGTTCGATGATGTAAAACGAGCCTTCAAAGGTGATAATATCGATGACGGGGTTGCAGAAGACGCTAAAAACTATGTAACTCACTTAGTTGGAATCATGGAACAGCTTGATAAAATCCAAAAAACGGAATTAAATTTTAGTGATGTTATAAGTAAGCTACAGAACGTTCAGGATATTATAAAAGGTTTTGAAAAAATTGATCTCAATATGAAGTTGGACGTTAATACTCTAAAAGCAACAGTTGAAAAGGCTGAGTATCTAAGCAAATTGATTGGACATTTGAAAACAGCTATTGGATTTACATTTGATGCGAATGCTGTTACTAAACTGAAAGAGACCATCAAAGGAATCAAAGAAGCAATCAAGGAAATCCTAAGTACCGACTTTACGCCTAGAGATGAAAATGGAACCAGAAGCAACATGCCTGACTGGACCTGGGCGATGGAAAGAGATATCCAACAAGCAATTGATAAGTTGGGGAAATTAAATGAACTAGGGGCTAAGCTTAAAGCTGCTCTAGCCTTTGAGTTTGATGAAAGTAGCTTTGGAACATTTGAAGAGAGAGTCCAACTCATGCAGGATACCATCCGTAAAGTGTTGCTTACCGATTTTTCACCTACCAATGAAGCTGGTGAGTTTCTTACATTAGAAAAATTGGATGAACAATTGTCTATTATTACAAATGCAGTGAATAAATTAACACAGCTAAATTTAATGGGAGACCAGTTTGCAAAAGCTTTGAATTTTAATTTTGATGAAGGAAGCAAAGAAAAATTTGAAAAAACAATGGGTCAGATTGTTGAAGCTATGGAGGCTGTTGATAAGTTCACGTTAAGTAATACCTCAGGTTCAAATACCCCGGATACTACTGATAATACTAATTTAATGACAGTATCAGAGTCTAATTTAAGCCTTAACAATCAATTAGGGCAGAATATTAATTTCGGACCGCAAACAGTATCACAGAAAGGAACAGATACTTTTGAAGAAAAAGTTGAAAAAGCTCTTAAAAAGATTAAGCAACTCAATGATTTAATAACGAAAATACAAGATGTTCCTCTTTTAAATCCAGTTGAATTTGAAAAGAAAATAACAGCAGTTAAACAGTGTTTAGAAAAACTTAGCCTCTTTGTTGCTGATGAAAAAGTAAATAATAATGCTGAAAAAATCACTAGCAGTGCAGATGCTTTTACAAAATTAGCAGATACATTGAATGAATTATTGCCGGAATTTTCAAAATTCGGTGAAGGCTTTGCATTAAATATCATGGCAAAATATAATGAAATCAATCCAACAGGAACGATAGGCGCAGCATTTACAAACCTTATCACTGTTCTTAAGGGGCATATAGAAACCTTTAAAAAAATTGGGGATTCATATACAACGAATCTAACAGAAGGGCTTATCAACACAATTCAAAATATACCTAAAGAAATTGATACTGTAATCAGCGAGATGAATAAAAAAGATTCTGCAGCTATGACTAATTTCAGAAATATAGGTACTAATTTAGGAAATTCTCTAGTGGAAGGATTTAAGAGTGCTGTAGAAGGAATGTACGTCAAGGTAGAAACGATAAATCCACTTAAACGAGCAACAGGAGGTATCGTTCCTAACTATCTGGCTTCAGGAGGATTGACTAGTATCTTCAAAAAGGAAGGAACAGATACAGTACCAGCGATGTTGACTCCTGGCGAATTTGTTCAGCGAAGATCTGCTGTCAAAACCTTTGGACTTGACTTTATGAACAGGGTAAACAATCTTGATGTCAAAGGAGCATTTAATGCGTTGACTAATAGATTTACTACGCCAGCAATGTTTATACCTGCTGTTTCAACAGTTGTCAATAATATCAATCATACAACTAATAATGCAAATAGAGTTACTCAAAACGTTGTTGGTGGTAACGCAGATTACATGATGAAGCGTGCTAGCCGATATTTGAGGTAAAGTGATATGATGCATTTAAATACCTCTTATTTTAAATGATATTGCTAGAAAAAGAATTTATTCTATATAAAATCTGTGTTAAACTAAAATTGGACGTTATTTATTACATTAGGAGGAAAATAATGAAAAAGATAGTTTTATCATTGCTAGTAGTGGGTGTAACCATGAGTCTTGCAGGTTGTGGTTCTAACAAAAGCTCAGAGGAAAAATCAACAGATTCTTCTATAGAACAAACAACAGAAGATACAGCAGCAAAAGAAGCTGAAAAGATGAATCAAATAGCAGAAAACTTAGAGGATCAGGGTGTAGAAATTAAATCTTATGGTAACTATTTAAGCTTTATTAGAGAAAAGGGTATAGACTATGATTATTTTGAGGTAACATTTGTATTTGCTTCAAGTGAAAGAAGAGTTATTCAGGTTAGACTGACACTTAAGGGAAATATTGATGGGAAAGAAAAAGAGGATTTGATTTATGAAGTAAGTAAAGGCAGAATGGTAGAATCATCGGGAGATAATACAGACATTGATGCTTTGGCAGAAGTTCTAAAAAGTATAGATTGCTCTGATAAAGACTTAGTAGAATTCGCCCAATGGTATCATTATGATAATAAATAAATTGATAAAAAAGAACAAGAGCTAGACTAAGCTCTTGTTCTTTTTTATACATTCAATCCAATCAAAGAAAGGAGAAACCATGACAATTTTAAACAGAAAATACATCCAATTCAACGACCTTGTGATCGATAACTACGAAATGCTGCAATCAGCGGATCTAAGCGGTGGTTTTAAAACCAACACAACAGAATACAGCTTCGGTCATGGAAGCTACGCCAATTTTAAAGCCAAGCAACAATTTTCTCTGGAGCAATCACTAAGCATGACGCTAAAACTCGATACGCGAAAATTGAGTTGTGATCAAAAGAAATTTTACAAAGACTATGTCTTCATGAACATCGTCAAAGCAGGCAAATTATGGGCCATTGAAGGTGAACAACTTTTATGGACGAATGCCTTTATCAAAGATTTCAGTGAATCCTATTCAATGGAACGACACGTTGTCAATATTGATATCGATCTTGTCTTATACGAAGGAATTTGGCATAAAGCAGACACGAAAAAAGTTTTCTTAAAACCATATACAGCGTGTAATTTTATGGAATGTTTAGATTTTCAGGAAGTCGATGAGTGCCAAGACTGTTGTATTTCATGTAGTCAAACCAAACATGAACCTTGTTCAAAATGCGTTTGTGAATGTGAATTTCTAACTGGGGATAATTCACTTTGTGAACTGAAAAAAGAAGTTGCGAATGCTTTTTATAGTCAATGTGGTGATACGTATCAAATCATCTATAACTGCGAGGCTGGGAAAAAGATTTGGTCTGAAGAAAAAATGCTTGGACATAAAATCTGTAAGGCTGAACCGTGCAAAGATATTATTGCAGGACAATTTTATAGCGACACGATCATGGATAGTGACAAGCTCACCATCACGTTGATCGGAGCGATGAAAGATCCGGTGATTACCTTGAATGGTAACACAATGCAAATTTTAGGCGAATATAACGGTAAGTTGACCTTGACGGCTAGCGGTGAGATTTATTATCTCGAAGATCAGTGCTGTTCAGAAAAAGCCATCAACATCAATCAATTAGTGATACCAAGTGGCAGTACATTTGGTTTCAGTGTTCATCATGGAACGAACGGCATCATCGTCGAAACAAATAATTGCTGTGAAATGACCTGTGTGTACGTCAAAGTTGACAGATTAACGATTTAAAAAAGGAGGGAAATACATGTCTGATTATTGTACAGCTTGCGGCGCTCTAAAAGAATATGCACCGAATTTTGTGAAGAATGGCATCACAGATAAAGAATGTAAAAGCCTACAAAAAGATACGGGCTTCAACCCAGGTTTGAAAGAATTGCACAAAAATTGTGAAGACCTTAATGATATGTTGGATTGCTTACTCAATTCGTTACAAGATAAATTGCCGGCTTACAGTGTTTGCGATTGGAAAGCGTATATGAAAGAACTAACGAACAATCTATACACGATTCAAAAAGCCATGATTTGTAGTGAATGCGGACAATGGATAAAGGTACATGAAATAGAAGACTCAATCAATAAATTATGGGCAAAAATGGCGAAAGTCGAAGCCGCTTTAGATGCATTAGCTGCCCAAAAATGGGAAGTTGATGTGCGACGTTTAGTGCAATCTGAAGTCCCGGAATTAAAGATTCACATTGATCGATCAGGATATTTTGAATTTAACTGGACCGATTGGGATATGAACGGTTCTGTTATCACTAATCCAATGGGACGAGGAAAACTTACAGGAACGATCAACTTTGGCATGGCTCAAGAAAATGGGATGAATGCGAAATGGCAAGTTAGAAGTGTGACCTTGGATACTGTGACGTACCAATCGTTGAAGGTTAGAAGTTTAGAATTCATTATTAAATTTTATGTACCAACAATTTCAGGTGGAACGCTGGAATATGAGCGTGCTCATGATAGCTTGGAGACTTTCACTGATAAGATCAATAAAACGATCCCAATCAATTTAAAAGGAGTTTTAGACTCTGGACAAAATAGCGGCTGGTTGCAGATTTTTACCTTTAAAGATCAAGGAAAAGTGTTAAGCAGTATTGTGGATGGACAAGTTCGATTTTCCAATAAAAATCTGACATCCGTTCCACCTTATATTTAGAAAAGGAGATGAAAAGAATGGCTGATTATTGTACAGCATGTGACAATTTAAAAGACTATGCAGCGAATTTTATCATAAATGGTATTACAGAAAAAGAATGCAATAGCTTGAAGAAAGATACGGGGTTAAATCCTGATCTAGACGTTCTTCACACCAACTGTGAGGATTTAAACGATCTTAACGACTGTCTGCTTGGGGCTTTAAAAGCTACTTTAGCAGATCAGAGTGTATGTGATTGGAAAGAATTTATGGATCAATTAATGACCAACCTACAATTGATGAATAAAGCAATGGTTTGCAGTGACTGTGGGCAATGGCTCAAAATTCATGAACTGGAAGACTCTATCAATAAATTATGGGCAAAAATGGCAAAAGTCGAGGCAGCTTTAGATGCTCTAGCTGCTCAAAATTGGGAAGTAAATGCTACTTACACAATTGATTATTCCACGCCAGAAATGAGTGTTTCGATTGATAGAAGTACAGGAAATTTTGTTTTTAACTGGACAGATTGGCTAAATAGTTCCTACACTACAAGATTGGGGCGAGGCCGCGTGACGGGTAAGGTCAATTTTGGGATGGGACAAGAAAGTAGTTTAACTGCGAAATGGCAAGTACGCAGTGTAACAGTGAATGACTGTACATATAAGTCGGAACATGTTAGTGCTGTGAATGAATTTGTGATCAACCTATATGTTAAAAGTGATAAAGAAGCCCGCATATTTCAGGTGAAACATAACACGACAGAGGATAGGAATTGGGCAATCAATCAAACGATCAATATCGGGATGAAAGGTGTTCTTCCACCTGGAGGCGACAGTGGTTGGATTCAATTTCTTGAAGTCTTTAACGATAGTATATCAAGCCCACTGGATGATCGTGCGAATGTGAAAATTCAGTTTGCTAATAAAAATAAAGCACCCGTTTCGCCATATGTATAGAGATTTGATGCTATGAAAGAGGAAGAAGAGAGGATGAAAGAAAATGACAGATTGCCAAGCGTGCGAAGAATTAAAAACAACGAGCCCAGAATTTGTTTTACATGGGATTAGAGAAAAAGAGTGTAAAAGCCTACAGAAAAACACAGGATTGAATCCTAAATTACCCCTATTACACAATAACTGTCAAGATTTAAATAACATGAATGATTGTTTATTAGGCTATTTAGGAGAAGAATTACCAGCAGTTGATATGTGTGATATTAAAGATTTTATTCTGGATTTTTTAAATAATCAACGATTGATGAACAAAGCATTGATCTGTTCTGATTGCGGACAGTGGGATTTGATTGAGAAAATGCTGGATGCATTATTGAAAATCATCGAAAAATTAAAAGAAATCGGTGTTTGGGAAGGCGGTCTTGAAGGTGGTTTTATCCCTGGTAAAGGGATTGCTGGTGGGAATATCAATTTATTTGGTGGGTCTCCTGATGGTGCTCACTACATTAGAACAAATAATAAATCAACTGAAAATGATTTGGCTGGCGGAATCAATACAGCATTGTTGAAACAGTTGAAAGCTGAATTGAAAGAAGAACTAAAAGTAGAATTAAGAGAAGGTGAGTAATTATGGCGGAAAAGAAATATGCTCCGATTCGAGGAAGCTGGGGACATGATCCTGGTGTTCCAGGAGATGTTTATATCGCTGGGGCGCCGACAGCAGCACAGTTTCAAGCGATGCCGGGAAATCCGCCAGGGTTTCCTAAAACAAGTGGGCATGGGGAAGGGATTACGGCTGAAAATGTTAATGGTAATCTGTATAGATTGCGGCTCTCATTGGTAGCTTATGGAACTAGAGCAACAACAGGGATCTATACACCCTATGTTTATGCAGGAAATTTAGCAACAGAGTATGACTGGCAGCTGATCGTGGCTAAAACATCTGTGCAGACAGAAGATCCAGCGAGTGCATCATATACGCATGCATTTACTGAAACGTTGAAACAAAGATATTATGGAACGCAGCCTTTATATGCGATGGATGGCTGGAACAATCCCCATTCTCCTAATAGTTCTGGAGGAACATGGTACAACGATGTTACAAGAAATACATTTGATGCAACAGGGATTACTTGGCTGAAAATAACTATTTATGGGGACGATACATTTCCCCTTGAATATAGCTATATCCGATTTAAAGATATCATTGCTGACTACCGACCGATGGCGATTCGAAAAAAGGGTACTTGGAAGTCTCTTGATAACGCAGGTGGGTTTTGGCAGATTCGAAAATCAGGTAAATGGGTCGATGTTCCAAAAACGTTATTCAGCGATGATGGGAAACCAAATAAAAGTGCCAATCAAATTCGCAAAGGCGGAACATGGAAAGCACAAAGTAAAATAGGGGGGTAAATAGATGTCAAGCATTGAAACAGCAATTAATTGGATGGATCAACGCAAAGGAAAAGTATCCTACAGTCAAGGGGCTAGGTTAGGTCCAAATAGCTATGATTGTAGTTCAGCTGTTTATTATGCCTTGATTGCAGCTGGCGTATTTACTGTCGGCACAATGGGAAATACAGATACTCTATTTGGACATCTCGAAGGCATTGGATGGCAGCAAGTAAGTAATCCACAGCGGGGAGATGTTTTTATATGGGGCGTAAGAGGCGCTTCTGGTGGTGATGAGGGGCATGCAGGAATATTTGTTGATAATACCTCTATTATTCATTGTAATGCGTTTGCTAATGGAATCTCAATCGACAATCACGCCTCCAGACTTAGTTATAATGGTAATCCGCCAACGACTTTTTACCGCAATCCCAAAGGTTCTAGCGGTTCCACTCCTGCACCAGAAATAACGTCAGAAGAAGAACGGAGAGCTTGGTCGATTGCACAGTTGCTAAATAAATCTGGCTATAATATGATTTCGATCGCTGGTTTATTGGGAAATATCGATGTTGAAACAGGTGGATCAATGAATCCTGACACAGATCAATCTCATGGCGGACCAGCCTATGGACTCGTTCAATGGGATGGTTCCGCGTATCCATTAGTGGGCAGTCCAACTGCTAGTGGTCGAGAATACGTTCAGCGTTTACTAGCTCATGCAGGGATCAACGGAAACTATACCAGTGTGGAAGTTCAAACCCGTTTGATTGATTGGTGTATGTTCAACGGTCAATGGATCGGTGTTGTTGAGCCTAAATCTGTGGAAGCATTTAAAAATGCTACAGATGTTGAACAAGCGACACTGGCTTTTCTTAAAAATTTTGAACGAGCTGGGACAGAACATTTTCAAAGAAGAGTAGATGCAGCGCAACGTTGGCATCATTTTTTGAATCAATTACCGTCTGATCTAGGCGATTTTGAGACGTTTGAAACAATGACGAATGTAGGTTCATTGGATTTTTTAGGAATCAAAGATGGAGAAATACATGCTTCCGGCTGGCATTTTAGCTCAGATAAAGGAGAAGAATATATCGCATTCATCAATGCTGAAACGGATCAAGAATTAGGGCGTATCAAAGCTACACCAGTTGACCGTCCCGATGTTAAAGAGGCCTATCCAAAAGTGATCGGAGTTGAAAATTCTGGTTTTGAGGTCAAGCTTAAAGTACCTAATGGAACTGCGGTTTATGTCAAAGGAATTCGTACAAATGGAAGTGCAACGGATGAATTGATTTTTGACCAAATCATCATTTTTGAACAAGCATTTGATGTTGAAATCGATCCTTATGCTAAAAGCAATACTAAATTCTTTTTTGAAATATTAGAAGGTGGTAAAGTCATCAAACGAGGGACTAAAATTCTTAACACACTTAGTTGGGGTAATGAATTGATGTATGTGCCGACCACTCAAATCGTTTTGCCGATAGAGTATACCAAATGGATCAATGGTCGTGAGGAGATGAAGCTATATATCAATAAAAAAGTCTTTCATGGAATCGTGACCGCTTATACCTTAGATAAGGAGAATGAAACGTTATCGATCGATTTAGCGCATGTAATTTCTGAATGGGAGTACCGACAAATTTCGACCAATTTAGCTGCTAAAAATCGAACAGTTAATGATATTTATAGCACGCTAGATTTTCGTTATCCAGGCTGGAATGTGAATTATAGACAAGATTCAGCGATGCGTGTGATCGATTATGTCTACAGTCGACAGAATAAATTAGAAGGTTTGACGAAAACGTGTGAGTTGACGCCAGATCTTTTTTGGCGTGTCGGGTTTCATTTTGGCCGTGCGCTGGAAATTGGTTCTTTCGGAGAAAAGAAATCCTACCTATTTTCTACAAAACCAAGTAGCAAGCAAAATATCCGCATCATTGCTGAGCCGACAATTGCTCATAGTTTTGATCATGTTATCAATATTGCCACCGTGTACGGTGAAAAATCAGATTCCGGGATGTCGAGCATGAGTCTTAGAGAAATATATGAAAATAAAGCCAGCCAAGATCCTAAATTTCCAGTCGTGATTTTGAGAAACGGGATCAACAATGAGCGAGGCTATGATTATATTCAGTTTTCAAAATTAGCTCCGAACGGCAATATTGAATATTCAGTGATCGATACAGAGAGTATAGCGTTAGAATCCGCTAAAGTGATTGAAGGAGCTTTTTCATTCAACGATTTAGCCCCATTTAATACAAACGAAGAGACGATCACAGATGAAGATCGAGCTAAAGCGGCTAAAACAGCCTATGATGCAGCAGTAAAAAAATTGAAACAGTCCAGACGTACCTATCAAATCGAATTGACAGTGGAAGAGCTCCCAGAAGAAATCAATGTAGGCGATAAAGTTCGTTTACTTTATGATAATCAATTATTGATGATTGAGGAATGTTCCAATTATATGAAAAAAATCCTACAAATGGATAACTGGTTTTACATTACTAGCATAAACTATTCAATCGATCAAAGTGGTGTAGAAACGAACAGTGTTGTCTTAGAAAAATTCTTAAAAGTAGACAGGGAGAGTGGTCAGTAGTGAAAATGACATATGATTCAGCCTTAAACAAAATGGCTGAACGAATTGCTGATCGGACGAGCGAAAGCAAACAAGGTCAGCTTCAACGACGAAACCAAGTAGTTGATATTTATGGGATGGAGTTTACAAGGCAGGGTGATACCAATCATCCTGCCACTTTTTATATCTCAGTTAGTCCCGATTTGATTTATTACGAGCGGTTTGAATTTAAAATTATTATCCAACCATTTGCTATGCCGATCGGTGCTGGTGGTGCAACGGGTTCCACAGCTGTTCAAGTCAACGAGACAAGTTTAACTGTAAACCAAAGTGCAGTCAGTCCAAATCCTCACCAACATACAACCGTACCTCATAATCATTCGCTAAGTGCAGGTGTCTCTTTATTTACCAGTAGCGTATCTGATTTTGAAGTTTGGATCGAAGGCATCGATGTTACTCCTTATTTGAAAGCGCAATATAATGGGGCATGGATTGATGGAGAAGGTGTTTTTCCTGTTAAAGGATTGTCTAACTATGATTTACTCAAAGCGGTTGGGTTTATGCCGACTTGGCAACGAGGAGCGATTTTGACACCAGGTTATAAAAAAGTAGAGCTGAAAGGGACTGGGGTTTTCAATGCAACTTTAGTGAATTATTTGAAATATTCCCATGTGAACAGGTGAGGATATGAATAAATATGAGCAGCAAGCGCAAAAGATGAAGAGTCATTTACAACAACATCCTAAAGATTATCAAACGGTCATCAGTCTTTTTAAAGTCGAAAGTGACTCGATTTTCTATGAACAACAAAAAAGTAAACATCTCATGTTAAGAGAAATCGCAAAATATCAGAGAAAAGAGGATGAATATGGAAAATAAACATTCAACAGATGGTATCGCAGAAGATCTAATTAGGAGCTTTGTTCAAATTGCAAGTACTGAAATGCATGCTAAAACCTTATTGGAAAAAAGAGTGTCAGAATTAGAAAATGGCTTGATTGATCTAGAAACAGATCTTGAGACACAGCTACAAAAAATTACCGAATATAAAGAAGAAATCACGACTTTAGCTGAATTAAGGCGGACAGATATGCTCTATCTTTTTGACTTATATGGAAGTCGCGGTGATAAAGAAAAATGGTGTACCGTAAAACATTTGTCTATTGCAATGATGACAGCATTTGAAGCCTGGCAAGCAAGTAATCAGGATGAAGCATTACTATCAGCAGCCTTAGCTAAAAATAAACTATTTATCAAAGCCTTAACACAATTTTTAGGCGTCGAAGTAACAGAATGCGCAGCATGTTTTGCAGACATTATTAAAGGAGGAAAAAACAATGGTTAAACCAAAAATTTGTAACGATAATGAAAAACAACCGTCTGTTCCGGAGTTTTGTGACTTTGGAGACTGGGAAGTTCCTGTAAACAATTTATCAGAAATCAAACAACCAAATCGTGATCATGCCTATATTTTACCAGATGACTCATTATGGGTACTAACACATGACGGAAAACAATTTACGCCAATTAATAGCGGAGAAGGTGTCGGCAATTCTCGCCCTACGCAAATCAATAATACAGATGGCTATTTAGAATTAAGCGGCAGTGGGACCTATAGTGTTACAGCCAACCTAAACACAGAAAAAGTTATCAAACTAGCCAAAGATCACGTTGAAATACCCAAAATCACGATTGCAACAAATGAAACACCGGGAATCGTAAAACCAGATGGAAAGACTATTACTATCAGTGAGAGCGGAGTACTTTCTTCAGTATTTCCAGAAGCACCTCGAGATGGCCATATGTATGCGCGAAAAGAAGGCAAGTGGGTCAAAAGTTTCGCCTATCCTAACGTGTATTACGAGCTTAAAAGTTTAGAAGATAACCAGCTTACGTTTAGCATAGCTGTAAAAGATGATGTGCAAAATTATAAAGTAATTTTCAATGATGCACAAATTCCTTTGGTCAAGCATGAAACAAGTCTTGAAGGAACACTATTCTTTGACAGAACCAGCAACACACAAATGAAGGTTCAATTTTATTATATAAAAGATGGGATCAATGAATTATTTTACACCCTAGATTTGTTGCCGTTACTTAAGCTGTTGAGGGCTGAAACGAGTGGAAATCCTGAATATGATGATCAGTCAACTACTGTAACGTTTGAAGAAACAAATTATTTCAATATTGTGGATAAAAACGTTATTAAACAAGGGAAAACGGTCTTCTTTAGTGTGAATTTGACGAGTATCAAAGCTTTTTCATTTTCAAGAAATGATAAATTTAAAATTGGAAAAATAGCGAATCCAGAGTTATTCCCAAGATCTAGAGTCGCTGTGAACATGGTGACAGAAAACCCTAGTACAGCAATTTATGCCAATACTGCAATTATTATCGAAAAAAATGGTGATATCATATTGGTCAATACATCGGATGTTGGAATTGGTTCAGCTTATAACTTTCGTGTTGGAAACACTCATTTCATCAATTTGACTTATGTAACAGTATAAAATTGAATGGAAAGTTGAATAAATTTTTGGACGTACATGAGTTAAGGAAGCCTTTTTTAGATTGAATTGTAGCTGATTTTAAAAATTTGATAATCAGGATAGAGACAAAAAAATAGGTCTTAGGTCTGATTACAGAAACATTACAAATGTATTACGATTAGTTTACAAAAAGGAGCGTATAAACGTGAGAATGTGCATTCTACAAAGCACAAGGAGAAAAATAAAAAAAGGTGGGATGGTAGATGTTCAAATATATGAAAGAATATGTTGATTTTTCTGTTAAACTAAATGATTATATTTCAACGTTTATGTTAGATAATGGGATAAGCTGTGAGGAGTATAAGTATTCTCAAATATGGGAGCTGGTACAATCTCAAGGTGTGACGATTAGAGGATTTAAATTTAATGATATCGCAAGTGGGCCGATTGCCGGACTACTCATTCAAGATCGATTAGAAACTACAATTGGATTTAATCAAGAGCTAGATGAAAAAAGTAAAAATTTCGCGATAAGTCATGAGATCATTCATTATTTGTTCCACATGGATGGCAAAAATCAGCTTTTTTTTGATACAGCAAAGAACATGAAGCAATGGCATCATCAGGAACTGCACGAATTTCAAGCAAATATAGGTGCATCTATGATTTTGATTCCAGATAGTGTGTTATTTTACTCATTAGAAAAAGGGTGGAGTATTTCTCAGATATCTACTACTTTTGGACTATCAGAGGAAGCTCTTACTAGTCGTTTGATTTTAATGAGGCAAGCCAATTTAGGGGATTCTTTTAAATCTGCTAAAGTGTATTCAATGGCAAAAGAAGGACATCCGCAGTCCAATTTGCAAATGAATTAGACTATTGATTAAAATAGCCGCAACAGTTGGTTTAAGTTCTTTAAAATAACAAAAAAGCCATAAAGAGGACATAGAGTTTGTTCCATCCTCTTTATAGGCATTTTAAAAATTAATATTCACCAGAAAACAATTCATCTAATTGTTTTTGAACATCCTTATTTTCTAAGAATTCGTCATACGTTGTATCCGCACGATCGACAACACCTTTGTCAGAAACAGCGATGATGCGATTTGCTAATGTTTGAATAAATTGGTGGTCATGTGATGCGAATAAAATTGCACCAGTAAATGCCATTAGTCCATCATTCAAAGCAGTGATTGATTCTAAATCCAAGTGATTCGTTGGATCATCTAGAACAAGCACGTTTGATTTAGACAACATCAATTTAGATAACATCACACGAACTTTTTCGCCCCCTGAAAGCACGTTAACTGATTTCAGTACGTCTTCACCTGAGAATAACATTCTTCCCAAGAATCCACGTAAAAATGTATTGTCATCTTCTTCTTTACTTGCAAATTGACGTAACCAATCTAAAATAGTTAAATTAGTGTCAAAATCTTTGCTGTTATCTTTTGGTAAGTATGCTTGAGTTGTTGTAACACCCCAACGTACGCTACCTGTATCAGGCGTGATTTCACCCATGATTACTTTGAATAAAGTTGTTGTAACGATATCATTATCTGCAATGAATGCCACTTTATCAACATTATTTAAAGAGAATGAGATGTTGTCTAAAATCTTCTTACCATCGATCGTCACAGAGACATTTTCCACGTGAAGTAAATCATTTCCGATTTCTCTATCTGGAGTAAAGCCAACAAACGGATAGCGACGTGAAGATGGTTGAATGTCATCTAATGTGATTTTATCCAACATTTTTTTACGAGAAGTTGCTTGTTTTGATTTCGATGCGTTCGCACTGAAACGAGCGATAAAGTCTTGTAATTCTTTGATTTGTTCTTCTTTTTTTGCGTTAGCATTTGATTGTAATTTTGCCGCTAATTGGCTTGATTCCAACCAGAAATCATAGTTTCCAACATATAATTTGATTTTACCGAAATCAAGATCGGCCATGTGTGTACATACTTTATTTAAAAAGTGACGGTCATGGGAAACGACGATAACAGTATTTTCAAAGTTGATCAAGAATTCTTCTAACCAATTGATTGAACGAGTGTCTAAACCATTGGTCGGCTCATCTAGTAGTAAAACATCAGGTTTACCAAATAGAGATTGAGCAAGCAATACTTTCACTTTTTGACCAGCTGTTAATTCACTCATTTTTTGGTCATGCAAGCTTTCAGGAATGTTCAAGCCTTGTAGTAAAACAGCCGCTTCGGGTTCAGCTTCCCAACCATTCAACTCGGCAAATTCACCTTCAAGCTCAGCTGCTTTGATCCCATCTTCATCAGTGAAATCTTCTTTCATGTAGACAGCATCTTTTTCTTTCATTACTTCGTACAAACGTTTGTGACCCATGATAACCGTTTCTAAAACCGTATTTTCTTCAAAGTCAAAGTGATTTTGTTTCAAAATAGCCAAACGTTCATCAGGGCCTAAAGCAACATTTCCAGTTGTTGGCTGAATATCGCCAGATAAAATCTTTAAGAATGTTGATTTACCGGCACCATTAGCACCAATCAAACCATAACAGTTACCAGGTGTGAATTTAATATTTACATCATCAAAAAGTTTGCGGTCAGAAAATAGCAAACTTACATCATTTACAGTAATCAATTGTTTTCCTCACTTCATATAGAATAGTTAAACCTCTCTGCATTATAGCGAGGAAACCCATATTTTTCAAGGAATTTCAGACTTTTTCAGAAATCCCTTATGGTTTTTACTAAAATGTGAGTCCTTTTTATAAAATCGTTGTTTCATGTGAAACATTTTAATAAAAAGGTTATTAGTGTACTTTTGAATCGATACACTGTATGATACACATAAAATTAGTGTATCATTTATTGATTTCGCTTTTAAATTGGAAGGAGTAATGACATGAAGCGTATAGACCGAATTTATCTTTATGTAAAAGAGCAGACTGAAAATCTCACATCAAGCGATGTCTCTTTAGGAAGCGGTCTGACGACTGAAGATGTTTCCAATGCTTTGGGTATCCAAAGAACAAATGCCAGTAAAGACTTGAATCAGCTTGTTCGGGAAGGGTTATTAGAGAAGACAGAAGGACGTCCAGTTAAGTATGTCGATAAAAGTATTTTTAAATACCAGCCGTTGACGAAACCTGTAAAAAGTTATCGTGAACATAGCTTGCTTGAAGAGCGAAGAACATCTGCGAATCCTATACATAAACCAACTAAAAAATTTGCTGGAGAAGATATTTTTAAAGGAATGATTGGCTCTACTGGCAGCATGAGAACTCCTGTTGAACAAGCTAAAGCCGCAATTCTTTACCCACCAAAAGGATTAAACTGTTTGATTACCGGACCAACTGGATCTGGAAAAACGTATTTTGCTCATGCAATGTTTCAGTTTGCATTGTTGAATCATGTGATCGATCCGGATAAAAAGCTAGTTGTGTTTAACTGTGCCGACTATGCGCACAACCCGGAATTATTGATGTCCCATCTCTTTGGCTATGCTGAAGGCGCATTTACTGGCGCAACTAAAGCGAAAGAAGGGATCATCCATGAAGCAGACGGAAGCATTTTATTTCTTGATGAGGTTCACCGCTTACCACCAGAAGGGCAAGAGATGGTCTTTTATTTTATGGACCATGGAACATATTCAAGATTAGGTGAAACGGTTAAAAATCGCCATGCAGATGTCCGTATTATTTGTGCAACAACTGAAAATCCTACCTCCTCTTTATTAAATACCTTTGTTCGTAGAATTCCGATCATTATTCAGTTGCCGAATTTTATTGATCGACCTGCAAAGGAAAAAATTGATCTGCTGAGAGTGATGATTTCAATGGAAGCTTCACGCATTCAAAGAAAAATTTCTTTATCAGAAGATGTAGTGAAAGCCTTGATCGGCAGTGTTTCTTATGGGAATGTAGGCCAATTGAAATCCAATGTTCAGCTAGTGACAGCCAGAGGCTTTTTAAATCATATCGACCAAGATGAACTGACGATTACGATCGATGAATTAACAGACAGTATCAAAGAAGGCATGATGCAGCTAGCCAGTAATCGCGATGCACTAGCAGAACTATCCAAATATTTGGAGCCACAAATGATTGTTACGCCAAATGAACCTTTAGTAACGATACAGTCAGATTCGTATGAGCTGCCATATAACTTATATGAGATTATTGGTGACAAAGCAGCCTTGCTAAAAGCAGATGGACTAGAACAAGAAGTAATCAACAACTTTATTACAACAGATATTAATGTGCATTTAAAATCTTTTTATAAAGATCATGGGTTTACGTTTGATACTGAAAACAAGTTAGCAGAAATCGTAGATCAACGGATAATCGACGTTACTAAAGAAATCTATACTTTTGCCAAACAAAAATTAAACTATAATTTTCAATCTAATTTTATTTATGCCATGAGTTTACATATAAGTTCATTTTTAAAACGAATTCAAAATGGTGAAGAACGCCAACATCAATTAAATGAAAATATCAAAAACATGGTATTGGACTATCCAGTAGAATTTGAGACTGCACAAGAAATCAAACGCATTATCGAAATCAATTATCAAATGAAGATCCCAGAATTTGAAACCTATTATCTAGCAGTTTTACTGATTTCACTAAGAGAAAATAAAGATGCAGGCCGGATCGGGATCGTCGTTGCAGCTCATGGAAAAAGTACAGCTACAAGTATGGTTCAAGTGGTCTCTCAATTGTTGAATGTTGATAATTTAAGAGCAGTTGACATGCCTCTAGAAATGCAGCCGAAAGAAGCATTGCGCCAAATCGTCAATGTAGTCAAAGAAGTTAATGAAGACAGCGGTGTAATTCTTTTAGTGGATATGGGTTCTTTAGCTACTTTTTCAGATGAAATCACGCGGCAGACAGGAATCGAAGTGCGAACAGTAGATATGGTCACAACGCCAATTGTGTTAGAGACTGCTAGAAAAACGACGTTGATCGATACACAGCTGGACACATTATATGATTCACTGAAAAACTTCCAAGGATATGCTGAAATCCAGCAGGAAAGAGAAATCGATCCCTTGGAAACTTGGAAAAAAAGAGTAATCATCGCAATCTGTGCCTCCGGTGAAGGGACAGCTAAACGGATGAAAGAAATGATTGAAGCCGCTGTTCCGCCGCAATTAGGTTTAGAATTGGAAGTACTACCGTTATCCATTATCGATATGAAAGAGCAGCTCGTTACGATCCAAGAAGAGTATCGTATAATTGCTACGACGGGCATTACTGATCCAAAAATTGCAGCACCGTTTATTCCGATGGAAACCTTTTTCTCAGGTGAAGCTGAATCTGTGATCGATCAGTTATTAACGGCTAGTGACATCTATGTTGAGACACAGGAAATGGATGAACCAATGGCTAAAAAAATCTGTATTGATTACATGGAAGAAAGCTTTACTTTTATCAATCCTAAAAAAATAATTGATCCTTTATGGGAATTTGCAGACATTATCAGAACGAAGCTGGATTTGAAGCTGGATTATTCTTTTTATGTTAATTTAGTTATGCATCTAGCAGGTATGCTAGAGAGAGTGCTACAGCACGATACATTGACGCTTACAGAAGAAGAATTAAGGCAGGTTACAACTGAGCCTAGCTATGAGATTGTAATGGAAGCAGCAATGTATCTAAAACAACTATTCAAAATAGAGTTACCGATAGAAGAAGTCTATTACATTATTCAGCTGATCAAAAATACACAGTTGAATCAAGCCCAAAATACAGAAGATACACTAGAAGAAATACACAAAGAAGATACACTGTTTTAGTGTATCTTCTTTGTGTATTTTCTTAAAAAAAGCCTTAGTTTTTCCTTTATTTTGACAATACACTAATTTTGGCACGAAAATTGCTTTAAATAAATCAATGGATGAAATCTGTCTATTGTTCAATCAATTCATTTGTAATGATTTGGCTGATCCTGCTAGTCGTTATTTTGGCAATAAATGATTAGACATAGTATTTTATTAATAATGAATCAAGAATTTGCATTATAGAGCACCTTGAAGAAGGAGAACAATACACATGATGGATATTCGTTTAGTGCGAATCGATGATCGTCTGATCCATGGACAAGTTGCGACTGTCTGGACCAAAAGCACCAATGTAAACCGAATCTTAGTTATTAGCGATGCAGTTGCACATGATACACTGAGAAAAGCATTGCTCGTACAAGCTGCGCCTCCGGGTGTTAAAGTAAATGTGATTACGGTTGAAAAAATGATCGATATTTTTTCAGATGAACGTTTTGATAGTTTAAAGGTAATGTTGTTGTTTACAAACCCGGAAGATGTAAAGCGTGTGGTAGAAGGCAATGTAGTATTCCATTCTGTCAATATTGGCGGGATGAGTTTTACTAATGGTAAGCGGATGATCACAAATGCTGTTGCGGTTAATAAAGAGGACATCGCAGCATTCAAGTATTTACATGAGCATGGTATTACGTTGGAAATTCGGAAAGTGGTCGCAGACAACAAAGTAGATTTGATGGAATTGCTGAAGAAAGAACAGTTAGTGTGATTCTTTTTCAGCTTCTATATAAATGGCGTGATGGACTGACTTGATGTTAATTGTCGTATCTTATGCATAGAATTGGAAGGAGTGATCCGATCGAGCAAAGTCGGTGTAGGGAGTAATCGTTGAGTAATAGGTAGTCATCAAAAATCATCTGATAGATCGTAAGAAGTAATTGAGAACATACTAAGTAACGCATTTTTTCTTTTTTATATTTTCTAGTTGGTGTTTTCATCTATTGATGATGGTAGTGACAAAGTAGTTGAAAAAAATATAGGAGGTATCAAATTATGGTAGGAATTATTATTGCTAGCCATGGGGAATTTGCTCAAGGCATTTTACAATCCGGTTCCATGATTTTTGGTGAACAGGAAAAAGTACAAGCAGTTGTATTGATGCCTAGTGAAGGCCCAGACGATTTAAAAGCAAAGTTGAAAGAGGCAATTGCAACTTTTGATGAAGAGGACGAAGTATTATTTTTAGTCGATTTATGGGGAGGAACACCGTTTAACCAAGCAAATAGTCTTTTTGAAGAACATAAAGACAAATGGGCGATCGTTAGTGGATTGAACTTACCAATGTTAATTGAAGCTTATGCGTCACGCTTCTCAATGAACTCTGCTCAAGAAATCGCAACACACATTCTTGAAACAGCTAAAGAAGGCGTAAGAATCAAACCAGAAGAGCTAGAACCTGCGGACGCACCGAAAGCTGTTGTGGAAGATGCACAACCTAAAGGAGCATTACCAGAAGGAACAGTTGTCGGCGAAGGCAAAATCAAATACGTTTTAGCGCGTGTCGATTCTCGTTTATTACACGGTCAAGTAGCGACAGCTTGGACAAAATCGGTTTTACCAAATCGAATTATCGTTGTTTCAGATGCTGTTTCTAAAGATGATCTTCGTAAAAAATTGATCGAACAAGCGGCTCCTCCAGGAGTAAAAGCGAATGTTATTCCGATCAGTAAAATGATTGAAATTTCAAAAGACCCACGTTTTGGGAATACAAAAGCATTATTGCTATTTGAAAATCCAGAAGATGTGGTAAAAGTGGTTGAAGCAGGCGTAGATATCAAAGAAGTAAACGTTGGTTCTATGGCACATTCAGTCGGTAAAGTAGTCGTAAGTAAAGTGTTATCCATGGGACCAGAAGATGTTGAAGCTTTTGAGAAATTAGAAGATTTAGGTGTAAAATTTGATGTTCGTAAAGTACCAAATGATTCTAGCGCGAACATGGATGAAATTCTTAAAAAAGCAAAACATGAGTTGGCACAAGCACACTCAAAATAATCCAAAAATTCAAATGAAAATAGGAGGCTTATCATGTCTATTATAACAATTATTTTAGTAATTTTAGTTGCCTTTCTAGCTGGTATGGAAGGAATTCTTGATGAATTCCAATTTCATCAACCGTTAGTGGCATGTACCTTGATCGGTTTAGTAACTGGTAACTTGGAAGCAGGTATCGTTCTTGGTGGAACGTTACAAATGATCGCACTTGGTTGGGCGAACATCGGAGCCGCAGTAGCACCAGATGCGGCATTAGCATCTGTTGCATCAGCAATTATTTTAGTATTAGGCGGACAAGGCGTTAAAGGTGTTCCATCAGCAATTGCGATTGCTGTACCACTTGCAGTAGCAGGTCTTTTCTTAACAATGATCGTTCGTACACTTGCTGTACCGATCGTGCACATGATGGATGCGGCAGCTGAAAAAGGCGATATTAGAAAAATCGAAATGTTACACATTTTAGCAGTATGTATGCAAGGGATCCGTATTGCGATTCCAGCAGCAGCTCTTTTATTCATTCCAGCAGAAACGGTTCAATCAGCATTGGAATCAATGCCAGCATGGTTAACTGAAGGTATGGCAATCGGTGGTGGTATGGTCGTAGCTGTAGGTTACGCATTAGTAATCAACATGATGGCAACAAAAGAAGTATGGCCATTCTTTATCATTGGTTTTGTTGTAGCGGCAATTTCTCAATTAACATTGATCGCACTTGGTGCTTTAGGTGTAGCTTTAGCGTTAATCTACTTGAACCTTTCTAAAATGGGTGGTTCTTCAAATGGTAGCGGCGGTGGAAGCAATACTGGCGATCCACTAGGCGATATCTTGAACGACTATTAAAATAAGAGGAGGAGAAAGAGACATGGCAGAAAAAATTGAATTAACAAAAAAAGATCGTTTAGCCGTTGCATGGCGCTCTACATTCATCCAAGGTTCTTGGAACTATGAACGTATGCAAAATGGTGGTTGGGCATTCTCAATGATCCCAGCGATCAAAAAATTATATAAAACAAAAGAAGATCAATCAGCAGCATTAAAACGTCACTTAGAGTTCTTTAACACGCATCCATACATTGCTTCACCAATTCTAGGGGTAACGTTAGCACTAGAAGAAGAACGTGCCAACGGCGCACCTGTTGATGATGTAGCGATTCAAGGGGTTAAAGTTGGGATGATGGGTCCTTTGGCCGGTGTTGGTGATCCAGTATTCTGGTTTACGATTCGTCCGATGTTAGGTGCTTTGGGTGCTTCTCTTGCAATTGGCGGAAATATCCTTGGCCCAATCATTTTCTTTGTTGCTTGGAACTTAATTCGCTGGGGATTTATGTGGTATACACAAGAATTTGGCTATAAAGCTGGTTCTAAAATCACTGAAGACCTTTCAGGTGGTTTACTACAAGATGTAACAAAAGGTGCTTCGATTCTTGGTATGTTTGTACTGGCAGCGCTCGTACAGCGGTGGGTATCGATCAAGTTTATACCAGTAGTTTCTACAGTTAAATTGGATAAAGGTGCATACGTTGAATGGGATAAACTTCCAATCAATGGCGAAGGTCTACAAAAAGCATTTGAAGAAGTTGGCTCAGGTAAAGCATTATCTGCAATGAAAGTAACAACATTGCAAAATAACTTAGATCAATTGATTCCTGGTTTAGCGGCGTTATTACTTACATTCTTTTGTATGTGGTTATTGAAGAAAAAAGTTTCGCCAATCGTTATCATTCTTGGTTTATTCGTAGTCGGCGTACTTGGCCACGTAATCGGATTATTATAATCTGTCTATGCGTTTTATGCTTGGGATAAAGCCAGTTGGTTTTGTCCCAAGTTTCATTTACATAGCTTAATGGGGTAAAAACACATATAATAGAAAATATAAATCATGGAAGAAACGGAGCAGATAAAATGGTTCAATCGCTGAATACACAAGTAGATTTCATAACGGATGCCACCGCTTTTACAGGACTTACAGATTACGGGAAAATTATGATCGGCGACAAAGGTTTTGAATTTTACAATTCCCGTGACAGCCGAAAATTTGTTCAAATTCCGTGGGAGGAAGTTGATTATGTGATCGCTTCAGTCATGTTTAAAGGGAAATGGATTCCACGCTACGCAATCCAGACTAAGAAAAATGGAACGTTTACGTTTTCGTCTAAGCAGCCTAAAAAAGTGCTTAAGGAAATGCAGGAATATGTAGCACCTGATCATATGGTGCAGTCATTAGGCTTTTTTGATGTAATCAAACGTGCATTTCGTTCGATAGGTAAGAAAAAAGGTTAAATAAAAAAGGAAACCCGCTTTGCGATTATGTAGTGACCCAAAAAATTAGCCTTTTTGGGTCACTACAGTTGGTTCAAAGTGCGTTTCCTTTTTATTTATTTTAGTTTTTTCGAAACTTTTGGTTATCTCTTACAACACCAAGGATACTGACAAGAATAATAACTAGCCAAAGAATAATCTGCAAACCAGTTGAGACAAATAGAGGATTGACTATCCCCAGTAAAACAGCACCTTCCAATACGGCGAAAAATGTTGTGATGTAGATACCTACAGCGTTGTTCATTTTGAAGCGGAATTGGACGACCAGTAAGCTGATTGATAGGATAAACAAGATCGCTGCAAATGCTTGATGAGAGAGCAATACATAGCCGACAATACCATTCATTTTCTTATCAACAATAGGGGTTAAAATACTTACCAGCCAGAAGAACAAAGCCAGGAATGCGAAAAAGATACTTTTTTTCCTGTCGCTTGTAAAAGCTGAGTATTTGATCGAAGTAAGCCCAAATATTGCCGTTACGATTAATAGAATTACAGGTAGCACTGTGTTGAACCAATTTATAGAAACAACTGGTTGTAATAGTAGATCGAATAGATTGTATTGCAGAAGAATCAAGAAAAAGACAAATAAAAATTTACTCCAATATTTCTCAGAGTCATTTGGTAGTTCAGCTAAAATGCTATCGCTGATTTCTTTCGGATTTTTTCCAAAAAAATCTTGTGCAGACGAGCCATTTTTCTGTGCATCTAAAATGTCATGTAAAATTTCTAAGAGAACTTCTTCAGTTTGGTGCTCCTCTTTATTCAAATTTAGTCGGATATAAACAAGAATGTCTTCATAATATTTTTTGTTTTCTGGATTTAGCTGCTTTCTTAGTTCATTGTTTTGTTTGATCATATCTGTTGTTTTCATTTTAAACCCTCGTTTTCTAAAATGTTATTTACGCCTGTTGAGACCAATAACCATTGTTTTTCAAATTGTTGTAAATAGGCTTCGCCAGTGGATGTTAAAGAGTAGTATTTACGCTTCGGACCTTCAGAAGAAGGGTGCATTTCCCCAGTGATCAATTGTTGTTTTTGGAGTTTGAGCAAAATGGGATAAATACTTCCTTCACTGACCATATTCAAACCATACTCTGATAATAGAGTAATCATTTCATAGCCGTAAACTGTTTTTTTTTGAATGATTTTCAAGATACAGCCTTCGAGCAATCCTTTTAGCATTTGGGTCGCGTCCAATAGAGTACCTCCTTCACATATATCTTGTAATACAATATACTAAAAGTTTACTATGTTGTAAAGCAACATAGTTCTGGCGACTAGATCAATTTCTTTTCTTACATTTGAGAGATAAAAGATGATTTTAGAGGATTTATGAGAGATAAATACCTTTTGTTATTTTTAGACCTTTTTTTTTGACCTAAACTTTTTTTAGGAGTACCATAAAATTGTAGAGAGAATGAAGAAGGAGTGGAATAGTATGAATGAAACAAGCAAAAGAGGTATAGACTGGGGTTCATTGATTCTAGGAGTTCTATTTGTTTTAACAGCGTTAGTATCATTTCAAGATCCGGCTGGAAATTTAATTGCAATCGTAATGGTTTTCGCTATATTTGCGATTTTGAAAGGAATCTTTGAAATTTTCGCCCGTAACAGAATGAAGGAATTAACAGGATACAAAGCGTATGCTCCAATTGTTTTAGGTGTAATCGATATTATTATCGGTGTGTATTTCTTATTTAACTTAAATATCGGAGTTGCAGCCTTACCGTTTATATTTGCGATTTGGTTTATCTTAGACTCTGTTTTTGGCTTATTCGCTTTAGATTTAGCGAAATCAGTTAGCACTGGTTACTTCTGGTTTACATTAGTCGTGGATGTTTTGGGTATCATTTTAGGTATAATGTTATTGATGAATCCTTTATCATCTGCACTAACATTAAGTTTTCTAGTTGGATTTTATTTTATGCTTTTTGGTATCACACATATCGTTTACGCATTTAGATAAGACAAGGAGGAACAAGTAATGGCAAATTATGCAGAAAAAGAAGTAAAATTAGTAGAAAAGATTGGTAAAGAAATGGATAAGTTAGACGTGACTCTTGAAAAAATGGAAGATACTGATAGCAAAATCAAACATTTTTTTGAACAAGAAAAAGCGTTACATGAAGTAAAATCAATTATCCGCAAAGAAAACAAGATTGAAAAAGAAGAACAAAAAGCACATGATAAAGCTGTAGAAAATGCTGAAAATTGGATCGATGATCAAGAATCATTAGTTTATCAAATCAATGCTGAAATCGATAAATTAGACTCAACCTTAGGTAAAATCGATAGCGATGAAAATAAAGTGAAAAGCTACTTGGAGCAAAAGAAAGCCATTCATGAAATCAAAAAAATCGTTAAAAAAACTGAAAAATTAGGGTAAATGATCGATTTTGAATTGAATAACAAAAAAGTGGAGGATAATCTTTTGGGATTGTTCTCTACTTTTTTTGCTAGTTTCATTTAAAAAATACGTTATAATAGAAAAAAACATGAAGGAATGACACCATGAACTATCATCGTTTTAAACTACCTAAAGCCTATTGTCCAAAATGTTCAAGAAAAGTAGAATTACTTTTTCCTGAAGATTCTTCAGAGTTACCTCAATTTTATATATGCTTTAAATGCAAAACTGTCGGACAGTTTGGAGTCGGAGAATTGTCTGCTAATGAGTTTTCAGCATTTTCTTCTGAAAGGAAAAGAGAAATCCAGAAAACTGTAGAAGAAATTCCGAATAAATATATTTATAAAGCACAAGGAAGTCAATTGCGTTTACAAGAGAAAACAGATACCTATGCAAGACGTTGGTTAAGTCTTTATGAATATGAAAAAGCGTTTGGTGAAAAATTAGGATTTGAAACGATCGATTTTAGGGAAGATATTGGACTATGTAAGTGGTGTAATCAACCTTTAGAAGGTCGGAGAAGATCATTTTGCTCGGATCGCTGCAGCAGGAATTATGGTAAAGCGACTTTTTTCAAGCGGGGAATTTCAACGTTGCCTTATAGAATTGCTAGTAGAGATCGTTTTTACTGCAGAGTAACTGGAGAAGATCTAGCGATTACGAATCGGTTTGGCGTTAGAATTCCAGCAAGTAATCATCAAGTCGAGATTCATCATTTAGTTTTTGTATCCGCAGGCGGAAGCGATCATGAGAGCAATCTTTTAACCGTCTCTAAACAAGTCCATAAAGATTATCATAAGGGCGTTAGGTATGCTGTAAAAGCTATTGAGGAGATCAAAGAACAACAGTTAATCCGTTACCAAGATAAGATGTACACAACAGAAGCAAATAATTAGGCAAGCCAATTATAAAGAAAAAACTAAAAAACGGTCCAACTCCTTTCGAGTTGAATCGTTTTTGTCTATCTCTTAATAATATCTACGACGGTTTGACGGACCTGAAATCATACGAACTAACCAAACAGCGATAGCTACAGGAATCATAATTTTGATTGCAAACCATAACAGACCACCTAAAAGTCCAAGTACAATACTTAAAATAATACTTCCTACGAAAAAGAACCCGATTACCATTAATATATTCATTATCATTGAGCGTTGTCCCATTTTAAAAACCTCCATTTTTTCTCTCGTTCTCTATGAATAAAGTATAGCAAGAATCGTCGATCAAGGAATCAACCTTTAGGCTGATTTTCTCTCCATCTTTAGGCGGGTCATAATCATTGCAATTAGCCAAAAAGAACGTAAAATAAAAAATGGGGAGATGAAAATATGTCAAAATCAAGACTTGAAGCTTTTACAGATGCTGTGATTGCGATTGTGATGACGATCTTAGTTTTAGAATTGCACCAGCCGACAACCGATACTTTAGCTGGTTTAGCTGGAATTGAGCGCAAATTATTTATATATATAGTAAGTTTTGTGATGTTGGCCATTTATTGGAACAATCATCATCACATGTTTCAATTAGTAAAAAAAATCGATGGACGTGTTCTTTGGGCGAACAACTTTTTTATTTTTACGTTAACGCTTGTTCCATTTGCTACTGCCTGGGTAGGTGACTTTATCGACAGTTTAGTCCCTCAGCTAACTTATGGTGTGATGACGCTTTTGGCGAACAGCTCATATTTGATACTAACTAGAGCGTTGATACGGGTAAATGGCAGCGATTCTACTTTGAGTGAATTGTTTCAGCGCTACAATAAATCCTATGTAAGCATTTGTTTGAATATTCTAGGTTTGGTGTTAGGCTGGTTGATTCATCCTTATTTTGTATTGATTGTCAATATCGCTATTTTGATCATGTGGATCATCCCAGATCGTCGAATTGAACGACAATATAAAGAGTAAATAAGAAACGGTATTTTTATATAATTAAATTAAAAAAGATAAGATAATGGTTTAAATAAACTTTATCTTATCTTTTTGTTTATTAAAATATATAAAGTTTAAATTAACGCGGTATATTCTCATTTTTTTACAATATTTGAACATTTTATGAAAACAACGAGGCTTATTTTTAAGGTAAAATTGAGGATGATTGTTCAAAAAAGAACGTAGTCAACATAGAATTACAAAAAGGATGTAGAGGGGATTGGAACAGAAGTCGCGTAGTGCGGCTTGATGCTACCTTAATCCAAACAAACTGGTACTATAAAAGTTATTTTGATCCTGTGTGACCCATTCAATCTGATCGACTTTAAAGTGAAAGATAGAAAAGTTGATGGTCATGATTTTCAAAACTTTGGTTCCAGCCTCTTTGATTATAAAAAGGTAAGGTACAAGTAAAAAAGGGGCCGTTAGTACATATGGAAAAAGTGAATCTTACAAAGAATACAGCAGGAAATAAAAAAGTTTATTTAAGAAAAGAAATCGAAGCAAATCGCTTAGGAGAAGAGATTTATTCAGAAGATGTCTTGAGTCAATACTCAGTTTATCTATTAAGAAAGTTTGAGGTAACGACTGATTATGAGCAACCAGAGCAATTTGAAGCACTCTTAGCAGATCTTCCTGAGCAGTTTAACCATGAATTTGAAGACTGCGTTGCAAAAAGTCTCTATGTTCGCGTAACACAAAAAGCAGTTTACATCACACTACTTTTAGCTTTGGCGCATCCGCTAAGTAAGTTACAAATCAGCGATTTGCGTACTTGGATCAGCAGTTTAGAAGTTCCTGAATTGCCTTTAGAGCACATGTCTAGTCTTTTAGAAGAAGTTCCGCTTGAAATGATAAAAGGACTACAAGAAACCAATAGTGAAGTATTACTTTTAACAGAGATGATGAATCAATTTAGTGAAAATTTAAATGATATTTATAAAGACGTTCAAGCAGTCAAGGAAAAGAGAACGCCGCCAGTAGTGAAAGTTGTACAAAGTAAAGTTGCTGCTAAAGAAGCATTGGAATTTGAAAATGCTAAACAACTAAAAGCAGCAAATGAAAAAATTAGTCAATTAATGGAAGAATTTTCAACATTTAAAACTTATGTAGATGATAAATTAGCAAATATGCCTAAACCAAAGACGCCGCCAAAATTCAAAATTACGTTTGGACCAGGTGAAAAAGCAGGGCCAACTGTGGAAACACGCTTAGAAGAAGCAATCAAGCGAATTGATTTGCTAGGACAAAGAATGACCCGTTCAGACGAACAAGTCATAGAATTAAATAAAACAATCAAAGAAAATAAACCAACTCCAAGACCAAAACTAAAGTTTGCTACAGCTAAAGAAACAAGCAATGAACAAAATAAGCTAGCCGATAAGTTAGCAACAACTAGTGAAGAGGTTACAACAATATCGCAACAATTACAACAGATCAACGATAAATTGAGCGCTGTAGAATCAACCGTTTTAGAAGCAAAACCAGATTCTGAGGCATTGGCAAGAATTGAACAGGATCATGGACAGTTACAAGAAACAGCGTCAGAGACCATTAAATTGAATCAAGTAATCAATCAACTGACAGAAAAGTTGCAAGCGGTTGAAACAGAACTTACAACAGTTAAAAATGAAAAGAAAAAAGTACCCACAGCGAAACTAACAAAAAGTGATTCAGCGAAAAAGTTGGCTGAACAACATCAAAAAGATCAAGAGCAATTAAAATCCAATGCGACAGAAATCAAGAAGTTGACACAAACAGTGGGTAAAGTAGATGTTCAATTGATCAAAGCACACCAAAAAATTGCTGAATTAGAACAAAAAATGCGTCAAACGGCACAATCTGCTCCAGTCGTTAAAAAAGAACCAGCAGTAGCTGTTCAGCAAGCACCCATGACAAGGTCAAGTAATACAATGGTGGGGCCAGCTGCCCCGCCAACGCTTCCCAAAGAACCACAACAAAAAGCAGCTACACAAGCAAGTAGAAATTTTCCGACAAAAGAAAGTTTTCTACAAGCAAACAGGCCCGTGAAGTCCGCCACAGAAATCGAGGAAGAAAGACCAACTGTTACTTTAGCAATCGAAGAAATGCTTGATCGAGTTTCAGAGAAGCATCCTCAAACAAATGTTACTAGAAGTTCTTGGGCATTAGAGGAAGGCTATGATCAAAATAGTCGTGATTCAGAAGATGTACAAGCATCCTCCTTACGCCGTTTAAAAAAATTAGAGTGGGACATCCATTCATTTTTCCAACCAGGACGAGGAATGGGACATAAAGGAATGATGCCAAAAGATGATTTTTACGCGAATATTCGCAAAATTGAAGTGTTACCATATTTGTGGGCATCAGTATATGAACGGGAAAAGAAAGATATTTTGTTAGGCAATGAATTAAGTAGTCAACAGTTAATCAATGATTTGAATGATTTTTTAGATGAAATAGCGATACTTTCTAAGAAACGAAAAGTCATGGGTAAATGGATTTATTGCCCGAAAGAAGTGGAACAAAAGATGGAAGGGTATAAACTACTGAGTGAGTATCTGGAAACATATCTTGCGAGACAAAGTGAAGGATAGTAATGGGATGAAAACGGAGATTAGCTAATTTTTAGCTGATCTCGTTTTTTTTGTTTAGCAGTAACAAGGTTTATGAGAAATAAAAATCGATTAAGTATGAAGCTATTTAAACTAGAATGAGTGAGTAATACATTGGAAAGTGGGCTAAACAAAAGCTGGATTTAGCGAAAATTTAAAAAATCAAGAAAAAATATGTGATACCAAAAGTTTAAATATCGGATATTAATTCAACATTGTCTATTGAAACAAAGTTAATGAATTGTAATTTTTGTGAGAAGTGAATCTTATTACTTGTTAGTAAAATATAATAAATGCTTTGTAATACGTTGTAATCAGAACAACAGGTGTTCAAAAGTTACGATTATAAGTAATACAAACATTTATTTGAAAGTTAAACAAGAATAAATCAGACACAAACTGATTCTGTCAGATATGATAACCAGTATTATTTACAAGAATATGATATAATGATTAAAAAAATATTAGATAGGATTAATGTGTACGGAGGCATTTTTATGAACGTTATTAATAAAATTTCTGATATTCTCGATGAAAAAAGGAGATCTAAGCAGAAAAGAATAAAAGAAAGAAATGACAGGATGCGAGCTCTTGGTAAAAATCCAACGAAAAAGGGTTGGGGCACAATGGTTAATACGGGTTCCGGCGGTATAAATAAGAATCCAATTGATCGTGTATACGATGTTGCACAGCAACAAAAAAATATTGCCGAAGAAAAAGAATTACAAGAAAGACGTTCTGGAGAAGTAAAAAGAAAATAGACACGATTGATGTAGAAAATAATTTCAAAAGTCACAATAAAAAGAATAGCACACTGTAACCCAAATTAGTGTTTAGGTTATAGTGTGCAATTTAAATTAACAATATTATGCTTAGTAGCTTTTTTTATATGCCTTCAATCAAACGGCTAGGATTGGGCAATTACCACCGCTTAAATAAAGAGTATCTGGATAAACACGCCAATTACCGAGCGCATATCCATTAGATTGTAAACTGTTCTAATTATATAAACGGAACTATCAAAACTCAAAGGATTTGATTTTTGTGAAATTTAAATTACTTTTAACTTTGTTGTTGGGTTTATTTTTAATTGTTACGATCGTTTATATGGTATTTACATTTGGAACATTAGATAAACATAATTCGACGATAAAGCTTGGCACAACGCCTTGACGTTATCGTTTTTTAGTTAATAATAAGATGATTGATTTTCTAAATACGGATTAACTGGTACAATAAAAGTACTAAAGAAACTAAAGGTGCAGACAGATGACAGGATCACTGATTACGAAAAAGAAAATTGCGAAGGTATTTAAAAAACTAGTTGCGGATATTGGTTTTGAAAAAGTAACGATCGCGAAAATTATGAAGGAAAGCAATATGCGCCGTCAGACGTTTTATGATTATTTTCAAGATAAGTATGAGTTGGCGGACTGGATTTTCCGGCAAGAGGCAATCGAGAAAATCGAAGATAATTTGGCTTATGAAGGTTGGCAATTCATTGTGGAGAATTTATTTGTCTATTTTGAGGAGAATCAGGTCTTTTATCGCAGGATTCTGACTTTTGAGGGACAAAATTCATTTCAAGAATATTATACGCAACATTTAAAAGCATTGATTCGTCAAGTTCTAGTTGTTAAGAAGCAAGCAGATGAGGGGCTTGGGGAAGCAGATCGCATATTTTTGGAAGAATTTTATGCAAATGCA
Organism: Enterococcus haemoperoxidus ATCC BAA-382; assembly: GCF_000407165.1. NCBI lineage: Bacteria > Bacillati > Bacillota > Bacilli > Lactobacillales > Enterococcaceae > Enterococcus > Enterococcus haemoperoxidus. The sequence goes on along the minus strand of NZ_KE136480.1, from coordinate 724,835 downwards.
TTTGTTTCATTAACGACAAAATGGATCATTGATGGTTGCAAGATTGATTCATATCGATTTTCAGAGCAAATGAAAATTGCTTTTTTAATGGGTTTTGAAGAAAGACAATGAATAACAGCATGTAAGTGGAGTTTACGCTGTTGTTCATTGTCTTTTTATTTTTTATCTCCAAGCAAAGGCGTCAGTCGGAACACGTAAATAATCCAGCCATTTATCGTCTTTGATTGCTAATAAAGTTAACGAAAGGCCGTTTGTATTATAAGCAGTTAAAAAATTGCCCATTCGTTTATAAACTACCTGAATGTCTTCAATGTCCATTAATTGTTGAACATCATTCATAAAAACACCAAGTTCCAGTAATGGAATGTTGCCTAATCCGTTCACTAGTACAGCCGCTTGGATCAGGTCTTTTTTTGAGTATTGTTGTTTTAATTTGTTTACTAGCTCAATAGCGATTCGTTCAGAAGATTGCATCGTTTCGATACGATAACCAGGCTCTCCGTGAATCCCGATTCCGAAATACATTTCATCTTCAGCTAATTCATACTGCTGGGGAATGATCCCAATGGGAGAGGCGGGTGAAAAAGCGACACCTAATGTTTTGATCAGAGGAATCAGCTGTTCACCTAATGCTTGGAGCTCATCTAGAGATTTTCCTTGTGATGCGGCTGCACCTAAAATTTTATGAACAAAAACAGTTCCAGCCACACCGCGCCGTCTTTTTTTGAAGGAGCCACTTTCAATGGAGCAGTCATCATCTACAATCACATGAGAGACCGCTAACCCTTTTGCTTTCGCCAGACGTTCAGCTTCTAAAAAACTAGCTAAATCTTTTTCAAAGTTTTTGATGATCAGTAAAGTGCCTTGACCATTGTAGGTTTCTTCGATAGCTTGAAGAATTTCTGAGCTGGCAGGTGGTTCAAAAATAGCCCCCATTACTGCACAATCTAGCATATTCTCACCGATGTAACCAACGTGAGCTGGTTCATGCCCGCAGCCACCACCGCTGATTAAAACCACTTTATTTTTAGAAATCATTTTTTTAGTAACAATACCAGTCTTGGTGTGCCAAGTTAATGTGTCGTCATATGTATAGGTAAGCCCAGCTAATAATTGCTGACGAATCTGCCCACTGGAGTTAATCAATTTCTTCATTGAGCCTCTGCTCCTTTTCAATAATATCTGTTTCTATTATACGCTGTATTCTATTTGAAAACTACAATCTTTAAGTGCAACAAAAATGAAAGCGGACACATTTCATTGTTTGTCCGTTGCAACATTTCCCATATGCGAGTATTGTAAACGTATACAATAAATAAAAGCGCAACGAGTTCGTTCAACTCCGACAGAAAAATAGGAAAATATGAGGGTCACGTTCTTAGCCACAATCAGATTTTATCTTTTTTCCGAGGAGTTAGCTTGTGGAGCTAGATAACACAATGGTAACAACGTTCCGCTTCGCTACACCTTGTACTTTTCAACATCAGTTTATTTCATTCACTGTGTTTCAAAGTAAAAGCGTAACGAGCTTGTCCGACTAAGAGTAAATTGGCGTCACTAAAGCACAGGCATAACAGGAGGGAATATCATGAAAAAAATTATCAACCAAGCGCAAAATGTAGTGCCGGAAATGGTACAAGGATTTGTCCGAGCTCATCATGAAACAATAGAACAAGTTCCAGAAACATTCGTATTGAAGCAAAAAGAAATTGGCAAACAAGTTGCTTTGATCAGCGGCGGCGGTAGTGGTCATGAACCAGCCCATGCCGGATTTGTCGGATCAGGGATGTTGCAAGCCGCAGTTTGCGGTCAAGTTTTTACATCACCAACGCCTGATCAGATTTTTGAAGGAATCAAGGCAGTTGATCAAGGACAAGGTGTTGTGATGGTTGTAAAAAACTATTCTGGTGACATCATGAATTTTGATATGGCAAAAGATTTGGCAGAAATGGAAGATATCAAAGTCGGTACAGTTATTGTAGATGATGATATTGCCGTTGAAGATAGCACCTACACTCAAGGTAAACGTGGCGTAGCTGGAACGATTTTAGTTCATAAAATTTTAGGAGCGGCAGCACGAAATGGTGCCTCTGTAGAGGAATTGGTTGCATTAGGAGAACGGGTTGTGAGCAATTTAAAAACGATTGGGGTCGCTTTGACAGGGGCAACGGTTCCAGAAGTTGGAAAGCCAGGGTTTGTGTTAGCTGATGATGAGATTGAATTTGGTGTCGGAATTCACGGTGAACCTGGTTATAAACGAGAAAAAATCAAACCATCTAAGGAGATGGCGAAAGAATTGATTTCAAAATTAGCCGCAGCTTTTCAATGGAATAAGGGTGATAAGTTCGCTGTTTTAGTGAATGGATTAGGTGGAACGCCATTGATGGAACAATATATTTTTTACGCTGATGCAATGGGTTTATTAGATGCTGAGGGCGTAGAAGTTTCGTTTTCAAAAGTCGGCAATTATATGACCTCTTTAGAAATGGAGGGGCTTTCTGTAACGTTGTTGAAAGTAGAAGATGATTGGGTAGAAGCGTTAAATGAAGAGGTTGATACTGTTGCTTGGTAACGCCTGACATAGTTTGAGCGCTGATCAGTATATTTTGGAAAATGGAGGAATTTATATGTTTACTGTAGATAATTTAAAAAAATCACTACAATTATTCAAAGAAAAAATCGATAAAAATAAAGACTATTTAAGTGAATTAGATACGCCAATCGGTGATGGTGATCATGGAAATAATATGGCGCGAGGGATGGAAGCTGTAAGCGAAAGTTTGCAGAGTAAAGTACCAGAAACAGTACAAGATATTTTCAAATTGACGGCAATGGCTTTGATCAGCAAAGTCGGTGGGGCATCAGGTCCGCTTTATGGAACTGCAATGATGGAGATGGCTAAAACTTCGGCAACAACTTCAGAGGCGTTACCCATTTTAGAAGCAGGTTTAACAGGAATTGAAAAACGTGGCAACAGTAAACCAGGTGAAAAAACGATGCTGGATGCATGGGCACCAGCAATCGAAGCAATTAAAAATGGGACCTTAACAGATGCTTCACTTGAATCCGCCGTAGAAGCGACGAAAGAGATCGCAGCAACGAAAGGGCGCGCGTCTTATGTGGGTGAACGTTCTATCGGTCATATTGATCCAGGCGCAATGTCCAGTATGTATTTCTTTCAATCTTTAATGGAAGCAGGTGTGTTCAATGAGTAATGGTGTAGTAATTGTCTCGCATGTCAAAGAAATCGGCGAAGGAGTCGATCGTTTGATCAAAGAAGTGGCAAAAGATGTGCCGATCACTGTTGCAGCAGGATTAGATCAAGGTGAGGTTGGAACTTCATTTGAAAAAATCATGGATGCATTTGAAAAAAATCCTGCGCAGACCTTGTTCGCTTTTTATGATTTAGGGAGTGCCAAAATGAATTTGGAAATGGCCATTGATATGACGGAAAAAGAAGTGTTACTGTTTGATACAGCTTTAGTAGAGAGCGCTTATACAGCGGCAGCATTACTACAAGTAGATACACCGATTGATGTCATAAAGGAGCAGTTAGCGCCTTTAAAAATAAAATGAGAATAGGAGTTTGCAAACATGAGAAAAGCGTTTATTAGTCCAACGAAATACGTTCAAGGTGAAGATGAGTTATTGAATTTAGGTTACTTTGTCACAACATTTGGAAAAAAAGCACTCTTGATCGCTCACGCAGATGATGTCGAACGAGTAAAAGACAAACTGGATAAAACCGCTGAAAAATTTAATATTTCTTTTGTTGAAAGTAATTTCCACGGAGAAGCATCACGGGTAGAAGTAGCCCGCCTGCAAAAAGTAGCGAAAGAAAATGAGTGTGATTGTGTAATCGGCCTTGGTGGTGGGAAAGCAATCGATACAGCGAAATGTGTAGCTGAAGGACACAACTTGATCATCGTACCAACAATCGTTGCAACAGATGCTCCAACAAGCCATTCCGCAGTTCTATATACAGAAGATGGTCAGTTTGATGATTATGCTTACTTTGTTCAAAGCCCAAGTGTAGTTTTGATCGATACCGTCGTTATCGCGAATGCGCCAACACGTTTCTTGGTATCTGGGATGGGAGATGCTTTATCAACTTATTTTGAGGCAAGAGCAACGCATAATTCTTATTCTAATGTAAATGCTGGTTTGCCTTGTGGGGCTCGTGAAGGGGTTTGTCCGCCGGCTAAAGGCACGAATACGGCATTAGCATTAGCTAAACTATGTTATGAAACGATTTTAGAAGACGGACTAAAAGCTAAAGAAGCTTCAGATAATAACGTGGTAACACCAGCTTTAGAAAATATTATCGAAGCAAATATTTTACTTTCAGGTTTAGGGTTTGAAAGTGCTGGCTTGGCTGCAATCCATGCGATCCATGATGGATTGACCGTTTTACATGACGCACATGGTGCAACACATGGCGAAAAAGTAGCGTTCAGTACGATTTGTCAGTTGGTTTTAGAAAACGCACCAAAAGCTGAATTATATGAGGTATTGGAGTTTGCTTTATCGATTGGGTTACCTGTTTGTTTAGCCGATTTAGGGGTGAAAGAAATCTCAGATGCTGAGCTAACAGAGGTAGCTGAAAAATCATGTATTCCAGAAGAATCAATCCACTCAATGCCATTTCCAATTACGATAGATCAAGTGAAAGCAGCGATTATTGTGGCAGATAAGATTGGTCAAGAGTATAAGAACAAGTAAAATCGTTTGTTTGAAACAGTTGTTAGGCTTGTATTCCGAGTCTAACAACTGTATTTGTGTATTTCAATAGCGAAACTGGAAAAATAACCAGTTATAAGATAACATATAAAAGAAAACTCTTAAACTATGCAAAGGTGGTGAGCAGATGAAAAATAGACTGAGGCAACTAAAACACTGGATGAAAGAGCACAGCTTAATATTAAAATTAATTTTTCTAGGTTCGGTTTTAATTTTTGTTGCGAATCAGGTAACACATATTGTCCAAGGAATGACTTGGCAGGACGTTTTTCATACTATGGGGCAGCAGAACCGCTTTCGTATAATAGGAATGGTTTTAGCCGGATTTATTGGTGTATTGCCGATGCTTTTATACGACTTAGTGGTCGTAAAAGTATTGGAGGAGCAAGGTAAGCCAAAAATGAATCGTTGGGAATGGTTTGTTTCTGCTTGGGTCACGAATACGATCAATAATCTCGCTGGATTTGGCGGTGTGGTGGGCGCAACGTTACGGGCTAATTTTTATGGAAAAGACGCGCCGCGTAAAAAAGTTGTAGCCACGGTTTCGAAAGTTGCACTGTTTATGATTTCTGGTCTATCTATTTTATCATTTGTTGCATTTATTGATGTCTTTTTTATTCGACCGGATAGTTTGTTTCGAGAGTATTGGGTGTGGCTGCTTGCTGGAAGTTTTATTGCGCCAGCGTTATTGCTGTTTACTCAATTAAAAAAATATACGTTGTTTAAAGATTTTTTCCCGAAAGGTATTTATCTTCTATTTGGGGCTTCGCTTGGGCAGTGGTTAGGTGCGATGTTTGTCTTTTTAAGTGTAGGAGCATTGATGAAAGTCGATGTATCGCTGCTTTCGGTGTATCCAATGTTTGTGATTGCGACCTTGATCGGCATGCTGACAATGGTGCCAGGTGGTATGGGAACTTTTGATGTATTGATGATTTTAGGATTAGCACAATTAGGCGTGGGGCAATCAACTGCAGTTGTTTGGCTAATATATTATCGTCTATTTTATTACGTCTTGCCTTTTATTACTGGAATTATTTTATTTATTCATCAAACAGGGATCAAAATCAATCGATTTTTAGATAATTTACCACGAATGTTCTCGCAAAAAGTGGCGCACTTCATATTAGTAGCAGCTCTTTATTTTGCGGGGATTATGATGGTTTTGCTTTCAACGATCACCAACTTATCGAATGTTAGTCGATTGTTTAAATTTTTATTGCCGTTTTCTTTTGATTTTTTAGATCAAACCTTCAATATGTTGATCGGATTTTTATTGTTAGGGCTTGCTCGAGGGATTTCTATGAAAGTAAAAAAAGCGTATTGGCCAACGATTGGGTTGTTGATTTTTGGGATTGTTAATACGGTTTCTAGAACGTCTTCTTGGCAGCTGATCTTAGTGTATCTCGTAATTCTTTCAGCTGTTTTTTTAGCAAGAAAAGAGTTTTACCGAGAAAAATTTGTTTATTCTTGGGGAGCACTTTCTGTTGATAGTGTTTTGTTTAGTTTCTTGTTTATTATTTATGCAGTAGCTGGGTATTATAGTTCTCATCCGGATAAAACAGGACCGCTTCCGCATATGTTTTTACTCTTTCCATCAGATGATGTTTGGTTCTCTGGTTTGATTGGGTTGGGTATTTCGATGATCGGCTTGATTACGCTATATCAGTACTTAGCAGACACGACAAAAAGTTTAGGTGAGTCTTATCATGAAGCTCGTTTAACGGCGCTAATCGATAAATATGGGGGGACACAAGGGAGTCATCTGCTGTATTTGAAAAATTATTCTTATTACTACTACCAGGAAAAAAATGAAGATGAAGTCCTATTTGCTTATCAAATCAAAGGCAATAAGTGTTTTGTTTTAGCTGATCCAATCGGCAATAAAGAAAAATGGGCTCAAGCCACATTAGCTTTTATGGATGCTGCCGACTTACTTGGGTATCAAGCGGCATTTTACCGTGTTAGTGAAACATACACAATGGTTCTTCATGATTTAGGATTTAATTTTATGAAGGTTGGCGAAGAAGGAATCGTTGATCTTGCTCATGGCAACTCGGAATCGATTTCTTTAGTGACAAAGAGTATGGAGTTAAAGCATTTAAATAATTTAGGATACACATTTAGGATGTATCACGAACCTGTTTCAGACGAGCTCTTTCAAGCGTTAGCTCGTGTATCAGAGGAGTGGCTCGGGAATGCTCGGGAACGGAATTTTGTCGGTGGTCATTTTGATAGAGAGTATCTCATGTTAAGCGATATTGGCATCATGAAAAATGAACGGCATGAAGTAGTTGGATTTATTACCGCTAAGCCAATTGTTAAAAATCTAGAAATGTCTTATGACTTATTACGTTATACTGAAATGGCTCCAAAGCAGGTTACCGATTTCTTGCTAGCTCATTTCATTGCGGAATATCAAGAGCGAGGTTATCATACGATTGATCTAGGAACGGCTCCGCTATCGAATGTTGGTGAAACGAAGTATTCATTTTTAAATGAGCGTTTTATCAATATATTTTATAAATATGGCGATCAGGTATATGGATTTAAAGATACGCGAAAAGAAAAAGAACACTATGTGACAAACTGGGAGTCTAGGTACTTTGCTTATTCCAAGCAAAGTAATGTGCTGTTTGCTTTTATTCAACTAGCATTATTGGTTGAGCGAGGGAAAGGCAAAGCCGCTTCTCTGGTGGAAGAGGTAATGATCGGGGAGAACATTTGAAGAGGTTGGAACAGGAGCTTATTTCCGAAGGGGGTTGCTTCTGCTCCCACCGTTTATTCGTATTTAGGGTGTGAAACAAAAGTACTGTTTACTTTTGTCCCACACCCTTTTTTTCAGCCTCAATTACCACTAGTAAAAAAATAGGAATAGCGTATAATAATTGAAAAAGGAGGTTTTTGAGATGGGTTTTGAGCAGGTAACGGTAAGAACAAAAAATGAATTAGTAACAGCGTTAAACAAGAAAACAGATGAAATCATCGTTGAAGGGGATTTTAGCCAAACTATCGCAGAAATTAAAAAGGGACAATTAAGTGATACGGATACACTGGGTTTTGCGGTTGGTAGCGGTGGAATCGGTATATTAGTGGAATATGGCGTCGGTAAGTTACTGGATGTTTTTGACCCTACGACAAAAGAGGATAAAAAAATCCACAAACAAATTGAGCGTTTGTATACGATCAAAAGTTTGACGAAGGATTCTTTTTTACTACATTTGAAGCAATTAGACTATTAAAAATAGAAGAAGGCGGGAAGACAGGCACTTTTTTCTGTTTCCCGCTTTTTATATAAAAAAGGGGTAGCTTTAGTGAGGTAAAAATAGCGTGGGAGAATTTGCTTTTTTTGCGTACCTAAAGTTTAAAAGGAAGGAATCATAAAGTGAAGAAACCAAGAAAAATCATCATCGATACAGATCCTGGCATCGATGATGCTGTTGCAATTGCTGCTGCGTTATTTGATGAAAGGTTGGACGTCAAGCTTTTTACGACAGTTGCAGGTAATGTCGGTGTGGATAAAGTAACAAAAAATTTGCTGAAATTGTTGGCTTTTTGGGACAAGGGAGTACCAGTTGCGATTGGCTCTGATCGCCCGTTGCTACGTGAAGCAATCAATGCAAGTGATATTCATGGCAGCACTGGAATGGATGGGTATGAATTTCCAGAATCTAAGTACGAACTATTAACAAAAAATCATGCAGTGATCGAAATGTACAAAGTGTTGATGGAGTCTAAAGAAAAAACGACGATTGTTGGGATCGGACCATTAACGAATACTGCACTTTTACTTAGGCTTTATCCAGAATGTGCGGAAAGAATCGAAGAACTTGTGATTATGGGAGGGTCTTTAGGTAGAGGGAATTATGGAGTATTGTCAGAATTTAACATTGCTGCTGATCCAGAAGCGGCGAAGATCGTATTTGAAAGTAAGATAGCGTTGACGATGGTGAGCTTAGATGTTGGAGAGAAAGCATTAGTCTTGCCAGAAGATTGTGACAAGATCCAGAAAATGAATAAAACTGGAGACATGATCGCTCAGTTGTTTCAACACTATCGTGGAGGTAACTTAGAGACTGGCTTGAAGATGTATGATGGTTGTGTAATTGCTTATTTGTTAGAGCCTGAAATGTTTGAAGTTAAAGAGTCATATGTTGCAGTTGAAACTCAAGGGACGTTGACGTCTGGTGCGACTTTGGTTGATTTAGAAGGGTATTTGAGTAAAGAAGTGAATTGTCGAGTTTGTGTGGATGTTGATGAGAAACAATTTGGACAGTGGTTTTTAGAAGCGATTAGGAAATGTGATTGAGCTCGAGAGGCTGAGGCAAAAGCGTTTAGCTCCGAGAAATAAGAAGGAATTCACGAAAATTGCTTTTCAAATTTTTGTGAATTTCAGCTTATTTCCGAAGGAGCTGCTTTTTTCTCGCCGTTTATTCTAATTAAAAATCCATTTATATCTGGATGTTTTAGAATGGATGTAAAATATAATTATTGGTTTTGGATATCAAAATGGCCAATTTCCTTAAGAGGTTTACCTTCAAAGTTAATTTCATTTAGTTGAATCGTATAAACGGATGTTTTATCTAGTGCGCTTAGACTGAAAGAAATTGTCACTTCGCCAGTTTCAGTGTTATGAATCTCAGTAAAAATTTGATTATCAGTTTTAACACCACCTTTGTAAAGTGTCACAGCTGGGTAGCTTTCAAATTGAATGGGTGCAGTAAATTTAACAGTTGTTTGTAATGCGTCATTTTTTACTTTGATATCCGTGATATTATTCACGTTGCTGATTTGCGTATCTGCAGTTTGAGTTAATGGTTTGTAGTCAATATCAAAACGCCAATCTCCCTCATACTGCAAAGCATTGTCAACACCGAAAGGACTACCTGTTTCAGATGCTTCGAGAAATGCTTGGTCCAGTTCTTCAGCATCTTGCCAATATAGTTTATAAATGTGAAGAGTCAATTTAGCATTTTCAGGAATTTTTTCCTGATTAAAAGTTGCGACAACAGAACCATAGAAAGTATCTCCTTCTACGCGAAAAGTAGATTGAGATGAAACACCACCAAATATGTCTTCATCATTGTCATTAACAAAAAGACCAAGGTCAATATGTTGAGCATTTTCCGTATTTTTAGTGAATACTCGATCAGGAGAGCGTTGTTTTTCCAATAACTCTTTCAGTTTTTCATCATCTAACTTAAATTGATAATCAAAGGCAAATTTCTTTTTTGTGGATATAAATTTGGTTAAGGTAATCTCGCGTCCGTTTTGTGTGCTAGTTAAATTGAGTTCATTTTCTATGCCGTTATTTTCTACCATCGCAACACCTGAATCTTGGCTAATGCCTAAAGCATTTTTGATTGCTGTATTTATTTGTAAATATTTATAATTGGTACTGCAAAAAACCATAAAAAGTGTTTACCTAACACCTTTTATGGAAATATAAGAGCTCCCACTATAAAAATTCAGTCATCATAAAATAGAAAATAGTAGCGAATAAAAATAAAATATATGAACTAACAACCATTCTGTTCAACTGTACATTTTTCCATTTGTTAGAGTATGTTTTTTGGAAAGTAATGATCAACATAGATAGTGTAATTATAGTTACTAAAATATGTCTGAAATTAAAAAACATATTCCAATGAGGAGACAGTGTTGTTATTTGTATTCTTGGTAGAAAATAATAAACTACGATCGCTAAATTAGTCCCGAAAACAGAAATATATCTTTTGTTAGTCATAACATTACCTCCACTTCTAATTTATTAAATTAATGTTATTATGAAAGCGCTGTATTTTCAATGCAACTTTTCCATGTATAAAGATGAATCAGAAAATTTGGTGTAATTTAATCAAGGTATATAAGCCTTTTATTGCGAACGGACGTTTCTTTCTACATAGGTAGACATATAAGTTAAATGTACTACCAAAAAATCGTAAATAGAATTCCTGTTATAATGATGTTGATTAGACATACTCATAAGGGGAAATTTATCTATGACTTCATACATGTACTTTACTACTCGTGAACGAGAAAAGCTATTTTTATATTACGATTCTGGCTGTTATCTCCATAGGATAGGGCGCTTAATTAAGAAGAATGCTTTAAAATTTAGATCGTATTCACCTTCGCTATCACAAAAATAAACAGAATTAATGTTATCAAGACTAAACAATAAGGATGTATCATAATTGTGTGACTACGCTTAGGAATTAGTATCTTCACAAGTTTAAATCTTGGTCTATTGAGACAATTTACTCAAGGTGAAATAGCTATTTTTCTGAAATTTGTTCTAAAAAGAAACATTTAAACAATCAATAAAATATTTGATTAATTACTCTTACTACATATTAAAGAAATATATTTTTAAGGAGAACAAGATGAAAATAGAACGTATGTTAACCATTATTGTGATGTTACTTAATAGAAATCGTGTAACAGCCAATGAATTGGCTGAGAAATTTGAAGTGTCGGTCCGGACTATTTACCGAGATATCGAAACAATCAATCTAGCTGGTATTCCCATCATTTCGCATTCTGGAAACAATGGTGGATTCAGCATTTATGAGAGTTATAAATTAAATCATCAAGTGTTGACTCTTAATAATCTGTCTTCCCTTCTGTCTGTTCTCAAGGATATTAATTCTACAGTTGACGATATTGAGTTAGAATCAACCATAGAAAAACTACAAAATATCGTTCCTGAAAACAAGGTAGATCATCTAAAGCTGCACATGGAACAAATCATCATTGATTTACATCCTTATGGAGACACGCCTGACCAAAAAACTTTAGTTAAGACAATCAGAAAAGCTATTACAGAGACTGAATTACTGACGATTGATTACAGGAATTATGATAATATCGTCAGTAAAAGACAAGTTGAACCTATGTCACTCGTATTTAAAAATTATACTTGGTATTTATTTGCTTATTGTCTTTTAAAAGAAGACTTCAGAATATTTAGAGTTTCTCGTATAAGTGATTTTCACCTTGATAATCAATCATTCAAACGTCGAGAAAAATCCTATCATGAGATTACGGCATTATTAAATGAGCAAACAACCATGACAACAATTGTCTTGAAAGTTTCCCCTAAAATGAAGTCTCGTGTAGAGGATGTTTTTAATAAAGAAGACATTGAGGTGTTAGAAACAGGGGAACTTCTTGTTACAGCGACTTTTCCCGATAAAGAATGGTTGTTCTCACTTATATTTAGTTTTGGAGAACATATAGAGATCTTAGCACCAAAAGAAATGCGCCAAACAATGGCCTCTAAACTCAAATTGATGGCTGAAAAATATCATTAAGTTTGTTTCTCAAACCTGACAGACTGCTGTCAAACCTCCGTGATAATATTGTTTTTGTAAGACAGTTTTATTTTAATTATCTAGCTTTGTAGGTCAGGTCTTCAGAAAAAAGATAAATTCCGATTGTGACAAAAAACGTCGCCCTTAGATTTTCCTATTTTTCAGTCAGAACTGAACGAGCCTGCTCAGCTTTTAATGTTATCTAGTTACATGGGCTAGCCACTACGCTATGCTTCGATCTCAACAATTCCTAAGAGCTAAAGCTCTAAGGATTGAAGGTCTCAGAAAAAAGATAAAAATGGAGTGAGACAAAAAGCGTCTCAATTAATTTTTCCTATTTTTCAGTTGAAGTTAAACGAGCCCGTTCCGCTTTTATATTTAGGAGGATGTTAAATGACAAACAATTATGAATTTCCCACACCAACACTTATCTCAGTTAATGATGTGGAGCTAGAGGTTTTTGAAGCTGGACAAAAAAATGGGGGGCAGCCTATCGTTCTCTGCCACGGCTGGCCTGAGCATGCCTATTCTTGGAGACATCAAGTGATGCCTCTTGTAGAAGCAGGTTATCACGTGATTATTCCTAATCAACGCGGGTATGGAGAATCTTCTTGTCCAAAAGAAGTCACAAAATATGATATTGAACATTTAACGGGCGATCTTGTAGCGTTATTGGATTACTATGAGTACAAAGATGCCATTTTTATGGGTCATGATTGGGGCGCAAGCGTTGTTTGGAGTATGGCTTTGCTACATCCAGAACGTGTTCGTAAAATGATTAACTTATGCTTACCCTACCAAATTCGTGGAGAGAAACCTTGGATTGATTTCATGGAAGAATTTTTTGGAGATGAGTACTATTTTGTTCATTTTAACAAACAACCAGGTGTTGCAGATGCTATTTTAGACGAAAATACATCCCAATTTCTTCAGAACTTATATCGGAAAAACGTGCCAGTTCAAGGTCCTGCTGAAGGGATGGAAATGATTAATCTGGCTAAAGCAAGCCAGCCGTTAGGTGAACCTGTTATGAGCGATGAAGATCTTTCTGTTTATATCTCAGGCTTCAAGAAGACAGGTTTCACGCCAAGCATCAATTGGTACAGAAATTTAAATCGTAATTGGGATTTATTAGCTGATGTATCTCCTATTCTTCATCAACCAACATTGATGGTTGATGGCGAGAAAGACAGTATTCCGCCGCTTCCAAACATAAAAGACTTTGTACCTAATATAGATGTTGAGAGTTTAAATGCTGGTCATTGGATTCAAGAAGAAAGACCTAATGAGCTCAATCAAATAATTTTGGAATGGCTGGAAAAATGAGTGAAATACTATTCTTCAGTAATCAAACGGAATTTATTGATTGGTTGGCTAGTCATCACCAAACAGCTAGTGAAATATGGGTAGTTTTTTTTAAGAAAAAGACTAATAAAGCAAGCCTCACTTGGCCTGAATCAGTGGATTGCGCACTGTCATTTGGTTGGATTGATGGGATACGAAAAACAGTTGATGAAGATCGCTATAAAATTCGCTTTACTCCACGTAAGCCTAATAGTCTCTGGAGTAAAGTGAATGTGCAAAAGGTGCATAAACTGATAGCACTTAATCAAATGAGACCTGAGGGATTGGCTGTTTTCAATCAAAGGAATGATCTAACTGGTTATTCTTCAGCCCATAGGAACGCTACTCTTTCAAAAGAATATGAAGATGAAATTAGAAAAAACTCAAGTTCTTGGGAATTTTTCAATCAACTTCCGCCTTCTTACAGAAGAGATTCTATTTGGTGGGTAATGAGTGCAAAAAAAGAAGACACTAGACTAAGAAGATTGCATCGATTAATTGTTTCATGGGAAGAGGGAAAGATGTTAAGACCCTAGATTTTTTATTTGTTCTTTTTCTCATTTACTCTCAAGCAATATTATGTCTGTTCCAAGCAATAGCAAATATACCAGAAAAAAAACAGTCTCTATAAAAAAAGAAGTGAGTGGGACATAACTCTTCGAGTCATATCCCACTCACCTGGAATCCGAATAAACTGCAGGAGCAGAAGCAATTCCTTCTTGCCCCATCCTCTTCACAAAAAATCGATTTAACGTTTTCGACGCTTACGCTTATTCGGTTTTACTAACGCCAATTTTGGCTTGTTCGTAAATCGTACATAGACCACAAAACCACCAATACAAACGATAAACAAAATCACACCAGGCACAAATCCTTCTGGCAGATAAACAAATTCAATTGTATGTTCACCTTGCGTTACAGGAATACTAACGAAGGCTTTTTTAAACGACTTAACGGGTACTTTCTTACCGTCAACATAAGCTTTCCATCCCTTGTCATAAGGAATCGTTGTTAAAAGGACTTGATCTTTTTCTGCTTTCACAGTTCCAACCGCTTTACGTCCTTTAGCTGTTAAATCAGCTCCTTTATCTTGGATTGCTTGAACGGAACTTTCAAAGGCTTTTGTATCTAATCCAACAACTTTTGGCTCCATAAAGCTGACTGCTGTTGTGCCATAGAAGCTGACCGTAAACGTAACGCTAGTTGGCTTATCGTAGTAACCAATATTGTAGTATTGACCAGTAATATTGATTTGTGATTTTTGACTTGTCCCATTTACAGACATTGTGGCAGTTGAACTTTCTAATTGCCCAAAATCTGTTGGGAACAGGCTCAGATAGGCTTGCGTATTTGCAGGTACATCAACTGTCCAAGTCAGATCTTTTGCAACGTTATTTTGTAGTTCCTTATATGTCACAGAACCGGCATTTTGTTCGATTTTGACATTCTTTTTATCAATCAGTGTTGGTTGATAAAACTTGAAGTAATTTTCTTTTTGTCCAGCTAATGCATTGAATAATTCAGTTTGGCTACTTAAATTATCATTGGCTGGCTGTTTGACTTTATAGATATCTTCATCTGCTAAAAAGCCTAGAGGTAGCGCATTGCTGTTTTCGTAAAGTGAAAATTTTCCCGCTTTATCTGTTGGGAAAAAGCCGAATTTCAATGGATCACTTTCAGAAATATTGTATTTGATGCCAACGAGCGAATCCATCAATAGGGTATTATTTGGATAGCGAATATTCAAACCAGTTCCTCTAGAACGGAAACCTAAGTCATTCAGATAAGAAGAGGAATGACGATTTCTAATGGAAGAAAATAAGCTAACACCGCTGTAACCGTAATTGATACTATCATTAGAGGAAACTGGATTTAAGTTCTCCAAACGATAAAATTCGTCATTTTCTTTTTTCGTCTTATCCACTAGTTTTTTGATCGATGGATATGGTTCTGAGTAAAGACTGCGTGAAGCATAGTTCCAATCCTTTAAAATTCCTTTTAGCATCGAGTTGGTATTAATAAACGCTTCAGTTGAAACAAGCAATAACAGTAAGATGATCAGATAATGCATGGGTATTTTCTTCAATTGATAAAAAATGATTCCGGCAAGATACAGGAGTAAAAACAAAGCTGTGATAACAAATGCTGAAATCGGAATATAGTCATAACTTGTCGTACTTTTTGTCCCTTCAGCCAATGCAAAAATCGCAATCAGCATGATCGTAGAACCAGCTAGCAACCCTAAATCATCGGTTTTGAATTTCTCAAAGCCATACCCCGCTAGTAGCACCACTAAGAAAGAAAAGAGGAAACTATAACGGAACAAGAACATATTCGGTGCATGCATTCCGTGCCAGAATAAATTTAGTGGCGTGATATAAAAGCTAGCAATTAAAATGATAAACAGGCTACCAAATAGAAGCTTGTTTTTCTTAGGAATTTCTTTTGTGATAAAGTAAAAAACACAGAATATCAAAGGAAGCAGCCCCACATAGATAAAGGGAATCGAGCCGTACTTGGTCGTGTCATAGACACCGATCATATTTTTCATGACAATATCCCAAAAAGCAGTTGCTTCGGTTTTGAATTGGGTTACTTGAGACAAAGTTTCACCGTTTGCTCGTAAATCAAGGACCGCTGGTAATACTAAAATCATCGAAGCGCCGCCTGCTAACAGAGAGGTGATTCCATAAGGTAGGATACGCTTTTTGTAACTTTTCCAGTTCGTCAACATTCGAGCCACAAAATATAGGAAAGAGAAAACACCGATCATAAAGCCCATATAGAAATTGGAAATAAATAATAGCAAGTAACTTACAAATAAAAGAGTTGGTTTTCGTTTATCCATCAGTCGATGAATCCCTAAAATAACTAGTGGCAAGTAAGTAAACGCGTCTAACCACATAATAATTTCTGAATGAGCTGTAGCAAATGACATCAAGGCATACGGAACACTAAGCATGACATGGCCCCATTTTGGTATCTTGTAGGTATTTCTAGCAAACACCCAAAAAGCCAAGCCAGCAGAACCAATTTTCAGCAGTGTAATCAAATACAGTGCATCCGGAATATTTTGGTTTTTAAAGAAGATCACCAGTGGTGTAAATAGTCCCCCAAGATAATAGGAAATCAGCGAGAGATAATTTAATCCAAGTGATGCATTCCAAGTATAAAAAATACTTTGTTTACCATGCAGCACATTGTTGAAACTAGCATGGAAATTGGAAAATTGTGAAAAGGAGTCACTTGCCATCACACTTCGGCTACTGCCAGGATAAATGCCAATACTTAAATAAATAATGACCATTATAAAAAAAGGAATGAAAAAGCTGGCGGTCATATAAGGCCAGTTTTCTTTAGTAAATGCTTGTATTTTTTTCTTCATAATCAACCTCACAACGTAATAAATAGAATATATATAGTTTAGCATATCCATTGAAAAATTGATTGTCAGAAAGAAAAAATTAAAGAAAATCGAAAGGTTTCGATCTGGATAAAATTGAAAAATAATTTTGATTAGTCGTTTTTATAATAACATGTGTATAATATATAGTATAAAACGATCTTTATAGAAAGTAAGGGATAACCATGTGTACAGGGATAAGTTTGAAATCACTAGAAGGAAGTCATTATTTAGGCAGAACACAAGAATACAATATTGAGTTTGATTACGTTGGGGTCCAAATTCCTAAAAACTTTAACATTACGGAAAGCATTGAAAAATGGCAAACGCTTTATTCAGTATTAGGGATGGGGATAAAGGAAAACCAACAAACCGTTGCTCAAAGTGTGGTCGATGGTGTCAACGAATGGGGACTTGGCGGAATCACACAATATTTTGCAGAGTTTAATCAATATTCAACCGTTGAAGAAATTAAAAAAGCTGGAAAATTACCACTAATAGCGGAGCAATTCGTCTGTTGGGTGTTAGCTAATTGTAAGGATACACAAGAAGTAGAAGAAAAGATTTCAACACTGGCAATTGCTGATCTTTCAATGAACGGCAAAGCGCCAGGATTGCCACAACATTTTATGTTTACGGATGCTGCTGGTCGCACAATCGTTGTTGAACCATCAATAAAACTAGGATTTGTTGTATACGAAAATCCAATTGGCGTAATGACCAACAGCCCTAAGTTTGATTGGCATATGACCAATCTAGAAAACTATACAGGATTGTCTGATGTAAATGTAAAAGATGCAATGTTCCACGATCATAAAGTCTTATCTGCTGGTAAGGGATCGGGCATGCATGGTATTCCTGGAGATTACACTGCCACTTCACGCTTTGTTCGAGCAGCATATTTGTTAAAATTTAGTGACCCAGTTGGGGAAAATGCCATTATCAATAAAGCTTTTCATATTTTATCCACATCTGATATTGTCAAAGGCGTAGTCAAATTAGATGAGCCAAAAGGAGAAGACCGACAATATACACAATATACTTCTATTTACGATTTAAGTAAGAGACAGATGTACGTTAAGCTGTATGATAATTTTACGATTCAAACGATTCATTTTGATGAAACAGTAGGAAATGATGATCAGATCAAGATTTATGAGCTAGTGAAAACACCGCAATATGAAGCCTTGAATTAAAAAGAATATAAAAAATACTAAGATCATTGAGGTAATTACTCAACGGATCTTAGTATTTTTAAAGCCATTTCTCGATTTTTTCATATCCCTGTCCCACATCAGCCAAAGCATGAGTATCTGATCCATAAACTAATGGAATTCCTAATGCGTTCGCTTTTTTAGTTATCCACACCTGTGGATAAGTCTGTTGATAACCTTGTTTATAAAATCCAGCTGTGTTTAAATCTAAGCTGTATTTTTCCTGTTGCACACGTGTTAAAAGGGTGTGGACAAGTGCTATATTTTCAGAAGGATAATCAACCGATTGATCAAAGAAACGTTCGAATTTTTGGCATAAAGAAATATGTCCCAAGCGTGTAGGTTTAAAAGGGCCTAAATCTGCTTCTAAAGAGGCTAAAACCTTTTGATAGTAACGTTTTTGAGCCTTTTCAAAACTACCTAAATAATCAACAACACCTGTCTGATACTCTTCAAAAGAGTAGTCGATTCCGTGTAATCCATCTTTGCCCTCAAGAAAATGCACCGATAAAATCCCGTCATCGGTTTGTGGTCCGTATTCAGCTAAAAAATCACGAGTCCAGCCTTCAAATTCTGAAAAATAATCCAATTCAAACCCAATGTGAATAATGATGTCAGAAGCATACTTTTTTCGGAGTTCATTCATTCTTTTGAAATAGTTATCCACATCATTTAGAGCCATGGAAGCAGTTGTCCACACGTTAGGATCTCCTATAGACAGTTTTTCTATGCCTTTGGGTAAAGGTGCATGTTCTGTGATGCTATATTCTTTAAATCCAAGGCTGATTGCACGCTGGATCAGTAGTTCAGTATCTTCGACTTTTCCATGTGGACAAAATTCTGTGTGGGTGTGACCATCACGTTTCATGATAAAACCTCCTGCATTGTGTATAAGGTAATAAACAAAAAATTACTCCTCTTTTTGAGGTAATGCAAACTTAGCAGCGAAAAAATTATTTTCCTGAGTAAATGAATAAGATGTTTTGCGATATTGTTTTAACAACTTAATAAAAATATGCAGACCTTTTCCTTGATGGTCTTTTTTAGTTGTGAAATTATTTTTGAGAATTTTTTCAATTGAAATAGAATGATCAGTTCTATTTTTAACTTCTACAAAAATAGAATGATCTCTTTGTTCAATGGTTACCTTAATCAAAGGATTGGTCACTTCTAAAGAAGCTTCTAATGCATTATCTAAAAGAATTGAGAGGCAGCGAATAAAGTCAAGTAAATTAATGGTTATATCTAAATAAGAAATATTTTGGCTGATCAAAAATTGAATGGGGACATTGTTTTTTAAACAATTTTCAGAAAAAGTAATTAAGATACCTTGAACAGGAGGGATATTTATAGTAGAAATTTGAGAAAAATAATCCGCTTCAATAAAAGTATTAGAGTATTCCGTAATAGAAGATAGGTATTTTTTTGCTTCATCAATCTGATTCTCATTGAGGTAAGTATTTAAACTCAAAAGGATATTACGATAATCATGTTTAAATTCATTTGCTAAGGAAATTTTTTCTGTTTCTTGTGTTAATTTTTTTGCCAAAAAAGAAACTTGTTGTTGTTGTTGGTAGGAATGACTGATCATATATACGATGTAGCAAAAGATACTGCTTAACGATAGTAAAATAATCGTAAGAAAAAAATATTGTTCAATTCTAAATTTAAGAAAATCAGCTTGCAGAATAATTTGTCTGATAGCGGTCAAAGACACCAACAAAATAAAACAAAGAATAGACTGTAGAACATACCTTTTTTGTAGGTGAGAAATAGAAGTGAAAATATTATATCTAATCGATATTTTTTTGGCGATTACAATAAAAGTAAAAAGTAATATTTGCTGTAAAATTATCGCTATAGGCCTATAAAAATCAAGTTGCTGGTAAGAAATAACGTCAGTTGTCGACAAAATATAAGCTGGATCCCAAGGGATAGCCCAAGAACCTATCACAATAGTATTTTGTAAGAGAGTATAAAGTGCAGCTAATGTCCAACTTTTTAAGGAGTAGATAATGAAAAAAAATTGAATAATCATAAATGGAGCAAATAAATATATCGAAATCTTCCCTCCGATTAAATAGTTCATTAGGACTTGGAAGATAATAAAGCTAGTCAAGAAAATTGTTTGGTTGAAGCTGAAATATTTTTTATATCCTACGAACCAACAAACCTCTAAATAGTTTAGTGTAAATAAAAGTGCTAATAAAGATATGTCCATTGCAATACTCCTCTCGTGTTCGAGAGATAGCTACAGAGCTTTTCTTAATTTATCTATTATTCTTTTTCCTACTTCTAATTCACTTCCATCATCAAACATAATGATGCCAGTTGCACGTTCCAATGAAAAAATATGATTAAGATTAATGATATAAGATTTCAATTCAGTGTATAAGTAAGTAGAATCTGCAGTCTCTCTCAACTTGTTAATGGTTCCTTCAACAACCTGTTCAGAATTTTCCGTATGAATCACGACCATATTTCTTACTCCAGGCATAGATTTAATATATAATATTTCATTGTATTTCACGAAAATAATCTGTCCAAAATTTTTAAAAGAAAGATAACTATCCTTATCTTGCACTCGCTGGAGAATTTCCTGCTTGATGGAATAAAAAGCTTCTTCTAAAATATGTGAATCTAAGCTAGGACCTTTTACAAGATAAGACATGGCATGGATTTGATGATTGATGATGTCAATCCCTTTGTCATCTGAATTAGTCAGAAAAAGAATAAAGGCTTTTTGGTTGTGTTCTCTGATTTTTTTTGCGATGTCAATTCCAGAATAATATGTTTGTAAATCAATATCTAGAAGAAAGATATCATTATCATTGATAGTAAGCACGTTTAACGAACTAAAAAAAACTTCTTGTTCTTCAACAGGAATGATTTCTACAGAGAAGGAATCGGTGAAAAAATGTAAGGAAGCCAAAATTTCTTGAAGTTTTTTTCTATACATGAAATCATCATCAATTATATAAATAGTCATTGTTTTCGACATATTCTCACCTCATATTCTATCGTTAGATTTTTACTTATGTATTTTAGGATAAAATTCAAAAAAAACAGGAAAAGCATATGTAAGCGTTCTAAAGAAATTCTTATAAAATTTTACTTTAGTATAGTTTATATAGGAAAAATAAAAACTTGAAAAAGAAACAAATTTTCATACATATTATATCAAAAAAAAGAAAAAAAGAAAGGTGTAAAGGATTAACGATGAACATGTGTGTATATCCTTATGCTGATGTTGATTCGTTTAACTATGAGTGAATAATATTAAGAAAATACACAGTACATTTAATTCGTATAAAATTTATTTTTAAAAATAATTAATACTTGTAGAGTATCAGCTTCAAAAGCAGAGGGACGCGAATATTCGTGACTCACGGGCATATTTGCCATTAAAAGAGGAGATCTTAACAGGACATCTGATAGTTGAAAACTCTTAGAGAACGAAATGAAAAACACAGCTCTTAAAACCAATAAGAGGTGTGTTTTTATAAGTAAATTTCAATTAAACAATAGCAAAGAAGACGTGAATACGTCAATCTAATTAGCATTCTATCTATGTTATGAAAAACAATTTAATAAGAACAAAGCAGATATTTTTTTCTCAGAATTAGTTATTATAAGAAGAAGATTATCTATACATATTGTTATTAAAAATTTTTTTATGAGTGATTTCTTTCATTTTAATACAGAAACGAAGAAAAGTCCATAATAATAAAACGAAAGTTTTTTAATTTCATTCCTTTTTATTGGTTAAATAAATGAAAAAAATTGACATAATTCTTCTTATCCTCATTTGTAACCGTCAATCATACCGTCAATGACTAAACAAAGATTTTATTACATAAAAATAGGATAACACCAAATAGTTTAGCATTCAAGCTCATTATAAGACTTATGAGCATCTCTTTAGCAAAGACCAAAACAAAAGTGATCGCGGTCACGGATGTACATTCGAAACCGTCAAAAAAAGGGTCAGATCAGGTAAAAAAACCATTATTGTAAGGCATAGAGAGCTTTTTTCTTATAATAACTAATTCTGAGAAAAATAGTAATAGAAATCAAGTATTTTCTATCTATAGTATAGCAAATAAAAATACAACATGACAATTTAAACATTGGTATGGCTATATCATTTTCTCTTTTATCTACGTTAAAGATAAAAGGGCAAGTATTGGATTAGTTTTTATGACGCCTTTTTACTACATATAATAGTATTGAAGAAAACGGTTTTTGATAAAATTTTCTCTTTCCGTAAAGAGAGGTTATGTTAGGAGAGTAAAAAATGAAGAATAAAAAACTAGTATTACTGAGTATGCTGCTATTGATTGCCAGTGCTTATATCTTCGTGATGAATGGAAATACAAAAAAATTATCGGCGCAGGAAACAATAAAAGTCGAGGAAGAAAAAGTAATATCTAGCCCAATAGCAACGAGAACTGCTCAGAGTGATCTATTAACCAAATTAAAGGATGGCTGGGTAGAACTTCCAGTAGGCTCTACAGAAGGAGTGATTGAAAATCCTGTTAATCATTCGAAAATAGGTTTCGGGGGGCGCGGGCTTGATACTGGCACGATTCAAAATGAAGGGTATGGAGTAGTAGACGCTACCGGAAAAACTCCGTTATCCGAGGCACCCGTTTATGTACCTTACGAAAATAGTAATAAGCTATATAAAAGATCAAAACCGTTGGCTCCATTTGCCACTGAAGGAATAGGAGACAATTGGCAAAAATTGCCAGGAAATACTTTTTGGAAAAAAGGAAATACGTTGAGAGAAATTATAGTTGATGAAGCAAGAAGCGTCATATTTGTTTATGATCTAGCTATGGAAGCGAATCTAAATTTTAATGTAAAATTTTCGATGTATAATACGTCTAATCAAAATAAGAAATTTTCAATTGTAGAATCAATACCTCTTTCTTATAGCGGAATGGGTGAAACTTCTATAAGAACGTTAGGTAACAATCAAGGGTTTTATCAAACCAAAGATGGATTACGAATGACCTTTAAGCTTAGAAATGACAAAGGTGCATGGTTTTCAGACTTTACAAGGTATGTTGTTGGGAGTGGTGGGGCCGGAGGTATTGGTTCAGCCTTGGGTAACAGATTAATTTTAGATAGTTGGTTCAAAGATGATTTTTCTGTACGTGGTAATGAAGCAACTACTGCAACCCCTGATCAGATAATTTATAGCAACAGTCATCTTGACCCATATGCTCATTTTGGTGCTCCTCCTAAGATGATTGCCCCAGGGGAAGCAATGGTTGTTAGTCATGAATTGTTTATAGGAGATGAAATTCCTTACATGGAAATAGCTTTAACACCAGATGAATTTAATGTATATGAAGATCATACTGACTTTTCAGGTAATTATATACTCTCAAAAATTCCAACTATTGGAGATCAAGGAATTGTTAAATTTTCGTACCCTGATGGTTCAGAGGAAGACAAAGATTATTTAGGGAACGATACCAAAGAGAGTTTGGGAACATTTAAAATCCCTAGAACAAGCTTACCAAAGGTATTGAATGACGATACTGAGGAAATTAAGACCTATTATACTGATGTGCTGGCAACTAACACAAAATCGTCAGCTGGGGTGGTCGGCCTTGTCTCACAAGAGTACTCTATTCCAATCAATGTCTACAAATTTGGTGCAAAACCACTGGCACAATTGATAAAAAAAGGAACTGCATTTACCAAAAAGGCAGAAGAATTAGTTGAGAAACCAGGTATATTGCCTGGTCATACTGTATCGTATTCATACGAAGGAGCACTTCCAGATACAACAACTATAGGCTACAAATTTGCTAATGTACGTATGACAGATACAACAATACAGCCCAATAAAACGACCATAATTAAAGTTCCTTTTCAAGTTGCAGATGTACTTCCGACACCAGGCTCTTTGCATATAGGGGCTAAGGATTTTCAAGAGATGACGACCGCATTTGAAGGAATAACTGCAGAGCAAGTGAATGAAAAAATTCTAGCACTTTCTGAATCAGCTGCTTGGGATGCGGACACGGGGTCAGGTGTTGGAATCGATTTGGCAGTGGAATCCACCACATTGGTACCCAATCCAGGGCCAGGAAAGTATACAGCCAGACTAAATGCTAAGCTGGCAGGCACTTTAAAGCAAGCTACGAAAGATATTAGTATCACTATCTTACAAGAGCAAAATGTGAAAGTAGCTTTTGTGGACGGAGCTGGAACTGCTTTACACGATTCTATCACGTTTAGAGGCTTGGTGGGCTCAACTCTAGATCTCACAAAAGAAGCGACAGTTCAAGATGCCTTGGTGGCGGTCGACAAGAAGTATTATGACTTAGTAACTTCTCCAACGCCAGAGACAGGTATTACCATAGATTCAACAGAAAAAACAATAACGTACACGTTTAAAAAAAGGAAACAAGAAGTGAGGGTACGTTTTATTGATGAGAACCAAAAAACAATTAAAGCTGGACGTATTCTATCTGGTGAAATAGGGAGTACTATTAATGTTGCTGCTAATGCATCTGTAATAAAGAACTTAGCTGATCTTAAAGCTGACCATTATGAACTTATGAAAGTACCAGAGAACGAGACCGCTGTTTTGGTAGAGCCAGAGCTTAAAATTGTCTACTATGAGTTTAAAAAAATCGAGCAAAATTTAAAAGTGGCTTTTATAGACAACGTTGGGACTGTTTTACATGATGTTGTTACCTTAAAGGGGCCAATAGCTTCAACCAAGGACCTCACCAAAGAAGCCACCGTGCAAACAGTCGTAGAAGAAGTGAAAAAGAAGGATTATGATCTAGTGACGTCTCCAATGCCAGAGACAGGGATTACTATAGATCCAGAGGAAAAAACAGTAACCTACACATTTAAAAAAAGTCAAGGAATATTAAAAGTCACTTTTTTGAATGAAGGGAAAGAATCAATTGAAGAGCCGATTATCATCACGGAAACTATAGGAACGGTGGTTAACCTAGCCACAAATATAGATGTACAAGCTAAGCTTAAAAAGTTAAAGGACCAACATTTTGAATTTGTGCAATCCCCTGTTAACGAGACATCAGAAGTCATAAAAAGCGGGGAGCGGTCTGTTTCATATGAATTTAAGGGGATGCTTTTTGTAAAATCATTTCCTTCAAAGTTAGATTTTGGGAATAAATATATGATACGTCCATTTATCAAGGGGGAACAACCTAAATACGATATGCCTTTAGTTGTTGCGGATAATAGAGCGAATAAAACAGCTTGGACATTAACCGCAACTTTAGAAGATTCATTAAGAAGTGTAGAGAGTCCAAGTGAAGTTTTACCAAGAGCCCTTGCGTATAAAGTGAAGAATAAAGAGAAACAATACTTACTGAAAGGGGAAACTCTTCCTATCGAGATGGGGACAGCAATGTCTACAGGGATATATAATATTAGTGATAAGTGGAAGACTAGTAACACAGGTTTACAGTTAGAGGTATTTTCTAGAGAGATTATACAAAAAGGAAATTATAAAACATCGATATTATGGCAGATGGGTTCCACACCATAAATGGATAGACGTTAAAAAACCAAGTAGAGTAATAATAGCTACTTGGTTTTTCTATAGCACTGAATTATTGGCTTTCAAATAAAACTGTCTATTTTTGAGAGAAAGGGTAGATGGATATTTTCTTTATACAAAAAAGAAAAAGTGGAAACAATATGTAAAACGAAATTAAAATATATGGATATATTATTTAAATTTAAAATATAAAAAACAGTAAAGTGAAATGTAAGCGCTCCAACGAAACACGTAGATATTTTATTTTAAGTATAGTATGTGTATAAGTAAAACGGTGGAACGAGAAATTCTAGACACTTTTTTCTCAGAATTAACCCTTCTAAGAAAAAAGTATTCTCGACTTATTGTCGTGATCTAGCGATTTATAACAGCTTTATTCCATTTTAGTATAAAAAAAGAGAAAAGTCCATAACAAAAAAACGAATGTTTTCTAATTATTTTCTTTATATTATGAGAATAAAACGAAAAAAGTAAGATAATACGTTTGTTTTACAGTTTGTAACCGTCAATTATACCGTCAACGACCAAAGGAGGATTTCAATTATGACTAAAAAAGGCGAAAACATTTACAAGCGAAAAGATGGCCGTTGGGAAGGGCGCTATCGTAAAGCGAGAAATGAGCAAGGAAAAATTGTCTATGGCTACATTTATGGTCAAAAATACGGGGAAGTTAAGCAAGAATTAGAACGACTAAAAGCTCAGTATACTCTTCCAAAACACAACACAACTCTCTTTCAAGGGAGTGTGGAGGAATGGCTTAATTATTGGTTAAATCATTTGATTGTTCGGCAAATTAAGCAATCAACCTATGCGGCCTATCGAATAAAAATGGACAAACATATCATACCTTATATAGGAAAGAAAAAATTACTTCAAATCAGAAATAAAGAGGTCAACGAATTGTTGATTCATTTATCTGATAAAGGATTAAGTCTGACGACGATACATAACGTTTTGACAATCTTTAAAAGTTCAATGAACAAAGCCTATTCTGAAAAAGTAATCTTCGAAAACCCTTGTGCTGGCGTCATGTTACCAACGATTCGAAAAAAAGAAATCGCCATTTTAACACGAGAACAGCAGCAAAAATTAGAAAGAATCGCCCTGCAAGACATAGATTGTTCACCAATCATTATCGCTTTGTATACAGGGATGCGCATCGGAGAAATCGGCGGTTTGACTTGGTCAGATATTAATCTGGAAAGTAAAATCATTCACGTTGTGCGCACGATCCAGCGGGTTTCAGTAACTGAAAAAACAGCAAAGACAGAAATTATTTTTGATCTGCCAAAATCGAAAAGTTCTGTTCGGAAAATCCCCATTGCCAATAATTTATTAACCTATTTAACGAAAAAAAAAGCGGAGGCAGTTAGTGCGTATGTAATCAATCATAAAAATTCATATGCGGAGCCTAGATTGATCAATTATCGGTTTAAAAAAACTATGTTAAAAGCAGGAATCGAGCCTATACATTTTCACGCGTTACGGCATACTTTTGCGACTCGCTGTATTGAGAACGGAATTGATATCGCTACATTAAGTAGCTTATTGGGGCATCAATCAATCAAGCTAACCTTAGATACTTATGCCAGCTCTTTGTGGGAAACAAGAGAAAAAGCAATATCTGTTATTGATGCACAATTAAACTTAGAGTATTAACCGTCAAAAAAAACGTCAACTTGAAAACAAACTCGCTTGTTGTAAGGCATAGAAACTTTTCTTCTTATAAGGGTTAATTCTGAGAAAAATAAAAATAGAAATTCAATCATTTTTCTACCTCGTAGTATAACAAAAAACAATAAAACATGAAAGGAGGAAGGATTTAATGAAAAATATAGGTTTATATCATTTCGAAAATCCCTCTTCATTATATATAGATGTACTTAAAGAAAAAAAATATACACTTTTACCGTTGGAAAAATATACAACTGAAGCAAAGCAGACAAAACTAGAAGCCATCATCCTCGATCATTCAGGAGAAAGTCTAGGAGAATCTGTTGAACAAATTAGTGAAATGCTTTTTACTATTAAAAAAAGTGAGGTGCCATTTGTATTTATTTTACTACGAGAAAGCACCCAGGTTGAACGTTTAATTTACTTACAATTGGGCGCAACAATTGTATTCGACCAACATATAAAACCTCGTGAATTTGGGGAAATCATTTCTAATGTGCTTCATCAAAGAACGAAATCTGACCAACTGATGATACAAGAAAAAGAAGAGAAACAAATTCAATTAAATGACTACAATCATTCTATATGTTTAGAAAACGGAAATGAAATTTCTTTAACCCGCCTTGAGTACAGATTAGTTAGTTATTTAAATGACAAACAAGGAAAAGGTGCAACCTATGAAGAGATTTATAAGGTTTTATGGGATAAAGAGATAGAAAATAAACGTTATCAAGTAGCTAATTTAGTGTTTCACATAAGAACTAAAATAGAAGAGAACACTGCGAAACCGAAATACTTAAAGACTATCCGTACAATCGGCTATGCTCTTGTACATGAAAGTACGCAAAAAAATAATAAAGGAATGAACTAATAAGATGGACACCACAGCTACAAGTAACAGAAAAAACAAATGGCGTTTCTATTCTATCCAAGCGATCTTGAGCATAAGTTGGATCGGGTACTTGATAAAGTTTTATACCTTCTACGAAGAAGCTTACTTTTTTTTGGATAAACGATTATCACTATTCCTACAACTACTATCGTTTTTACATGACAATTGGATGGAGTCGTTCATTTACTTCATAGTAAGTTTCATTTTAATGTCAATTACTTTATTTTTTACTTATTTAGTCTATTTAGTAGATAAAAAAGATCAACGTTATAAAGGAATCGTTCAATTGTTTTTAGTTATAAATTTAATTAGCTGTTTATCTTTAATTTTCAATGTAGCTGGAATTGTTTTCTTCATTTTATTTGTTTTAGCTGCAAGTTTAGTTTATATCATATCGATTCTAGCAGCGATTGGTTATCGTAAGGAAGAGATCGACTATGAAGAGGGAGAAGTAATTGAAATTAAAGGCCCGTTTGAGACAGAAGAACAGGCTATAAAAGTAGCAGTTGATTTTATCACTCAATGGCAAGAAAAAGAAAAATTGATATTAGGTGAAGAAATATATAGAGAAGATAGTGAATATTATGCAAGTATTTACATCGAAACAATAAAAAAATAGAATTTTAACCTATTTTAATAAGGAGAAATCAAAATCTTGATAAAGAAAAACAAAATATTATATGTCGTATTATTTATGAGTTTGTTCTTATGGTTATTTCCAGATAAATCGTTTGCTGATGAAAGTTCCAATTTAGGTTATACAGTTTCAGCAGTTCTTAATGGGAAACAAATCGATCCAGAAAAAAGTTATTTTTATATCCAAACAGTTCCGGAAGAAGAACAATTATTAAAAGTAAAAGTGAAAAGCACGCAAAAAGAGCCAATCAAATTAAAGTTGTACACTACAGATGCATTTACAGGAGACAGCGGAACAATCGAATATACAGAGAATAAAAAAATGCTTGATACAACTCTTCATGACCCTATCAGTAAGATTGTTACTGTAGAAACACCAAGTTTAACAGTTGAAAACTTTGAAGAGAAGGAAGCTGTTTTTAAACTTACCCCACCTAGTGAAAATTACAAAGGGGTAAAGATGGGAGCTCTCGTATTTGAGGTGGACGGTGAAGAAAGTGAAGAGCAAGTTTCTAGCAAATTCTCTTATAGGATTGGATTGATAACATCTGAAACTGGTGATGACTACAAAGATTCTAAAACATTGAACTTAATAGATGCAAAGTCAACATTGAAACGTGGAAAGAAAATGATTTTAACGACGTTACAGAACCCTGAACCCAAAATGATATCTAATTTAGAGATTGTTGCAGATGTCAAAGCAAAAGATAGTGAGACGATATTAAAGAAAAAGAAAGTTGAAAATTACATGATGGCGCCAAATAGTCATTTTGATTTTGAGATGGATTGGGGCACGGGTACTGTTCGAGCAGGCACATATATCGTAACGATGAGTGCGAATGACGGGTACAGTGATTGGAAATTCGAGAAAGAATTTACGATTACAAGTGATCAAGCGAAATCAATGAATGAAAATAGCGGTTTTAGAATCATAACGCCAACATGGATAAAAATTGTAACAATCCTAATTTTAGTTGTGATAGGAATCATTATTGTAATGATTCTCGTTAGAAAAAAGAACATGGAGATAGAGTGGAAACGAAGAAGAGAAAAAAGAAAGAAAAAAAGAAATCAAAATAAGAAGATTTGAAAGTGAGTGAAACAAATGATTGATTATTTATGGATGTTAATACTGGGGGCCGCCGCCATTATCTCATTGTTCTTTTTCTTAATGACGTTATCGAAAGATGTGTTCTTAATAAAAAAATTAAGGAAAAAGAAATCTAAATTAATATTGAACTTTAGTCTTCTCTTTATAACATTGACTAGTTTAGGCTTGATTGCGTATCTATTTACTTTATTAAGAGATCAAATCGAACTTCTACAATAACAAATTAGCGAATGAACAACTTATAACAATAACTATCGTCAATCGTATACTTAAAATATCAAAGGACGGTACAAAAATGAAAAAATTAGTAATGATGTCTCTATTATCAGCAACAGCTTTAATGTTATTTGCTCCAAAAGCGGATGCAAAAAGTTTTGAAGATAAAACAGATATAGGTGTGAGTTTTAAATCGGATGATCCAACAATTCCTGGTGAGAACAAGCCATTTAAAAACAACTTGTCACTTGTTTGGAAACCAACTTCTTTCCAATTTGGGGAGCAAAAAGCTGTAGGTGCTTCAGCGACATTTAGTAATACAGTTAAAGGTAATCAATATTTGATCGTTAATGATGATAGATCGGCTGCTACAACGTCGTGGTCATTAAATGTTAAATTATCAGAAATGACTACTGCAGATGCTTCTAAAACATTAGCATCTAAACTAATGGTGAATTTAAATGATGCACAAAAATATGATATTGGTTCAGAAATTGGTGAAGATAATGATTTTGTTCCCAATAAACCAGATGCTACTTCATTGAGTGCATTAGATGCAAATGCAGGAATTACTCTTGGGGATGGAAAAGCTAAAACATTGACAATTGAAGCTGGAAATACAACAGGACAAGCAGTATTAGTTAAGAAAACAGCAAATGCCGTAAAAGGTGGAGTTTCGACACTAATCTCAGATGTTAAATTAGTTGTAACCGATGCAGCAAAAGATGAAGCCGCTGGAGAGTCTTTTGCGGGTACAGTTTCTTGGACGTTAGATGATTTACAATAGCAATCAGAAACAGCAATAAAAGTAGTAAAAAATATAAGTAAAGTATTGATTGAAATAGATAGTTATTGTTATAAGTTGTTCATTCAAAAAAATGTTTATAAGGAGGAAGGTAATTGGGGAAGTAGTCGTTAGGAGAAAGGATTGTTTATTTGAAGTTAATGTATGAAAAAATATTGTATTGCCTGTTTTTAGGGATAGCATGTCTATTTATTTGTCCAACCATTGTTTTTTCTGACGAGTCTGCTAAAAATCCAATTAAAGATTTTTCCTACGAGGTCGTATTTCCTGAAAATCAACAAAATAAGAATGTGGGCTATTACGATCTTTTAATGAAGCCAGGAGAAAAACAAACAATCCAGTTAAAAATGCACAATATATCAGATAAGCCTCTAAAAGTTGCTATTGATTTGAATAGTGCGAAAACAAATGGAAATGGTGTAATCGAGTACGGACCAACAGACTTAAAAAAAGATGTGTCGCTAAATTATGACCTTGCTCAAATCATGACAGGGCCAAAAGAGGTTACTTTAAAGCCAAATAGTACTGAAATAGTTGAGTTTGTGATCACTCTTCCAGAAGTTGCTTTTGAGGGGTATCTTGCCGGTGGGATTCAATTAAAACCTATTGTAAAAGAAGAGCACTCTCAAGAGGAAAGCATAATTATTAATAAATTTGCTTTTTTAATTGGGGTCTTGATCCATGAATCAAATACCGAAAAAATCAAACCAGTATTGAAACTCAATGACGTTTCACTAAAACTAAAAGATGGTTCTTATTCCCTATTTGTCGATCTCTCCAATACAAAAGGAGTGTTCGTTGAAAAAATGGCCGCAGCGATTAATATCAGAAAAAACAATAGTTCAAAAAACTTGATCAAGTTCAACAAACAAGACATGAGAATGGCTCCTAATTCAGCCATTGCTATCCCAGTTTCTTTACAGAATCAAAAAATTACTGCTGGGGAATATACAGCGGATATCCGTATTACAACAGCAGATGGTGGAAATTGGACATGGGTGAAGAATTTCACCTTTACGAGGATTGAAGCAGAACAAATCAATCGACATATCAATCAAAATGATCAATCTTATTTTAGTGGGTGGTGGGTGCTATTGTTTTCCACGCTACTTATAATAACGCTACTCCTTTTTTTCTTGCGCAAGAAAAAAAGGAGTGCCTAAATTAAGATGCGGGGATAAATAACGAGGAAAGAGGGGGATGACGATGAAAAAAAATATTTTTTTGTTACTACTTTTTGTAATTGGAGGTTGTTGTTTTTTCGGAAAAACAGTTGAAGCTACCCAAAGTGATGCCACTACAGACGTAATGATTACTTTGCCGAAGGAAGAAGTTCCGTTAGAATTACCGCCTATTTCTCAGCCACCACTACTTAATGATGTAGCGACATCTCCAATTTCTCAGGGAAAGCTACCTTCAACAGGTGACCTGATTACATCTATTATTTGGACGCTACTTGGTTGTTCGTTATTGATTATATTTATAGGTGTGTATAGTTTGAAACATGTATTTAATAGTAAAACTAACATATATCCTCTAAAATAAAAGGTTTTGGGCTGAAATTTACTGATTAGGAGTATCTAATAATAACCAAATATGGCACAGTTTACCGAGTAACAGATACACAATAGCAATAAAGAAAAACATAGTAAATTTAAGCGATAAAATCAGGTCGTAAAATAACTCTTATTGGATGAGAGGAGAACGAATGAAGAAACAAAATATAATAACACAGGTTAAGCGATGCATCATTCTATTTGGTTTCGTTTTAGTAAGTGGATTTTTTTTCATGCAAAGCGATAAAAAAATAATAGCTCAGCAAGAAGATGAGCTAGCTACTACTGAGTCCAAAACAGGTGCTTTAGAGACATCATTAATAAATAGAACAGATGCTGAAGTGACTGAAATTTCGGTAACAATGAAGTTAACAGGTGCAGATGGCAAACCACTTGAAGGGGTAAGTTTTGTTATCCAAAGATTAAGAGCTACTGGAAAATGGACGACATTTAATCAAGAGCAACCGTTTATAACAGATAGTTTGGGTGAAATTAAGATGACGCCTAAAGTAGTAGGGCTAATGAAGCAATATGGTGGTCGAGATGATAATAAAGCCTTCAGGTTTCGTGAGGTATCAGTTCCAAAAGACTCTGGATATGTCGCTCCGCCACCTTATTCTGGGACCGATGATGAAATGGCAGCAAGTGGTGGACAGACACTATCTGGATTCATATCTGATAGGATGGATATTACCTCAGCTACAACGATGGATTATCATCTAAGAATGTCTCATAATAAAATGGGAAGTAGTAATTTAGTGAACAATCCTACTTTTTATCGTGATACTACTACGAATTATATTCCTGGATGGGTATCATTTGTAGGATCATTTGGATTTTCTCTTGGGGCAACACCAATTCTTTTGAATTACACACATCCGATGGCGGATTTACCGTGGAATCGTTTTGAGAAAATTCCTCTTACTAATAAAAATAATATAAATGAATGGCTCTATAAAGGTGTAAATGTGGAATATCCTCTTCTCAATCAAATTAATGTGGATCCACCGCCAGTTACAGACTATCTTGGTCAATTGAAAGTGTATCAGTATGATCCTGCCAATAATGAATATTACGTTCTTGCTGACACAACCAATGCGACCAGCAAGACAAGACAATTAGTTTATATTTTAGGACAAACTGTATCTGTGAAACCTAACACAACATATAGGTTTGGTATATCTTATCATTTGCCAGTTGGGCTACCAGATGCAGCTGGATCGATTGAAATTGTATTTTATAATGGTAAAAGGGTAACTGGACCTAAAGATGGATTTAAAGTTACTGAGCTAGCTGATGGTTATTGGCATGACCTATACACAGAATTCAAAACTTCAACAAATGCTGATGAAGTGAGTTTAAGTTTGAGGATGAATTTTCCAGTTAAAAAAGCAAGTTGGACTTCGGTAAAAAATGTTTGGTTAGAAGAAGGTTCTGGAGGTTCCGGCGGTACTTCAGGAGAAGGGGATGCACAAGAAGTAACAGTCAATTACCATCAAGATGGTGTAATAAAAGATACAGCTAGTATCCCAGCTGGAAATTTAGGCAGAACTTGGTCAGCTCCCCTTAAAACATATGCTGATTTTGATTTTGAGTCTGCAAAATTAGATGGAGTGAATGTTTCTGCAACCACTGAGCAACCGGTTACAGGAATCTTCAAAAATGAAAAACAGACAGTCGATTATTATTTCAAAAAGAAGCATGATTATAAATTAGTCGCTGATCCTATGGATTGGGGCAAGCAATTTGTTGGAACACAAGCTCCGGTAAGTAGTCTATTTAATGGTAAAGTATATGTATATGATGGTGATACAAAAGTAGAAACTTTAACATCAAACTTTACGTCATCGATTAAAGCGTATGACAATAGTCTGGCTGGTGCGAAAAAATTTGACGTCACCTTCCAATCAACAGCACAGCTTAATACAAAGTATCCAGGACTAGAGAATAAAAATACAGTGGTAGCTTCATTAAGTGTCTTATTTTATACAGAGCTGAAAGCAACTTCTGTGGCACAAACATACTTTGAAAACGTAGATGTACCAACAGCTGAGAAACGTAAAGCATGGGTGAAAGATGTAATGGTCAACGGAAAAGCTGTTGGAGACAACTATACGGTTGATCTCGTTACTGCGTGGGATAGCAGTCAGGTAATCGCCAAAGATTATCAAGTTAAGGTGAGTAGTGGTGAATTATCTGAAATAGTTGTTGTAACAGTAACGTATACACCTATTGGAGATTTGATATTAGATGTTCCGACTACGTTGAATTTTAGAGATGTTTATGTCAGAAAAGGCAAAGAACAAGTTATTCGTCGAAAAAATGATAACTGGTCATTAAGTGTAGATGACCAAAGACACGTGACATATCAAAAAGGTTGGGATCTTTCAGTCAAGCTGGAGGAAAGTTTGACTTTAGAGAAGGATGATATAAAAGTCGGGTTGGATGATGTTGTAATTTATAAAAAGGATTCATCCAGTGTTCCAGAAGTATTGAAAAAAGGAGAAAGACACGAAATTTTAAATCACGCCACGGGTGTTACTGGAGAAACAAAGATGAGCTGGCCATCGGATGCTGGTTTCTTGTTAAAAATAGATCGTCTAAAATCACGCTATATTGAAGAAGGGGCGTATAAAGCGGTCTTAGAGTTCACTTTGGCGGATACACCATAAGAAAATAATGGAAAAATAGGCTAGTATTTGAATCATTTTAAAAGAAACTAAAGGGATCTGGGATACGAGTACAAAGACAAATAAAATAGAAGACCGAAAGAGGTTGGAACAGAAGTGTTTAACTCCGAGAAATAAGAGGGAATTTACGAAAATTGCTCTTAAAATTTTTGTGAATTTCAGCTTATTTCCGAAGGAGTTGCTTCTGTGCCCACCGTTTATTCAGATTCCTTGAGGCTGGGATGTGACTTGTAGAGTTATGTCCCGGCCTCCTTCTATTTTTGGATGAGAGGAAGGATGACATGATTTGCTTAATATAAGAACATTACATTAGCTTATTTTTTCTTAGGCGTATGCTCCAACCTGTTTTTTATAAATAAATATGATGTTATATATATTTCATGTGTATATGAAATATAAAAACAGTGAAAAAAACACCAAAGAGAAATGTAAACGCTCCAAAGAGACGCTCTGTTGTATTTTTCTTTAGTATACTCTTTTTATAAACATAAATAAAACAAAATAGAACTAGGTTTTTTTTCTCAGAATTAGTCATTATGAGAAGGAAAATCTAGTTCTTTTTGTTATAAATAAACGGTTTTGTTCGTTAAATTCTATTCTAATACAAAGAAAACGAAAAGTCTATAACAAAAAAACAAAAGTTCTTTAATTTTTATCGTTTTATTATTGGGTAAAAATGAAAAAAATATGAAAAAAACGGTTTTTTGTGATTTCTAGCCGTCAATTCTCTCGTCAAACGAAGGAGGAACTTACGATAACTAAAAAAGGCGAAAATATTTATAAGCGAAAAGATGGCCGCTGGGAAGGACGCTACCGAAAAGGGCGAAATGAACAAGGAAAACTGGTCTACGGCTACATTTACGGTCAAAAATATAGGGAGGTCAAACAAACCTTAGAACGTCTAAAAGCACGCCAGACTTTTTCAAAGCAGCTTACGACCCAATTTCAAGGGACAGTAGAGGAATGGCTCGTGTACTGGTTGGATCACTTAATCGTTCGTCAAATCAAACAGTCGACCTATGCGTCGTATCAAACAAAAATGCGCAAACATATCTTGCCTTATATAGGAAAGAAAAAATTACTTCATATTGAGAAAAAAGACATCACAGCGTTAATGCTTCTTTTAGCGGATAAAGAATTAAGTCTGACCACGATCCATAATGTCTTGACGATCTTTAAAAGTGCCATGAATAAAGCCTACCTAGAAAAAGCCATTCCAGAAAACCCATGTGATGGCATTGTACTGCCAGCGATCCGGAAAAAAGATATCGCCATTTTAACTCGGGAACAACAACGAATATTAGAAAAAGCTGCTCTAAAAGAGCCAGGATGCTCACCGATCATTATCGCGTTGTACACCGGCATGCGAATTGGTGAAATCGGGGCTTTAACGTGGTCCGATATCAATTTAGAAAGCAAAACGATCCAAGTGGTCCGCACAATCCAGCGAGTGTCTGTGCCAGGAAAAACAACCAAGACAGAGATTGTATTTGATCTGCCCAAATCAAAAAGCTCGGTGCGGAAAATACCGATTGCCCAAAATTTACTTACTTACTTAACAAAGAAAAAAGCGGAGGCGGTCAGTACCTATGTGATCAACTATAAACACGCATACGCAGAACCTAGACTGATCAATTATTGGTTTAAAAAGACCCTTGCCAAAGCTGACATAGAGCCGATCCATTTCCACGCCTTACGGCATACCTTTGCGACACGATGCATTGAAAATGGGAGCGATATTGCCACCTTAAGCCGTTTACTAGGCCATCAATCGATCAAGCTGACCTTAGATACGTATGCCAGTTCTTTATGGGAAACTAGAGAAAAGGCCATTTCTATTCTGGATGCCGAACTGAATTTAGAAGAATAACCGTCAAAAAAAGCGTCATCACAGCTAAAAAAACAGCGTGTTATAACGACTAGAACATTTCTTCTTATAATGACTAATTCTGAGAAAAATAATAGTAGAACTGTAATCATTTTTCTACCCACATAGTATAGCAAAAAAAAATAAAAGAAGAAAGGCGGACGAATCAAATGAGTCGTATCGGTTTATATCAATTTGAACACCCCACATCACTATACATAGAAACACTTAAGGAACAAGCATACACGCTTTACCCATTAGAGAAAGAGGAACAAGCCAAACAAACCATGTTGGAGGCGGTGGTCCTAGATTGTTCAGGCGGAAGCAGTGGTGAATCAGTCGAGCACATCAGCGAGTGGCTGTTTGACCTGAAAAAAAGTGAAGTCCCACTGATCTTTATCCTATTACAACAGAGCACCCCGATGGAGCGGTTGATTTATTTACAATTGGGGGCAACGATCGTCTTTGATGAT
The DNA here is from genome assembly GCF_000407165.1 of Enterococcus haemoperoxidus ATCC BAA-382. Taxonomy (NCBI): domain Bacteria; kingdom Bacillati; phylum Bacillota; class Bacilli; order Lactobacillales; family Enterococcaceae; genus Enterococcus; species Enterococcus haemoperoxidus. The sequence goes on along the minus strand of NZ_KE136480.1, from coordinate 687,340 downwards.
CAGATCAAGCCGAATGAATTTGGAATCATTGTTTCCAATCTCCTCCAACCAAGAGTGGGGTTGAGGCAAGCTGTTTTAGAAGAAAAGGTAGGGAGCGGACTTCAATTAAACGTCTATAATCATTCTATCCGTTTAGAAAACGAGCAGGAAGTCCTTCTGACACCGCTAGAATATAAGCTAGTAAGTTACTTGAAAAGTAAAAAAGAACAGGGGGCGACCTATGAAGAAATTTATCAAGTTTTGTGGCAACAGGAAATGGGCAATCAACGCTACCGCGTAGCAAATTTAGTCTTTCTCATTCGGACTAAGATAGAGAAAAGTACAGCCCATCCTAAGTATTTAAAAACGATCCGTACGATTGGATATGTTCTTTGTATGTAAGGCGACAGACTCCTACTCAAGGAAGAATAGTAGGATGGCGAACAATAGGAGGAATAAGTATATGAAAAGAAAACTGAATAAACGAATATCCCTGTGGCTGTTCATCTTGTTAGGACTACTGAGTATTAGTGGCGGAGGGGCAGTCTATGGTGTGGACGAACATACGACTCAATCAGAAGATGAGGCATCCGCTCCCACTCCGAACGAGAGTAGCCCAGCTCTGACTCCTCAGCCAAGAGCAACCGATTTTGACTGGACAATTTTTGATGAGCCGGGAGAACTGGATGGGGCTGTGGAAGAGACCAAAAATACTGCAGTTAAAATAGATACATCTGGTCTAGTGGGGGATAAAGCACCAAAAAGAGAGTATTATATGGTGTTTAATGGTGTTAGTGATAAAGATGATAACAAACTAGCTTTTGAGCAAGGAACAGCAGGAACCACGAGGATTGGCCTAATAAGTACAGGCTTGACTTTCCCGTCAATTGTGGGTGCAAAGGGGCCAACGGATGCTCTAGTTGGTTATGGGTATAACTACACTCTGAAAGGGCGTGAGGCTTCCGGCTTTAATATAGCAATGCAGAATAGTATTGGAGGACTAATATTGAATAATCGTGTATCTACTACCAGTGACTCATTTGTGTTTGGGAATATGAAAAAATTAATGACCAATAAAGCAAAAAATGAAATTTACGCTTATGGGATGTTCATTATCGAAATTCCAATAAATGAGATCAGTAGCAATAGATACCAAATCCCTATTCGTATATCTGGAAAACCAATAGACAATAAAGGACGTGTTCGCTTCACATTAAAATACCAAAATCCATTTAAAGTATCGACAAATTTTGTAACAAGTTATGGGGTTCACGTGGATATTCAAGGTAAGCATAGAGAGTCTATGATGTATTCACTAGGAAATAACGACGGGCTGTATTTTAGACAACGGGCGGATGTCCCGGCTGAGAGGCTGCTTGATGGAGAAAATTATTTTTTGTATTTTTATCGAAATAACTATATGGGTAAAAGTAATCCACCCATAGCTTTTTTTGGGAACGATCGTGCTAGCGGGCTCTTATATACTGTTTTTAAAACTAAGAACCCTTATTTAGAGACACCAACACCAGATGTTGCAGAGGATGTACAATATCCATTCACAACCCATCCCGGCTGGCTTTATTTATATCCTCAAGCAACACTGGAACCAAATGAAATCGGGTCATCCGATTTGGAAATGTCTGTCACAGAACAAAAAGCAAGAGCCGTGACATATAACTATGTCGATGATACAGGTGAAACGTTTGATTCAGTGACCGATACGCTATTTGTAGGAGACACCTATAATCCACTCGACTTTAAAAAAGAGTTCACCGGATACAAATTTGACCGAGTGGACGACCCTGGGAAGGGAGTGGTTGGGACTACACCGATTACAATTACGTTTCATTATAAGAAAGCAAGAACCATTACGGTTAAGCATGTAGCTGAGGCCAATAAACAACTTGCAACTAGAGAATTTACATTTTATTCGGGAGATACCTATAATGCCAATGAGTATAGCATCAACTTTGTTGGGTATAAGTATGATCGAGCGGATGATCCGGGCAAAGGAATCGTTGGAACAACCGATATAACGATTACGCTTCATTATAAAACCGCTAGAACCGTGACAATCAACTATCTAGATGACAAAAATCAGGTGATAGAAACTAAAAAGGAAACACTGTATGTAGGAGATACTTATAATGTAGAAACCTATAAAAAAGAAATCACGGGGTATACATTTGTACGAGTAGACCCAGCTAGTGGAACAGTTGGTGCGGAGGATCTTACACTGAACCTGTATTACAAAGCCAACATGACTGGTAGTCAAACCATTACGTTTGATGACGTGACAGCCGGTACCATAGGGGTCACAACGACTGAAATTGGGCATGAGCTTAAGGTGAATATTAAGACGAGTTATACAGTAGAAGTAAAAGGATGGGAAAACATCACCTTAACTGCACCAATTCCGAAAGGTTTTGTTTTTAAACCTGGTTCCTTTATGGAAGGAAAAAAATCAATTCCAGATGATAAGCTAACGATTGGGACAGGGACACTTTCGTTTAATATGGGAAATTTTGCCTCAACGCTCGCTCCCGGTCGGTATTATAAAATGCATACCTATAGCCTCATTGCGTCAAAGGATGCCCCACAAGGAGTTCCAATCAAGTGGCCGGCGACTGCGGCTGGAACAGATTTGACGGTAACGTCGGAAGGACAATTGACTGTACTAAAAAAGCAGCCAATCACAGTCACTTTTAAAAGCGACAAAGGAACGGAGCTTCATGAGCCAATTGTGACAGAAATGTATGAAGTAGGCAGTAAAGTGGATCTGACCAAACTTCCAGCTGTCACAACAGCGGTGAAAAGCCTAACAGACAAAGGGTATCTCGTGACACGTCCTGCTAATGAAACAGCGCTCACTGTGGCTGAAGGTGGCACGACCGCCGCCTATACCTTTTCCGGTACCCTTAGTTTAACCTCGGTCCCAAAAGTTTTAAACTTTGGTACGATTCGGTACACGACCAAAACCCAACGAGTGGAGAATCCGTCCTATGTGGATCCTTTAGTGGTCAGAGATACCCGTTCGGACAAAGCAGATGGCTGGACCATGACCGCTGAGGTCACGACACCGATGACCAATGTCGACAACAAGTTATTGAAAAACGCACTGCGCTATGTGTATAAAGGCAAAGAACAGACGCTGAGTTCAGATGCGCAAGTCGTGTATACCGCAACTACTCCCACGATCCCAGAAAGCTATTCTGTCAGTGAAAACTGGGGAACGACCAAAGGAAGTGACGGCGTGAAGTTTCAGTTAGACTCGTCAGAAACCGTCTATACCGGTGAATATACTGGCGTGATCACGTGGAAGATCATGCCGGGACAGCCATAAGGAAAGGGGAGTGATTTAATGAAGGAACAAAAAAACGTTATTTTATTCACGAGCCTGTTGGTTGCCTGCTTTTTATTTATAGCGGGAGATGTATCGGCGGCAGAGGGGCAGATCACGGTCGATGGGAAAATCTCATTCTATGAAGAAGAGGAACGTCCAACTCGAATCAGTGAGACAGAATCTGACTTACTGGTTAAAAAACCAGAAGGACGAAAAGGTCTCTTCCCTCAGACAGGAGAACTCCTTCAACACTATGGAGGATGGCTTGTATTCCTTCTGCTTCTTGTGTTATGGCTTCTATGGAGACGGCATCGAAAGGAGGCGAAACCATGAGACGGTATTTGAACCTCAGCCGACTGCTGTTCCTAATGGGGGCTATGGCGGTAGGCTTGATGGGAACCATTGTCCATGCGGACACTTCTCTTGAACAGTCCGGGACGGTTTCGGTGGTTGACGGAGGTGCCTCTCTCCAAGATCCGGAGAATCCGGAAGTCCCGACAGATCCGGGACCTGGGACGGCTGAATCAGGACCATTGCGGATCGATTATGTGTCGCCACTCCAGTTTGGCGAAAGAAAAATTCGTGAAACAGATCGGGTGTATCCCGCGTTAGCCCAACAGTTTTATACAGACATCGGACCTAGAGGCAGCTATATTCAACTAACGGACCAGCGGGCTCTTAGTACGGGTTGGTCCTTACAGGTGAAACAAGAAACACAATTTCGCAACCCCATCATTCAAGAAGCAGGAGAACAAGAACTAAAGGGCGCCGTGCTGTCCTTAGACAAGGGCTGGGCCAATTCCAGCAGTTCCAGTGAGGCTCCTGTGGTGACAAGAGAAACCATTGCCCTGAACACTATAGGCAGCACCTATGAAGTGGCGACAGCCGCTGCGGGGACAGGCCAAGGGGTTTGGACCATTTCGTTTGGGGCTTCTGATACCAACACGGGGCATCAAAAGCCAACCTTGACCCCAGTCAAAGACGAAGCGGGGCAACCGATTCTAGAGAAAGAGTCCAATAAACCCGTCTACCAAAATTCAGCGATTACGCTGACGATTCCAGAAACGACCGTGATTCATCCGGTCCATTATGAAACGAAGATAACTTGGCTCTTAGCCGAGTTGCCTTAATAAATGAAAACAGAAAATAGGAGGAAACAAAAATGAACGCAATGACAAAAGGAACTTTAGCAACAGTGACTCTTTTAGCATCAGTACTATTAGGGGGAATGAGTGTTTCTGCAGCAGAAGAAGAAACGCCTAAGCCAACACCAGAGACAAAACTTGATTCAAAAGGGAAAACAATTGTAGAAGAAGGGGTGATTGGTCCAGAAGATCCAACCCCAGATCCAGAAAAACCAGATGAAAACCTTCCAGAAAATCCAGATATTTCAGTTAACCCAGATTCTGGTTCATTAGTGTTGCAACGTGTGTCAGTGATGAACTTTGGGACGATCAAAACCTCTGGTTCAGAAATAAAGGCCAATGCGGCACCGATTACATTATCAGAAGGAGAAACACGTGGTGCGATCGTTGGCTGGTCAGACGTTCGTTCAGGCGGGACTTACGGCTATACGATCACGGCGGAATTAACAAAACAATTTACCGGTGTGACCCCTGATACATCAAACGCCTTAACAGGAGCGACACTTAATTATACAAATGGAATGGCTGTCCCAGCGGCATCAAATGAAAATGTAGTGCCCTCAAATGTAGCGACAGCGTTCGAACTAGATAAAGATAGTGGGGCTAAAACAGTCGTGACAGCTGATAAAGCAAAGCTTGAAGGAAAAGGCTCTTACGTGATGGAATTTGGTCAAAGTGATAAATATACAGGAACGGATGGCACAAAAGGCACGGATAAAACAGCTGTGACGTTGACTGTTCCTGCTACCGTAGCCTCAAATATGGTGTTAGATACGTATAATGCCGTTGTGACATGGAAGATCGTTGCAGCAGTTTAACCAACATCAGCTGTACAATAAAGACATTCAGGTTTAAGTAATTGGACTGACCCTGTTCATTCGTTATCACTCGTGTGCAGGGTCAGAAAAATACTTAGAAGCCTGAATTTTTTATGAAGAATACTCAGATATAGAAATAGATGGAAGCGAAACGTTCGCTTTAGTACATAACAACAAAAACACAATTGAAGGAGAGTCAGTATGACTTATTTAAACAAACGAATCACCTTTTTGATCTTTATTTTAGCTATTTTTGGGTTCTTATCCCCGCAAACAGCACAAGCAGAGAATAAACCAAACGCTGCAGGAGCGGCAGGTTTTAGCTACAGTATCCATTTTCCAGAGAATCAGATGGAAAAAGACATAGGGTATTACCATTTAAAAATGACCCCAAATCAAAAACAAACTCTGTCGATTACGTTAAATAATCCCAGCGAGGAAAACGTGGAGGTGGCAGTGAGTTTAAATAGTGCCAAAACCAACCCCAATGGAGTAATTGAGTACGGAGACTCGTCCTTAAAAAATGATCCGTCTTTGGCCTATGATTTCAAAAAAATCGTTTCAGGACCAGATAAAGTCGCATTAGCAGCAGGGGAAACAAAAGAGGTCGAACTGACGATTCAAATGCCGGAAACCGCGTATGAAGGGGTACTTTCTGGCGGAATCCAGCTGATGAAAACGGGCCAAGATCAAGCGGATGAAACAGATAAAGGGTCAAAAATCATTAATCAGTATGCGTATGTGATTGGGGTTTTACTACAGGAATCAGACAAACCTGTCACGCCGGAACTGGCATTAAACACTGTTATGGCCGGGCAAAGCAATTACCGAAATACGGTGTATGTTCATTTTTCAAACATTACAGCAACGTATGTGAATGATCTGACTGCAGAGGTGCAGATCACGTCAGAAAAAAGCAAAGAGGTCCTTTATGAACGAAAACAAACGGCAATGCGAATGGCGCCCAACTCGTTTATTAATTTTCCTGTCAGTATGAATGGCGAAAAAATGGTCCCAGGAAAATACAAAGCGGCCATCTTAGTCACATCAGGAGATCAAAAATGGACGTGGGATAAAGACTTTACGATTACAGATAAAGAAGCGAATCAATTTAACGAGCGAGATGTAGGCTTAGTTCAGAAAAAAGGACTGGACTGGACGATGATTGGCTGGATCGTGGGAAGCATTGTGTTCTTTACCGCGCTTCTATTTGGTGTGATGGTTTTCTTTAGAAAGAAAAAAGAAGCAGAGACAAAGAAACGAAAAAAGAGCCGTAAATGAACAGGAGCTGAAAAAAGATGACAACATTGGATTATGTATATACTGGAGGCATCATTTTAGCGATCTTGTCCTTGATAGGGGCAAGTCTGTTTCTTTACAGATTCTTTCTTAAACACCGACAACTAAAGAAGCTTCCCATAAAGAAACTCAGGAATAAGAAGAAGCAGCGGCGTATCCGGCGTATCCGTCAAGAACTGTTGGCTCAAAAACGCCAAAGCATTCGTGCTTTTGTCCTGTCCTTGGTTCTTTTTCTCAGTTTCTCAGCAGGGGCAATGGGTCTATCCTATTACCAGTCAATGACGTTAGGAACAGACGATTCCAATTCCTTAGTGAAAGGGTACTACTTGCTTCGTGATTTTAAGAAGGAATTGGCAGAAGTTGAGTCTAAACAAGAAGACAAAGAAAAGCTGCAGAAAAACATTCGGTATTTAGGCACGTCAATGGCGAGTTACGGGACTAAAAAAGCGAGTTCAGTGAATACGGAAGAAGGGCAATTAGTGTTGAACCGTTATTATAAAGCATTAAAAGAATTAGGCATGAACGTCAGTACGCAAACGAATAATTTTTATGAAAATCCCTCTTTAGTCGAAGAATTTTTAACAGATAGTGCCAAGGTAGAAACCTATGAAAAAGCAGCATTTACCTATTATAAAGTAGATGAGTCCCTTCTCAAAGAAAGCAAGTAGTCCGTATGGCGAAAAAAAAGAATATCCAAAAAAGAAAGAGACATAGAGACAGGGATCAAAGACGATATAAGACGTCATTGAAACAAATGGGTAAAGACTTGTGTGTCGCTGTCTTTTTTGGGCTTGGGAGCACCTTGATAGTGTGTTCTTTTTTCTTTAGCCTCATGAAAGTAACAGGATATGGGATGAGTCCGACAGTCCGAAATGGCGAATATGTACTGGTGAAGAAAACCAAAGAGGTCAGACGATTTGATTTGGTGGCCTTTAATAACGGATCAGGAAAAAGACAAATCCGTCGGATCATTGGACTTCCAGGAGAGAGTATTTCCTTTAAAGAGGATGAGTTATTCGTGAATGGTCAGCCGATGGATGAGAAGTTTATCGTGGATGAAGTGAATGAAAGCCAAAGAAATGGCAAGAACTATACAGAGGACTTTACACTAGGCTCATTTTTGATAGAAAAAGGAACGATCCCAGCGGGGTATTATTTTGTGTTGGGAGATAACCGTCCCTACGCGACAGACAGCCGTCATTATGGATTGGTTTCAAAAGAAAAGGTGATTGGATTTGTTTATAATAGCAGGTAGCAGTCGAAAGAAAACGTGAGGTTTTTGAGAATTAGTTATGGTGTAGGGAAGACTGGAATTTAATTAATCAATAGGATAGGAAAATTTCTATCCTGTTTTCTTATGCTAAAATAGTCGGTACAGAGTAGTTATTTTCTTCGCATCGTTGAATAAATTTAATAATGAAGTGAAATCAGCTTTGGGGTTAAATGTTCCTTGTTTTTAATACCCTAATTCCTATATTTTGGAAGGGTTCTTTATAAAAGGTGAATGAGGAATACCTAAAAGAGCGAAAGATTTTGTTTGCTCTTATTGCAAATCTCAAATAATAGAATGAATGCAATCGTAATCAATCCTTCAGTATATTGTAGAGGTATGACTTTAGCAGTTGATTGTGACATAGAAGGTTCAATAAGCGTTACAACTAAAAAGTTGGTTATCATTTAAATTTTACTAACGATGTATTGACATTGTTTATATGTTTTAGTACACTGTTAGTACAATAAGAATGGAGGGATTTAACATGTCTCAATCCACAATAACATTTAGAATTCCGGATGAAGAAAAAGAACTAGTAGCAGAATATGCGAAAGCGCACAATTCATCATTAACCGAACTATACAGAAATGCTGTACTAGATAAAATTGAAGATGAAATAGATTTAAACACGTTAAGAAAAGCAATGAAAGATTCCAAAATCAAAAAAGAAGTGGGGATTTCTCAAGATGAGATGGAGAAATTATTAGATGAAGTATAACGTAATCTATATGCCACAAGCACAAAAGCAATTAAAAAAAATGGATAGAAACCAAGCAAGAATTATTATTGCTTGGATCAGAAAAAATTTAGAAGCCACAACTGACCCACGACAACATGGAAAAGGGTTAACTGGAACTAAAAGTGGCGAGTGGCGGTATCGAATAGGAAATTATCGTATATTAGCTGATATAAACGACTCTGAAATTAGGATAGAGATATTTTCTATAGGTCACAGAAGTACTATATATAAAAGGTAACTAAATAGTTTAAATGAGCTAAGGAAGAAATATAGAGGATGTTTCTGTAGGAGCTTTTTTCATTAGACTATGTAAAATAAGATATAGTCAAAAGTGATCTTGCATAGCTTTAGCAAGATTACTTTTTTGGGGTAAATTATACGTGTCAATGATCAGAATCTGACACAAGCATGCTAAATCAAGTTGTGTAAACAAGTAAAAAACAAACAGCTGCTCATCAAGTGATAGTAAAAAATAGTTGGATTGTTTCTGAAATGATGAGCAGCTGTTTGAAATTCGCAGGTTCTGCAGGCCAGCGAATTTTTTGCATAACAACCCATCTTCCGCCAGATGGATTATTAAGAATACGGATGTACTGAAAATAAATCGTTACATTACACCATTCAATCGTGTAAACGAAAGAAATCGTTCTTTATCTGTTTTTAACTATTGACCATTTTTACGCACATTGACCAGACTGCCTTTTTTGATCGAATGGTGAATGTATGGCAGTGATAGGTTCTAGTAACATCCGCTCGCAAGCACCAATTGGTAGAATGGAAATACGAGAATATCGTATTTAAAAAAGGAGAAGAGAGGCGCTTGCTATTTATAAAAAGAGCGAAAAAATACGGCATTAGCGACCAACTAATACCGTGCAAAAGTGCAACAAATACCAACCAACTGCTTCAAACTAACAAGATTTGAAAAATAAACTAGTATTTCTTACAAAAATTGAGTAAAATGAAAGAGTCGATATGAAAATATTGACTTGGGCAACTTATATTATTAGTTTGTGCTGATAATATGAGGCTCTGTACGAGGATGTCCGTCCTTTTGCAGAGTGCCTTTTTATTTTAGTTTTTCGCTCTAATTACCTAAATTCAACACACAAAAAAATGATATTAGTCAGCTACTAATACCATGAAGCGTTCGTTAAATAACCATTCACTATCATTATTGAGTAAGTAAAAAAGAATGGAAATCCGTTTTTACTTTTAGTACAATAAAGGTAGTCAATAAGCAATTATTGGCGAGGCAACTTGTATTATTAGTTTGTGCTGATAATACAGGGCTCTGTTTAGAAGATGACCGTCTTCTGACAGGGCGCCTTTTTTTGTTCCATGTTGTAAAGTTATCCTGACTTAAAGAGGTGGGGATAGTCAATAGAATATCGTGAAAGAATTCAAATAGTCAAAACTGTCTGGAAAAAAGGACAAGTTTGACTGAGGTCGCATAGCACTTGTTTTACTTTTTGTTTCATTTATTCAGCGAATACTTGAATAAACGAAACAAGTGGTAGTCCTGAGTCTAGGAATCTGAATAAAACGGTATTGAGTAGTCATTTTCTTCGCATAATTGAATAGATTCATTTACAATTTTAATAGAGAAATGATTCTTTACAAATCATATGCAATAAGACTATTTGCACGAAACTAGGGGTGTTTATCAATGATTATACATACAGAAGACTTAGATCTTTTTGACCAAGGCGTCAGTGCCAAAGTCCTTTTAATAGAATACTTGGCCTATACTAAAAGGTGGGTCACAGTAGCTGAGTTTGTTCAAGAAATTGATTTAACAAAGCGAACTGTTGAGAAATACTTGCACCTCGTTCAAGAGGATATTGAGAATTTTCATCAGGAAGAAAAAATTGAACTTCTATATGATAAGAAATTGGGTTATTTTTTGCAAACAAATTCGTTGGTCTATGTGGAGGATTTTTTACTTTATCAATTACAGAATACATTAAGTTATCGTTTGATGTACGGTATATTTTTTGAGACTATTTCGTCTGCTATCCAATTCGCTCATGATAATTATACAAGCGAGTCAACGGTTTGGCGTCTAACCAAGGAATTCAGAAAAAAAATCCAACATTATCAGTTAGATATAAAAAAAGGAAGTTTTCAGCTAGTTGGGGAAGAAGGGCAAGTCCGTCAATTATTGTATTCTATTATGTGGCTGCTGTTTAAAGGAAAGACCTGGCCGTTTCCTCAAGTATCTCAAGCAAGAGTGGCTTCTATCATTGAGGAAATCGAATCAGTATTTGGACTTAAACTTTCTTCATTCAGACGGCAAAATCTAGCTTATTATATTGCTATTTGTATTGTAAGAAATCAAAAAGGCCATACGATCCAGCAGAAAGCTGTTGTTTTTGAAAATACGAACAATAATCCTTTGTTTGACCTGTATGAAGAGAGGATAAAGAACTACTTTTTTGAAGAGACATGGTCAAAGGCCGAATCGGCATTCTTGTTTTCAGTTTTATTGACAAGGGATGAATGTTACAGCAATGAAAAAGTTAGAGAGCAAATTTATGATTTTCATGAACGAAATCAAACGGATCTTTATCAATCGATTCTCTTTTTTGAACATGAATTGAAGGCAAAAGCAAACCAATTGAAATTTCCCCAAAATAATACTCACTTACTCCGTGATTATATATTTAGTTCTCACGCATTTTGCCAATTGTTTCACGGTTTTAGGTTTAGTATGAATGGATATAATTATTGGGATCGGGAACAATTGAAATACCCTAATTTGGTTAGACAATTGGAGGAAATAATCAACGACCTATATATAAAAACGAAGAATCATCTATTTTTACAAAGACGCTTTTTGATCATTCGCTATTTAGTCATGTATGCGTCTATCACAGAGTTACCTCAATTAGAAGAAAAGATGACGATTCTATTGGTAACAGATTTACCCATATTTGAGGAGAAGCGTTTAATGCTCTTATTGAAAAAGAATTATCAAAATGATTATAATATGGAAATCGTTACACCTGATACAGTAGATAATAACAACTATCAGCTGATCGTTTCTACTAGCAAAGTTCCTCAGACATCAGAAAAGACTGTTCCAAATGTCATCTTTGATACAGAATTAACAAAGATGGATTATGCAGAATTGGATAGCCTATTATGGGGTTTGATAAAAAATAGATAAAAATGATATTTATATCAAAAAATCAAAAAACAGTAAAAAAAAATCAAAAAATTGACGTTTTGTAATCGCTTCCCCGTGTTATTCTTTTTTCACAATAGAATTATGTCAAAAATAAAGAATTCAAGTAATTTATTAGGAACGGTGAAGGAGATTAATATGAAAAAAATCATTCATGTATTTTTAACGTTTTTACTTTTAGCGCAAGTTATAGTACCGCAGATTGCAATTGCAGAAACTTTACTTAGTGATGATGAAATTACTATAGCAGAAGCGATGTTTGATCAAAACAGTCAAAAGCAGCAAGCAACGATTCAATTAAAATTAACTGTAAAAACAACAAATCAAAAACAAGCAGTTATTCAGCTATCGCCTGCTTATACAGCAACCGATACTGGCATAAAAGAATTGAAAGATACGCAACAAGTAAGTCATGGAACGTATCAAGTTACAGGTAATCAAGTTCATTTAAGTATCAATGAAAATACGGATAGTGAGCTACTCATAGATATAGCAGGAAAAGTAACAGAGCAAGCCCTCGAAAATCATGTTACTGTTCGCTTAGGAAATCAAGAACAAACGGTTCCTTTTCCAGAAAATTGGCAAATGCTGGAATCAGTAGAAGAATCATCAACATCTACAGAAACACAACAACTGCCAATCCAAACTACTTCAGAATCAACAACAGCTGAAAGTCAGGAAACAAATGAAACATCATCAAGCAATTCAGGACAAATTGCAAAACGCAGAGCAGCTATTGATATTAAAGAGTTATACAAACAAGCAGGATTAACGGATGATTTTCTGACAAAAATGTCGTTAACATTCGCAGATAAGGATGGTAACCCAGTAAGTGAACCGACAATTAATGATCATGTTAAATTTGCTTTTGAATTTGAGCTGAATGAAGAGATACGTGCTCAGATGGTAGCAGGAGATTATTATGAGTTTCAAATGCCTAATTCTATAAAAGTTACCCAAAACCAAGTTTTCCCATTATCGGATAAAGAGGGTAATCAGTATGCAAATGTATTAATCAACACGGATGGCAGTATCAAAATTATTTTTACTGAAGAAGTTAAGAATGCTTCTGATATTGTAGGAAAATTTCACTTTAGTGGTGATTTTGATAAAGATAATATTGATGGGCCTGGAGAAATCGTGATTGTTCCTCCTGGACATGAAGATTTAGGTGGATCTATCGTGATCAAGCCTAATTATACAGGAGATAATATTGATAAAAAGGGTCATTTTGATAAAGAACTGAATCCAAGTAAAATTATTTGGGATGTTGATGTAAACAAAGCGTTAGATCCATTGGAAAATGCAACAGTTATTGAAACTTTTCCGACAGGAACGACTTATGAAAGTGTTAAGGTTTACCAAGTAGATGTTGATTTTGATGGCCAAGTGGTTGAAGGATCGCAAAGAGTTGCTGATCCATCGACATATACAGTTGATTCAAATGGAACAGTTTCTTTTAAAGGGTTGACAAGCAACGCCTATCGTCTAGAATATACAACGTCTATCAACGAAGACTTTAAGCCGAATGATGGTGGCTTTATTTCATTCAAAAACCATGCAGCTCTTACGGCAAAAGGGTTAGAAGAAGCCACAACTGAAGCTACTGTTTCAGCTCAATATGGGAAAAAAATTGGTAAGTTTAAGGGGAATTATGACCCGATTAAGCAAGAATTTAATTGGGTTATCCGATATAATTATGGCGAAAAAGTCATTTCCAACGGTTCAATTAAAGATACGTTTCAAGATAGTCATATGTTTTTAGTGGATGGTTCTGTTGATTTGTATGAAATGGTCTCTGACCAAAGCGGTAATCTTGTTAGAGGACGTCAATTGGTTGAAGGGGTAGATTATACTTTAGATAGTTCAGCTGGTAATGGCTTTGAAATTAAATTTATCGGTGAGCTTAAAACAGCAGTAGATATCGATTATACAACGGGATATGATGGGATTCTTGATGAAAATACAGTCATCAAAAATGATGTGGTTACAGAAAATGGTGAAAATGACGGGGAATCAGGGAATTTGACGCCTCAAAATATCATAAAAAAACGTGGTGCAATGGATTACACCAACCATACAGTGGCTTGGTCGATTGATATCAATAAAAATAATTACAGCATGAACAATTGGAAACTGAAAGATGTGTTGAGTGAGGGACTGACACTTAAACCAGAAACGGTCAATATACATGATAATGAAACAAATAAAGCATTAATTTTAGGAACGGACTATACATTAGATTATAATCAAACAACAAGTCAATTTGACATTGTGTTTATTGGAAGCTATGTGAAAACGGATCATTCATTTAAAATTACGTATACAACAAATTACGATCCAGAAGCAATTCCAGAAGATGATCCAAACAAAAAATTTAGAAATGATGCTACAGTAGAATGGGAGACGGACGCAGGTGATTTAATCACCAATGACGATTTTGCAGAATTCAAACCAAATGAACCAACGAAATACAACGGGTCGAAATCTGGTTCTTACAATGCTGTGAAAAAGGAAATTACGTGGTCACTCGCTGTGAACTATAGTGATAAAGACTTAGAGAATGCCAAACTGTCAGATTTAATTTCACCTCTTGAAAAATATATTTGGAATTCTATCAAGATTTATCATTATACAGTAGATAATGATGGTTCTATCATAAAAGGAAATGAATTAACCCCACAAGAATATGAAGAATTTGGTATTCAGCAGCCAGACGTTCTTAACCGGGAAATGTTGATCGTTGATTTCCCCGATAATGATTCGGGAACGTATCTTGTTGAATTTAGAACAGAAGTTGGCGGTCCGTTTTTAATCAATCAACAATATGATAATGATGCTGTGTTTAGTAATGACAAATATGAAGATCACTCATTACATGGTGAAGTATCTGTGAATCACGGTGGTGAATTTACAAGTAAAAGTGGTAAACAGGATAAAGATGGCTACGTTGACTGGTCTGTTACACTAAACGGCAGTCAATCAACACTTTATGATGTAACAGTAGAAGATACACCATCACCTAATCAATCTATTAATATTGATACATTGCATATTTTTGGAACGAAAGTAGATAGTGAGGGAAATATTGCTATTGATAGAACCAAAGAATTAGTGAAAGATACTGACTACACAGTAGAGTCAACAACAGATAATACAACTGGGCAACAAAAGATGATCCTTAAATTTATCGGTGAATACCAACAAATAGAGAGCCCATTGATCATGGAATATAAGACAATGATTTTCTTAGAGGGAACGACAGGAACAGTTTCAAATGATATTCATATTACAAGTGATGGGAAAACTGAAATCGATGAAGAAGGAGAAGGACACACGAACGTCACAATTATTGAAGGTGGCGGCTCTAGCTCTGGTGAACGTGGTCAATTGATTATTAAAAAAGTTGGTGCATTAGGTCAAGTACTTCCGGAAGGAGCAACTTTTGAACTTTGGGATAAAAACCAAACACAAATTTTACGTTCCGGCACCGTTGGTATCAACGGTTTGATAACTTTCGGTAATCTACCTTATGGACACTACATTTTGAAAGAGACAGGAGCATTAACTGAATTAGGTTACACAATCGATCAAAGCTTGGTTGATGGCAAAGATGTCGAAATCAATGAATCTACAACAAATGGAACACCACTAGTTATCCAAAATCCTCTTGGAAAAGTTGAATTAAAAAAACAAGGCGAAAAAGGACAACTGTTAGTAGGTGCACAATTTAAATTAGAAGTCTATAACAGCCTTACTGATACATGGGTTACTAAACCTGTGAACCAAGCGTTAGTAACGGATAAGACTGGTCGTTTAATTATTCTAGGATTAGTTGTTGGCAAATATCGTTTGACTGAAACGAAAGCACCGACAGGGTATATTCTCAACACGAATGCGATTCCTTTTGAAATAGTGGAAAATAGTGATCACCAACTTGTTCAAGTTGGAATGCATGATGCATTTATTAATTACCAGTCTGCGATTAGTTTTATTAAAAAAGATCAGCATGGAGTTCCTGTAGCTGGAGCTGAATTCGGATTGTTTAATAAAAATAATGTGACAACCCCTATTAAAAAAGTAAACTCCGCGGCAGATGGAAAAGTGATATTTACAGATGTCGGACCTGGAGAGTACGTAATAAAAGAATTATCATCTCCAAATGGTTTTTTATTAAATAAAGAAGCCATCGAGAATATCGTAGTACCTGAAAAATCAGATAAGCCATTAGAAACAATTGAATTATCTGCTGATTTCATCAATTATAAGGGTTCTGCAGAAATAACTAAGTATGGCAAAACAGCCAGTGGCAATAAGTTATTAGCGGGGGTCGAATTTGCTTTAGAAGATACAACAGGAAAAGTTGTTCAAACAGGCACAACGAACGTTGATGGGAAATTATTACTCGAAGATATCGCTCCAGGAACGTATTACTTTAAAGAAGTGAGCGTTGGCCCGAATGTAGAATATCTATTGAACACTGAAAAAGTCAAAGTAGTAATTGAACCCAATACCGTTGGAAAACCAAAGGCAGTTCAAGCTGAAATGACAAACTACCAAGGATCGTTCAAAATTAAAAAGGTGGATAGTCATTGGAATCCCTTGGCTGGGGCAGAATTTTCTGTGTATAAAACAGACGGACAGTTAGTAGTGGCAAACTTGACATCTGATCGTGATGGACTCATTCAATACGATGGTTTAGCACCAGGAAGTTACTATTTGGTTGAAACAAAAGCGCCTGTTGATGAGAATGGACAAGACTATGTTAAAAATGAGTATCCGATTCTGTTTAACGTAGCACAATCACATGAAGGGAAACCTACACAAATTGATTTGGGCGCATTCCAGAATTTTAAAGGAAAAGTAGGTTTAACGAAAGTTGGTGAAGGAAGTCGACCGATAGCTGGAGCAAAATTTGCTGTTTATAGAGCGAAAGGCTCATCGGAAGAACTTGTACAAATCGATGGAAAAGAGTATATCGAGGCAGGGGAAGATGGTCATCTGGACATTGATAAATTAGGTCCTGGCTACTATAAAATCATTGAAATCGAAGCACCACACGGCTATGTAATCAATAAACAGCCAATCTACTTTACGGTAAAAGCAGGTGAAGAGACAACACCTCCTGTGGAAGAAGTATCAATTGTAAATTATGAAGTAGGAATCAAAGCACGAAAGGTTGCTAAAGGAGAACTAGTCTCGGAGCCTTTAGCTGGAGCAGAATTTGAAATTCACGATGAAAATGGCAAAGTTGTCAATGCTTATGACAAAGAGGATAATGCTATTACAAGGCTTATTTCTGGAGTTGATGGTGAGATTTTTGCTAAAGGTTTAAAAGGTGGGACATACACATTAGTGGAAGTGAAGGCCCCATCGGGCTACCTCCTGAATTCAGCACCTAAGACATTTACTATCAAGGAAACAATGGGAAAACCAGAATCGCTTATCCTTGATTTAGGAGATTATGTCAATTATCAAGGCTCTGTTCAATTGAATAAGACAGATGAGATGACTAGAAAAGCGTTAAGTGGTGCAGCATTTAATCTTTATCAGCAGTCTGGAATGATGGTTGAGGAAAATTTAGTGACAGATGAAAAAGGCCAAATTCATGTGAATAAATTGGCGCCGGGTTCTTATTACTTTGTAGAGCAAAAAGCCCCAAATGGCTATCAATTATCACAAGAAAAAGTTACTTTTACTATTGAGTCATCTGCAAAAAACGAACCTAAACTATTGTCTTTAAACGTGACGAATAAAGCGACACAAGTCAATATTCCATCAGATGTTTCACCAGCTATTACCCCACCTCAAAAAGGCTATTTAGCTAGCCTAGGTGAAAAAGTTAGCACTAGCTTGATAATGATTGGCGCTATTCTGTTAGCTGAAGTAGCAATGGTTATCATTCGTAAACGTAAAAAAGAGCAATAGAATATTTAAAGAAAAATTGATACTCAGTTGATAAAGCTGCTTTAGCTAACTTTATCAACTGAGTATTTTTTAATGACAATCATTTTTTATTGTGAATAGAGTGTAAAGGGATGTATTTTACATAGCATTAGGTTCTATGGTATTTATTGTTTTTTTGAAGAGTCTGGTTATTACTATGTTTTTATCTAGTTCTTTAATAAAAAACATCAACGAGAAATGTAAGCGCTTCAACGAGACGCTCTATCGTTTTTCTTTTAGTATAATCTATTTATAAATAAAAAGATGACAAAAAAGAACTAAATTTTCTTTCTCAGAATTAGTGATTATGAGAAAGAAAATTTAGTTCTTTTTGTTATAAATAAACGATTTTGTTCGTTAAATTCTATTCTAATACAAAGAAAACGAAAAGTCTATAACAAAAAAACAAAAGTTCTTTAATTTTTATCGTTTTATTATTGGGTAAAAATGAAAAAAATATGAAAAAAACGGTTTTTTGTGATTTCTAGCCGTCAATTCTCTCGTCAAACGAAGGAGGAACTTACGATAACTAAAAAAGGCGAAAATATTTATAAGCGAAAAGATGGCCGCTGGGAAGGGCGCTACCGAAAAGGGCGAAATGAACAAGGAAAACTGCTCTACGGCTACATTTACGGTCAAAAATATAGGGAGGTCAAACAAACCTTAGAACGTCAAAAAGCACGCCAGACATTTTCAAAGCAGCTTACGACCCAATTTCAAGGGACAGTAGAGGAATGGCTCGTGTACTGGTTGGATCACTTAATCGTTCGTCAAATCAAACAGTCGACCTATGCGTCGTATCAAACAAAAATGCGCAAACATATCTTGCCTTATATAGGAAAGAAAAAATTACTTCATATTGAGAAAAAAGACATCACGGCATTAATGCTTCTTTTATCGGATAAAGAATTAAGTCTGACCACGATCCATAATGTCTTGACGATCTTTAAAAGTGCCATGAATAAAGCCTACTTTGAAAAAGCCATTCCAGAAAACCCGTGTGACGGCATTGTCCTGCCAGCGATCCGGAAAAAAGATATCGCCATTTTAACTCGGGAACAACAACGAATATTAGAAAAAGCTGCCCTGAAAGAGCCAGGGTGCTCACCGATCATTATCGCGTTGTACACCGGCATGCGAATTGGTGAAATCGGGGCTTTAACGTGGTCCGATATCAATTTAGAAAGCAAAACGATCCAAGTGGTCCGCACAATCCAGAGAGTGTCTGTGCCAGGGAAAACAACCAAGACAGAGATTGTATTTGATCTGCCCAAATCAAAAAGCTCGGTGCGGAAAATACCGATTGCCCAAAATTTACTTACTTACTTAACAAAGAAAAAAGCGGAGGCGGTCAGTACCTATGTGATCAACTATAAACACTCATACGCAGAACCTAGACTGATCAATTATTGGTTTAAAAAGACCCTTGCCAAAGCTGACATAGAGCCGATCCATTTCCACGCCTTACGGCATACCTTTGCGACACGATGCATTGAAAATGGGAGCGATATTGCCACCTTAAGCCGTTTACTAGGCCATCAATCGATCAAGCTGACCTTAGATACGTATGCCAGTTCTTTATGGGAAACTAGAGAAAAGGCCATTTCTATTCTGGATGCCGAACTGAATTTAGAAGAATAACCGTCAAAAAAAGCGTCATCACAGCTAAAAAAACAGCGTGTTATAACGACTAGAACATTTCTTCTTATAATCACTAATTCTGAGAAAAAATAAATCAGGGAAATTCAATCATTTTTCTACCTCGTAGTATAGCAAAAAAATATCAAAGATGAAAGGAGGAAGAATGTATATGGTTAACATCGGATTATATCCACTAGAAAACCCATCTTCTTCTTATATAGATGTCCTGAAAGAAAAAGGCTACAATCTTTTTTCACTGGAACAGGAAAGTGACAGAAGTAATTATCCAGTATTGGAGGCAATCATTATTGATTGTGCAGTGAAGCCCAATGGTGAGAGAGTAGGTCAGATTTGTGAATTACTTTTAAAAGAAAAAAGTAATACTTATCCGCTGATTTTTTTATTAGTGACAGATAGTACGCCAATTGAACGTTTCATATATCTAGAATTAGGAGCAACAATTGTTTTTGACCAACACACACCACCTAATGAATTTCAACTAATTCTATCTAATATGCTCCAAACGAAGACAAAAGAAGCAAGTGTGCCAAAAATGATTGAAGAGCGTTTGAAGTTAAATAGTGACAACCTTTCGATTTGTATAGAAAATGAGCAAGAAATTTCTCTGACACCGCTAGAATACAAGTTAGTTAGTTATTTAAAAGGAAAATGCGGGCAAAGAGCAACATATGAAGAACTCTACAAAGTATTATGGAACGGACATGTGGCGAATAAGCAGTATCGTGTAGCAAACATAGTTTTTCATATTCGGAAAAAAATAGAAAAAAATGTATCAGAACCCCAATATTTAAAAACGATTCGAACAATTGGGTATGTTCTTTGTCTATAAATGACGCATAACTAGCTCAAAAATTTAAAGTACAAAACCTAAAAAGGAATGAAATAACTAATGAGTAACACAAATACGATAAAAAATATTTTTTTACGGCGTTTCTTTCTTATAGAAGGAATCCTTGTGGCAGGATGGATCATATATTTAATAAACTTCTATTTATTTTATAAAGAAGCTTATTTCTATATAGATAAAAGACTGTCATTTTTCCTTCAATTGCTATCGTTATTAAATGACAATTGGACCGAATCGATTATTTATCTTGTTTTTGGTTTTCTATTAATGGTATGGACTATGTTTTCTACCTATTTGTTTTACTTGGTTAATAAAAAAGAGCAACAGCATATAGTATCTGTTTTATTATTTTTAAGCTTGAATATATTATTTTTTCTATCTTTATTATTCAATATAGTTGGATTGATTTACTTTGTCTTGATGATCTTAGCTTTGAGTTTAGTTTATATCATATTCGTTCTTGCAATGAACGATTTCCGAAAAATAGATTTTTACTATGAAGAAGGAGAAACCATTGACACGCTAGGGCCATTTGAGACAGAAGACAAAGCAAAGAAAGAAGCAACTTCGTTTATCGCTCAATGGCAAGGAAAAGAGAGTGTACGATTAAGTGGAGAAATTTATCTAGATACAAATAATAAATACTACACAGACATTTATATTGAAACGATAAAAAAGGATTGTTCAATCTATTTTAATAAGGAGAAAGTAAACGTCAAATGAAAAAACACACGTTAGTATACACACTAGTACTTGCAAGTTTGTTCTTGTTTTTATTTCCTAATAGATCTTTAGCTGCCGACGAGTCATCCAATTTAGGGTATACCGTGTCAGCCGTTCTGAACGGAAAACAAATCGATCCAGAAAAAAGTTATTTTTATATCCAAACAGTCCCAGGAGAAGAGCAACTTTTAAAGGTAAAAGTAAAAAGTACACAAAAAGAGCCAATTAAATTAAAAATATATGCAACAGATGCATTTACAGGTGACAACGGAACGATTGAATATACAAATGACAAAAAAATGTTGGATACAACTCTTCATGATCCAATTAGCTCAATTCTAAAAGTCGAAACACCTAGTTTAACGGTTGGAAACTTTGAAGAGAAGGAAGCTATTTTTAAGCTTATACCTCCTACAGAACATTACAAAGGGGTGAAAATGGGGGCACTGGTTTTTGAAGTGGACGATTCTGAAAATGAAGAACAGGTTTCTAGTAAATTTTCTTATCGAATCGGTCTGACTATCTCTGAAACTGGAGATGATTATAAAGATTCTAAAACATTGAACTTAATAGATGCTAAGTCAACATTGAAACGTGGTAAGAAAATGATTTTAACCACCTTACAAAATCCTGAACCCAAGATACTTTCTAATTTAGAGATCATCGCTGAGGTCAAAGAAAAAGATAGTCAAAAAGTCTTGAAGAAAAAGAAAGTTGAAGATTATATGTTGGCGCCAAACAGTCATTTTGATTTTGAAATGGATTGGGGCACAGGAACCGTTCGAGCGGGCAACTATATTTTAACGATGAATGCAAACGATGGATACAGTGATTGGAAGTTTGAAAAAGAATTTACAATCACAGGTGAACAAGCAAAAACAATGAATGATGAGAGTGGGTTTAAGATCATTACGCCAACATGGATCAAGGCTGCAACGATTTTTTGTCTAAGTTTAATGCTAATTATTGTTTCAATGCTTTTTGTCAGAAGAAAAAGAATGGAAATTGAATGGAAGAAAAAAAGGAAAAAAGGAAAAAGAAAGAAAAAATTGATTGACTAGCTAAAGGATGAATCCTTTAGTTTGAAAAAAATCTGAAAGCGGGTGAGATAAATGATCGATTATCTATGGATATTTATATTAGGTGGTATCGCTATTGTGTCTTTAGTAGTTTTCTTGATTCTGTTATCGCGAGATGTTTTCTTGATCAAAAAATTAAGAAAGAAAAAATCTCTACTAACCTTAAACTTTAGTTTACTATTTATTTCGTTAACTAGCCTAGGCTTGATTGCCTACTTATTCACTCTATTGAGAGACCAAATAGAACTTCTACAATAATAAAACAAAGAATGAACAACTTATAACAATAACTATCGTCAATCTATACTTTTCAATATAAAAGGACGGTAAAAAAATGAAAAAAGCAGTATTAGTTACCTTATTATCAACAGCAGCATTAATGGCATTTGCTACCTCAGCTGATGCAAAAACATATGAAGATAAAACAGATGTTGGTGTGAACTTTAAGTCAGACGAACCAACGATCCCTGGGGAAAACAAACCTTATAAAAACAACTTATCACTTGTTTGGAAACCGTCTTCTTTCCAATTTGGTGAGCAAAAAGCTGTTGGAGCTTCAGCAACGTTTAATAACACTGTGGTAGGTGACCAATATTTGGTTGTCAATGATGACAGACAAACTGTTTCTACACCATGGGAATTAAAAGTTAAATTATCAGAATTGACGACAGCTGATGCTTCTAAGAAATTAGCATCTAAACTAACGTTTAATTTAAATGATGCACAAGCATATGATATTGGTACAACAATCGGAGAAGACAATGATTTTATTGCAAACAAACCAGGTGATGAAGGTGTTCTTAAAGCATTAGATCCTAATGCAGGGATCACACTTGGTGATGGAAAAGTTAAATCGTTATCTGTAGAAGCTGGAGCGACAACACAACAACCAGTATTGGTAAAAGCAAAAGCAAACGACATTAAAGGCGGAGTTTCAACATTGATTAAAGATGTGAAATTAGTTGTAACGGATGCACAAGCAGATAAAGCTTCCGGTGAGTCATTTACAGGTCAAGTATCATGGACACTAGACGATTTACAACAATAAATTTTTAACCAATGGAAATAATTGAATGCTAAAAAATAAAAATAGAGTATAGATTGAGTAGATAGTTATTGTTATAAGTTGTTCATTTAGAAAATTTATTATAAGTAGAGATCTAAACAATTAGTGTTAGCATAAAATATAAGGAAGGATAGTTTAAGTCGTGCATTACATAGCTTAGACGATAGGAAATAGTGAATGATAAAAAAAAGACGACTATATTATCTAATTTTAGGAATCATTTTCCTATTTGGTAAGCCTATTACAGTTTTTTCTAATGAAAATGCATCTGATTTAATCAAGGATTTTTCTTATGAGGTATTGTTCCCTGAGAATCAGCAAGATAAAAATATTGGGTACTACGATCTTTTAATACAAACTGGACAGAAACAAGTGATTCAGCTAAAATTAAATAATACATCCACAAGACAGCTAAAAGTTGAAATCAATGTGAATAGCGCAAAAACAAATGGAAATGGTGTCATTGAGTATGGACCTAACAAACTAGAAAAAGATGTTTCGTTGAATTACGATCTCGCTGAAATCATGACAGGCCCAGAGGAAGTCACTTTAGCGCCGAATAGTAGTGAAACGATCGACTTTACGATCATGGCTCCAAAAGTAGAATTTGAAGGTTACATAACGGGTGGGATTCAATTGAAACCAATTGTCAGAGAGAGTGATTCTCAGGATGGAAGTAACTTTATCCAGAATAAGTTTGCTTTTTTAATCGGTGTCTTACTCAGTGAAGCAGATACAAAAAAAATAAAACCAGTAATGAAGCTCAACGATGTTTATCTAAAATTAAAAGACGGCGTTTACTCCTTATTTGTAAATATTTCAAATACTAAAGGAGTTTTTGTTGAAAAAATGTCGGCTAATATTAAGATTAGAGAGAAAAATAGTACAAAAGTATTGATTGATTTTAATAAAAAAGAGATGAGAATGGCTCCGCATTCAATGATTGATTTGCCTGTGTCTTTTTATGATCAAAAAATGACTGCTGGAGAATATACAGCAGATATCAAGGTGACAACAGAACAGGGAACCAATTGGACGTGGGTAAAAAATTTTAACTTTACAAAAATTGAAGCAGAACAAATCAATAAGCAAGCGACTGAAAAGGAGGATTCAAGTTTTAATTATTGGTGGTTGCTATTGCCCGTGATTCTTTTAATAGTAGTGATCCTAGCTTTAATCAATAATAAAAAAAATCCTAAAATTAAACGATCCTAATCTATTTCTCTAAAAGATAAATAGAAGTTACAAAAATTTCCAATAAATAACTTTAGTTATTAATAATGATTTAAGTAATCGTGGTGCGTATTAATGCTATAACAAAGAAAGAGGAGATCAAAATGAAAAGAAATGGGGTCATACTATTGATTTTTGTAATGGTGAGCTGTTTTTTATACAGTGAAAAAGTTGAAGCTATAGATAAGTTAGACAGTACGACTGATGTATCGATCACTTTTCTAAAAGATGAGGATAACCTATTGCTTCCCTCAATACTTCAGCCTCCTTTGAGGCAAGGAGAGGTGACTACAAATTCACATGGAAAGCTCCCTTCAACAGGAGATTTAATAACATCTGTTATTTGGGTGCTTCTGGGGTTTTCATTACTGATTGTATTGGTCGGCGTTTATTGTTTGAAAAGTATAATGGCTAAGATGACATGGAAGTAAATCAAGCTTAAAAATAGCAGATGTGTAATCTTAAAGAAGTAGGGTCAAAGATAAAATATGTAATAAAAATGGAGAGAAAATCATGAGAACTAAAAGACAATCAATACTCAAAAGGATTATTTTCTTAGGTTCAATTCTGGTACTGCTGATACCAACTAATGCTATAGCGCAAGAGAGTGATCATTCAGACGAACAGTCTACGGCACAAGAGACTAGTCAATCAGTCAATCAATCTACAAGTTCTACTGAAACTGAGGTAGAGTCATCGGAGTCATCCACTGCTACATCGAGCACGGAGCCAATGATGGGTCCGCAACCTCGTTTAAGTATCGGAAGTGGATATGTGGATACTATTCAGATACTAGACAACAAAAAGGGGATTTTGCATTTTAAATCAGTATCAAAAGCTGTGGCTGTTTTTGGACTTGGAGCGCAGACCGTGAGTAGAATTAAGATCGATCCTGAGATAGCTATACCATTTTTTAGTACACCTAATTATAAAGAGTATATTGGGGGACAAGTCGATAGGAATGGTAGTATTGGGGTCAGTATCAATATTACTATGCAAAAGTTGCTAACTAAAAATGTTGGTGTTATAGCCGGTAGAGATAGAGCTTATTACAATGAAAGTACGGAAACCTTTAATGTTCTGTCCCCAGTCTATCCGATCGCAATGTCCGATTTATGGCAAAATATAGATATGACCATTGATTTGGGACGGTGGAGTAAAGATACAGGGATTTTGATTGAGCGCAAGTCGTATTACAATGTTGACCTTGCAACAAGTCAAGGAGGTACGGCATTAAGCTTTTCCCCATCTCCATCTCGTAGTTATTTATATGATGACGTGACAGAATTAAACAGTTGGATTGAAAACCCAGTAGATCCAACAACGATCACTTCAGAAAATGATCGTGTTTTTGGAGGGATCACCAAACAGAATATGGAAAATCGTCACCCAGCTGATTGCACAATTAGATTAAGTGCAAATAATAAGATTATCGCACAAAATATTCCGATTGATGCATCAGGTGATTGGAGATATAACTCTATTCAAAAATTTATATCCGGTACAGTTATTAAAGCACAAGTTGTTGCTAAAGAAAAAGCAGTACATGAAAATGGCTATTTAGATACCAATCTATCTACCCCCAGCTACTATACAATCGGACAAGACGGGACTCTATGGGAACAATGGCAAGTAAAACCACCAACGATTTCAACTGCATACGATGAAGAAACAAATATAACAGGGAGTGTTCCGGATCAAAATCGACAATATTCACGAACATATCAACTGGTTATTGTTTTAAACGGTGAAATCATTTATAGAGGACTGGATCCTGAGCCAGGAGTATATGGAGCACCAGTATTTGGTAAAAACTTAGCTACCGGTGATGTTATCGAAGCCTATATAATTGGGTATGAGCCTGGAGAAGCCGCAAAACAAAGTAAAACAGTAAAAACCATCGTATTAGAAAATAAGGAAGGTCAAGAGAATTGGGCAAACTGGATAGTTGATCCACCGATACTTGATGATGCTGATCATGGTGATGATGTAATCACTGGTAGTGTCCCACCACAAAATAAATTTAATGATCGGAACTATGATGTAGTTGTATCCGTAAACGGTGTGAAAGTTGGGACAGAACGGTTTACGTTTAATGGCGGAGAATTTATTATACCTTTAACTAACGTTTTAGTTGAACAAGATGTGATTACGGCAAAAATTGTTGGTCATGAAGCAGGTCAAGCAGATAAAACAAGTACAACTGTAACAAAAGTAGTTTCAGATTCTTCTAATTGGGAAGGATGGAGCGTTAATGCTCCACTAATTAATGAAGCTTATGCTGGGGATGGGAATATCACCGTAGATATAGGAAATCAAAATATAGAATTTGATCGTGAGTACCAGCTTAAAGTTTCTGTTAATGGTGTAGTTGTATCAAACATAATTCCAGCAAAAGTAAATGGACGTCATAACATTGCTGTAGGTTTTCCTTTAAAAGGTGGAGATGTGATTAGAGCTCAAATAATAGGGAGTCAAGCACATCGTCCAGATAAAGAAAGTAGTGTAACTGAATTAATAGTAGGTGAGAAAAAACAAAATGTTCAGGTACAATTTGTAGACGAAGAGGGAACCCCCTTAAGTGATCCTGTTGTTTTAAGAGGAGATGCAGGGACAACGATTGATTTAACAAAAGAAGCAACGATTCAGGTAGTGATTAGTTCACTCGTTGGAAAACATTTTGAGTTAGTCAAAGCACCAAATAATGAATCTGCTATTTCCATAGATAAAGAAGAAAAAACAGTACAGTATCAATTTAAAGGGACGTTATTTGTAGACTCGTTTCCAAAAACGTTAAATTTTGGGGATAAGTACTTAACAAAATCATTTATTAAAGGCGAACAACCAAAATATGATGTTCCGCTTATCATTGGTGATACACGGAAGAAGAAAACAAGTTGGACATTAACAGCCACCTTAGCGAAACCGTTGACTAGTCAAGATAGTCCAAGTGAAGTTCTTCCAAGAGCATTATATTATAAGCAAAATGATACGACTAAGGTGGCATTAAAAGAAGGAGAATCTCAGCCAATTGAAGTTGGTACAATGTCAGGCACTGGCATTTACAATGTTAGTGAAAATTGGGATTCTAATAAACAAGGATTGCAGTTAAATGTTTTTTCTAATGAGGTTATTCAAAAAGGACAATACAAAGCGGCTATATTATGGCAAGTGAGTGAAACTCCCTGATAAGATCAATTTCAGTTAAATGAAATTAGGTAGTTATCCTAAATTAAATAAGAAAAAATACTCGATCAATAGAGCTTCATTGATCGAGTATTTTTGAATTAAAAATTATTTCCGATACTGTCCATCGCCATAAACAATATATTTTGTAGAGGTCAATTCCGCTAATCCCATCGGACCTCTAGCATGCAGTTTCTGTGTACTAATACCGATTTCTGCACCGAAACCAAAAACAAATCCATCTGTAAAACGTGTAGAAGCATTAGCATAAACAGCCGCCGCATCAACTTGCTGTAAAAATTGTTGTGTAGCAAAATAATTATCACTGATAATACTTTCAGAATGTTTCGTATTGTAGCGATTGATATGCTGAATGGCTTCGTCTAAAGAATCTACGACTTTAACGGCTAAAATGAAGTCATTGAACTCAGTTTCCCAATCTTCTTCAGTAGCTGGGATCGATTGCTTGAAAATTGCTATCGCTCGTTCATCGGCACGTAATTCTACATTATATTCATTCAGAGCTTTTTCGATAACAGGAAGGAAATCTGCTGCTACATCTTGATGGATCAACAATGTTTCTGCTGAGTTACAAACAGAAGGACGTTGGCATTTTGCATTGACGATGATATTAGTAGCCATTTCTAATTGGGCATCTTTATCGATATAAACATGACAATTACCGGTTCCTGTTTCAATCACTGGAACAGTTGCGGTTGTTAAAACCGTTTTGATCAGGTTAGCACCACCACGAGGAATCAACACATCTAGATAGTCATTTAATTTCATCAATTTTTGAGCCGTTTCCCGAGAAGTATCAGCAACAAATTGAATCGCAAAAGGGGAAGCGCCTTTTTGTTTTAACGCTTGTTGTAAAACAGTTACTAAGACTTGATTTGAGTGAAATGCTTCTTTTCCGCCACGTAAAATTACGGCATTTCCGGTTTTAAAACAAAGGCTGGCTGCATCTGTTGTCACATTTGGACGAGATTCATAGATGATGCCGATGACACCTAATGGCACACGTTGTTTACCGATCATCAAGCCATCTTCATTTTTCCACATTTTATCGACTTCACCGATTGGATCAGGCAAGGTTGCAACTTGACGGATGCCATCAGCCATTTCTTTAATTCGTTCATCAGTTAAACGTAAACGATCAAGCATTGTTTCAGTAATCCCGTTTTCTGTGGCTGTGGCTAAATCTTTCTGATTTTCGAGTAAGATTGTAGCAGTATTTTTTTCTAGCTCATCCGCCATATGCAGTAACAGATCATTTTTTGTTTTTGCGTCCATCAAACCTAGTTGATAAGCTGTTTCTTTCGCTTGTTTGCCTAATTGTATTAAATCAGTCATGAAACGTTCCTCCTTTTTTGAACTAAATAAATAACGTACCAATCATTTCACCATTTAAAATATCAAAAATAATCTTAGGCTGCTGCCCATTTGCTAAAATCATGGCGCCATTATGTGCTAGTACACGTTCTGCAGCTTTCAATTTACTGTACATACCGCCAGTTCCAAAGCGGCTGCCTTTGCCACCTGCTAATTGTAAAAGCTCGTCGTTGATCTCATTGATTTCAGAAAAGAGTGTGGCGTCTTTATTAGTATTCGGATTATCAGAAAAGAACCCATCGATATCAGATAACATGATCAACGCATCTGCTTGTATCAGTTGAGTTACGATTGCCGATAGTTGATCATTGTCGCCAAATTTTGTTAGATGATCTAATTCATCGATTGCGACAGTATCATTTTCGTTGATGACTGGAATGATCCCCATTTTCAGGAGTTGTTCTATTGTGTTCGTTACATTTTTGCGGCTCTCAGGATATTCGATCACATCTCTTGTTAATAATAATTGGGCGATTTGCTGGTTATAAGTCAAAAAGCGCTGGTTGTAAATGTTCATCAACTCCGCTTGCCCAACCGCAGCAACTGCTTGTTGTTCTGGAATGGTCGGGGGTCGTTTGTCCATGTTTAACTTATTTAAGCCAACACCGATTGCACCAGACGAGACTAAGATGATCTCTTTGTCTTGGTTACGTAAATCGGATAAGGTAAAGGCTAATTGATCGATGGCACTTAAATTGATATTTCCGTTGGGGTAAATCAAGGTACTTGTCCCAACTTTGATGACGATTCGTTTGGCTTCTTTTAATTGTTTTCGCATGGTTGACCTCACTTATTTCCTAACTTTTCCAGAGTATTTTAGAAAAGACTATTATCTAGTCTTTTCGGTTTATTTGCAAGAAAGCTTGGACAAAAATTTTGCTTTTGTCCAAGCTTAGATTTTATTCTTCTATTTTACAGTTTTATGCGTTATTTGTCTCTAGATCGTGCACAAATAATCCACTTAATAATTTAGGTTCAAACCAAGTTGATTTTGGCGGCATGATTTTACCTGCATCCGCAACGTTCAATAAATCATCCATCGTCGTTGGATAAATCGCAAATGCCGCTGACCATTGTCCACTATCCACCAGTTGTTCTAGTTCTGTCATTCCACGAATACCGCCGACAAAATCGATCCGTTTATCTGTACGCACATCTTGAATATCGAAAATAGCTGCGAATACATGATTTTGCAATAAAGAAACATCTAAACCGTCAACAGGATCATCAGATAGAATTGCTTCTTTAGCAGTTAGTGCGTACCACTGACCTGCCAAATACATACCAAATGTTTTTGGTTGAGCCGGTTTTCCTGCCTCAGTTTTTGCCACAGTGAAACTCTTTTCCAACTGTTCGAAGAAATCAGCTTCGATGGGAACATTCACCACACGATTATAATCTAAAATTTCCAATTCTTCTTTAGGAAAAATCACAGATAAAAAGTAGTTGAATTCTGCTGAATCGGTGGCTTCAGGATGAGCATCCTTTTTCTTTTGACCAACTTTGACCGCTGATTCCGTCCGATGATGGCCATCTGCAATATATAAAGCCGCAACCTCTTGTGCAAAAGTCGTAACGAGTTGTTCGATCACTTCTGGTTTATCTATAAGCCAAACACGGTGAGTAACTTCATGAAAACTAGTAAAATCATAGACAGGACCATGTGATTTTTTCCAGTCGTTCATTAACGTTTGGATCTGTTCATTTTTACGGTAAGTTAGAAAAATTGGGCTAGTATTCGCATCGCATGCTTCAATATGACGGATACGATCGACTTCCTTTTCTGGTCGAGTAAATTCATGTTTTTTGATCTTACCTTCTGTGTAATCAGTGATTGAAGTACACGTTACAAGACCGGTTTGAGCGCGGCCGTTCATTGTTAATTCGTAAAGGTATAAACGCGGTTGGTCATCTTGGATCAGCCATTGTTTTTGTAAAAATGCTTGTAAATTGCTTGCTGCTTTTTCGTAAACCTGATCGTCATAAGGCGAAAGTGTTTCAGGTAAATCGATTTCAGCTTTGTCGATATGCAGGTAAGAATAAGGGTTATTTTCACCTAGTTGGCGCGCCTCTGCAGAATTTAAAACATCATAAGGTAATGTAGCAATTTTTTCGCTGAACTCAGTAGCTGGACGAATGCTTTTAAAAGGGTGGATCATAACCATTAGTAACTCACCGCCTCAGTATTTTTGATTGTCCGGACTCGGATGATGTTTTCGGCCGCTTGGATTTTCTCAGCTGCGGCATTGATTTTTGCTTCATCTGTTTCAGAAATATCGACAATCGTATAGGCGAAATCGTCACGGCTGCGGTTGATCATCGTATCGATATTGATCTCTAAATTTGCGATGCCAGTTGAGATTTGACCTAACATATTGGGAACATTTCTGTGTATAATCGCGAAACGGAATGGCGAGTTGAAGGCCATTTCAACTGTTGGAAAATTGACAGAGCGTTTGATATTCCCTGTTTCTAGGAATTTTTTCAGTGTACGAGCTGCCATTTTAGCACAGTTGATTTCTGCTTCCTCTGTTGAGGCACCTAGATGAGGCAAGACTAAGATTTTTTCATTGTGTAATAGACGTTCATCGGCAAAGTCTGTTACAAAATTACTGATTTCTTCTTGCGCTAAGGCTTCAATCACGGCGTCTGTTTCGACCAATTCACCACGGGCAAAGTTAAGCAAAACAGCGTTCTTTTTCATCTGTGCCAGTTGTTCTTTACCAATCAAGTGATGGGTATTTTCAGATAAAGGAACGTGAACGGTAATAAAGTCACAGGTTTTCAAGACTTCTTCCATACTTTGCGCTCGTTTGACCCGACGTGAAATACTCCAAGCGGTATCAACCGAAACAAAAGGATCAAATCCTGTTACTTCCATGCCTAAACGGTAGGCGTCGTTTGCTACCATAGCACCGATTGCACCAAGACCGATCACGCCCAATTTTTTACCTTCTAATTCAGTACCAGCAAATTGTTTTTTCTGCGCTTCCGCTTGTTCTTCAGTATCTGTTCCAGTCAGTGTTTGAACCCAGTTTGAACCTTTTAAAATCGGACGAACAGATAAAAGTAGACAAGCAATAACGAGCTCTTTTACAGCATTAGCATTGGCACCTGGGGTGTTAAAAACAACGATACCATCTTCTGTACATTGTTTGACTGGAACATTATTCGTTCCAGCTCCAGCACGAGCGACAGCTAAAACAGAAGCAGGAAAGTCGTAATCATGGAGTTTTTCACTACGTAATATGATGCCGGCAGGTGTCTCAGTTTTATTGATCGTAAAATTTTCTTCGTTAAAACGTGCTAAACCAACTGGGGCAATCGCATTGAATGTTTTAATATCATACATCTATTTTGTTCCTCCATTTTCTGCTTCAAATTTTTTCATTAAATCAACTAAAGCGACAACGCCAGCTTTTGGGAATGCGTTGTACAAACTTGCACGCATTCCTCCTACAGAACGGTGGCCTTTTAAGTTCTCAAATCCTGCTGCTAAGGCTTCTTGATTGAACTTTTTATCTAGTTCATCATTTCCAGTAATGAAAGGAATATTGTTGATTGAACGGTCTTTTGGATTTACTGGTGAAGAAAATAGGCTAGATGAGTCTATCTCATCATATAAAATCGCTGCTTTTTCTTTGTTTTGTTTTTCCATTTGACTGACGCCACCTTGTTCTTTGATCCATTCAAAGACAAGTTTAGCCATATAAATGCTGTAAGTCGGTGGTGTGTTGTACATTGAGCCATTTTTTGCATGGATATCGTAATCTAGCATCGCGCTAAGAACATCCGCTTGCCCAATCAAATCCTCACGAACGATAACAACCGTAAGTCCTGCTGGCCCGATATTTTTTTGTGCACCTGCATAGATCAGCCCAAAATCAGAAACGTTATAGTCGATCGATAGAATATTTGACGACATATCAGCAACGATCGGTACGTCACCTGTGTCAGGTAAATCATAAATCGTTGTACCTTCTATCGTATTGTTTGTTGTAATGTGAACATACGCTGCATCTTGAGGAATATCTTCTTTACGGATTTCGGGAATATAAGTGAAATTCTTGTCTTCGCTTGAAGCAATCACTTGAACATCAACATTATCGAGTTTTTTTGCTTCGCTAATTGCTTTTTTTGCCCATGAACCAGTGTTGACGTACAGGGCTTTTTTATTTTGCGCTAAATTCAAAGGAACCATCGTAAATTGCATACTGGCACCACCTTGTAAAAAGAGCACTTTATAGTTATCAGGAATAGTCATCAATTCTCTGAGTAAGGTTTCAGCATTTTCAATGATCGCTTCAAAAAGGGAGGACCGGTGACTCAACTCCATCACGGACATGCCGCTGTTCTCGTAATTCACCAATTCGGATTGTGCTTTTTCCAATACACTTTTAGGTAAAACGGCGGGACCAGCTGAAAAATTGTAAACAGTTTTCATACATTTATCTCTCCTTTGATATGATCATTCATCTACTGTTTGTATAGTAAATGTGAAAACCATTATAACAGAAAGGCTAGATTAAAAAAAGATTAAAAGTAAGTTTCGTAAAATTTTTCATGGAGCCTTTCAAAAATAACTTGTGGAT
Organism: Enterococcus haemoperoxidus ATCC BAA-382; assembly: GCF_000407165.1. Classification (NCBI taxonomy): domain Bacteria; kingdom Bacillati; phylum Bacillota; class Bacilli; order Lactobacillales; family Enterococcaceae; genus Enterococcus; species Enterococcus haemoperoxidus. The sequence goes on along the minus strand of NZ_KE136480.1, from coordinate 653,825 downwards.
AAAATTCAATGAATTACCGTTTAAACATGCAATTATTCTTGTTAAATATCACGTTATTTCCATCTCTAACAGATTTATTTATAAATAATCTATTGAAAAAATTCTCTTGAGTATCATGTTTATTATAGACAGAATTCTTCTGGGACAAATCGTTTATCTGCTTCGTTTTATTACCCTTAGTAACAAATATATAAAGATATAGAAAACGCTAATAACTAGCATAATATTTGCAAATAGTCATACAGCAACAAGTTATCGATTTTTAGCTATAATTAGTCACAAGTGTAAATAAGTATTTTACCCCAAAAACCCCAAAAAAATTGTAAATAAAAAGTACAATTTTTTTGGGGTTTTCTTTGGCGATTTGAATTCTACCTAAAATACGTTTCTTTTTTAGTGATCGGGTAGAAAAAGTAATGTGTCAGTCAAAATAGATCAATAATGAAACTCGGTGAAAGCTTCAACTGGTAATCTTGAAGTATCAAATGCCGGTTGGCTAGCTTTTCCTATACTGATTAACATGATTGGGAGATAATTAGTTGGTTGGTTAATAATTTGACCAATCTCAGCTTGAGAAAATCCTCTCATAGGAACTGAATCATAACCCCGATCTTTTGCTAAAAGCATCAGTTGCATAGCAAATAAACTACTATCGATAATTGCCGTTTGAGTCAAGTATTCTTGACTTTGACTCGCATAATACTCAATTGAAGAAGTTAATTTATCCGCTAACATTTCTTTTGGTAGGAAACCGCTAGCGACATCCTGGGAATATATTTTCTCCATGTTAGCCTTAGAATTTGTATCAGCAAAGATAACCAATAAGGCAGAAGAGGATGTTATTTGTGGTTGCCCATGTCCCACTTTTTTTATAGCTTCCCGTTTTTTCGGGTCTCTGATAACGGCAACTCTCCAACTTTGTAAATTATGTCCGGATGGAGCGCTAGCACTTTTTTCTAATAATTCTTCAAGGATCTCATCTGAGATAATATAATCTTGTTCAAATTCTCGAACTGATTTTCTTGCGTTCATAATTTCTTCTATCATTTAACTTCCTACTTTCTTTCCAAAATATTTTTTTTGCTCTTTTTTTAATTTTTCTGGAGTTACATCATCACCTATGGGATCATATATGGTCACACCCATTAAAGTGTTGTTAAATTGATCACGGATAGTTTGTAAGTATTCTTCCCGTAATTCTCCTCTTAATCGTTCCTCGTTTAAGGTTAATCCTTCTTCTCTTGCTTTTTTAGCTAATTTGTTTATTTTATGTAGAACAGGTAACATTTTCTTCGCCCTCCTTATAACATTTCTTTTGCTAATAATCTAAGGGTCGTCTTACGATCTTCTATGGTATATCCTGCTGCTATTATCATAGCTTCACTGACCCCTAACTCTTCCTCTTTTCTAAAATAGTCTGCAACAGATTTGCTATCACCAATGACAAAACGACTACGGTTTTTTTCCAAATCCGCTTTTTCCATTTCTGTATATGGATAACTTAAGGCCTCTTCTGGAGACACAAATTTATTTGGAAGGCCTCTTTCTGTGGCAAATACAAAATGCTGGTAACTTGCTGATCTATATTCCGCTTCTTCTTTAGAATCGGCCACAACTGTAAAATAAGCAGCATTAGTTTCAGGTCGTTCTTGATATATGGAAGGTATAAAGTTATCATAATAATTTGCTAAAGTATCTTTATTTACTGGACCACTTATAAATTGAGCAAAGCTATAATTAATTCCTAAGAGCCCTGCTTGCTTAGCACTAGCACCTCCAGAACCTAACAGCCATATTTTTGGAAAAATGACTTCTCTAGGAACAGCTGAAACCCTAGAGTAAAAATGATCTTCTGGGAAATTATCATCCATAAACATTAAAATTTCGGATAATTTATCATCTAAATTTAAATTATTATTCATAGATGGATTTAAAGCTAATGTAGTTAATTGATTCCCTCCAGGAGCCCTGCCTATCCCTAAATCAATTCGGTTAGGATGCAATGCTGATAACGTCTTGAATGTTTCTGCAATTTTTAAAGGTGAATAATGCATCATCATTATGCCTCCTGCTCCTACACGGATACGTTCAGTAATACTTGCGATGTGGGCTACTAATATTTCTGGAGTAGCACTTGCCATCGCATCAGAACCGTGATGTTCTGAATACCAAATACGTGTATATCCTAAGTTATCAGCTAATAATGCTATTTCTTCTGCTTGGTGTAGCGTTTCAATTGAACTGCTGTTTGTTGACACATTCAATTGATCTAAAATACTTAGTCTCATCCTAAAAACTCCTTTCATTATTTTTTTGAAACACTTGATATTGTTATTATTAACTATTATGATAAGAATTAAAAGTAGGCACTTTTTATTCATATAGTGACAAAATAGTAATATTTATTAAAATAAAGGAGCCTTTTTATGCACGCTAGTAAAAAAACAAGTATTATGGTGGCATTATCTGCAATAAATGGAAAATGGAAACTTCCAATTATTGAAGAATTATTTAAAGAGACTAAACGAAATGGAGAATTAATGAGGTCTTTAGAAGGAATAACCCAACGTGTTTTAGTCAATAATTTAAAGGAATTAGAAGATGATGGTATAATAAATCGCAAATCGTACCATGAAGTTCCGCCTCGTGTTGAATATACATTGAGTAAAAAAGGGATAGAACTTTATAGCTCTCTTATTTCTCTGTGCGAGTGGGGAAAAAAATTTGAAGAAGAAAAAAAGAGTATAGAATTTTAAAGTGCTAGTTTTAATAAATAGGACGTGAAAAATAATGGATGTCTTTAATTCTTAATTATTTATGATCGAATCGGTAATTATTTGTGATTCCTGATACAGATTTTCGTCTCAAAAAAAGAAACAAGGCTAGATTTGACAATTGTTGTCAAATCTAGCCTTGTTTCTTTATCAGAAGTCTCTTTTTCCGCGTCAATTTCTTCTCATTTAGTATACTGTGGAACAAGCTTCCATATACATGAACGACAAAACATCATGGATGAGCAGACAACGATGATGTTCTGTCGTTTTTTTATTTCGTATAATTCAGGAAAAGTGTTTTACCATGTTTTGCTAGAAATAAACTAAGCAATATCAGGAGAAGTTGCTTAGTTTATTTTCGATTATTATTCTTTGTACAAAATTAAAATCATTCCAAGAATGTCTATATCCTATTTTTGTATATCTTTCAAAATAATAGGATATAGACCTGCTGATTATCTTAGAAGGTTACCCAACTAAATGAAATCATATTGTAGATGAGAAAATTTTTAAAGTAGCTGTAAACATACTATTATCCTTCGTTATTGTATAATCAACGTTTTTATACTGTTTAAGAATTTTTGAAAAAATGTGCAAACCTAATCCTTTGTGGTCATCTTTAGTAGAAAATTTCTTTTTAAATATCGATTGATAAGTCTTATCATCTAACGGTAAGAAGGAGTTAGATATAATCACAGTAGTGGCATTAGAATCTTTTGAAAAACTAACTAAAATATATGGAAAATCTGTTTTTTCAGCTGCTTCTAGGGCGTTGTCTAGTAAAATCGATAAACTGCGAACGAAATCGACAGTCTCCATATTGATATCAGTAATGTTATTGAATACTTTAAGATCAACCGAAATATTTTTTTCAAGACAGTTATTAATAAAATTATTTAATAACCCTTGAATTGTAGGCATTTCAATTAATAGAATGGCTTGAAATACGTTGGGATTAAGAACCTCCGTGGAGTAATCCGTAATCTCTTTCAATAAAGCAATGGCTTTTTCAGATTCACCGTGTTCTAAGTAATTTGTCAGACTGATCAATATATTTTTATAATCATGCTGAAATTCATCAGACAATGAAATTCGTGCTTCTTCCTTTTTAAAAGCATTAGATAAAGCTTGAGTGTGCTCTTTTTCTCTGTAGTATTTACTGATAAAGTATGAGCTTCCGATTAGAAAAAAAGTAAAGCTAAAGATCATGACCAAGCTTAGATAATAAAAAACAGGATAGTTTTCTGTGACGAAAATTTGCTCAGCGGTTATCAGAACAGCGATAAGTAAAAAAATAATCGATGCCCAAATAAAATGCTTTTTCCTCATTAAAGAAATCATTTGAATGAGACGATATTTTTGATCAAAGTAGCTAATCACTTTGATCAAGATGAACAGCAAAATTTGTTGTAAGACAACCATAACTATTAAAAATTTAGAATAAATCTGAGCAGAGAATACATGATTTAGAAATAACATGGTCCACAAATCACAAGTAAGTAGCCATGAAATAATAATGAGCGTGGCTTCCAGTGCACTAATCACTGCCGGAGTCAGCCAATTATACCCTTTACGGATGAGTAAATAAATTTGAAGTAAAAAAAATAGTGGAAAACTTGGGACAAAAGGACGTATAGCTGGTAAAATCCCATCTAAAAATTGTAGCAATAAGGCACTGGTTAATAGAACTTTTTCTTTGAGCGATGTTAGTTTTTTATAAGAAGAGAACCACACAAATAAAAAATAATTAATTGAAACTAGTGAAAGAAATAATTTAGGTGAAATCATCTCGATACTCCTTTACTGCACGGACAACTTTGTTAAAAACCTTTAGCCCCACAAGTAATTGTTCAGAGTTCTTAAAGATAATGGCATTACAGCTCCGATTGAAGCCGTGTATATTTTCTAAATTTATTATAAAAGATTGTAAACCTGTATACATATACTCCTGATTTATATGCTGTTTTACGTTACCGATTTTCCAATTAATCAGTTGATTTTGGTTAACAGTTTTTACCATGACTTTACCTGTAGTGCCTTTCACAGATTCGATGTAAAGAATATCCGAGTAGGGAAAAAACATTGTTTCATTGCGAGTAGATAAAGTTAAAATCTCCTTGTCATCTCGTTTGGGCAGGATTTCCTGTTCTAATTTGCTGAGCAAACTAAATAGATTTGCTTCTAGAATTAGATCATCATGGATTTCTTTTACTAAGTAGCCTTTTGCTTGAATAGATTCGTTAATGACCATGATAGCTTGATTTGTCATGCTGGTTAAAAAAATAATGGGTGAAATTTTATTTCTTTCTCTGATCATTTTAGCAACATCAATCCCCGTAAAATTTGTTTTAAGGTCAATGTCTAAGATGAAAATATCAGTATCAGATATTTTTTTGCTTGAAAGCTCACTCATAAAGTTTAAATGGTTATGAGGTGTTGGGAACTCAAGAGAAATAAGAGTTGATTTGTAAGTTTGTAGTATCTGCTGAATTCTATTTCTATAAGCATTGTTATCTTCTAAAATGTATATATTTATTTTTATCATTAGCGTCTCCTTTTTATAATTACTATACAGTTCAAGAAAATGATATTCAATATAATAAAAAATATAAACTAAATTATTTTTGTGAAAGTATAACGAAAAGCGCTTACAAGGAGGTTTTTTAACTCTAAAGAGCTGTTATTATAATGTTGTTAAAACAATCTATCGTTTTTTTATTTTAAACATTCATTTAAATAATTTAATTTAAATAGATATTTTTAATCTACTAATATGTTTATTATAGCATTCAATGGAAGATTGGGTTAGCAGTTGCACCTATTTATTCTAAGATTTATGACAGCAATTTAAACTATACTTTTTTATCACAGTAAGGCTATTAATTATATTAAGAAGACTAAGACAATGGAGGGATTATATGTATCATTTAGGTGTCATTTCAAATGAAGAAATGGACCAACAGCTAGTTGAAGCATTTCAAAAATATGATCTTAATTTAGTAAGTTTAGATGAAACTGATATTATACAGAAAACTTCTGATTTTGATGGAATTTTAATTAAAGAGGATGCAAACCAAGAAATAAGCACCACTTGTGAATGGATTATGAAGATTAAAGAGAATAGCGGGACGTTTACTTGGGTTATTTCTGAAGTTGCTACCTCTACAATCAGACAAATATATCTGAAGATAGGAGCGGATGCTACGTTTGATAAGAGTCATTTTCCATCAGAAGTTATCCTCTTCATTCGTAATAATCTGCAGCGGCAAGAGGCAAATAAGATGCTGGACCAGCAAAATAGTGAGCCACATGTATCGAATGGACGGATGCCACTGTTGAAAATAAATCCAATAAATAGGTCACTGATTCTTTATACAAAAGACAGCGATAAAAAAGAAGTAGGCTTGACTAAAAATGAATACAAGTTAATGGAGTTACTTTGCAGTCAACCAGGAAAAGTATTTAATTATGAGGAAATCAATGAGAACATTTGGGGCACTTCATATCAGCCTACATATCAAGTAGCAAATATTATTTTCCATGTTAGAGAAAAAATAAAAAATGCATCGGCTGATTCAAGTATTATTAAAACGATACAAGCAAAAGGATACATGGTCAAGCAATGATGGTTATTTTTCACATAGAAGAATGAAGTGAATTAACAGAGGTACATAGGATCAAGTAATAGTTTGAAAAATTATACTTTTTTCTTGAAACATGAATAGATCTATTAAAATTTATAGAAACTTTCTACAACTGAAAGCAGTTTAAAAAGTACTAATGAGGGAATCAAATTAAAAGAACACCTCATTTCTGCAAGCTAATTAGTAATTTAAATTAAAATTACATAGTTGGTTTCGATTTATTGTGAAAGAGAATGGATCGTTACATGATTTTCAAATAGAAAGTATCGTCAGATGAAAAAATAAAAAATAAGGAGGTGGAATTTTTAGTGGCGAAAGAAACCATTACAAAAAAGAGTCCACTGTGGACATTCTATTTTATGGAAAGTGCTCTTGTAATTGCTTGGATTGTGTATGTAATAAAATTCACCTTTTTTTACCAAGAAGCTTATTTCTATGTAGACAAACGCTTATCGTTACTTTATAAACTACTATCTTTTATGAATGATAATTGGAGCACTTTATATATTTATCTAATAACCAGTTTCCTTTTGATAGTGATGACTTTTTTTCTGGCAACAGCTATCTATTCAGTGAAGCAAGTCAGTGCTGGAAAAGGGTCAATACATTGGATTCTTTTAAGCTTAAGCGGGTTAGGATGTTTAGTTTCAGGAATCAATATTCTATGGCCTATCTATTTGATATTACTAATCCTAGCCGGTAGTGTCGTTTTTATCACCTACACTATTGTAATGACAGAATTAAAAGAGGAAGAAAGCGGTTGGGAAGAAGATAATATAGAAATAGAAGGACCGTTTGAAACGATCGAAAAAGCACAGGCAGTGGTAAATAACTATTTATCTAAACAAAGAAAAGATTCGTCAGCGATTCTAGGTGCAGAGCTTTATCTAGAAGAGGACGATCAGTATTATGTAGAAATTTACGTTAAAAAAAATAGCTAGTCGTTTAAACTGGACAAGTAAGGAGCAATCAATAATTATATGAAAAAAAACAGATATGTATACCTACTCTTTTTTCTAGGTCTAGTGTTATTCACATTTCCTAATCAGTCACATGCGGACGAACAATCAAATTTAGGATACACCGTTTCGGCCGTTCGTAGTGCAAAACAAATTGATCCTGAGAAAACATATTTTTATCTTCAAACGAAACCTGGTGAAGAAGAACAATTAAAGGTAAGAGTGAAAAGTACCCAAAAAGAAGCGGTTAATTTAAAGATCTATGTAACCGATGCTTATACGGGAGACAGTGGGACAATCGAGTATACGGAGGATGAAAAGTTATTTGATTCAACATTAAAAGCTCCAATAAGTTCTATGGTACAAGTAGAAACACCAAGTATGAAAATTGAAAATTTTGAAGAAAAAGAAGCTACATTTAAATTAACCCCACCCAAGGACAGCTATCCTGGAATTAAGATGGGCGCATTGGTTTTTGAACTAGATAATCCTGAGGAAAAAGAAAGAGTGAAAACTAAATTTTCTTATCGTGTTGGGCTATTTACGTCAGAATCTGGAGATGATTATAAAGATTCTAAGACGCTAAACTTATTAGATGTTAAGTCTACCTTAAAGCGTGGGAAAAAAATGGTGTTGGCCTCACTTCAAAATCCAGAACCGAAAGTTCTTTCAAATCTATCGGTTACAGCGGAAGTGACAGAGAAAGGAAAACAAAATGTTTTAAAGAAAATAAAGGTTGAAAACTATATGTTAGCCCCGAACAGTCATTTTGATTTTGAAATGGACTGGGGAACGGCAGCAGTTAGAGCAGGAACCTATATAGTAAAGATGAATGCAAATAATAGTTACAATGATTGGAATTTTGAAAAAGAGTTCATTATTTCTGGGGAACAAGCAAAAAAAATGAATGAAGATAGTGGATTTAAAATTATCACGCCTAATTGGATGAAATTAGTTGCAGTTCTTCTGTTAATAACAACATTCGTAATAACGGGAGTCCTTTTAAATAGAAGAAAAAAAATGGAAATCCAATGGAAGAAATATAAAAAAAGGAAGAAGAGAAAGAAAAAGAAAGAAGGCCAATAAAATGAAAAAATTTGTAATGGGTTTGCTTTTTTTTATGATAACAAGTGGACTGTTCTCTGGAAAAATAGCAGAAGCAAAAACAAATTTTGATGGAACTGATGTTGGTATTAGTTTCACAGTGAGTGATCTAGCAGAACCTGAGCAGCCACTGCTAATTCCGGAAGAACCATTTCCATCAATACCGAATCCAAAACCGATAGGTCGATTGCCTTCAACAGGGGGATTAATTACTTCTCTTATTTTGACTTTAATAGGATTCTCACTTTTGATCATTTTTATAGGAGTGTTTAGCTTAAGAAATATTATATTGGGAAAAATTTAGAAAGGCGGGAAAGATATGATTGATTACTTATGGATCTTTATTTTAGGAGCAATTTCTATAGGCTCGCTATTAATTTTCTTAGTCACTCTCTCGAGGGAAGCATTTTTATTGAAAAAATTGAGAAAAAGAAAAGTAAACTTTGTATTGAATTTTAGTTTACTGTTCATCTCATTGAGCTGTTTAGGCTTGATTACCTACTTATTCACATTATTAAAAGAACAAATTGAACTTTTACAATAAAAAAATGAACAACTTATAACAATACCTGTCAGCAATTCATAGCTATATTTATCATAGGATGGTATAAAAATGAAAAAAACAATTTTAGTTACTTTATTATCAGCATCAGCAATGATGTTATTCGCAACTTCAGCAGACGCTAAAACTTTTGGAGACACAACAGATGTTGGTGTTAGTTTCAAATCAGATGAGGCAACAATTCCTGGGGAAAACCAACCATTTGCAAACAACATATCATTAATTTGGAAACCAGGGAACTTTGAATTTGGGGAGCAAAAAGCTGTTGGAGCATCAGCAACTTTCAATAATATTAGTACAGATAAACAATATTTGGTAGTAAATGATGACAGACAATTAGATAGCGTGCCTGCTTGGGATTTAAAAGCCCAATTAAGCGATCTTACAGCAACTGATGGTACAAAACTAACATCTAAATTAATTTATACATTAGAAGATGCTCAATCATATGATATCGGTGAAGTTGATCCAAATACAAATGATTTTACACCAAAAAATCCAGCATCAGACAGCACTGTGTTAGGTACTTTAGACCCTGATTCCAAAATTGTACTTGCTGGTGGAAAAAAATCAATGACTTTGGAAGCTGGACAAACAACTGCACAAGCAGCTATCCAAAAAACTGAAGCAAACGCAATTAAAGGTGGAGTAGCAACTCAAATCAAAGATATTAAATTAGTTGTAACAGATCCTAAAGCAGATGATGCAGCAGGTAAAGCATTTACTGGTACAGTTAATTGGACTTTAGATGATTTACAGCCTTAATAGCTAAGTAATACAAAGAAATTAAAAAAATAAAAAATAAAGTGTAGTTATAGATTGCTGACAGTTATTGTTATGAGTTGTTCATGAAGAAACAAAGTTGACCTAAAAAAAGGATTAGATATTACCTACAATGAATAAAAAGAAATATTAGCATGGTGTTTTTTCAAGGATTACGAACATTTGCAGAAAAAAGCTTGATGAAAGTGGCAGCGGGTCAGTCAGTGACAGAAGAAAATATATCGTCAAAAAAACTAATAGCAGAGACATTTTCATTAAATCAGTTTCAGATTTTAACTTTGGCTAGGTAGGAATTGGTGCAAAGGTCGAAGTATCCTATAGTGAGACGCCGCAAGAAATCGATAAGACGCTAAAACATCCTATCACGACGTTATTGTCAATCTTATGAGTCGTAAATAATACTTAGTTAAACAGATTTAATTATTGAAGGTAGTTAAGTTGGATGAATTACAGTGAGAAGGAGGACACATGGTGAAAATAAAATTATCGGTGCTGATTATAGTATTGACGTTTTTTTCTATTGATATCTTTGGGAGGGGTGATAGTGTGGATGCATCTGAGAATAGCAAGGATGTGGATGTTCCCATCATCTACTATCATTCAAAAAAAGTTGTATCAGATCCAACGTATATCATTGCTATTCCTTCTAATTTAAGCTTTTCAAAGTTAAACGAACGGATAGATACAACCGTTTCATTATTTGATACACAAGGGAGATTTTATCAAGGAGAGAATAAGGTGAGTCTTACGGTTACTTCAAAAAATAAGTTTAATTTAGTAAATAAAGATGAATTTCAAGATATTCGCTACCAGCTGATTAAGTATGCTCATGAGACTTCTGGGACTACGAGTACCATCATCACCAACAATGCACCAAGTCTTGGAGAACTCAGTAAGACGAATCCGAGAATTAAATCTGAAGCAATCTTAGGAAGCAGCTCGGTTAAACCAAGCATAGTAGGAAATTATGAAGATATATTGACCTACAGCTACAGTGTCGCAGAATAATAAATGAAGGTTAGGAATATATGAAAAAAAAGAAAAATCATTCAAAAAGAAAAAGACTAATTATTTTAATCAGTACGGTTGTTGCTGTAACGATTCTACTCGCCTTCCTTTTTTTTAGAGGGTTGAAGACGAGCGCCATTCATTATGATGCGCAAGCCGTTAAATACGAAGCGAAAATTAAGAAACCAGAAAATTTACCAATAAATAGCATTACTTTTCCTGGATTTCGAGATATAGCAATTCAAGAAGGAGATAAAGTGTTATATATAGCCTTAGTAAATCCTAGTTTCAATAAGGCTGATATCCAATTTAAAGTAACCCTAAATGATCGAACGACACCTATATTGACGACGGGATTAGTAAAACCGGGTCAGGCTGTAACGGAGGTTCCCTTGCCTAAAGAGTTGCCAGTTGGCGAGCACACAGTGAAACTGGAAATGTTTGGGTATACTCAAGATGAAGTACAGCAAAGGCTAACGGGTTCACAAACAACGTTCAAGCTTCAAGTGTTAAAGAATAAACCTTGAAAAGGAGTGAGAGTATAAAAAATGATTCTCTCCATTTTTTATAATCATCTTTTTTTGTAACAATCAATAAGCTCAAGGCCAGTAGTTATTAACGGAAAGCAATAAGGTTGAATGAGTGATAAAAAGTGTAGTCATTCAATTTGTTACGATAAAATGACTCAAATGATCACTTTTGAAAAAGTAAGACCTGTGAAGCGAGCAAACGATTGTTATAAAAACAATTGTTCGCTCGCTTTATTTTAAGAGTTAGTGAATGTTTATTAGACTTAGTTGGAGGGGCGAATAATAAGCACCAACTAATACAAATAGTATTGGCAAGTGTAACAGATTCTATGTAGAGCAATTAAGAAAGGAATTATGAAATGAAGAATAATACTAGCTATTCCGCCAAAAAAACCTCACTTCTTTTAGCAGTAAGCACCATTCTAATTCTCATGTTAAGTCTAATTGTAATCGATGATTTAACCGCTGAGGCTATGGAAGAAAATAAGTCTTTGACCCTTACTGCCGTACAAAAAAAAGAAATGATTGAACTTGAAATAAAACAGTGTCTGAATAAGAACAGTTTAGACACTAAAGAATTTGAGCTATCACTTGAGGTAAAAGAGCTGGTCGCTTATGATGGACAGGCACTTTTAGATCAGACTAAGATTATCGGTGAAAAAGGCCAAGATTATACGGGTACTCCAGGGGTAACAAAACGTTTGAAGGAAAACAAACTGATCGTAGGCATTCCACAGGAAATGGCAGAACGTTTCCATTCCGAGGGCAATCAGTCGGTCAGTGTAAAAAGTACGCTAAAGATAAACAAAAATGATGAACAATTAATGAAAAGCTATCAGGAAAGTGAATTTCGCTTTTCTTTTGTTGCAAAAAATAACAAGACACAAGAAACAGTTGAGACGGCATGTGCATTTAATATAGACCCTCCAACCGCCAAGGCGGTACCGACAACAGTTAGGGCAGGTAGCTCTACAGCTGAACTATCCGCAGAAAAATTAGTGACTGATGTGAAAAGCGATTTAAAATTTGAAGAGGCTAAGGTTTTAGGCATTGAAGAGTTTAAAAAATTCGACCAAGCTGGGAATACCAAAATAGCTGTTATTATCCAGAGTGAAGAAACGCAGAGAAAGAGTCGAATTAGTGTCCCCATCAAAGTGGAAAAAGCAACGAGCAATTTTTACACCTCTGAGTTGACAACCGTTATGGATGAAGTAGGTGACTATAAAAGTGGTAAGCCAATAGATGAGGCTCTACTGAAAGATGCAATCGTTCTTCAGTATTTAGGCAAGAATTTTTTGGACGATGTAGTCATAATAAAATACGGTCGATACTATAGATGGAGAGACTTTAACGGAGAAGAATTAAAGATTGGTCCTAATGATCAAGTAGAAATTCGCAACGTTGCTTATAAGGATGGTAAGTATCTAAATCTCTATCTAAGGAGACTCACTAAAGATCCGTTTTATCTGTCAGAGTTTAAAAATAAGCCTTTTGTAGAGTTTTCTACATCGCCGGAACCGGCTCCCGGCAATATGGGCTCAGTAGGAAAACCATTTCTTTTGGAAGCTACGGTGGGGTGGGCTGAAAACTATTTAGAAAAAAGGGCTAATTTCATCTTACCGATTACAAAAGATTACCCTGATGATGAGTCATCGTTAGACTTTTCTTTAGATCATCTTGAAAATATTGCGATAGCGGATGATGACATATATAAGTCAAATTTAGATGTTAAAACGTTTACGAGTGGGATAAATGGGACAAAACCGTATTATAAGTTATATTGGCCGAAGAAGTTAACACATCGTAAACCCTATGTGTTTACTTTACTTTATAAAAATGTTCCTGGTGAATATAAAAAAAGTTTAGAGTTTGGAGTACTTGACGTTCCGAGAAGAAGAGCAGTTGGTATTTTGGATTCTTCGGCTAAAATTAATATTCCAATTTCCTATCAAAGTGCAGATATAGAAGGAAAAGTAGATAAAACGGATGGGAAAATCAAAGCGGAAGTGCATCAGTTTTTACCGAAACAAGGGAGTTCAAAATATTATAAACCCTTATCATTGGATATAAATCTAAGTAAGTACGCTGCGAAACTAGATGAAAACAATACAAAAATAAAAATAACAGATGATAAAACAACGACTGATTGGTCAAAAAATGTTAAAGAAACGTATTCTGTGAACGAAGCAGGAGAACAGATGGTTCACCTTAGGATCAGTAAAGAGATGTTAGAACAATTAGGGAATCAAGCTGGAAATGTTAAAGCCAACATCAATATTGAAGTACCGATGTCGTCATCAGCAGATGCATCTATAATGGAGTACTATGATAGCGATAGTTCGATGTTTAAACTACCTGCGAAAGTCTCCAATGAGCTAGGGAGCAACAAAAGTGTGTCTTCCGTTCAAATGTTAAAACCAACAGCACAAGGTGTATCACAGGCGGTTGAAATAGGCAGTACATTTAAAGAGTTAAATGCGTCTGACTTTGTTAAAGATTTAAAAAGCATCCTTCTTTTTGATACGATAGAGGTTGTCGGATTCAAGGGTGAGAAAACCTTCGACATACTAGGAAAAACAAAGATTGAGGTCACTATAAAGAGTCAAGCAACGAATGTACTAGCAGATATTGAAGTCGAGGTTACGGTTGTCGAGGATCCGCTAACGTACATTACAACTACTAAAAGTATAGAACTAAATAGGAAAGGACAGGTGGTACAGGGAAGTGGTACAGTCTCGTTTACAGGAAAGTCGAATGCTAAAATTCAAGTCTATACAGATCCGATTGTAGAGCTTAAAAATAGTGTCGGTAAGAATCCTGTAGATTTGAGTATCTATAAGGAGAGGGCAACTAACCCAATAAGATCAGGGGAGTTGCTTACTGAGTTGACAGTAGCAAATAGAGCCACAGATTTTAAGTTATCAGCACCAGAAAATAAGTTTAAAAATACGGATGCCTACAAAGGAAACATGACTATTCATTTTGAAGTAAGTGAATAGGGGTCGTCATTTTTATTGACGACGGGATTAGTAAAACCAGGTCAGGCTGTAACGGAGGTTCCCATGCCGAAAGAGTTGCCAGTTGGCGAGCACGCAGTGAAACTGGAAATGTTTGGGTATACTCAAGATAAGGTTAAATGAGCGATAAAAAAATGTAGCCGTTCGATTTGTTATGATAAAATGACTCGAACGATCACTTTTGAAAAGAAAAGTTTGTGAAGCGAGGTTGGAACAGAAGTGTTTATTTCTGAAGGGATTACTTCTGCTCCTATCGTTTATCCGGATTCCATGTGACTGGGGTATGACTCGCAGAGTTATGTCTCAGTCACGTTTTATTTTAAGAGTTAGTGAATGTTTATTAAACTTAGTTGGAGGAGCGAATAATAAGCACCAACTAATACAAATAGTATTGGCAAGTGTAACAGATTTTATGTAGAACAATTAAGAAAGGAATTATGAAATGAAGAATAATACTAGCTATTCCGCCAAAAAAACCTCACTTCTTTTAGTAGTAAGCACCATTCTAATTCTCATGTTAAGTCTAATTGTAATCGATGATTTAACCGCTGAGGCTATGGAAGAAAATAAGTCTTTGACCCTTACTGCCGTACAAAAAAAAGAAATGATTGAACTTGAAATAAAACAGTGTCTGAATAAGAACAGTTTAGACACTAAAGAATTTGAGCTATCACTTGAGGTAAAAGAGCTGGTCGCTTATGATGGACAGGCACTTTTAGATCAGACTAAGATTATCGGTGAAAAAGGCCAAGATTATACGGGTACTCCAGGGGTAACAAAACGTTTGAAGGAAAACAAACTGATCGTAGGCATTCCACAGGAAATGGCAGAACGTTTCCATTCCGAGGGCAATCAGTCGGTCAGTGTAAAAAGTACGCTAAAGATAAACAAAAATGATGAACAATTAATGAAAAGCTATCAGGAAAGTGAATTTCGCTTTTCTTTTGTTGCAAAAAATAACAAGACACAAGAAACAGTTGAGACGGCATGTGCATTTAATATAGACCCTCCAACCGCCAAGGCGGTACCGACAACAGTTAGGGCAGGTAGCTCTACAGCTGAACTATCCGCAGAAAAATTAGTGACTGATGTGAAAAGCGATTTAAAATTTGAAGAGGCTAAGGTTTTAGGCATTGAAGAGTTTAAAAAATTCGACCAAGCTGGGAATACCAAAATAGCTGTTATGATCCAGAGCGAAGAAACGCAGAGAAAGAGTCGAATTAGTGTCCCAATCAAAGTGGAAAAAGCAACGAGCAATTTTTACACTTCTGAACTGACAACCGTTATGGATGAAGTAGGTGACTATAAAAGTGGTAAGCCGATAGACGAGGAGATACTGAAAGATGCAGTCGTTCTTCAATACTTAGGCAATAGTTTATTGGACGATGTAGTCATAATAAAAGCTGGTCAAGGATACAAGAGATGGAGAGATTTTGGAGGAGCGGAAGTAAAGATTGATATTTATGATCAAATAGAAATTCACAAAGTTGCTTATAAGGACGGTCAGTATCTAAATCTCTATCTAACGAGAATCACTAAAGATCCGTTTTATCTGTCAAAGTTTAAAAATATGCCTTATGTGGAGTTTGCTACATCACCGGAGCCGCCTAGTGGCAGTATAGCACCTCCCGGAAAACCACTTCTTTTGGAGGGGCGGGTGGGAACGGCTTTAAACCAATTAGAAAAAGATATTAATTTCATCCTCCCGATTACAAAAGGTTATCCTGATGATGAGTCATCTTTAGACTTTTCTTTAGATTATCTTCAAAATATTGCGATAGCGGATGATGACATATATAAGTCAAATTTAGATACTAAAACGTTTACGAATGGAACAAAACCGTATTATAAGTTATATTGGCCGAAAAAGCCAGCAAATCGTAAACCCTATGTGTTTACTCTGCTTTATAAGGGTGTTCCTAATGAATATTTAAAAGCATTACAGTTTGGAGTCTTTGACGTTCCAAGAAGGAGAGCCGTTGGTATCTTGGATTCTTCCGCTAAAATTAATATTCCAATTTCCTATCAAAGTGCAGATATAGAGGGAAAGGTAGATAAAACGGATGAGAAAATCAAAGCGGAAGTGCATCAATTTTTACCGGAACAAGGGAGTTCAAAATATTATAAACCGTTGTCATTGGATATAAATCTAAGTAAGTACGCTGCTGCACTAGACGAAAACAATACAAAAATAAAAATAACGGATGATAAAACAACGACAGATTGGTCAAAAAATGTTAAAGAAACATATTCTGTGAACGAAAAAGGGGAACAGTTTGTTCACCTTAGGATTAGTAAAGAGATGTTAGAACAATTAGGGAATCAAGCTGGGAATATTAGAGCCAACATCAGTATTGAAGTACCGATGTCATCTTCAGCAGATGCATCGATAATGGAGTACTATGATAGCGATAGTTCGATGTTTAAACTACCTGTGAAAGTCTCCAATGAGTTAGGGAGCAAGGAAAGTGTGTCTTCCGTTCAAATGTTAAAACCAACAGCACAAGGTGTGTCACAGGCTGTTGAAATAGGCAGCACATTTAAAGAGTTAAATGCATCTGACTTTGTTAAAGATTTAAAAAGTATCCTTCCTTTTGATACGATAGAAGTCGTTGGGTTCAAAGGTGAGAAAACCTTCGATACACTAGGGAAAACAAAGATTGAGGTCACTATAAAGAGTCAAGCAACGAATGTACTAGCAGATATTGAAGTCGAGGTTACGGTTGTCGAGAACCCGTTGACGTACATTACAACGACTAAAAGTATAGAACTAAATAAAAAAGGACAGGTGGTACAAGGAAGTGGTGCAGTATCATTTACAGGAAAGTCGGATGCTAAAATCCAAGTCTATACAGATCCGATTGTAGAGCTTAAAAACAGTGTCGGTAAGAATCCTGTAGATTTGAGTATCTATAAGGAGGGGGCAACTAAACCAATAAGATCAGGAGAGTTGCTTACTGAGTTGACAGTCGCAAATAGGGCCACAGATTTTAAGCTATCAGCACCAGAAAATAAGTTTAAAAATACGGATGCCTACAAAGGAAACATGACTATTCATTTTGAAGTAAGTGAGTATGGCGGACGTCAGGTAAAAGAGATCTTTAGCATCCCAGAACCGACTATGATTTTTAAAGCTGGCATGAGCAAGGGGAAGTATCATGACCGTCAAGATTTAGGTTTTATCTTAAGGGAAGATACTGAATTAAGAGTGAGACAAGTCAATCCAACCTTTAAAGATAAGTTGACGCTTCGATTGTTGGGGAATGATTCTAAAGCTGAAAAAGAAATAAAAGTTGGAGCTGAATGGACCCAGATTAGTGCAACAGAAGCGTTGGTTCCCTTCGTGGATACGCCTTATGGAGCTACGTCCGCACAATTAGAGTATGAAATACAAGATACTAGAACTCAAAAACAGCTTCCCATCTATCATTATCAAATGAATCCGCAAGAATTTTTTAATATCTGGGACCAAAGCGATGGAAACTACGCTTTAGTAAAAGGAATAGATTTCCAATTGTTAATTCCTAAAAGAGACAAAGCCTTAGTAAAAAAACTAAAAGACTATTCCTCTTTGGACGAACTTATTGAACACTATAATGAGTTATTTGCCTATTTTAATCAAATGGCCGGCTTTGATCATTCATCATTAGAAAACGAAAATGGTAAAAATCGTTATTTCTTAAAAGCAGACAGCAACGGAGCAGGTGGTGCATATTATAATGCGAAGTGGACGGCCAATAGTACACCGAGTATAGATATGTGGCTAACTAAAAATAGTTGGGGGACGCTACACGAAATTGCCCACGGCTATCAAGCTGGTTTTGATGGTGTAGGAATGTATACGGGAGAAGTTTCCAATAATTTATTTGGTGTACAGTATCAGTATGATAAATATGGGAAAAAAGCGGATGATAGTAGTTGGTTATTTAATTATGGGAATAAAGCGAGTGTAGAAAGTGGACTTTACACGAAATTGGTTAGTAATAATGGCACGTATGATTCTGGTGATTTACGAGAAAAGCTTATTTTACTAACAATGTTAAAACAAAAAGCAGGCAATGAGGCCTTTACAACGTTGTATCAAGAATATCGCAAGTTAGCGAATCAACCTAATTTTAATAAAAAAAATTATCCATTACCAGATTTATTAAATAAATACTACAGTGAAACGAGCCAACAAGATTTTACTCCTGTATTAGAAAGATGGGGACTAGATATTAATCACACACAAGCTGAAAAAAATCGTTCTTTAGGATACCCGGCGATTGCTTCACTGGTTAACGTGGTCCCTGTAAGTGAATTGACGCGTGCACATGATCTATTGGATCAGTCGATTTTAATCAATTCAAATTTTGAAATGGTACAAAATAAAGATATTTCAAGTTTGAATTTACACGGGCAGCTAACAATTCAATTAAAAACAGAAAATATTCAAGATCTCAAAGGAATAAAACTATCCTTAAATGACGGAAATAAAGAAATAGGTGCGCAAACGATTGATGGAGACAAGCTTGTTTTTGACAACATACCGAATGGTGTCTACCGATTAAAATTTTCTGGAAAACAAATGGTACGCTATATTACAGATGATTTTTATGTCTATGTAAAAGAAAAGGAAAACGAAGCAACGATTACGTTGAAGGAACTTAAGAGCAGTGATTTAGTAGAGCAAACTATCCAATTTTTTGGTCTTGGTGATAAACAATTCGGCCTATTTGAAACGAATTTAAGTGGTGAAGAAGCTGTTTTTTCTGTAACAAAGAAAGATACCCATAGTTATTTTGCTGGAAAACTATATTCTAATCTGACTGTGCTAGACAGTAATAATGTTATAAAGTATGAAAAATCTATAGAAGGAACTAATGCAACCCTTGCCACAGATAAAATACCTTTAAGTCAAGGTGATCGCATTGAAATCTATCATGCGGAGACTAAAAATAGACTTCGTTCAGTAGAAAATGTTATCGATAAAACACAAAAAACAAATCGCTGGATAATGACAAGATGGGGATTGCAAAATGAGTCTTTAAAAAACGATCCTCAACAAAATCTTATAAATAAAATTGAGGCGGAGGGAGTACGGCTGTTAAAAGATGAAGCAAGTAATAGTGTCCCCTTAGCAGAATCGGTGACTCGAAAACAACTGCTTGCTGCGGTTCAATTACTAGAAGAACCTTATAAAACTGAATTTATGGATAAGTTTTCTTCGTTATTCAAATAATTAAAATTCTAATGAGACTATTGGAAAGTGTTTTTTTTATGGATAATAAATAAAGATAAGCGGTTGCTAGCTTTTAAATCGTTTTTTTCTCAAGGTCAAATATACTGACAGATAAAAGTAAAAGAATGAATTTGAGCAGCAGAAAGAGGTTGGGACAAGTGTTTAATTCCGAGAAATAAGAAGGGATTGCTTCTGCTCCCACCGTTTATCCGGATTCCATGTGACTGGGATATGACTCACAGAGTTATGTCCTAGTCACTTTTTTGATTAGGTAAAGATTTGATTGACCCCATAGTTGTTATGTGTTTGCTTAGATACCAATACTGAATCTTAGTGCTTAAGTGTTATAGGCTAGATAATGAATGGTCAGATCTTTAAAAAAAGAGTCATCAAAGTTACAATGGGTTATAATAAGAGCGACGATAAAATGGGCTTAATAATTTTGAATAAGTCTAATACAGAGGTATATTTTGAAATAGACTAGGTTGAAGGAGCATGATTGATGTCCAAACTAAAAGAACTAGCCCGCAATTTTCTACAAGTTGCGCCGTTTATTTTATCCAATACAATTATTTTTATTCCATATTTTTTATTTTTGAGTTTAAGTGATGGAACCACGATGGAGAGAATTTTACCTTTTGTCCTTTTTTATACGTTTCGGATGACGGGGATATTTCTGTTAAAAAGTTTCAAACTAGCGTTGACGAGTTTTAATGTGCTGATCATTTCGATTCTGCTTGGAGGTGCCGGTTGTTTGGTTGGCGTGTTAGGCCAATTTTATTTTCCTGCCTATCTTTTTTCAGCTGTTTTACTTGGGATCAGTGCGTCATGGTTGCCCGCCGCTAATACTACTGTCAATTATCATGAGAAGCACCAAGGATATTCTACTTTGACGGGTAGAAAATATCTTTTTATTTTACTGATATTCGGGGGCGTGATTGCAACGCTGATGTTGTCGAAAGAATTGAGGCTTCCTTTAGTTTTAGCCGAGTATACTTTACTGTATATAGCAGCTTATCATACGGTTACTCATTACCCAGATTATGAAATTGATTTCAATGAAGTTAATCAACAAGTAATCTCAGTCAAAGAGTTCTTTTTATTTTTGTTTTTCTTTATTCTTTTATTATTTATTCGATCCGCCCGATTGCTATTTGATCCGCAACTTCTAGATGTTGGCATTATCGGTTTTTCTATCTTATTTTTAGTGGCCGGCTGGTATTTAAACAGTCAAATAAAAAGTTGGAAACTCCCTTTATGGTTGAATTTGTTAACATTTGCTAATGGTATGTGTATGAATTTTCTACTGCTCTTTGGGACGTTTTATGTTTCGTTACGTTTAGGAATAGATCGCCTGACTACTAATTTATATGTTCCTTATATTATGGGAATAATCGGGTCAGCCGTTGTTATTAAATTTTTATACCGCATATTTCCTAAAGTGGATGCTAAAATTATTCATCTGGGCAGTTTTATCCTGTCATTATTGTTGTTATTGTTTCGACCGCTTTTTCCAGTAGGCGTCTTTTTGCTCAGCTGTTTTATAAGTGCGACAGGTAATTTCTTGAATCAGCAGTATTATCAAGAAGAGAGTTTACCTCAAGACCAACGCATTATTACGAAATACAGCACTCAAACCAAAGGCAGTGTGACTCACCAGTTGTTATTGATGAGTGTTTTATGGTTGTTAGCGAAACAAGCACAGTTACCCGTTAAAACAGTTTTGCAGATCACGGCACATCGAACGCATAATCCAGCCGCTCTTCAGTTAGTAGAGCATGTCCATGTGATTAGCATCGTCGGATTGATGTTATTTTTTTCTTTTATACTTTATGAAGTAGTAAAATATGAACAAAATGAGTCCAAATAATGTGTAAACATTAAAAAAATACGAGAGAATAGTAAAGATACTGTAAAAGTAAGCTTGGAATCATTGGAATATGTTAAAATAGAAATAGTTTACAAGTAGAGGAGATTTTTGATGAAACAACGAGGATTTGAGATTATTACAGATTATAAAGACCAAGGCATTGCACTTCCTGAGCGTGCGACAAAAGGGGCTGCAGGCTACGACTTTGAAGCGGCTGAAACAGTCGTTGTCCCAAGCATTTGGAAACTACAAGCACAAGGTATAGCACCAAAACCAGTTTTGGTAAAAACAGGAATCAAAGCGTACATGGCTGAAAATGAGTATTTAGAATTAGTGAGTCGTTCATCAAATCCTTTGAAACGCTTTTTAATGTTAGCCAATGGTGTAGGTGTGATCGATCGCGATTATTATAATAACGAAGGCAATGAAGGGCATATCATGTTTCAGTTTTTGAATTTCGGTTATGAAGAGATGGTCATTGAAAAAGGCGAACGAATTGGACAAGGAATCTTTAAACCATTTCTTTTAGCCGATGTTGATGACGTAGAAACAGAACGCACAGGCGGATTTGGCTCTTCTGGTAAAAATTAAGACAAATTCACTGGAAAACTGCGTATTTTATAGTGGGAAGTCTTAGTCTAAGAGACCGATACTATGGTAAAATAAAGAATACATCAAAACGAGGGGATAGCATATGGCAAAAAAAGCAAAAGTTCAATTTGAGTGTCAAACGTGCGGGTATATCTCCCCTAAATATTTAGGACGCTGTCCGAATTGCGGCCAGTGGAACACAATGACCGAAGAAATCATTCAAGATACGACAGATCGTCGTGCTAGAGTTAGTTTAACTGGTAAAAAGACTCAGCCGCAGCGTTTAGCGGAAGTTGTTCCTAAGAAAGAACCCAGGGTTAAAACTAAGTTGGTAGAACTGAATCGTGTGTTAGGTGGCGGTGTCGTTCCTGGATCACTTGTTCTGATTGGCGGAGATCCTGGGATCGGTAAATCAACACTGTTATTACAAGTGTCACAACAGCTTGCTGAAATCGGCGGCAAAGTACTCTATGTATCTGGTGAGGAAAGTGCGGAACAAATCAAAATGCGTGCTGAGCGTTTAAGCTCGATCGATACGGAATTTTATTTGTATGCTGAAACAGATATGAACGAAATAAGTCGTGCAATCGAAAAGTTGGAACCAGATTATGTGATCATCGACTCCATTCAAACAATGACGCAACCTGATGTGACCAGTGTGGCCGGAAGCGTCAGCCAAGTACGAGAGACGACAGCTGAACTATTGAAAATAGCTAAAACCAATGGGATTGCGATCTTCATTGTAGGTCATGTGACCAAAGAAGGCTCGATTGCAGGGCCACGTATGCTTGAGCACATGGTAGATACTGTTTTATATTTTGAAGGTGATAAGCATCATACATTCAGAATATTAAGAGCAGTAAAAAATCGTTTTGGTTCCACCAATGAGATCGGTATTTTCGAAATGCGGGAGCATGGACTAGAAGAAGTCGCGAATCCTTCTCAAGTCTTTTTAGAAGAGCGACTGGCTGATGCCACTGGTTCAGCAATTGTTGTAGCGATGGAAGGAACACGTCCGATTTTAGTTGAGGTTCAGGCTTTGGTAACACCAACGATGTTTGGGAATGCCAAACGGACAACGACTGGACTAGATTTTAATCGTGTTTCCTTGATTATGGCAGTTTTAGAGAAGCGTGCCGGATTGCTACTACAAAATCAAGATGCGTATCTTAAAGCTGCTGGAGGCGTGAAAATCAACGAACCAGCCATTGATTTAGCAGTGGCTGTGAGCATTGCTTCCAGCTATAAAGAAAATGGTACAAAGCCAACAGAATGTTTTATTGGTGAAATTGGTTTGACTGGTGAGATTCGTCGTGTGAATAGTATTGAACAACGAGTACGAGAAGCACAGAAGCTAGGTTTCACTAAAATTTATTTACCAAAAAATAATTTAGGTGGTTGGACTCCACCAGAAGGCATCGAGATTGTTGGTGTTGCGACAATCGGAGAAACACTAAGAAAAGTATTCAAATAGAGTGAGAGTCAAGAGATCGATAAAAGATTTAAAGATCGATCTCTCCTTTCAATCTTTAAATAAGTATGACTATATTGGAGGATGAATCTATGCAGAAACGTGTCATCACACTGCTGATGGTCGTCGCAGGTGCAAGCTTAGGTATCTCATTATTACCGATGGCTTGGGACATGGCGAAACAGGCAGATAATACATGGCTGAACAATAACTTTACTAACAGTTTGATTGGTGCACTTATTTTCTTTATTTTATCGTTAGGGTTAGCGAAGTATATTGTTTCAGCTGTAAAAAAAGTAGAAGCAGCATTAAATGAAATGAGTTTGACGTATCTATTATTCGGTAGTATCGGTGCGATTCTTGGTCTGGTCATTGGTGTGATTATTTCGATTCCAATGTACAACTTGAATATCCCGTTTGTAAATAGTGTATTACCGATTTTGGTCATGATTATTTTTGGTTACCTTGGATTTCGTATGGGAACAACTCGTATTGATGAGTGGCGCAAAATCTTCACTCCTAAGCAAAAGAAAATTCAGGTTGAAAATGAAGGCGAAGTACTAGATCGTAGAGTCGAGGATCATTTTCATAAATACAAAATTTTGGATACAAGTGTGATCATTGATGGTAGAATCTACGACATTGCTAAAACTGGTTTTTTAGAAGGGGTTATTTTGATTCCGAATTTTGTGCTGTATGAGCTGCAATACATTGCTGATTCTGGTGATAGTCTAAAGCGTGTTCGTGGACGTCGTGGTTTGGATATTTTAAATGCACTGCAAAAAGAAGATGGGATTTCAGTTGAAATGTATGAAGGCGATTTTGAAGATATTTCAGAAGTCGATAGTAAACTGATCAAATTAGCCAAATTATTGGATGGTGTAGTTGTAACAAACGACTATAATTTGAACAAAGTTTCTGAGTTTCAAAATGTTCCGGTATTGAATATTAATGCCTTAGCAAATGCCGTAAAACCTGTTGTGATTCCAGGTGAAACGATGAACGTGATGGTTGTTAAAGCTGGTACAGAACGACAACAGGGTGTGGCTTACTTAGATGACGGCACAATGGTTGTAGTTGAAGATGGGCAGCATTACATGAACGAACATATTCAAGTAGTTGTAACAAGCGCATTACAGACGGCAGCAGGTCGGATGATTTTTGCTAAACCAGCTCACTCAGGTCGTGGGATCGACGAGAGTAAAGAAGAACATAGAGCCAATGAAAAAAGCTGAAAATAGAAACAAAGCACTGGATTATGAAGTCATATTATTGGCTGCTGGACAAGGTAAGAGAATGGGTGCCAGCCGAAATAAGATTTTATTGCATTTAATTGGAAAGCCAGTTATTTCTTATTCATTAAATACATTTTTAAATGATCCTGCATGTAAACACATTGTCTTGGTTACGCAAGAAGAGGAACAAGATTTATTAGCGGCAATGGTCAAAAAAGAAACAAAGAAAAAAAACTGTCAAATTACGATCGTCTCTGGTGGTTGTGAAAGGCAATACAGTGTTTATAATGGGTTAAAAGCATTACTTGATCAAAAAAATATTGTGATGGTTCACGATGGTGCAAGACCATTTGTCACTTTGAAACAATTGAAATTATTACACCAAAAGGTGCAAGAAACGAGAGCTGCAATTTTAGGTGTTCCAGTCAAAGATACGATCAAACGAGTGATTGAAGGAATCGTACAAGAGACAGTTCCACGTGAAACATTATGGCAAATTCAAACGCCGCAAGCTTTTTATGGGGAGGATTTATTGGCAGTTCATGTTCGTGCCCAACAAGAAGAATATTTAGGAACAGACGATGCATCACTTATTGAAAAATATAGTCATTTACCTGTCTCAATGGTATTGGGTAGTTATGAAAATATTAAATTGACCACGCCAGAAGATATGCTGATTGGCGAAGCAATCGTGAAACGAAAAAGAAGCTAGGTGAAAAAATATGATAAGAATCGGGCAAGGATTTGACGTTCATCAATTGGTAGCAGGACGAAAATTGATCATCGGTGGTGTGGAACTACCATTTGAAAAAGGATTACTAGGACACTCGGATGCAGATGTATTGTTGCATGCAATTACGGATGCGCTGTTAGGCGCTGCTGGCTTTGGCGACATTGGTCATTTGTTCCCTGATACAGATCCGAAATTTAAAGATGCGGACTCAATGAAATTATTATACGAAGCAAATCAAAAAATTTTAACTGGTGGCTTTACTATTGGCAATATTGATTGTACAATTTTAGCAGAACAACCAAAAATGAAACCTTATTTAGAACAGATGAAAGAAAACATCGCCAAAGCCTGTCAAATCGAAACAAATCAAATCAATTTAAAAGCAACGACGATGGAGAAAATGGGCTTTATTGGTCAAGAAGAAGGTATGGGAGCGATCGCGGTCGCTTTACTTGATAAATAGAAAGAGGAATGCACAATGACAAAAGTACGTGTACGTTACGCACCAAGTCCAACTGGACACTTGCATATTGGAAATGCAAGAACGGCTTTATTTAATTACTTATTTGCCCGTCATAATGATGGTGATTTTATTATTCGTATTGAAGATACCGATCAAAAGAGAAACATTGAAGATGGCGAAAAAAGCCAACTAGAAAACTTAGCTTGGCTAGGGATGGATTGGGATGAATCTCCTGAAAAACCAGGTGAGTACGGTCCTTATCGTCAATCAGAACGTAGCGAAATTTATCAACCTTTGATCGATCAACTGTTGGTAAGCAATCGTGCTTATAAATGTTATTGTACTGAAGAAGAATTAGAAGCTGAAAGAGAAGCGCAACGTGCTCGCAGCGAAATGCCTCATTATTCAGGTAAATGTTCAGAGTTGACACCTTCTGAACAAGCCGAAAAAGAAGCACAAGGATTGAAACCAGTTATTCGTTTCCGTGTACCAAGAAATACATCTTATACATTTGAAGATATGGTCAAAGGCGAAATCGTTTTTGAATCAGATAATATCGGAGGCGACTTCGTTATTCAAAAACGTGATGGTATGCCAACGTATAACTTTGCAGTAGCAGTGGACGACCACATGATGAAAATCACCCATGTTTTACGTGGTGACGATCACATTGCCAATACGCCTAAACAATTGATGGTTTATGAAGCATTTGGCTGGAAAGCACCAGAATTTGGCCATATGACCTTGATCATTAACTCTGAGACAGGTAAAAAGTTAAGTAAACGTGATGAATCAATTTTACAATTTATCGAACAATACCGTGAACTTGGCTATTTACCAGAAGCGATGTTCAACTTTACCGCTTTATTAGGCTGGTCACCAGTTGGAGAAGAAGAAATCTTCTCACAAGAAGAATTGATCAAAATCTTTGATCCAGAACGTTTAAGCAAATCACCAGCAGCTTTTGATGGGAAGAAACTTGAATGGGTCAATAACCAATACATGAAACAATTAGACTTAGATGTCTTAACGGATATGTGTCTTCCATATTTAGTAGCCGAAGGCAAAGTCGAAGCGCAACCAAGTAGCGAAAAATTAGAATGGTTGAAAAAAGTCGTTAGCTTATACCAACCACAAATGAGCTATGCTGCAGAAATCGTTAATGTATCTGAATTATTCTTCAATGAACATCCAGTCTTAGACGATGCAGCGAAAGAAGTTTTAGCTGGAGAAACTGTACCTGCTGTTTTAGCCGCTTTCAAAGCACAACTAGAAGCGATGGACGTGGTTGATGTCCCAAGTATTAAAGCAGGTATCAAAGCGGTTCAACAAGAAACAGGCGTTAAAGGTAAAAATCTATTTATGCCGATCCGTGTAGCTGTTTCAGGACAAATGCATGGGCCAGAATTAGGCGATACAATTGAACTTTTAGGGAAAGAAAAAGCGTTGGATCATTTAAATAACGTTTTATAATAGAAATATGTTGAGAAGAAGAAGTAAAAAAGCGTTTGTCTTTAGAGAGACTGTGGATGGTGAAAACAGTTGTCAGCACTTTTTGAAATGCATCTTTGAATAGTTTCAGCGATATGTAGCTGAAAACGGCCAACAACCGTTATCTGTTTTGAGGCAGGGAAACCTGTGAAAAAAAGTGGAACCACGCATAAGCGTCTTTTAAACGAAGTTACTTCGTTTAAAAGGCGTTTATTTGTTTAGTATCAATAGGCCTTCAGAAAGAACTGAATGAGCTTGCTAAGCTTTTATGTTTAAAATCAAACGAAAGGAGCAAAAATATGAGTTGGTTAAAAAGAGCTGTTAGGGCAGTCAAAAACAATGATCCAGCTGCACGTTCAACATTTGAAGCATTGCTTACATATCCAGGGTTGCATGCGTTGTTTTGGCATCGTTTTTCTCATTTTTTATATAGACATCGGCTGTTTTTAATAGCGAAGATCCACGCGCAGTTTTGGCGATTTTTAACAGGAGTTGAAATCCATCCCGGAGCAACGATCGCACCCGGTGTTTTTATCGATCATGGTATGGGCGTTGTGATTGGTCAAACTGCAGAAATCGAAGAAGATGTTGTGTTATTTCATGGTGTGACATTAGGCGGAACAGGTAAGGATACCGGAAAACGACATCCAACTGTCAAAAAAGGTGCGATGATCCATGCACATGCTCAAATATTAGGACCTGTTACAATAGGTGAACGAGCCAAAATAGGTGCTTCTGCCGTTGTTTTAACAGATATTCCAGATGATGCAACAGCCGTCGGAATCCCGGCAAAAATTGTCAGGATTAAAGGAGAAAAAATTGGAGGTAGCGTATGATTCAAATTTATAATACATTAACGAGAGAAAAAGAAGTATTTCAACCAATAGAAGAAGGAAAAGTCCGGATGTATGTCTGCGGACCAACAGTCTACAATTATATTCATATCGGCAATGCTCGCAGTTCGATGGCGTTTGACACGATCAGACGTTACTTAGAATACCGCGGCTATGAAGTAAATTATGTCTCAAACTTTACTGATGTAGATGATAAAATTATTCGAGCTGCGAAAGACCTTGGCATCACAGCACCAGAAGTTGCAGATCGTTTTATTCATGCATTTGAAGAAGATACGAATAGTTTGAATGTAAAACCAGCAACACTTCACCCACGCGTGATGGATCACATGCCGGATATTTTAACCTTTATCCAAACATTGATCGACAAAGGCTATGCTTACGAATCGCAAGGCGATGTTTATTATCGGACACGCAAGTTTGAAGGGTATGGCAAACTTAGCCATCAATCGATCGATGAATTAGAAGTTGGTGCTAGTCAACGGACAGGCGTAGAAAAAGATCTGAAAGAAGATCCGTTAGATTTTGCGTTGTGGAAAGGTACAAAAGAAGGCGAAATTTCTTGGGATTCTCCGTGGGGAGCTGGTCGTCCTGGATGGCACATCGAGTGTTCTGTTATGGCAACGAAACACTTAGGTGATACAATTGATATTCATGGTGGCGGTCAAGATTTAGAGTTTCCTCATCATGAAAATGAAATCGCGCAAAGTGAAGCAAAAACAGGTCAAAAATTCGCCAATTACTGGATGCACAATGGTTTTGTCACGATTGGTGAAGACGATGAAAAAATGAGCAAATCACTAGGAAACTTTGTAACAGTTCATGAACTAGTGAAGCAAGTCGACCCTCAAGTCTTGCGTTTCTTTATGGCTACTACACAATATCGCCGCCCAATTCGTTATAGTGAAACAACGATGAAAGAAGCAGGCGTTAATTTACAAAAATTAAAAAATGCGTTTGAGAATCTATCCTTTAGAAAAACCGATGCAGTAACAGAACGTGACGAAGATACTCAAAAGTTACAAGAATTAGCAGATTTGGAAATACGTTTCACAACTGAAATGGATGATGATTTTAACGTAGCAAACGGAATCACTGTGGTGTATGAAATGGCGAAATGGCTAAATCAATACAGTGAGCAAGAGGCTGTATCAGCAGTGGTAATCGAAAAAGCGCTAGAACA
Source organism: Enterococcus haemoperoxidus ATCC BAA-382 (assembly GCF_000407165.1). Lineage (NCBI taxonomy): Bacteria > Bacillati > Bacillota > Bacilli > Lactobacillales > Enterococcaceae > Enterococcus > Enterococcus haemoperoxidus. Next base: position 624,332 of record NZ_KE136480.1, on the reverse strand, counting down.
GTTTACACAATGGTTAAGTATTTTTGGTATTTTCTTTTTATCAGAAGAGTTGCTAGATGACGACATTGATCAGTTGATCGAAGAACGTAATCAAGCACGTGCAAACCGAGATTTTGCCCGTAGTGATGAAATTCGTGATTTATTAAAAGACAAAGGAATAACCTTGGAAGACACAGCACAAGGAACTAGATGGAGAAGAAGTGAATGAGAGATTATACTCAATTAAACGGTTTAGCTTTGGCTTATGTAGGAGATGCAATCTATGAGATTTATATCCGCGATTACTTAGTGGAACAAGGACAAACCAAACCAAATACGCTACACCGTATGGCAACACATTATGTTTCAGCAAAAGCCCAAGCTTTTTTGATTCAAGAAATGTTGGAAGAAAAATTACTTTCAGAAAGTGAAGAATTAATGTACAAACGCGGCCGCAATGCGAAAAGCCATACGTCTGCGAAAAATGCTGATATCACAACGTATCGAATTGCAACTGGATTTGAATCGTTGATGGGCTATCTGCACCTTACTAAACAAACGGAACGTTTGGAAGAATTGATCGATTGGTGTATAAAAAAAGTAGGTGAAAAAAATGAGAAATGATAAAAAACGACCTTTTAAGGGAAACAAGCCGCAAAAAAATCAGCCGTTTAAAAAAGAACCAGTAAAAAAAGAGCGTGAAGTCTCCCAAGAAGAGATCGAAGACAACTTTGTTTTTGGCAATCATGCAACGATAGAGGCGATTCAGCAAGGTCGAGGGAATAAATTATTTCTTCAAGAAGATAGCAAAAGTGAGAAAGTCGAACATTTAAAATTATTAGCAAAAGAAAATGCTGTACCTGTAAAATGGGTACCAAAGCAAAAACTCGATGCAATGACCAATCATGGTGTCCATCAGGGGATCGTATTGGCGATTACAGCGTATGAATACCTAACGTTGGATGAATTACTTGATCGTACGAAAGAAAAGACAGAGACACCATTTTTCTTGATTTTAGATAGTTTAGAAGATCCGCATAATTTTGGTTCGATATTGAGAACAGCTGATGCAACTGGTGTAGATGGAATCATTATTCCTAAACACCGTGCAGTTGGAATTACGCCAGTTGTGACGAAAGCTTCAACTGGTGCAGTCGAATATATCCCAGTTGCTCGTGTAACAAATTTAGCGCAAAGTATTGCAACGCTTAAGGAAAATAGTTTTTGGATTTTCGGAACAGATATGAAAGGCACGGATTATCGTAAATGGAATAGCCAAGGCGCGATCGCTTTAATCATTGGTAATGAAGGCCGTGGGATGAGTCAGGGACTGCATAAAGAAGTAGATGAACTATTGACGATTCCGATGAGCGGGCATGTTCAAAGTTTGAATGCGGGTGTTGCAGCTGGTTTGTTGATGTATGAAGCTTATCGTGGACGAAATCCTCTTTAAATCGTTAGTTTAATGGCGAGATAGAAGTAATGTTGGTATTAATCTTCTGTCTCAGCAACTGTATAAAGAAGGTGACAAAGCAGAATGAAAAAACAGTTATTGATCGTTGATGGTTATAATATGATCGGATCTTGGCCGGAGTTGGTTCAGCTAAAAAATCAAAATAAACTTGAAGATGCTAGAGAATTATTACTGCAGCGTTTATCTAATTATGCCAAATACGAAGATTTGGATGTTATTGTGGTTTTTGATGCGCAGTTAGTTCCTGGAATTCAGCAAACGTATAAAAAATACCATTTAACAGTAGTTTTTACGAAAGAAGAAGAGACTGCAGATAGTTATATTGAGCGGATTGCAGGAGAGAAAAATGATCGATTGACTCAAGTGACGGTTGCAACGAGTGACTTGGCAGAGCAATGGCTGGTTTTTTCAAAAGGCGCTTTACGAGCATCGGCGAATGAATTGTATAAAAATGTTCAAAAAACGGAACGTACGATAGCAGTTCATGCAACGGATATCCATTTTCAAGATTTTCGGCGAAATTCTCCGTGGAATTTAGAACAATTGTCAAAACTGTCCGATAAATTGGACGAATTGTCCAAAAAGAAAGATTAATTGTGAATTTATTCCCTTTTTTAAAAAAACAATGGTACGATTTTTCCAAGCATTTTGGTAGAATGCTTGGAAGGAGAATGTTGTTGATGAATAAGTATGAAGTTGTATTAAAAGGAGATCCATTAGCATTTGACCGTCTGTATCGAAAATATCATCCGGTGGTGTACAAGTTTCAAAAAAAGTATTACCTGAAGGATTTTGATCGAGAAGATTGGTTGCAGGAAGGTCGGATCATTTTTCACCGGTCACTAGAAAAATATGAAGAAGTGCATAATGTTTCTATTGGGAAATTCTTTAGGTCAAATTTTGAAAATCATATTCGTAGTTTGATCAGAAAACAATGTGCGCTCAAACGGACAATCGATACACAGTCCATTTCGTTAGATCAAAAAATAGAAAATCAGGGAGAAGCTTTTTTTGATTATATAGGAACCGAAGATGGAGATGCATTAGAGCAAATGATCATACGGGAAAAATTAGAACAACTACCGATTGTGCTGTCACCATTTGAACGAACGACATTCGAAGAATATATGAGTGGCAAAGAATTAGAAGAGATCGCTAAAGCCACAGATAGCCGCGAAGTCACAGTTAGAAGTGCTTATGATCGAGCAAAAAAGAAATTGAAAGCCATTATTTATGATTAAATGAGAATTTTATTATTTTTCACATTAAATAATTATCCATTTATAAATTATAATTAGTTGCATTTCATTTTCTGCTATGGTAAACTTGTTATTTTTATTAATATGTGGTATGATGGAAATTGAGGTGAATGCAATGCCAACAACTTTAGCTTCCATTAAAAAAGATCTAGAATGTCGTATCGGCAGCAAAATCACATTAGTTGCTCAGACCGGCAGAAAGCGTCAAACAGAACGTAACGGTATTTTGACAGAAACATATCCATCTGTCTTCGTTGTAGATTTAGATCCAGATGAAAACTCATTTGAACGAGTTTCTTATAGTTATTCTGATGTGTTAACACGCACAGTAGAGATTGAATTTGTCAGTGAAGCAGTCTAAAGAATTTAGTTGATTTTTTAAAAGTAGAGCTAAAGCGTTTTCGCTTTAGCTCTACTTTTTTGATGAATGGTAGCTAAATCGCTCATGTCATAATTTGTGTACAAATTAAAATTATGCCAGACTTTCGCTAGATACACAAAGAAGGATAAGAGATGAGTGAATAAGAAAAGGTTAAAGAAGAACAAAAACAACCAGATGTATTAGCTGAAAAAATGATGGCTACCCGTACGATCATCATTTCAGGTGATATATTACTAAACGAGTGTATATAGGTTGATAAGGCGTGAAATCTATGTTTCCAGTTGTATTTTTTTTACATTAAAAATAGAAGAAAAATTCTTTGATTGCTTATAAATACAGAAAAAAAATCCTAGCTAAAGCGAAACTGCTTTTGGCTAGGATTTTTTGTTGATTAAATTTATAAAAGGATACGATAGGTCGTTAAACTAATTCCCAAACATTTGAGGTTGAGGGCTGAGCACCTTTGATCCACCATTTTGCTTTGTATGTTTTTCCTTGGAAAATCACACGTTCACCTGCATTGTAAGCTTTTTTTGCACTCCATTCTACAGCAGTATTAGAGAGGGATTTCCAAGCATCTGATTCGTCAGGCTTCTCATTCTGAGTCCACCATTTTGCTTGATATTTTAAGCCATTATAGAAAACTTCGTCCCCAGAATTATACACTTTTGTTTTATCCCAAGTTGATTTTCCAGAAGTTACTGCTGCCTTTTTAGTTGTGACAGAAAATTTTTCACTAAGTTGTGATGGGTTTCCGCCTAAGCTGAAGGCTTTTATTGTATACGCGTAAGTCGTGTTGGCTTGTAATCCTGTATCTTTAAAATTTGTATTTGCAGTTGTCGTAACTTTTTTCCCGTCACGATACACTTCATAATTTTTGACTCCTAAAAAGTGTTCTGATTTTGTCCACATTAAGGTAACAGAAGTTTCAGTTATTTCCATTGTGTGTAGGCCGGCGGGAACCGTTGGCTTTTGGTTGTCTTTTTGTTCAGCAGATTTTGTTAGGACCGTCACTGTATTAGATTTTTCAGATAGTTGTCCATTTGTACCAACTGCTTCGATTTGGTAATTATAGGTTGTATTCTCTGTTAAGTTTTCGTCAGTGAGCGTGTTAGCTGACGTTGTTGCAATTTTATTATTATTTCTATAAATGTTATATTCTTGTACATTGTCTACTTTTGCCCATGTTAATTTTGCAGAAGTAGTTGTTATCTCCGTTGCGTTTACATTCGTTGGAGTGGCAGGCGCTTTTTCAGGTTTTGGAGGAGTTGTTTCGGTACCATTTTTGATATTTACATCCACAGCTTGATAGAAAGCAGCTCCTGTATTGCTTACATCCCAAACCCCTAAAATAACATGGTAACCTTTGTGATCTGCTGGAATATCCACCGTATGTGTTAAGCTAGTATTAGCTTGCGCTCCAGTAAATGGAACATCTTTGATTAATTGAAGGTCACTGCGTTTAATTGGGCTATTTGGATTCCAGCCATTTTTTGTGATGTAATAGGTCCAACGGCTTGTCGCATGAGTGGCTGTATAATGCCAAGTAATATCCAGTTTACCTGTATTTATGTCGTTCATTTTCCAATAATTCTCTTTTTGAATACTGATTTGACTGCCTAATGCATCATTTGCAGAGACGATCTTTCCGTCAGCAGGTCCATTTCCAGAAGCACCCGTTTCCCATGGAAATAAATTGATTCCAAAATTTTTTGAGAACCCTTTTCCAGTTTCTAAACTTTGTGGTTCGTTTATAACTGCGCCGTACTTTTGTTGTGCGGCTTGATACCCAATCGTATTTTTTTCAAGTGCCCCATAGTAAGCTCTTGATGGTGGACTTGAAATATAACCATGAGCAGATGCATCTTGAGCAGTAAAAATTCCTGATCCACCTAGAATAATCGATGCAGCTAAGGTTACACGTAAAAGATTTTTTTTCATACTTATTCCTCCTATTTAAAAACTAATTTTTTAATCCTCATCGTCATGAGAACAAAAAGAGTATAGCGCTATTTATTTAATTTGTTTGTTCAATTTTGTCATTATTTTTCAGTATTTTAAGATAAAAAACTTGTTTGATAGAATGATAGTTAAATAACCATCGTTCTTTTATTGGCGAAAATAAAGAAAAAGCTCATTTTTATTCAAAAAAATTCCCTAAACTGAACGTAAAAAATGCTTCTGCTATATTTAATGTTTAAGTATTGAAAAATCATTGATATATGAGGGGGTGTAACGATGGGAGGGTGAATAAACGGTAACACCTTCGGAAATAAACACTTCTGTCCCAACCTCGCTCATGCAACGTTTGGAAATTATATCAAATTTTCAACAAATATATACTTCTCCAACAACATATGTTAGAATTTAAAAGATTGTGAAGATGGTTAGGTATGGGATTAGATAGGTGAAAATAATGGAAATCATAGAAAAAGCGCCCGCAAAAATCAACTTGGGGTTGGATGCTCTCTATAAAAGAAACGATGGTTATCATGAGTTAGAAATGATCATGGCTAGTGTAGATTTAGCGGATCGGCTGACTTTTGAGGTATTGCCGAAAAACGAAATAGTGATCGAAACAGATAGCTCCTTTTTACCAGTGGATCGAAGAAATCATGTGTATCAGGCAGCGGAATTGCTGAAGAACACGTTTAATCTTACTCAAGGAGTTAAAATTTATATAGAAAAAAGAATACCCGTAGCAGCTGGATTGGCTGGCGGTAGTAGTGATTGTGCTGCTGCATTACGTGGCTTGAACCGTTTGTGGGACTTAGGATTGTCTTTAGAAGAACTAGCTGAACTAGGTAGCAAGATCGGTTCAGATGTCCCTTATTGTATCCATGGTGGTACAGCCTTTGTTACTGGGCGTGGAGAGAAGATCGAGTTTTTACCATCGATGCCGCAATGTTGGGTCGTTTTAGTAAAACCT